>JAYZXD010000023.1:0-176185 GCA_036141595.1 Bacteroidota bacterium
TCTATACCATATTTTGGAATTAAAAAAATATTCAACAATATATTAAAAAATAATGCTACCAATAAAATATATTGATAAACACGTTCTTTGCCTGTCATTTGTAAAATAAAACCTACAGAACCAGACATAGCATTTACTGTCTGACCAGCCAGAAGTATAATTAATGTATACTGAGCAACAACAAACTGCGGACCAAAAATAGAGAGAAAAAACTTTGAAAATGAAAACATTATTACTATTACTGGAAGTGTAGTTAAAAAAATGATCTTTGTTGAGTGTTTGATTAACTTTTTAAATTCATCTAATCTATTATTGTTATAACATTCTGAAATTTTTGGAGCTAATATACTATTTACAGCTCCTAAAATAATTCCAGTTGTCATGGCTAATCTTAATGCAACGCTGTATATACCAACATCATATTCAGATTTAAATATTCCTATCATAATAGAATCTGACCATGCCATTAATAATAAAATAGAAGATGAAAACATCATTGGATATGATGTTTTCAAAAGCGTTTTATAAGAAATAGCATAATTAGATATAACTTTTTTGAAAATTTTAAATATGCGAAATGATGTAATAATCATCATTAAAGATAAAGCAATTAAATATGAAAAAATTGGTACAGAAAAATGATAAATTTTTAATAAAAAATTAATTAATAAAAATATAAATATTGCTGATAGGTAAATAGAGGTATGTTGAAAAAAGGCAAACTCTTTAATTTTTTTTAATCCTCTAAAAGTACTAACATTAGTATTTAAAATTGAGAATGGAATAACCGCAAAAGAAAGATATTTAATATATATAGATAAATTTTCTTGTTTAAATATTTGATCTGAAATAAAATCAGAAGTCAAATATAATATTAGTGAAAAAAGAAAAGAAAAAATAAAAATAATCCTCAAGCTAATTGAGTATATTCCTTTAATATCAGATATTTTATTACTTAGGGCGGATACAAACTTAATAATTGCAATATCAATACCCGCTCTACTAACCATTGAAGATATACTTAAGATGGCTAGACAAATAGTAAATATACCCCACGATTCAGGGCCATATAGCCTTGTGATTAGAATAAGAAAAAGGTAACCGAAAAAAGAACCTGCTAATTTAAATAAAAGTGCATGAGAACTTTTATTTAATATTTCACTTGATTTGAAAGTTCTAAATAAATTTCTCAAAATTATTTTTTTTAACACCACAAAAATCAAGTTCTAATGCTGAGGTTTTAAAATCAATGAATTCTTTATGAGCAACTAAATATGCAACAATATCGACTTTATCAAGTTCTGATAATTTTGTTAAATTATACTCATCATGTTTTAATATATTAGGCTCAACAAAAACAAGATCACAGAAATCTTTAGACAAAAGTGTTTCTGCTACTTGTAGTGCTGGAGATTCTCTTAAATCGTCTATATTAGCTTTAAATGCCATACCCATTAATGCAACAACGGGTTTTTTTCTAGTGTTTAATTCAAATTGTAATGCAGTAGATTTAATTTTTTCAATCACCCAATTAGTCTTGTAATTATTTATTTCTCTAGCATTTCTTATAATTTTAGCTTCCTTCTCAAAATCTGAAACAATAAACCAAGGATCAACAGCAATACAATGCCCTCCAACACCAGTTCCAGGTTGTAAAATATTTACTCTTGGATGTTTGTTTGCTAAATTTATTAACTCCCACACATTAACATCGGCTTTATCACAAATTATACTCAGTTCATTTGCAAATGCGATACTTACATCTCGCGATGAATTCTCTACTAATTTACACATCTCAGCTGTTTTAGCATTAGTTGAATGTAGTTTCCCTTTAACAAACTTTTTATAAAAGTTCATTGCTAAAAATGTAGAACTTTCATTTATTCCACCAATTACTCTATCATTATTTTCTAACTCAAAAATTACTTTGCCTGGTAAAACTCTTTCAGGGCAATATGCTATATTTATTTTATCTTTTAGCTCTGGACGCTCATCAAAAATTATGTTGGCCATTTTTTGAGTTGTTCCAACCGGACAAGTAGATTCTATAATATATAAATCGCCCTCTTTTAGTTTTGGCAAAATCATTCTAGTAGCTGACTCAACATACTGTAAATCTGGTTTATTATTGTTTTTAAAAGGAGTTGGAACAGCAATTAAATATACTTCAGCTTCCTCTGGGGTTAAACTTGCTTGTAAAAGTCCCTTTTCTACAACATCTTTTACTAATTTATCTAATTCAGGTTCTACAATATGTATTTTGCCTTCATTTATAGTGTTAACCACTGATTCATTGACATCAACTCCCAAAACATTAATGCCTCTATTTGCAACAACAGCAGCAGTTGGAAGTCCAATATACCCCAAACCCATCATAACTAATTTAAAATTTGACATATTATTTCTTTAATAAAAAATTTAAAATTCTTTTACTTGATTTGCCATCTCCATATGGATTGTGTAACTTACTCATTCGTTCATACTCACTATCATTTTGTAACAAATTATTGGCTTCCTGTATAATTCTTTCAGTATTTGTGCCTACAAGAATTACAGTACCGGCATCTACAGCCTCAGGTCTTTCAGTTGTTTCACGCATTACTAAAACTGGTTTTCCTAGAGAGGGTGCTTCTTCTTGAATTCCTCCGCTATCTGTAATAATTAATTTTGACTTTTCCATTAACCAAAGAAAAGCCTCGTATGGTAAAGGGTCAATTAATAATATATTATTTACATTTTTTAAAATTTCATTTACCGGTTTCTGCACATTTGGATTCATGTGAACAGGATAAATAATCTGAACACTATTTTGCTCAGCAACTTTTTTAAGGGCTTTACAAATATTTATAAAACCTTTTCCGTGATTTTCTCTTCTATGTCCAGTAACTAAAACTATATCCTTCTTAAAATTTATCATATTTTTTAAGCTTTCAATTGTATTATTATTAATAGAATTAACTTTTTTTACAGCATAATATAATGCATCAATCACTGTATTTCCAGTAATTAAAATATTTTCAATTGAAATATTTTCTTTTAAAAGATTTTCTTGCGACTTTAAAGTTGGAGCAAAATGATAATCTGCAATTCTAGCTGAAATTTGTCTATTTAGCTCCTCCGGAAAAGGCGCATATTTATCATAAGTTCTCAAGCCAGCTTCAACATGACAGACTTTTGCTCCTGAATAAAAAGCAGCAATGCTAGAAGCCATAGTTGTTGTTGTATCACCATGTACAAAAACAAAATCTGCAGGAAATTTCTCTAAAATAGTTTTTAATGCTAAAATAATTTCTGCAGTAAGATTATGTAAATTTTGATTAGGTTTCATTAAATCTAAATCATAATCAGCTTGAATATCAAAAAACTCTAAAACTTGATCAAGCATTTCTCTATGTTGTGCTGTTACACAAACTTTAGTGTTAAAATTAATATTATCTTTAAATTCTTTTACAACAGGAGCCATTTTTATAGCTTCAGGACGAGTACCAAAAACAATTAAAATATTTTTCATTTAAACAGAATTTACATTAGAAAAGTCATTAAAATCTACGTCTATTTCTTTTGTTTTGCCTGAGAAATAATCAAATAATTTAGCCAAAATAGGTAATTCAACAATAATTTTACTATCAACTAATTGATACACCATATTTATAGCATTTAGGCCTTCAAGAATTACTGAATTTGATTTATAATCTTCGTTATAAAACTCTTTTCCAATTAATAATCCTAATGTTCTATTTCTACTTAGATCATTTAATGATGTTAAACATAAATCACCAAAACCACATGATAAAAATAATGTTGATTCACAACCTCCAAGCTCTTTTAATATTAGTCTAACTTCTGAAAAGGCCTTAGTTAATATCATAAATCTAGTGTTTGATGAATTATATTTGGCATCAACGATTCCTAAAAATATTGCATAAATATTTTTAAGTGAACTTAGAATTTCTACACCTCGAATATCTTTAGTAAAATCAATATGTAATACAGTATTTTTAATAATCTCACTTATTGTATTAAGCTGATCTTGTGTTGTATATCCTAAAGTTAATAAGGTATTTGCATGATCCATTAGCTCAATAGCAAAAGAAGGACCTTTGAGAGTAACGATGTTTTTTAACTTAAACTCTTTCTTTATACATTCTACAACTGTTGTTCCTCCTTCTAAAAGACCTTTTGAAAGATTTACAATAAGAACATTATTTTTAAATTTTTTATAAAATTTTTGAATTTTATCTATAACTATATTTGATGGGTATGCTATAAAAATAACATCTGCGTAACACAAATCATCATTATTATTTGTTGCTTGAACAGAAATTGGTAAGTGCTTGTTTGGAAAACAAGACTTATTTGTATTAAATGAATTTATTTCATTTACTTTAGATTGGTTTTCAGAAAATAATAAAACATTATTTTTATTATTTGAGGATAAAGCTTTTGCGATTGCTGTACCAAAAGTACCTGCACCAAATACTATTATGTTCATAAAGTAAAAATATGCTTTTTAATCCTCCTCTGATGTATATCCATCAATATATTTTAACAATAGTTCTTTAACAACCACCTCATCCTGCTTTTCTCTGGCAGACTTAATAATATTAACACAGTAAATAACATCTTCATATGAAAGCTTATTTTCTTTTGCTTGCATAATTCTCGAATGTTCTGATTGTACTACATCACTTCCAATTAATAATTCTTCATACAGTTTCTCTCCAGGGCGTAAACCTGTAAACTCTATTCTAATATCTCCATCAGGGTTTTCATTATCTATTGGTTTTAAACCACTTAAATGAATCATTTTGTAAGCTAAATCGATAATTTTGATAGGTTCTCCCATATCCAAAACAAATACATCTCCGCCCTTTGCCATTGCCCCTGACTGTAAAACTAATTCTACAGCTTCAGGAATTGACATAAAATATCTTGTAATATTTCTATGTGTTACAGTTACTGGACCACCTGTTTTAATTTGATTTCTAAAAAGAGGTACAACAGATCCTGCTGAGTCTAACACATTACCAAATCGAACCATAGAAAAACAACACTTACTTTTATCAGAATATGCTTGAAGAATAAGCTCTGACATTCTTTTTGATGCCCCCATAACATTTGTAGGACGAACAGCCTTATCTGTTGAAACTAAAACCATATTTTCAACTTTTTCTTCGTCAGCTACTCTAGCAACATTATATGTCCCAATAACATTATTATAGGTTCCTGAAACAACATTCATTTCTACCATAGGAACATGTTTATATGCAGCAGCATGATATATTGTGTGTATATTATTTTTTTTAATAATTTGTTTTAATTGATGATAATTAGTTACAGTACATAATGAAGGTATAATCTCACAATTATACTCTAGGCTACTTAACTCAAAATGTATGTTGTATAAATTATACTCGGAATTATCCATTAGTATAACTTTGTTAGGGTTAAGTTTCATAATTTGTCTGGAAAGCTCAGAACCTATACTACCACCTGCTCCTGTAATTAAAATATTTTTTTGTGAAATATTTCTTTTAAGTAATTCTCTTTTTGGTGAAACTACATTTCTCCCCAAAATATCACCAACTTCAACATGTTTTATATTATCTATTGAAACTGCACCATTACTTAAATTATCAATTGAAGGTAATAATTTAACCTCAATTGGATACTTTGTTAACTTTTTAAGAATTTGAGTTCTTTCTATTATATTAGCAGAAGGAACTGCAAATAATAAAACTTTTACATCTTCATTCTTAATTAGTGTATTTATTTTACTAAAAGGGAACACTTCCAAATGATTAATTATTGTTCCTTGTTTTGAAGTGTCATCATCAATAAATGCAACTGGTAAATAAATAGAACTTTTTTTTAAGCTTTCAACTAGTTGAACACCAGCATCCCCAGCCCCATAAATTAAAGTTTTCTTTCTCGAACTTATAAAACTGTCCCATGAATATAAATATGCCTTGATCAAAAATCTTGTTGTAATAACAAAAATATTAATGATAAACCAAAAAATTGGAAAAATAGATCTAGGAAGATTAGGTTCGCGAAAAAACATCATAAAAAACCCAACTATTAAGCAAGCAATAGTAGTGGCTTGAAAAGTGGTTAGTATGATCTTGACTCCAATATATTGCAAAACAGCTCTATAAAGCCCTAGCTTTATAAACAAAAAAATTGTAATTAAAGGTAAAGTTAGAAAAATCCACCATGAGGAGATTATGTAATCTAAAGGAAAAGGATCACCTAATCTTAAAACAAAAGCTAACCATAGTGCTAATACTAAAGTAAATATATCAACCAACAACATAATTAGTTGTTTATGAAATCTTTGTAGATTTTGTAATCTAAGTCGCATAAATTTCTTTTATTTTATTCACTACAACATTTAAATCCTCATCTTTCATATTAGTATCTGATGGTAAGCATAAACCTCTATTAAACAAATCTTCAGAAACACCATTTACATATGCACAACTGTCTTTAAAAACTGGTTGTAAGTGCATTGGCTTCCATAATGGACGCGTTTCAATATTAGATTTGCTAAGACTTAAACGTAAATATTCGCGATCTATTATAGATCCTTTTTTTAAAAGTATGGTAGTTAACCAAAAATTTGAGAATATATTATCATTTTCATCTAAAAAAATTATATCATCAATCTCAGACAAACTATTTTTATAAAAATTAAAGATATATCGCTTTTTATTTATTCTTTTAGTCAAATACTGTAATTGACCAAATCCTATAGCGGCACAGATGTTACTCAATCTGTAATTATATCCTACATCAATGTGTTCATAATGAGCAGCTTCCTCCCTTGCTTGAGTAGCAAGTTTCTTTGCCTTATCTATTATTTTTTTATCATTAGAAAATAAAGCTCCTCCTGTAGAGGCAGTAATAATTTTATTACCATTAAATGAATATATACCAAATTTACCAAAAGTCCCTAAAGGAATACCATTATATTTTGAGCCTAAGGCCTCAGCAACATCTTCAATAACAGGTATACTGTATGTATCTGCTATTTTTATAATCTCATTAATTTTTGCAGGCATCCCATACAAGTGTACTAATATAATTGCCTTGGGAATAGTTCCCTTTTCTATGCTATCAATTATGGCTAATTCAAGTAACTTTGGACACATGTTCCATGTTTGTTCTTCACTGTCAATGAAAATCGGATTTGCTCCTAAATATTTAATCGGATTTGCTGAAGCTGCAAAAGTAAATGATGAACATATCACATTGTCACCAGATTTAATATTTAACAAAATTAACGCTAAATGAATAGCAGCTGTTCCACTACTAAGTGCTGCAAAGTGATAATTATTTGAAATTAATGATAGCCCATTTTCAAATTTATCTATGTATGGACCAACAGGAGCAATCCAATTACTATCAAAAACCTCATGTACATACTTTATTTCAGCCCCTCCCATATTTGGAGATGATAACCATATTTTTTTATTGTTTTTCAATTAGTAATTTTTTCTAAAAATAGTAGCAAATATAATCTTAAAGTCAATCCAAATTGAATTATTGTAATAGTAATCTAAATTTATTTTGACTTTATCTGGATAAATAATCTCATCATTATACTTAACTGGATCATTACATGAAGCTAAAATTTTTTCTTCATTTGCGTATTTTAATGTAGCGGGACCTGTTATTCCAGGTCTTAATAATAAAATTAATTTAGCTTCTCCAACTAGTTTATCTGCGTAACCAGGCACATCTGGTCTAGGTCCTACTAAACTCATTTCTCCCTTGAGTACATTAAACAGCTCGGGTAACTCATCCAACTTATATCTCCTTAAAAAAAAACCAAAATTAGTAATTCTCGAATCGCCATAAATTGAAACAGTACTTAAATTATCTTGTTGAATTGTCATTGATCTAAATTTAATCATGGAAAATATATCACCATTTTTGCCTACTCTATTTTGTACGAAGAAGACGGGTCCCTTTGATGAAAGCTTTATAATAATACTTATTATCACAAATAGAGGAATTAAACTAATAAGACCGATAGAAGAAATTAATATATCACAAACTCTTTTCAAAATAATCTTTTTTTAAATGCATTCACTGCATAATTCATGAAACACCATAAACTATAAACAAAATTAAGCTTTTCAATACTTCTGTATACTCGCCAAACATCTTTAGCGGCTTTTATTTTACTAGATGAATTTGAATTTAATAAAACTCTATATTTTGCCAAGTTAATATCTAAACCAAAAGCATCATATCCTCTTCTCATAATTGATAGCCACAAAGCCATATCATGAGAAGATCGAATATTGGGCATTTCAATATTTCCAATTTTTTCTCTGTCCAGCACCACAGTTAAGCATCCTATGATTGTATTTTTTAAGTACGCATTATAGTACATTTTTTTTGGAGCCTTTATAAGTTTTGATAAACCATTACCATTATCCATTTCGTATGTGGTAAATGAAAAAGCTATTTTGTTAGACAGCATAAATTTAATTTGTACAGATAATTTTTCTTCAGCCCATGAGTCATCTGCATCTAAAAATGCAATGTATTTACCATTGGCTTTTTTAATCGCAAGATTTCTTGTTAGAGCTGCACCAATATTTTGATTATTTTGAAAACATTTTATTCTACTATCAGCATCTGCAAATGATTGAATTTTTGAATAAGAATCATCTGTTGAGCAGTCGTCAAAAATCAACATTTCCCAATTAGTATATGTTTGATTTATGACAGAATTTATACACGAATCAATATAATTGGAACAATTATATGATGGAGTAATAATTGAAACTAAATTATTCATTAAAAACCAATTTTTCTTCTAAAAGTAAAAACAAAAAAATAAAATATTTTTATGTATAATGGCGGATTAAAGTCAATAATCTGATTTATTAGTTTTAAATTTTTCTTATTGTAATATTTTTTCCATTCTCCCACTGATCCTTTACGAAACATTTTATAGTTCTGATCGCCTAATTCAGGATAATAATTGTTCTTACCTTTTTTTGCCGCATTTCTCATTCTTAATAAAGATGTATTCTCTTTAATTTTTAAAATATCTTCTTTTGAAAGATCTTTAAATCCTAAAACTTTACATAAATTAACTACAGTATTATTAAAATCATTTTTAATGTCAGTATAACTAAAAATTAAGTCTGATTTAAAATATTTTTTGGATCTTAAGTTAAATAAAGAAATTTCGTATGCCTTAAATTTACCAATAAATCTAAAATATTTTTCAAAGCTAATATTTGGATACCGATATTGCTTAACGTGATAATAATGAGAAACGATTGCATCTTTAATATCTCTTTGAATAAATATAAACTTAACATTATCTGAATAATTTTGGTTTAAAATTTTTTTACTAAAATAATGAGATTTTGTTACATAATGATTCGTAATAAAATCCTCAAATTTTAAAAAATCAAATATTTTTTTTTCTAAAATTCTTGTTGGAGAATTAAGATTAGGATTATATTTTTCAGGAATACTTTTTATTGACTTATTCTTGGCTCTAAAAATCTCTAATATAATAGCGTGTAACCAAGAGGATCCAGACTTAAAAGTACCATTACAAATCACTAACATACTATTTTTGTTTACAGTTTCTTGAAATTTCTTCTTGAAACAATACTGAAAAAATATTTCTAAACAATAAATTATCAAAATAACTAAATATTTTTCTAAAAGGAAATAATAATTTGACAACTAATCCAAAACTCCAACTATATTTTATATGTAAATTACAATAAGCTTTCCTAAACTTAAATTTCGTTAAAAGAAATTGTTGAATATTTGTTTTATGAGATATATTTCTAGATCCATCTGTTACATATTTCAATTTTTTTTCATTAAGATAATACAAATTCATAGTATAAAAAAGAGCATAAAAGGGATATTCCTTAACATATTCTGGCAAAATTTTTATAGTTGAATAATCACAGCAGTCTTTATACATTCTATTTTTGGAAAAACCAATTAATTTATGATTTCTATAAATACCCCAATAGTCAAAACTTTGTGTTAATAAATTAATAAAGACTTTTTCAGATAATATTTTATTTTTGGTGTTATAAATTAATGACGCCTTTTTGTAAATTATATATGCATTAGAGGACATTTCTTCTCTATTAATTTTTTTAATTTGGAATTTTTTCAAGCCTTTTGATATCTGATTTCTTGTATTTGTACTGTAATCTTTCAAATTCATAACTTGATCTTGTATAATATACCAAAAATCAGTTTTTTTGGATGTATCAAAATCTGTTACCCATCTTGCAAAAAAGGCATTATGTAAACGTAATTCATGTACTATTTCAGTTAAATCCAAATCTTCATGAGGAGCTAAATTTGGTACCAATGCTCCATGATACTTTCTCCACTTACTTACCATTAAAATTTAAATTTAAATTAGCAGGATTATAAATTAAAATCATAGCCATAATAACAAAAAGTAATCTTGAGTCAACTAAACTTCCACTAAAAAAAGAATTTAAAATTAAATAAAATTGTAAATAAAACAAAAGAGGAAAAAATGTATTTTGTAGTGAATTGTATTTCTGCATTCTATTATAGCTGAAAAATATGAGCTTTATTAGAACAATTAAAAATAAAATTCCCGTTACTAAACCCAACTCAACAAAAATTTCAAGTATAAGATTATGCGGATATTGATGTTTTAATAAATGTTTAGCATCAAATTTATTAGCATATGTCTGCCAATTACCTAATCCGACTCCAAGAGGATATACTTTGATCAAATCAAAAGATCTGTATATAAAAACAAGACGGGCATTTTTTGATCTACTATCTTTAGTAATTAAGCGTTTTGTTTTACCAACATTAAGAAATGAGGTTTTAAATTGAGTAGTTGTAATTATAAATCCAATTGAAATTAATAAGACAATTATTGGCAAAAAAAGCTTTTTAAAATTTAATACGCAATATAATAAGGCAGTTACAATTAAAGAAAGTATTGGCCCTCTGCTTCCTGCAGCTAAGGACAATATTAAAAAAAATAACATCAAAAAAATAAACTTAAAACTTAATCTTTTCTGCAAAAAGAATATAATAATTATACCTACATTCATCCATCTAGCGAAAACTATTGGTCCACCTCCCAGAACACTTAATCTTTCATTTGAGCTTACAACAACCAATAATCCTAGAAAAGACAATACTACAATAAAATATAAAATAACTTTAAAAAAAAATTTTATTTCCTTGCTATTAAACTTTTCAATTACTATAACAACTATAGGAAAAACTATAAGTATAAAACTAAAGTACTTTTGTAATCCAAAACTACTATAACCAAAATTTAGTGCTAATAAAGGAGATAAAAATAATATTGTAAAGAAAAACAAATAAAACAATGATTTTGTATTATATACTTTAACATTCTTTATTGAAAATAATAATGGAATGCTAAACAAAAAGAAAGATATACTCATTAAAAAACTAATATTAATTTCAAAAAACTCTAATCTTTCGTCATATAATCTACCAATCGCTAACATCCCACAAGCCAGCATGATAAAAATCTTATAAAAAAAACTATTTACTTTCATATCTTAAGTATTTTAAAAAGGCAAAAACAGAAAGAACAAAACTTAATGAAGAAAGACTATAAATCATAATTATAGAATTTAACTTAGCTGTGTAATCGTTTAATAAAAAAAAGCATAATAGAATAATTATTGTAAAAAACAGCGGAAAAATTAATTTAGGTGTATTTCTTTTTAAGTAATTTTCAGGTAAAGTAAAATAAGTCTGAAATAATGAAGATGATATAAAAATTAAAATAAAACTCCAACTTAAATCTTTTAAATAATTTGATGTTGCTATTGTATCAGTATAAGTAAAGCTTCCTCTTTGAAAGATAATCTCGATGAGTTCTTTGCTAAAATACAAAATAAAATAAATAAATAATCCACCTAAAATAGCTGTCAACAAAGTAGACCCTAGCACAACGTTAATATTTTTTTTTACAGAAATAAATTTTAATAATAAGGTGTTAATGTTAACAACTATAGAAGTAAAAAAAATATTTATAATGATTACTGCATATGTATAAAACACAATATTGTTTCCTCCATCTAGTCCAGCAACAAGTCTTCCCAATAACATGATAATATGTGTAATATTACCTAAAATTAATATTGAGAAATTAAAATCTTTGAATGTTAATGAAACACTATGTTTTCCTTTTTCTTTAATTAAAGGCTTAACATATAAAAAAGCTAGACTTAATACTCCTATTATTCTACTTATTACAACACCTATAATACTTGTTGAATATGAGATTATATTAAAAAGTAAAATTAAAGGATAGAGTAAAATAGTTGAAATTGATATATTGAAAGTAGTAGCGATTGAGAATTTTTTAAAGTCTCCCTTAGCTTGTAAAATTGTCATAAAAATTGCGTTGAAAAAGTTTAAACTTGAAATAAAACTAAGTATAATCGAAACTATTAAATATAATATTATATTTTCAGGACTCAAAAATAATATTAATGTGACCTGCAAAAATTGAATAAGTACAAACAACTTTAGTGAAAAAACTTTAGAGAAATTATATACATCATTTAAATTTAGAATTTTATACTTTTCATAAAGTTTAACAAACTTTGGCATAATATTAGCCTGTAAAGCATTTCCTAATGTAATTTGTGAAATAAAATCTGGAACAGTTCTTAAAAGTAAATAATTTGCATATATGGTAGATGATCCAAAAAAAAATGCGAGAATCAGCTCTCTTATAAATCCAAAACCCTTTTTGATAAGAGTTGAGAAAAACATATAGCTAAAATCTATAAAAGTACTTAATGAAATATATTCTTTTTTAAACATTAATAATTGAGCGTATTAAACACCAATTTGTAAATATTTAAATCCCAGTTGATTCATTATATCTGCTTTAAATTGATTTCTTCCATCAATAAATAAGTTACCTGCCATTTTAGATTTAATTAATGAAAAATCTGGACTTCTAAACTCTTTCCATTCCGTAACCAATATTAAAGCGTCGACTTTATTTAAAGCAGTATATTTGTCAGAAAAATAAGTTACGTTCATTCCTTTTAAGTAATATTTAGCTTCTTCTGTAGCCTTTGGATCATATGCATGCACTGTTCCCCCAGCACTATTTATTGATCTAATTAAATTTATTGAAGGAGCTTCTCTCATGTCGTCAGTTTCTGGCTTGAAAGCCAATCCCCAAACTGCTATTTTTTTGTTTTTTAGATTTGGAATATGTTTAATTAATTTTGAAAATAAAATTTCTTTTTGGCTATTATTTACATTTTCAACAGATTTAATTAGCACTGGATCATATTTAAATGAATTTGAAATATTTATTAAAGCTCTAACATCCTTTGGAAAACAGCTTCCTCCATAACCACAACCTGGATATATAAATTTATATCCGATGCGTTTATCACTACCAATTCCCTTGCGTACTTGATTCACATTTGCACCAACTTTTTCACATATATTTGCTATCTCATTAATGAAAGAAATTTTTGTAGCTAACATTGCATTAGCTGCATATTTAGTCATTTCTGCAGATTTAACGTCCATAGCAATAAATCTATCACTACTAATTGTAAATGGAGAGTATAAATTTCTTAATAAACTAATAGAATTCTGATTGGATGCCCCAACAACTACTCTGTCAGGATGCATGAAGTCATTAATAGCAGCTCCTTCCTTTAGAAACTCCGGATTTGATACCACATCAAAATTAAAACTTACATTTCTTTTATCTAAGATTTCTTGTATATTTTTTCTAACCTTATCAGCTGTACCTACAGGAACAGTAGATTTATTGACAATAATTATATCATTAGACATTTTCTCTCCAATTTCTCTTGCAACCTGTAAAACATATTGTAAGTCCGCTGAACCATCCTCTCCCATTGGAGTTCCAACAGCAATAAATACAATTTCTGAATCATGTAAAGCGTCATTTAAATCTGTACTGAAAGCTAGTGATTTACGTTCTTGATTTTCTTTTACTAGGTTAGCTAAACCAGGCTCGTAAATAGGAATAACACCTTTTTTTAAATTATTTATTTTTTGTTTATTATTATCTATGCATTTTACATAGTTACCCATTTCTGCAAAACAAGCTGCAGCAACTAAACCAACATAGCCAGAACCAATTACACCAATTTTCATTTTAAATTATTTCTTTAATAAATGTAATCAACAAAGAAAAAAGATAACTAACAAAAGCACCAAGAATACTCCAAATGAATATTTCATCTTCTTTTTTATCAACATTTGCAAAACCTTGAACATAGACAAGAGGTTTGAGTAAGTCTTGCTTCATTTTAATTTCTTCTCTATGATGACTTAAAGTTACTATTTGATTGCTTAATTCTTTTCCTTCTTTACCACTCACAATGTTTATAGAACTTACATCTAAACTATTTTGGGCTCCTTCTAATCTTATTTGGTCCAATAATTCTATTTCACGTTCTACATCATTAATAATATTATTATTTGACTTAATATAGCTTTGATGGTAAGATTTAACAAAATCATTGTTTTCAAAATAATAAATCAAACCTTTTTGTATTTCTGAAATTTTTGAATTATCAAAAACAGTTAATGAAATTTCAAATTTATTTAGCGCATAATATTTTTCATCCATATCCTGTTGGTATAGTTGTTCTGCTTCAATAAACTTTATTGTAGAAGCAACATCATTTTTTACGCCTAAAATTTTTGATAGCTGTCCAAAATCTTTATTATCTATATTTATTTGCAAATGATTAATTAAGTCTATAGCGGTTCGCTGACTTAAGTTTTCTACTTGTTCCTGTCTTTCATATTCTGAAATACCAGACATACATATAGCTTTTGTTTCATAATATGGTTTTTTAAGTTTTTGATATAGAATAACAGAGCAAACTCCAAATAAAACAATTAAAAAAATAATGTTTTTATTTCTCATATTAAACTTAATAAAATTTGCAAATAAGTCTTTTAAATTTAATTCTTCAGTCATATGCTTTTCTTATTATTATAATTTCCATTTTGATTCTTTATATATTCCTTTAATATCCAAAAATACAAGTTTTCCTTTTGATATTTGATTAAAATCATTATTTGTATAATTTAAAAATTCGTTGTGAGCAACTGCAACTAATATAGCGTCATATTTTTTTTCAAGTAAAAACGGATTTGAAATAAAATTATTATTGTTGTTTTTTAGATAAGGATCATAAATATCTACTTTTGCATAAAAGGATTCTAAACCCAATACTATATCTTTTACCTTTGTATTTCTAATATCAGAACAATTTTCCTTAAAAGTATAGCCAAGAATTAAAATATTTGAATCTTTAATATTTTTATCAAATTTGTTTAACATATCAATAGTTTTTTTAACAATAAATTTGGGGATTTTATTATTAATTTCTCTAGACGTAGACAATAAGTTTGGTAGATACCCACTTTTTATAGATTTATGCAACAAATAATACGGATCAACACCTATACAATGACCCCCAACTAACCCAGGCTTAAAATCCAAAAAATTCCATTTAGTTTTTGCAGTTTCTAAAACTTGAGATGTTTCAATATCCATCTTGTCAAACATCATAGCCAATTCATTCATTAAGGCAATATTAACATCTCTTTGTATATTTTCTATTACCTTAGAAGCCTCTGCAACTTTAATAGAAGGAGCTTTAAATACACCAGCATCAATTATCTTATCATAAAGCAAAACCACTTCGTCTAAAACTTTCTCATTACATGCAGAAACTACTTTAACAACATTTTCTAATGAATATTTTTCATTTCCAGGACTAATCCTTTCTGGACTATATGCACAGAAAAAATCTTTATTATGTTTCATATTAGAAAATTCCTCAAGTTTGGGAATACATATCTCCTCAGTTACACCAGGATATACAGTTGATTCATATATAATTATATCATTTTTGTTAATAAGCGGACTAATCATTTTGGTTGCCTTTTCTAAAATAGATAAATCTGGCACATTATTTAAGCTAACAGGAGTTGGAACAGTTACTATATAAATATTACATTTAGATAAATCACTAATTTGTGAAGAATAGTTGATATTATCATTAATAATATTTTTTTGATCACAATTAGTATCTATAGATTTTTTTAATGACTCAACCCTCAAAGGATTGATATCGAATCCAACAACTTTAAAGTACTTAGAAAAAGCTAACGCTAAAGGTAATCCAACATAACCAAGACCAACAATTCCTATTTTGTATTTTTTTTCCATAAAAGAAAAAAGCCCCAAAAAAAGGGGCTTATAAATAATTAAATATTAACTTCTAATATTCCCACAAATCGTGTTCCAAATTAAATATTTCTGCTTTAATTCTTTCTGCTTCAAGTAATGCGTCTAAACCAATCATATAATCTGAAATTTTTCTGTCATATGCATTTCCCCTTTTATAAATTACAGAAGAAAATTGTCGTTTTCTGAATATGTCTAAAAATGTTCTATTTTCTGCTTCATTATTAAATAAATTAAAAACTTGAGCATTATTCAAAACATCAGTTATTTCAGGGAAATAAAACCAGCATATAGGTGTTTTACCTCCTGTAAGTTTTTTACTTACAGGATCTCTAGCATCAGCTACAGGACATATTCCAATTATTCTTACATCCATAACTGATCTTTGTTTATCAAAAAACCATTGTTCTTTAATCCTCCATTCTTTAATATCAGATGCTCTAAATGGTGCTTCTCTAGAACCAGGTTTGGTTACAAGTTCACCATTTTCATCATAAGTTTCTTCTCCAAATTCATTTAGTACAGGAATCGGATCACCAACTGTACCCTCAACAATATTTCTTAACTCCTCAGCACTTAACTCTTTGACAAATTCATCGCTATTCAAAGCGTCGTATGCCCTAATTTGCTGACCACCTCCCTCGTTGCCCCAGTTACCTTCTCCAAGAGCAGCTTGATACAAACATGAAAATAAATTATCTCTATCAACTGTTGATTGTTCTCCTTTGTCTTGTGGATAATAAAACGGATGATTTATCTTTTGACGTAAATCTAGTTTTCTCCAAATTTTATTAGACCACATTACATCAGCTTCTCTAAGATGTGGCTGCTTAATGACATTTTTTTCAATGTGATGATTTTTTTTGTATACATTATTCATTTCATATATAGTTGGTTCGTCAACAGTTTGTGAATAAGCTGAATTCACAATAAAAAAACCAAATAAAAATAAACTTAAATTTTTCATAATATTTCTTTTATAAATTAACCAGTTATTGTGTAAGATTTTGATTCAGGTAATGACTCTATTGGTGCTCCGTCTAATTTTCTTTTTACTTTAATATTTGATATTGTAATCATACCATCATTTGCAGTATTTCTAATGGCAGACTTCGCAGTTTCGTTAAATAATGCTCCTTTATTTTCTCTTGTAAAAGTCCCTTCAGTGTTTGTAAAAGTTACATCATAACTAATTACTCTGAAAGAAACTTCTTTACTATCAAAATAAAAATCATCACCCATAAATGCCACCATTGCCTGTGCATCCAAAAGCTGCCCTCTACTTACATTATTCTTTTCATAGGGAATATTTTTTGCAGTTGGTCTAGGCTTTGGAACGTCCAAAATCTTAAATGATATTTTATCAATAAGTTTTGTTGTATTACCATCTCTAACAGATATTTGAATAAACTCCTTACTTTGTTTCTTTCGAGTTTTAGCTTGAAATGATGGCTTTACAGTCCACGTTCCTTCATTTCTATTGATTGCAGAAACTGTTCCTTGAGAAGATCCACCAACTAACGAAACAATAATATCTGAAGCAGGGTATCCTGGTACCGCAACCTTTATAGGGTTGTTAACCATTGTAAAAAGGACATTCATATTAGTTGGTGATGCAACGCCTTGCTTGGAAGCTACTAAATATTCACCCATGAATGGGTAAAATTTTGTTCCAGTTTCTGTTTTCATAGAAATCAAACCTCCCCATTTTTTAGGACCTTGAGAACCTGTCCTAATTTCATATATCCCTCTACCATTTTCCACAGGCACAACTTGATAGTCAACACCTTCCTTTCCTCTCATTTTATATGACCCATCTGGTAGACTATCGTATTCACCTACATAAACATCTGGATTTCTATCTTTATTAAATGCAGTGACAAATATTTGTGCTTTGAACATATCACCACTTAATATAAAATTAGATTCAGGAATTTGAATACCCATAGCATCTGCAAATTTTAAAGATTTAGAATCTATATTTTTCTTTAAATAATCGATTAAATCTGCTTCAATATTTCTAATATCAAGCTGAATTTTTGATAATAGTGTTAATGCCCCTACAGATGGCATATCATAAAAATTATAAACTTCCCAACTTTGTTTTTTCTTTCCTGATCCTCTATCAGACACATCGCATATTACATTGATTTTGTCAATTAAGGTTTGATTGTCTCCAGCTAATGTAATTGCATAATCTCTATACTCAACAATCTTATTTTTTAAAATTGTTGCTCTGTGTTTATTTTTAGCTTGTGTTTTTGGCATAAAAATATCTGATGAACCATATCTATTATCTTTTCTACCTAAATAAGCTATTGGTAACAATTTTTGTTTATCTGTCAGATCACTAAATTTTTTATCTTTTATAGCTAATTCTTTTTTAGGTTTTCCTTTATCATCTAAGATTTCTTGAGAATTACCTAAATAAACAACTCCTTTGTCAACTTCACTGACTAAATCATACTTCATTTCTTGAACATACATATACAACTCATCCACAATTGACTTAATAGAATATGCTTGATTTCTAACATCTGTGAATTTTTCAGGGTTATTTTGAACAGCACGATCAAAATCAGAATAGGTTTCATCATTTTTTAAATCAAAACTTTCTGTTGAATTTTCAATTCCTCTATTAACTTCAAAAAATGAATTTAAAACCTCTTTAGAAACATTTAGAGCTAGTAATGCTGTTAACACTAAATACATCATATTTATCATTTTTTGTCTTGGCGATAATTTACCTGAGGCCATATTATTTTATGTGTTAATTTTAATAGTTAATAAAAAATCTATTTGTTAGGATTCATTGCATTCAACATATTAGCGTATACTGAATTTAGTTTCTCTAAATTATCTGCTAATGAACTTACCTGTTCTTGAAATTTTTTAGAATCTTCAACTGAAGTTTGCAAATTCTGCAAAAATATAGTTGTCGCTTCCATTTGCTGATTTGATGTTTGTAATTGCAATTCATATAATGAGTTTAAAGCATTCATATTTTTAATACCTTCCTGTATCTGTTCATTATACTCAGAAATACCTGCTGCTGCTGAAACAGTTTCGTTAAGTTGTTTAGCAGATTCACCAAAAGCTTTTAACCCATCATTTAAACTCTCAACGAGCTCATTGTCTATCTTAGCTTTTGCAAGTGCATCATCTAATTGCTGTGCTGGTCTTTTTGCAGCATTAGGGTCTTCCATATTTGCAAGTTCAGGATATACAAGAGACCAATCAGGCTCTTCATGTTGTTTTTCAAAGGCAGAAAAAAAGAAAATAATTGACTCTAGGCCTAATCCTGCAATCAACATATAAGATGCTCCTGGGAATCCTTCAATCTTAAATAATGCTCCTAAAATAACAACTGCGGCACCCCACCCATATAATTTTGGCATTAGTGCTTTGTACCATTTAGCCTCTGTAATATTCATAATATTTAGTTTTTTATAATTAGTTTATTAATTTTTATTGAAATCTTTTTTATCTCTTCCTAAGAAATCTACTACACATCTAAAGCCAATATACGATTTTGAAGTATCTTGATATTCAAAAGTTCGTGTACTATTTTGAACAAAATATGCAACATCTTTCCATGAACCACCTCTAATCACCTTTCTTTTCATAACTTCGTTGATATCCTCTTCAAGTGATCTATCTTCCCAATTTTCTGCATTGTAATGATAATCCATATTTAAGTCGTGAGTATATGAAAAAGCAGATTCATCAAATGCATTAGATGTCCATTCAGCTACATTACCAGACATGTCATAAAGACCATACTTGTTAGGATTGTAAGAAGCAACTTTTATTGTTTTGAGACCTCCGTCATCAACATAATTTCCTCTTAGTGGCTTGAAATTAGCTAGAAAACATCCTAATACATTTCTTGTGTATGGTCCACCCCAAGGGTATGGACTAGATTCATAACCACCTCTTGCAGCATATTCCCACTCAGTTTCAGTTGGAAGTCTAAAATCTGGTAAAGTTGGTTGTTTGCTTTTTCTTCTAAACTGATTCATCATTTTTGTTCTCCAATGAGAAAAAGCATTTGCTTGTTTCCAATTTACGCCAACAACAGGATAATCATCAAAAGCTGGATGCCAAAAGTAGTTTTTCGTATATGGATCATTAAAAGAATATGAATAATCGTGAGTCCACGTGAGTGTATCAGGAAATATATTGACTTCTACTGTATGAATAAAGTCTTTTCTTCCTGATCCTTCTCCAGAGCCGTTATTACTAATTCTTTGACTTTTGACTGAAGCCTTTTGAACATCAAAAACTCTATAGGAATAAACGTACAAAGTGGTATTAAATTGTGCAATACCATCAATTAATTGATCATCTCCAAGATAAACATTATTTCTCATAAGAAAATCTCTCACATTACCTACACCTTCTGTTTCCCAATCTGCGTCTTTTAATTTTAGATTAACATTCCAATCAATTTTATAAGGTGCAGCAGCATTTCCGGTTGTAATTGGCTCCCCTTTCATATCACCACCTTCATATTTTTTGGCAAATCTTTCAGGTTCTGCCTTAGCTAAAAAAGAACGTATTATTGAATCTCTTACCCAATTAGTAAATTGACGGTATTCATTGTTTGTTATTTCCGTTTCATCCATATAAAAAGCTCCCACTGAAACAGTTTTAGCTTGTGAAACATTAGCAAATGGAACATCTTGATCAGAAGGGCCCATCGTGAAGCTTCCTTGCGGAATATAAACCATACCGTATGGGTCTTCTGGTGTCCATACTGGCCTATCTTGAACACCTATTAATTCTCCATTTCCAGATCCTGCACATGCTACTAGTATAGCTACTACAGAACTCATTAAAATTATTTTTTTCATATTCATATTATTTTATCACTTGTAAGCGAGTTAAAATTAATTATAAAAACCTTGGATTTTTGTATCCAGATAAAGATTTATTCGCTTTGATTTTAAAATTATAACCAAGCATGATTTCCAAAGAGTTACTCATTGAATTTAAAACAGTAAGATCATATCCAAGACCAAAACGTAAATCTTTTGTAATATCCATTCCAGCAAGAAGTATTATCCCTTCGTCAAGTCTGTAGCTAACGCCTCCCCACATCTGATTATTGTTTTGATTGGTATAAACTATGTTGGAATTTATATCTAATTGTGATGTTGCACCATCAGATTTTAAATATAATGACGGATTTAATGACAACACATTATTGATATCATGAAAATATCCTGCAATTAGAAAATAATGTCTTTCCAAATCATAATCTTGTCCATTGGTCCATTCGATAGTTGGCTCTGTTAAATGAAGAGAAGAAAATCCAATGTATACATCTTGAGTGTTAAAATATACACCGGTACCAAAGTCTAAATTTGATCCTTTGGCATCGCCAGAAGGTATAGCCTGGTCTCCTGACTGAGATGGATTGAGTAAGCTACCATCCAAACCACTTTGAAAAACTCCAATGGAAAGTCCCATTCCAATCTGAGCAGAGGGTAATTCAATCCTGTAAGCATATGATGCTTGCAAGCCCAAATTACTAAATTGTGCAAGGTCATCTTTTACAATATTCAATCCAACACCTCCTTTGAGAAAAGGTATTTCTGCATCAATACTGAAATTTTGAGTCGAAGCACCAGCTGAATTATTTTCTCCAAAACCTATCCATTGTGATCTATGAAGTACAGATGTAGCAACTAAACCTCTACTACCAGCATACCCTGGATTGTTAGCAAGCTTATTAAACATATTTTGACTGAATTGAGGTACCTGCTGAGCAGACGTATCAATAAGACAAAAAACACTAAAGGTGATAATAAGTATAAACTTATTCATATATTTAAAATTACAAAAAATTTTCGCTAAAATAAACAATTTTTAATACAATAGGAAAAAAAGCTTTGTTTCTTGATCTTGATAATCAGTAAAAAAAAGCTAAAATACTGGATTTCAAAACTTTTCCCTCATTTGAACTTATTTATTGTTTTTAACCATCTTTGAGGAATATCTCCATTGTTTGCCTTTTCATAATCCGAATAAGAGCACGCAACAAAATATTTTTTTTTAGTCTGATTTGTGTCAATATTTATCGGGACACCCATCCACCACCTTCCTGAAGTATTACTTCTGTAAAAAATAATTTCATTTTTTCCATCTTCAAAAGCTACTGTAAACTTCGTGCAATTATTGATATTTGGATTCAACTCGTTCTTTCTAAAATTATACCCATCAAGAAAATACCATATCATTTCTGCAATTAGAAAAGCAGTTTGACCATTTTTATCTAAATTTTGATTATATTCAAACAGACCTAATGAAGAGATTTTGTCACTTAAGCCAGCGTATCTCATAATTTTACAAGCCTCTTCTCCAGTTAAACCATTAGGAGAAGAATAGATATTTGCGGAAGCAAACTGATATTGAATTGAGGATATATCAAAATTCAAAAAATCAGAATTTCTCATTATAGGTTCAATCTCATGCATATTTACCTTTAAATCACCTAATCTCATGGTATCGAAAAACATTTCATCGAACATTTCAACAGCTAGTTCAGAAACAAAATAACTTTGGTAAGCTAAATGATTTAAATGAAATAATGCACTAGGCTTGTGCGCAATTATTTTGCCTAAATGAGAAAAAGAGTTTAAATTATCGTCTTTTGTACCAATATCAAATTTAGAATCAATATTAGTCATTGTAATAAATTTATTTTGAGAAGCATAAGCCTTGTAGACAGCATAGCTAATATCATGGCCTCCTCCAATAATTATAGGTATAATATTTTTTTCGATTAGAAACTCGCAAATCTTTTGAATTGATTCAAAAGTATTTTTTCTTTCTTTTTGAATATTTAAAATTCCTAAATCAATAATTTGTAAATTGAACTTAAAATGAAAAGAATATAAAAAACTGCGGATTTTACAATTTTCATTACTCATTTCATTTTGAGATCCTTCGTATTCTGGAACATTAAATAGCGCTATTCTAGATTCTTTAATATTTGGAAAAAAATTTGGGCTATGAATCTGAGCAAAACTTCCGATTTGTGTTGTTTCCCAATTTTTATTTTGAAGAATAAATGATGATGCGTGAGGTTTGAAAAAGGACCTTAGGTTCACCTTACTTAGATTTATTAATTTTACTTTTATGATTTTCCCATAAAGCTAGACAATCTTCCTTGGTAAGATCTTTTGGGACTTTGTCTTTTGGTATCTTGACATTGATTTTTTTATTATTCTCATTATTAAACTGTATGAAGGGACCATATCTTCCATTTAAAATTTGAATGGAAGGATTTCCATCAAATGAGGAAATAACTCTTTCTTTATCGGCCTGCATTTTAATTTTTATCAAATCGATTGACCTTTCTAATGTTATTGTTAGTGGTTCCTCCTCATCTGATTTTTTAATTGATGTAAATTTTCCATCGTATCTTAAATAAGGTCCAAATCTTCCAATAGCAGCAACAATCTCTTTTCCGTTCCAAAGTCCAACCTTTCGAGGAAGCTTAAATAAATCAAGAGCTTCATTTAGTGTAATTGTCTGTATTTTTTGATTTTTTAATAATGAAGCAAACTTTGGCTTAGGTGCACTTTCGTTATCTTCTTTTTCTCCTATTTGAGCCATTGGTCCAAATGGTCCAATTCTCACAATTACTTTTTTTCCACTTACAGGGTCTAATCCTAAATCTCTCTGACCAACAACTTTTTCAGCTATTTGTATAACTTCACTAACTTTTGAATGAAATTTGTTGTAAAATGATGCTATCATTTTATTCCATACTTTTTTGCCTTCTGCAATCTCATCAAATTCATTTTCTACTGATGCAGTAAAACTATATTCCATAATATTTGGAAAGTTTTCTTTTAAAAAATCAGTAACCACTATTCCAATATCTGTTGGAAAAAGTTTCTTTTTATCAGCTCCAACTAAAGATTTTTTTTCAGCTTCTTGAATGTTTCCTTGCTTAAGTGTAATCAGCTTTGAGACACGCTCTTCCCCATCTTTACTTTCATTTTCAACATAACCTCTTTTTTGAATTGTTGTAATTGTAGAAGCATAAGTAGAGGGACGTCCTATACCCAGTTCTTCCATTTTTTTAACCAAACTTGCTTCAGCAAATCTTGCAGGAGGACGAGTAAATTGTTCAGATGCAACTGCCTCAACTAATTTTAAAATTTCACCATTTTTCATGTTAGGTAATACACCATCTCTTACTTCATTATCATCGTCTTTACCTTCTAAATATACTTTCATAAAACCCTCAAAAGTAATTACTTCACCCTTGGCAATAAATTTTTCTTCAGTGTTAGACAAACTTATTTTGATGTTAGTTCGATCAAAAGTTGCGTCGGTCATTTGTGAAGAAATTGTTCTTTTCCAAATTAGGTTATAAAGCTTTTGATGTGAACCCTCTGCATCAATTGTTTTTTTGTGCATATAAGCGGGCCTAATTGCTTCATGTGCCTCTTGAGCGCCCTTAATTTTCTTACTATAAAATCTTTCTTGGGCATAATCAGCTCCATACAATGTTGTAATTTCTTGTATAGCGGCTTCAGAAGCCTCTTTTGACAAATTCACACTGTCAGTTCTCATGTATGTAATAAATCCTGCTTCGTAAAGCTTTTGAGCAACAATCATAGTCTGACTAACTGAATATCCTAACTTTCTTGATGCTTCTTGTTGTAATGTAGAAGTTGTAAAAGGTGGTACAGGAGACTTTTTTGCAGGCTTTTTTTCAATTGAATTGACAGTGAAGCTAGCATCTCTACACTTTTGCATAAAAACATATGCGCTTTCATAATTATCGAATCTTTGTGGTAATTCAGCTTTAATTATACTTCCTTCTGTATTTTTAAATTGTGTAATTATTTTAAATGATGACTTAGAAATAAATTTTTGAATATCATTTTCTCTTTCAACAATTAAACGGACCGCAACAGACTGAACGCGACCAGCTGATAAACCTCTCTGTACTTTTTTCCAAAGTACCGGTGACAATTCAAATCCTACTAATCTATCTAAAACTCGCCTAGCTTGTTGAGCATTAACCAAATTTTTATTCAATAATCTTGGGTTTTCTACAGCATGTAAAATTGCTTTTTTGGTTATTTCATGGAAAACAATTCTTTTAGTTTTGCTAGCATCCAGCTTTAGAGCTTCGATCAGATGCCAGGCTATTGCTTCACCTTCTCTATCTTCATCAGTTGCTAACCAGATTGTCTTAGCTTTTTTGGCAACATTTTTTAGTTGTTTTACTACTTTTTCTTTATCTTTTGAAACCTCATAAGTTGGAATAAAACCATTATTGATGTCAATAGCCATACCTCCTTTCTTAGGTAAATCTCTAATATGACCAATACTAGATTCAACAACAAAATCTTTTCCCAAAAAACCTTGTATAATTTTCTTTTTTGCAGGAGATTCGACAATAACTAAATTGCTTGGCATGATAATGAATTTAAATATGTTGCAAATTTAAATAGGTTTTTTGAAATTTTAAAATATTTTATGTGTGACAATTTGTTATATTATATATAATATAAATCAATATCAAACTGTCACATTGTCAGTTTTTTTATATTTTTGCGATTTTAAAATCAAGTTTTTGAAAACAATTAAGCAATCAAATAACAAATTAATCATCGAAAAACATCAAGGTGATGTGCTTATGCTTAATAGTGAAAAGCAAAGCAAGCGAAAACTTTATATTGAGAGTTACGGCTGTCAAATGAATTTTTCTGATAGTGAAATTGTTGCTTCAATACTTTCCAAAGAAGGTTTTACTACAACTAATGATATAACAAATGCTGATCTCGTTTTTGTTAATACATGCTCCATTAGAGAAAAAGCAGAACAAACTGTTAGAAAAAGATTAAAATTTTACAATTCTATTAAAAAATCATCAAACCCTAATATGCTTGTAGGTGTATTAGGATGTATGGCTGAAAGACTAAAAGAAAAATTTTTAGAAGAAGAAAAGCTAGTAAATATTGTTGTGGGGCCTGATGCATACAGAGACCTTCCAAACATTTTAAGACAAGTTGAAGACCAAAAAAAATCTGTTAATGTGCTGCTATCACTTGAAGAAACCTACGCTGATATAAGTCCTATTAGAATTAACAGTAATGGTGTTACAGCTTTTGTTTCAATTACTAGAGGATGTGATAACATGTGTACATTTTGTGTAGTCCCGTACACCAGAGGAAGAGAAAGAAGTAGAGCTCCCGAAAGTATTATTGAAGAATGCAAAGAACTTTTTAATGATGGATATAGGGAGATAACATTACTTGGTCAAAATGTAGATTCATATTTATGGTATGGAGGAGGGCCAAAAAAGAACTTTAAAAAAGCAAATATTGAAGCAAGAAAAAAAAGCATAAATTTTGCAGATTTGCTGGAGAGAGTTGCCCAAATTAGTCCTAAATTGAGAGTCAGATTCTCAACTTCAAACCCACAAGATATGACCATTGATGTAATTAAAAAAATAGCTAAATATGAAAATATTTGTAATTACATACATTTGCCCGTACAATCAGGAAGCACAAGAATTTTAAAATTGATGAAAAGAGGGTATGATAGAAAAGGGTACATTCAGTTAATAGACAATATCAAAAAACTAATTCCAGATTGTGCAATATCTATGGATATAATTACTGGATTTTGTTCAGAAACAGAGAAAGATCACAAAGATACTCTTTCTCTAATGGATTATGTTAAATATGATTTTGGATATATGTTTAAGTATTCTGAGAGACCAAACACACCTGCGGCTAGAATGGAAGACGATGTAAATGAAAATATTAAACAGAAAAGACTAGTAGAAATAATTGAAAAACAAACTCAACATTCTTTGATTAACATGCAAAATAAGATTGGTAAAACATTAAAAGTACTTATTGAAGGAATTTCAAAAAAATCAAATGATGAGTTTTATGGAAGAACAACTCACAATGCAACAGTAGTTTTCAAAAAAAACAACTACAATATTGGAGAATATGTTATGGTTAAAATTATAGATTGCACATCTGCTACTCTTAAAGGAAAAATAGTTAAAAAATGAATTTACAACAAACAAAAGCAAGATTTGGAATTATAGGAAACTGTCCTAGACTAGAAACTGCTTTAAATGTTTCTTTACAAGTTGCTCCAACCGATATTTCTATTTTAGTAATAGGTGAAAGCGGTACAGGTAAAGAAAATATTCCCAAAATTATACATCAAAATAGTAACAGAAAGCATAATCCTTACATTTCAGTTAATTGCGGTGCTATACCTGAAGGAACTATTGATTCTGAACTTTTTGGACATGAAAAAGGATCATTTACTGGAGCTCACGAGAAGAGAAAAGGTTATTTTGAAGCAGCAAATGAAGGAACAATTTTTTTAGATGAGGTTGGGGAGCTTCCTGTCGAATCCCAAGCAAGATTGTTAAGAGTACTAGAAAACGGAGAAATAATAAAAGTTGGATCTTCTAAACCTCAAAAAGTTAATGTTAGAATTATTGCAGCTACTAATGTAAATTTGCCTGAAGCTGTAAAAAAAGGTAAATTTAGAGAAGATTTATATTATAGATTAAATACGATTAGTATTAGTCTTCCTGCATTAAGAAACAGAGGAAACGATATAAATTTGTTATTTAAAAAATTTGCTGGAGATTTCTCAGAAAAATATAAAACACCTCCTATAAGACTATCTGATGGAGCATTAGATGTTTTACTTAAGTATCCATGGCCTGGAAATATCAGACAACTAAGAAATTTCGTAGCTCAATTATCTATAATTGAGAAAGAAAGGCATATAACTGAAAACAAAGTGTTAAGTTCATTACCTAAAGCTGAAACTAACCAGATAATAAAATTTCAAGATGAATCAAAGTCCGAATTTTCTGAAAGAGAAATTTTATATAAAGTTCTTTTTGACATGAAAAAAGATCTAAATGAACTTAAAAAAGTTACATATGATTTAATTCAAAAAGAAGATAATAATGAAATTTTACAGTCACTAAACTCAACAATTTTTAAAGAAGAAAAAGAAAAAGAAAATCTTATTCTAAATCAAGAACAAATAACTCAAACAATTGATGTAGAAGAATCTTTATCTTTATTTGAGCATGAAAAAAAACTAATTGAAAAATCATTATTAAAACACAAAGGAAAAAGAAAGGATGCAGCTTCTGAACTTGGTATTTCCGAACGAACTCTTTACAGAAAGTTAAAAGAATTTGGGTTATGAAGACACTTAAAATTGTATGCATATTTTTTTATTTAACAATTATTTCATGTAATATCTATTCATTTTCAGGCGCTTCAATCTCTGAAGAAATAAAATCATTTTCATTAAACAATATTGACTCACAAATCTCAAATTCCCCTTCTTCTCTTAGCCAAATAACTAAAGATAATTTACAAGATCTTATTTTAAATCAAACTAATCTTACTTTATTAGAAGAAAGTATAGCGGATTTAAATTTTTCAGCTATTATAACTAAGTATGAAATCAAGCCGATTGCGATAAATTCTAATGAAACTGCGGCGAAAAATAGACTAACTATAAACTTAAAAGTTGATTTCACAAATACAAAGGATGAAAATCTAAATTATAAAACTACATTTAGTAGATACAGAGACTTTGAAAGCGCAACAAATTTTGCAGAAATAGAATTAGATTTAATTAATGAAATCACGAAAGAACTTGCAGAAGACACCTTTAATAAAGCATTTGTTAATTGGTAATGAAAAAGAATAAAATCATATCATACATTAAAAATATAGATGTTCTTGATAAAGAAGAAATTAGTCAAATTGATAATTTAATTTTAAAGTACCCTTATTTTCAAACTAGCTACCTGATCTTAGCAAAAGTGTTACTAATTTCTGAAAGTATCAGATACAACAATTTTTTGAAAAAAGCTGCTGCTATCTGTATAAATAGAAAAACTCTATTTAATATTATTAAATTAGAAAAATCACAAAAGCCAATTTTAAGAAACTTAAATACAATTGATAAGAAAAAAAATATTTCATCTACACTAAAATTTAATGAAGATGAATCATATTCTTTTTCTGAGTGGTTATCTATTCATAATTTACAAAAAATAAACAGAAAAGATAAATCCTCTGATAAACTAATAAATAAGTTTCTAGAGCAAAAAATTTCAATAAAAAACAATGAAAAAACAAAATTTTTTAAAGCTCCTGAAGCAGCAAAAGAGAGTTTAATCGAAAATACAGAATTAGTTACGCCTACACTCGCTAAGGTGTATTTTGAACAGCAACATTATAAAAAGGCAATAGATTCTTACAAAAAATTAATTTTGAAATATCCAAAAAAAAGTACTTTCTTTGCAGCCCAAATAGAATTAATAAAAAACAAAATAAAATGTCAAACTTCTTAATTATTTTAATAATCATTACTTGTGTTCTTCTTTTATTAATTGTTTTAGCTCAAAATCCAAAAGGTGGCGGTTTATCTTCAGCCTTTGGAGGTGGAGGTGGAAATCAGATTATGGGAGCAAAAAAAACAACTGATTTTTTAGAAAAAACAACATGGACATTGGTTATTGCTTTAATTATTTTATCATTAGCAACAAACTACATAGCGATCTCAAAGAGCAAAAAATCAAATCCAATTAAAGGTATTGAAAATACGCTTCCTGCAACAAATAATCAGTCACAATCAGCGCAATAGAAATGACAAAATTTACTAATAATCAAGATCTTGCATGACAAAATTACATCTTATTTTAGCATGGCATAATAATTGTAGCTGATATCTTAACATATAAATTTAGTAATATAATAACAATAAATAATTAAAAACTATGTCAAAAATAAAAATTATACCACTTGCAGATAGAGTTATAATTAAGCAAGCGGGAGCAGAAACAAAAACTGCATCAGGAATAATTATTCCAGACACAGCTCAAGAAAAACCTCAAAAAGGTACAGTAGTATCAGTAGGAAGTGGGACAAAAGATCACTCTATGACTGTTAAAGCTGGTGACACCATACTATATGGAAAATACGCTGGAAATGAATTAAAACACGAAGGTGAAGACTACCTTATAATGAAAGAATCTGAAATTTTAGCAATCTTAAAATAAAAAAAAATGGCAAAAAATATAACATTCGATACAGAATCAAGAGATGCACTTAAAAAAGGTGTAGATGCTTTAGCTAATGCTGTTAAAGTAACATTAGGACCTCAAGGAAGAAATGTAGTAATAGGTAAAAGTTTCGGGGGACCACAAATTACAAAAGATGGTGTTACAGTGGCAAAAGAAATTGAATTAGAAGATACAATTGAAAATATGGGAGCTCAAATGGTCAAAGAAGTTGCTTCAAATACAAATGATGCGGCTGGTGACGGTACTACAACAGCAACAGTACTTGCACAAGCTATAATCACTGCTGGATTAAAAAATGTTGCAGCTGGAGCAAACCCAATGGAAGTCAAAAGAGGAATTGATAAAGCTGTAGAAGTTTTAATTAAAGACATAAAAACACAATCAAAAGAAATAGGAAGTTCATATGAAAAAATAGAACAAGTTGGAACTATATCAGCCAATAATGATCCTGTAATTGGTAGCCTAATAGCTGAAGCAATGAAAAAAGTAAAAACAGAAGGTGTTATTACTGTTGAAGAAGCAAAGGGGACAGAAACACATGTTGAAGTTGTTGAGGGAATGCAGTTTGATAGAGGATACTTATCACCATATTTTATTACAGACGCAGACAAGATGGAAACAAATATGGAAAACCCTTATATTCTAATTTACGACAAAAAAATATCAGCAATGAAAGATCTTCTTCCAATTCTTGAAGAAACTGCAAAATCTGGTAGACCTCTATTTATTATTGCTGAAGATGTTGATGGAGAAGCATTGTCAACTTTAGTAGTAAACAAAATACGTGGTGCTCTTAAAGTGTGTGCAGTTAAAGCACCTGGATTTGGTGACAGAAGAAAAGAAATACTAGAAGATATTGCCATATTAACTAATGGAACTGTAATTTCTGAAGAAAGAGGCTTTAAATTAGAAAATGCTACAGTAGATATGCTTGGTACGTGCGAAAAAATAGCATCCGATAAAGATAATACAACTATTGTTAATGGTGCAGGAAAAAGTAATACTATTAAATCTAGAGTTGAACAAATAAAGGCTCAAATTGAAAGTACTTCATCTGACTACGATAAAGAAAAACTTCAAGAAAGATTAGCAAAATTAGCTGGTGGTGTTGCTGTTCTCTACGTTGGTGCTGCTTCAGAAGTAGAAATGAAAGAAAAGAAAGATAGAGTTGATGATGCTCTTGCTGCAACTAGAGCCGCTGTAGAAGAAGGTATTGTTCCTGGTGGAGGAGTAGCAATAGTAAGAGCAACTGAAAAGCTAGCTAAACTTTCAGGAGATAATGATGATCAACAAACTGGAATTAATATTATAACAAGAGCCGCTGAAGAACCCTTAAGACAAATAGTAGAAAATGCTGGTCTTGAGGGGAGTGTCATTGTAGCAAAAGTTCGTGATGGTAAAAATGATTTTGGATTTAATGCAAAAACAGAAAATTACGAAAATCTATATAACGCTGGTGTAATTGATCCCGCAAAAGTGGTAAGAGTAGCACTTGAAAACGCAGCATCTGTTGCAGGAATGCTACTAACAACAGAGTGCGTGATTGGAGAAATCAAAGAAGACAACCCTGCTCCAGCAATGCCTCCTATGGGAGGGGGTATGCCAGGCATGATGTAAAAAATTTGATATTAATTAAATTTAAAACCCTCGTTAAAAAATTTAACGGGGGTTTTTTAGTCAATATTATCATGCAAAAATGAATTATCTTGCCTTAATTCAGTTTTTTTTTCATTTTTAGAATCTAAAACGAAAGATGAAATCTCGCTTTTTGAGGAGTGACTTATATCAGTCAGCTCTATATTATTTCTTTTATATGCAGGAACATCTTCCAAAGAAGTTAGTCCAGATGGAGTTCTTAACTGCATAGAAATAGTTCTTAGTCTTTCTTCTCTTTCTCGTGCTTGAACTTTCATTGCATCAGAATTTATCTCAAGATTTTCAATAGTTTCAATTTTATTTTCATTTTGTATTTGTTCATTCTCATCCAATTTTAAAACAATTTTTTGATCTTGAATTTGTCCTTGATCTTTTTTAATATTAATATCATTATCTTTTGATTCTGCTTTAAAAATCTCTTCTTCATTATTTTCTTCCTTTTTAATTTTATTTTCAGAGATACAATTTTCTAAACCTAATGAATTTTTATTATCGATATTATCTATTGAATCACTTAAATCAAGTACAATTTTATTATTCACAAATGATTCTTCTTCTTTAAGTGACTGATTTTTTGTAAAATTATCATCCTCAATTTCATTATTAATTTCATCATTTAAGATTTCATTAGTTTCGTCATTTTTAACGCTGCTATCTAAATTAAAATCATTTTCGTTTTCTAACAAAGATATTTGATACCCTAATTCTTTTTCGGAAGATAGATCATTAGTTTCTTTAGATTCTAAATTAGAATTATTAATTTTTTCAATATTCTGATTTAAATCAATAACTGTTTTCTTTTTAGGTTTCCTTTTCTCCTCAAAACCGGTTGCTATTACTGTAACGCTAATTGATAATCCTAAATCAGGATCAATACCTATCCCCTCAATTATATTAACATTTGTTCCTGCTGCTTGCTGTATTTTATTTTTAATTTTAGCTAATTCTGACATTTTTATCTCTCCATCGCCATCTCCAGTAACAATTTTCAGCAACACTTGCTTAGCTCCAGTAATATCATTATCATTTAAGAGAGGGGAATCTAGTGCTTGAACAACAGCCTCAATTGCTCTATTTTCACCTTCTACTTTTGCTTGACCCATTACCGCTGTCCCACTATTTTCTAGTACTTTTCTGGCGTCATTTAAATCAATATTAACTAAAAGATGCTGTGAAATAACTTCAGCAATTCCTTTGGTTGCAGTATTTAAAACTTCGTTAGCTTTTGCAAAAGCAGATGTAAAAGTAAGATCTCCGTAAACTTCAATTAATTTTTCATTATCAATAACTAATAGAGTATCTACATACTTTTTTAACTCAAGAATTCCTTCATCAGCATACTTTCTTCTAAACCCGCCTTCAGTTGCAAAAGGGACTGTCACAACACCTACTGTCAATATGTTCTTTTCTTTAGCAATTTCAGCAATTATAGGTGCTGCACCTGTACCAGTACCTCCTCCCATTCCTGCAGTAATAAACAACATTTTTGTATTAGAATCTAGTAATTCTGTAATTCGATCAGAACTTTCTTCAGCGGCGCGTTTACCTACATCAGGATTTGCCCCTGCACCTAGGCCTTCAGTTAAATTAATCCCAAGTTGTATCTTAGTAGGAACTAAACTTGCCTCTAAAGCTTGTGCATCTGTATTACAAATAACAAAATCTACACCTTTTATTCCATTTTCGAACATATAATTTACCGCATTACTACCACCACCACCGATTCCCATAACTTTAATTTGAGATGATTGATTTTTTGGCATTTGGAACTCCATATCTAAATTTATTTCAGTCATATTTATTTATTTATTTTTATTAATTTAACTGGTCTTCAATAAACCAGCTACTAATTCTATCAATTAAAGATTCTTTATCTACTTCTTTATTTTTTATATTAATATTATTGATTTTTGAATTTTCTTCTAATTCTTCAAATCCTTTTAAAACTAAACCTACGCCCGTAGAATACATTGGACTAACAACTAAATCCTTAGATTCAGGACCAAGATGTTCATTAGGATAGCCGATTCTTACGTCTTTACCGGTAATATAAGACACTAACTGCTTTAAATTTCTTATCATGGAACCACCACCTGTCATAACAATACCAGTCATTAATTTATTTTCATATCCAGAAGATTTGATTTCATGATATACAAGATCTATAATTTCATTGTATCTTGCTCCTATAATTTCTGATAAATTCTTTACAGCAATTTCTTTTGGTGGGCCTCCTCTAAGACCAGGTATTGCAACTACAACATTTTCTTGCTCGTCTGTATACATAACGGAGCCAAATTTTATTTTCAATAATTCAGCTTGCTTATCTAAAATTTCTAATCCTGATTTGATATCTTTGGTTATAATATTACCCCCAAAAGGTATGACTGCAGTATGCCTAATTATGTTACCTAAAAAAATAGCAACATCTGTTGTCCCTCCACCTATATCTACAAGGGCAACTCCCTCTCTTAATTCATCATCATCTAATGTTGCAACTGCAGATGCAAAAGGCTCTAAAATTAAATCTACGGGATTTAGACCTGCTTTTTTAACACATTTAATGATATTTCTGACTGCTCCAATTTGTGCAGTAATGACATGAAAATTAGCTTCTAATTTCACACCAGACATACCTACCGGATCTTCAATGCCGTCCTCTCCATCAACGGTATATTCCTGAGGAATGACATGTATAACTTTTTCTCCAGGTATAGTTACTATCTTAAACATATTAGACTTTAATTTATCTATATCTTGCTTGTTGATTTCTAAATCAATATTATCTCGAACAATTTCTCCCCTATGTTGTAGGCTTTTGATATGCTGTCCTGCAATTCCAACAAACACGTCCTTTATATCCACATCTAACTGCTTTTTAACATGATCAATTGCATCTAATATTGAAGTTACCGTCTTATCTATATTCGAAACGATACCTCTACTGACACCACTCGAAACAGAGCATCCGTTAGATAAAATCTCTAACTTTCCATTTTGATTTTTCTTCCCTATCATAACGGAAATTTTTGTTGTTCCAATGTCTAGACCAACAATAAATGCATCAGGTGGAACATTTTTGATTGTTTTCATCATTTTTTTATCTTTTTATACATACAATCTGATTATTAAATTTTAGATTAATTTCACTGTAAGTCTGCCAGCCCTTGCTAGAAATAGCTTTGGTATAAAATTTATATAAGTTATCTAATTTAGACGAAATATTATTGAAATTCCCAATGTTAATTTTATGATTTCCAATATTTGGTATTAAAAATATATCTTCCTTGGCAAAGTATATTTGGCATATCTGTGCTTTCCAAAAATTAGATTTACTCAAATATCTAATAAAATCAAAAATTTGCTTGTGGTTGGCAGCACTAATATTTCCAGAAGCAACAATTAGTTTAGGAAAATAATTTTCACATAGCTTCATTTTTTCTCCGTACTCATCTAAATAATAATCATCATTTAAAGTTTTAATTCTAACAACTGCTTTTTTTTGTTCAATAACAATTCCAATTTCACCATTTTGTTCAAAATAAACTTCTGCATTTTTTATTGCTGGATGTTGCATTAGATACGCCTCCAACTTTGCTGATTGAAAGCTATTTATTTTGATGTTACCAAAATTTGGAAATAATTTTTTAATATATTTAAGTATGTTTTGATCAGTTAAAAATTTTTCCTCTGTTGATTCAATAGATATATGATTGATTTTTATTTTTTGATTTAATGTGCTTCTGTTAGTATATTTTATTAATAAAATCAAAATAGAAATTAATAAAGACCACTTTAATACTTTAAAAAAATTAATCATTAATCCAGTATTTTTTTGATTGGTTGTGCAAAACTTCCTATATCACCTGCACCAAGGGTTAATAATATTTCTAGATTACTTTTCTTTAAAAATGATAATAAATTTTTCTTCTTACAAAGAAATTTATTACGGTTACTACAGAGTTTTAACAACATTTCTGATGTAATACCTTCAATTGGATTTTCTCTTGCAGCATAAATATCTAATAATATAAGTTCATCAACATGTGCAAATGAATCAGCAAAATCTTGTGCAAAATCTCTTGTTCTAGTATATAAATGTGGCTGAAAAATAACTGTTAATTTTTTTAAAGGATAAATATCTTTAACAGTTGCAATTGTTGCCTTAACCTCATTAGGATGATGTGCATAATCGTCGATATATACAAGCTTTTCACTATCAATATGTTTTTGAAATCTTCTATTAATGCCCTTAAATGTTGAAAAAGCATCATCTATTTCAATTTTAGACAAACCTAAATAAGATGCTATAAATGATGCAGCCAAAGCATTACTTATATTATGTATTCCAGGCATATTAATACCGATCAAACTGTCATTTTGAGTTATATTCTTATTTAACTTTGATTTAAAATTAAAATAATATGTATTATTTTTATTTTGAATATGTTCCACAAAAATAGTAGACTGTTTACTTTTAGCAGAATATGTAAGTTTTAATCCATTAGCAGGAGTTGGAAAAATATAATCTATTGAACTTTCAACTAATAATAGCCCATCATTTTTTACTTGACTAGCGAATTGATGAAACGCTAAAAATAAGTCGCTTTTATCATCATAAATATCTAAATGGTCAGGACTAATTGATGTTATTACAGCAATATCAGGCTTTAAATACAAAAAAGATCTATCAAATTCGTCAGCTTCAACAATCATTAAGTCAACTTTGTCAGATATTAAAAAATTACTTTCATAATTCGAACTAATACCACCTAAAAAAGCTAATATATTTCTTTTGTTATAATTCAAAATATGTGCTAACATGGTTGATGTTGTAGTTTTTCCATGAGTTCCTGCAATTGCTATTGTATACAGTTTGTTGGAAATTAATCCTAATATCTCTGCTCTTTTTAAGACACTAATTTGTTTATTTAGAAAGAAATTAAGCAAAGTATTATCTGAAGTAATTGCGGGTGTATAAACAACTAAAATTTCTTTTGTATTAGAATTTACCACTTCTTCTGGCAATCTTTGTTCATCAAGATTATATGTTATATTAATACCTTCTTTTTCTAGCTGAAAACATAAGTCTGATCTGTGTCTGTCATACCCAAAAACTTTCTTTCCTTTAACATTAAAATAACGCGCTAAGGCACTCATTCCAATACCACCAACTCCTAGAAAATAAATATATTTTAAAGAATTTAAATTCATTTAATTAATTTTAGCGCAATAGATGCAATTTTGTCAGCAGCATTTTCAACAGACAACTTATTTATATTTTTTGCTAGCGTGCTCCTAAGATCTTTGTTATTTAATAAATCTAGAATCACTCTTACAAGTTTACGATTAGATTCTAAATCTTCTACAATTAGAGCTGCTTTCTTATTAACTAATGATTGTGCATTTTTATATTGATGATTTTCAGCAACATTTGGCGAAGGAACTAAAATAACAGGCTTACTTACATAACATAGTTCAGCAATTGCCATTGCTCCAGCTCTGGAAACAATAATGTCAGATAATGAATAAGCTTTATCCATTTCTTTTATAAACGAAAAGACATGAATATTTTTAATATCACATTTCTTAACTAACATAATTGCTTTTTCATAATAAGAAGATCCTGTTTGCCATATAATGTTGACCTTACTATTTTTTAATTTTTTTAAATTACTGGATATTGCATTATTAATAGAAAGCGCTCCTAAGCTACCACCTAAAATTAAAACCGTCTCATTTGAATTATTTATCTTAAAAAAACTCTTACTTTCTTTTCTAAGTTTATCAAAGCTTAAAATATTTGATCGAATTGGATTACCAGAAAAAATCATTTTTTTTGATGGAAAAAATCTTTCCATTTTATCATATGCTACACAAATGCAGTTAACATATTTACTTAAAACTCTATTAGTAATTCCAGGGTAAGAATTTTGCTCTTGAATTAAAGTTGGTATTGATTGCTTTGCAGCTATGTAGATTAATGGAGCACTAGCATATCCTCCAGTACCTATTGCTAAATCTGGTTTAAAGTCGTTAACTATTTTTTTTGCTTTATATAAACTTACTAGAAGTTTTATAGGAAACAGAAAATTGCGTAAATCAAATTTTCTTTGTATACCACTAATCCATAATCCTTTAATTTTATAACCCTCAGCTGGTATTTTTTGCATTTCCATTCTGTCTTTAGCTCCTACAAATAAAAATTCTACATTATTATTATATTTTTCAATTGCATTAGCAATAGCCAAAGCAGGAAAAATATGACCTCCTGTACCACCTCCACTTATAATTATTTTAATTTTATTCATAATTACCAATTAATGAATCTCTACTTACACTTAAAACTATACCTATTGAAATAAAAGTAAAAACTAATGATGTCCCTCCCATACTTATAAAGGGTAATGTCTGCCCAGTAACTGGCATTATTGATACCGAAACAAGCATATTGACTAAAGCTTGAAATACAATTGAAAATACTAATCCAACAACAATTAAGCTTCCAAAAATACTGTCTGTCTTTAAATATATTTTTATGGCTCTAAAGAGTAATATTAAATAAAACAAAATTAATAATGACGCCCCTATTAAACCATATTCTTCCAATAATATTGCAAAAATAAAATCCGACTCTGAATAAGGTAAAACTCCTCTTTGTTTACTTTTACCGGGTCCCAATCCTTGAATCTTTCCGTTTTGAATAGCAACTAATGCTTGCACCTGTTGGTAGTCTTTACCCATCATTTCATTTTTATCTCCCAAAAAAGAATCAATACGATTTACCCAAGTTACTGAACGAGGCATTATTTTTTCTCCTAATGAACTATATTTGGTTAATGAGTAAATTGAAAATGCAATTACAAAAGATACCAAAAATAACTTGCCAATATAACTCAACCTAACTCCTCCTAAATACATCAAAATAACACCATTAAAAAAAACTAGAGAAGCAGTTGAAAAGTTATTTGGAAGAACTAAAACGCATACAACAAGTAGAGGAAGTAATAAATACTTTATAAAACCCTTTAAATTATTAATATTTTTTCTGTGAACACTAATTTGACGTGCTACAAAAAGTATAACTGTTAACTTAGCAATATCTGATGGTTGAAATTGCAAACCTGCAATTGCAATCCATCTAGAAGCTCCATTTACAGATATACCAATTAAAAAAACTAAAAACAGGAGAACTAACGAAACATAGTATCCTATTTGACCTATTTTTGAAAAATATTTAAAAGGTACCAGATGAACAATATACATAGCCACTACTCCAACAAATAACTTGATTGAATGATCAATCATATCCAAAAATCCAGCTGTTGAGTAAACAACCATAATAGAAAATAGAGAAAAAAAAGCAACTGTAAGCCAAATAATTAAATCGCCCTTAAATCTTATATTTTTATAGAATGGTTTCATTTAAAGTGATCTAACAGCATTTTTAAACTGCAATCCTCTATCTTCAAAGTTTTCAAACAAATCAAAACTTGCACAAGCTGGTGACAATAAAACAGTTTCTCCTTTCTCGGCTAAATTAAAAGAATGATTAACCGCTTCTTTCATGCTTGAAGCTTGAACTATTGTTTCAACTTTGCCTTGAAATGAGTGTATTATATTCTGATTACTATCACCTAAACAAATAATTGCTTTTACTTTCTCTTTAACAATTGAAAAAAGATCAGAATATTCATTTCCTTTATCAACACCTCCTACAATCCACACAACTTGTTTTTTCATACTCTCTAATGCAAACCAACTTGAATTTACATTTGTAGCTTTGGAGTCATTGATAAAATCTATACCATTAATAGTAAGGACGAATTCCAATCTGTGTTCAACATTTTTAAAATCTAACATGGACTGTCTAATAACAGAATCCTGTACTTCAAAAACTCTGGCTGCAATTGCAGCTGCCATAGTATTGAACATATTATGTTTACCTTGTAGTGCTAACTCTTGAATAGTCATAGTTGTATTATTTAGATTAATAATTATTTTTTCTTTTTTTAAAAAACCACCATTTTTTTGTGGATGTGAAAATGATAGCGGAATTTTTTTTGCTTCTGTATTTATATTTTTTAACATAACATCATCAGAATTATAAATTAGTATATCTGATTTTTTTTGATTTTTAGTAATTTTAAGTTTGGATGCGATATATTTTTTGAAACTATTTTGATATCTATCAAGATGATCCTTAGTAATATTTAAAAGAATAGCGACATCACATTTAAACTTATTAATATCATCAAGTTGGAAGCTACTTAACTCTAATACAATATAATCATAGTCCCTCTCTGCAATAGAAGATGCAAATCCAATACCAACGTTTCCTGCAACAAGAACATTAAAACCAGCATTTTTAAGTATGTGACCAAGTATTAAAGTTGTTGTTGTTTTTCCATTTGAACCTGTTATAGCTGCAATCTTTGCATTTGTATAGCGATAGGCAAATTCGATTTCAGATATTATAGGGATTTTTGCTAACTTTAATTTTAAAATAATTTCAGATGAATTTGGAATTCCAGGACTTTTAATAACCTCTTTAGCATTAAAAATTTTTGCTTCAGTGTGTTTATTCTGTTCCCAAGAAATATTATTATCGTCTAATATTTTCTTGTTTGTGGAACTTAGTCTTCCCTTCTCAGATAAAAATATATTAAAACCTTTTCTCTTAGCTAATAAAGCTGCTCCAATACCGCTAATACCTCCTCCTAAAACAACAATTCTATTATTCATTATCTTAACTTAAGTGTTACAAATGTTAAAACCGCTAGTATTATTCCTACAATCCAAAATCTTGTTACAATTTTACTTTCATGAATACCTTTTTTTTGAAAATGATGATGCAAGGGGGCCATTTTGAATACTCTTTTACCAATACCATATTTTTTTTTGGTATATTTAAAATAACCTACCTGAATCAAAACAGATAAGTTTTCAATTAAGAAAATTCCACATAGAAGTGGAATTAGTAATTCTTTTCTGATTAATATAGCTACTACTGCAATTATCCCTCCCAATGCTAAAGACCCAGTATCACCCATAAAAACCTGAGCTGGATATGAGTTGTACCACATAAATCCAACACAGGCACCAACAAAAGCAGACATATATACAACTAGCTCCCCCGTATTGGGAATATACATGATATTTAAATAATCTGCAGCAATAATATTACCAGAAACATAAGCAAAAACAACTAAAGTTAAACCAATAATAGCAGATGAACCTGTTGCAAGACCATCAAGACCATCTGTTAAATTTGCTCCGTTACTAACTGCAGTAATAATTATAATAACTATAAGAATAAAAAAAATCCAAGCATGCTTACTTGCAGACTCACCCATCCAACTTGTTATCACATGGTAATCAAATTCATTATTTTTAAAAAATGGAATAGTTGTTTTAGAGGTTTTTTCAGCTTTTTTTTGAAATGAAGAAGTAATAGAAGATTCACTAATTATTTTATTTTCTATAGTAGTTTGTTGATTATCTACTTTTTGTTTGATAACAATCTCAGGGTGAAAAACCATCACTAATCCAACAACAATTCCAATAATAATTTGACCTAAAATTTTAAATCTTCCAGCCAAGCCTGATTTATTTTTTTTAAAAACTTTAATATAGTCATCGGCAAAACCAATTAAACCTAACCATATAGTGGTTAAAATCATAATTTGAATGTAAATACTACTTAAATCTGTGAATAAAACTGTTGGTATTAATATTGCAGATAATATTATAAGTCCCCCCATAGTAGGAGTTCCTTTTTTATTATCTTCTCCTGATAATCCTAATTTTCTTACTTCTTCTCCAATTTGTTTTCTCTCTATTAATTTAATAATCTTACCTCCAAAAACCATTGAAACTAACAGCGATGTTATTACAGCTAATGCAGCTCGAAATGAAATATACTTAAACAATCCTGAACCTGGCAATTCATAAGTATTATTCAAATATTCAAATAAATGGTATAACATTATATTTTGTTTATATTAAGTGATTTTTTTAATTCATTCATATCATCGAATGGTATTTTCTCTCCATTAATTTCCTGAAATTTTTCATGCCCTTTACCTGCAATCAAAATAATATCCTCTGATTTAGCTAGCTTGACAGCGGTTCTTATAGCTTGCTTTCTATCTGAGATAACTAGTAATTTTTTTTTCTGATTTATCTCTAGTTTTTCCTGCATATCTTCAAAAATATCTTCTAAACTTTCTGATCTTGGATTATCAGATGTAATAACAACTAGCTTACTTTTGTTACATGCAACTTTTGTCATAATTGATCGTTTTGATCTATCTCGATTGCCCCCACATCCAAAAACAGTTATTATTTCTGAACTATTTTTTTTAATATCATTTATCGTATTCAGAATTTTAGACAAGGCATCATCGGTATGAGCATAATCGACAATACCTGTAATTTTATTTTCACTTCTAATAATATCAAATCTTCCTTGTGCTGGTTTTAACAAACTTAAAGATCTAAGAATTTTCATTGAACAAAATCCTAATTCTCGTGCAGCTGCATATACAGATAAAACGTTATATGCATTAAACTCCCCAACCAATCTAACCCAGCATTCAGTTTTTGCGATTTTTAACAACATGCCTTCAAATTCATTTTCTAAAATCTTACAACTATGGTCAGCTATTTTTTTTAAAGCATAAGTCTTAACAATGGACTTTGTATTTTCATACATTTTAATCCCATTTTTATCGTCAATATTGATTAATGAAAAAGCATTCTGACTTAGAGAATCAAAAAAAGATTTTTTAACATCTCTATATTCAGAAAATGTATTGTGATAATCTAAATGATCTCTAGTAAGATTAGTAAAAATACCTCCAGCAAAATTTAAACTATTTACTCTGCCCTGTTCTAATGCATGAGAGCTAACTTCCATAAAACAGTATTTACAATCTTGATCAATCATTTTATTTAACATATAATTTATTGTTAAAATATCTGATGTGGTGTGTGTTGAATTAGTTGTTTTATCAATAATTTTATTTTCAATAGTAGATAGCATACCAACATTTTCTCCAAGCAATGAAAATAACTGATGTAATAAGCTAACAATAGTTGTTTTACCATTAGTTCCCGTTACTCCAATTAATTTAATTTTTTCAGATGGATTTTTAAAGAAGTTAGCAGCCATAATACCCATAGCTTTTTTTGTATCTGAAACTTTTATGTATGTTACATTGGAGTTTATACTTTTGGGTAATTCTTCAACAACAACTGCAATAGCCCGTTTTTTTATTACATCGTTTATAAAAATATGACCGTCATGATCAATTCCTTTAATTGCAAAAAAAATAGAACCTTTTTTTACTAATCTAGAATCAAATTGTAGATCAACTATATTAATATCAGTAGAACCAACAAGATGTAAAATATTAACTTTATAGAGTAAATCTTTTAAAAACATTATCCTAACTGAATTTTAATTAAAGAACCTTTTGTTATTTTCTGCCCAACATTTATTTTTTTATCATTTGCATCGAGGCAATAAATAATTTTACCATAACCATTAACTTCTGTGGAAAATCCAAATTGATACAATAGATGTAATGCATCAGACAAATTCATCCCAATTAAGTTAGGCATCTTATTTTCTTTTAGACTATCTATAATATTATTTTCAGTCAATAAAATACTTGTTGAACTAGTTTTAGCAATAAAATAGTTTGATTTTAGAGTATTAAATTTCATACCTAATTTTTCAAGAACTAAATTTGCATCATAATAATTTCCAGATTTAACTATAGGAAGATCTAAACTAACACTGCTAGCTTTTATAGGTTTATGCAAATCAAGATCTGAAGAGTAAATCTTATCGGCTAATTCTTTGAAAATAGGAGCGGCTACTTTTCCACCATAAACTTGACCATTTTTTGGTTCATTAACTACAACTATGCAAGAATATTTAGGCTTATCAGCTGGAAAAAAACCAACAAAAGAGGCTTGATATGTCTTATCCTCATCTTTTTTTCTACTTGCATAATTAAGTACCGTTGTTCCTGTTTTACCTGCAATTTTATAATCTGTATTTTTAATATTTTTTGCAGTCCCATCCTCCACAACTCCTGTTAACATTGGAATTATTTTGTTAATTGTTAGTTCAGAACAAATTGTTGATTTAACTACTTTAGGATGTTTGTAAATTATATCTTTTCCATGTAATCTAATAGATGTTGTAAAAATAGGTAACATCATCTTGCCCTTATTTGCGATAGCATTATAAAATGTCAACATATGAAGGGGAGAAATTGCCATTTCATATCCTATTGACATCCATGGTAAAGTTACTCCTGACCAGTTAGATTTTTTAGGGCTAGGAATGTAAAGTGCTGAAGGATATAATAGTTCAAGATCTAATGGGGAGTTAAATCCTAATTTATTAATTTGATTAATAAATTCCTGTGGATTTTTTTTATAAGCATCATTTATAATTTTAGATACTCCAACATTTGAAGAAATAATAAATGATTGTGCAATTGATACTTTATCAAATTTATGAGGAGAATCTTTCATAGTTCTATCATAATATTTTATTTCTCCTCCGTTCAAATCAATTAAATCAGATAACTCAAACTTATTATTTTCTAGGCCAGCAATAATTGAAGCTAACTTAAAAGTTGAACCAGGGGCCATATGTCTACCAATAGCGTAATTATAGTCCTCTTTTATATTGCCTACAGAATCCTTACTAAGATTAGAAATAACTTTAACTTCTCCTGTTTCAACTTCCATTAACACAACACAACCCCAGTTAGCATTTTCATTTATAATAGTTTTTTTTAGGGCCTCTTGAGCTACATCCTGCATATCTATATTAATTGTTGTAATTATATCATGTCCAGATTTGGGAGATCGATTTAATTCAGATTTTTCTGGAATCCATAATCCTTTTTTCTTAAGCTTTTTCAATTGCAAACCATCTTCTCCTTTTAGAAAAAAATCATATGATCTTTCGATACCAACAGTGTTGTATTTTCTTAATCTTCCGATAGTTCTATATGCTAATTGACCATATGGATGTTTTCGATTAAGTCTAGGCTCAATAATTATCCCTCCCTTGTTTCGGTCAAGTTCAAAAATTGGCATCATTTTTACAGCATCTAATTTATTTTGATTAACCTGAATCTTAAATTTCACGTATTTATTATCGTTACTGTTTTTTTGAATTCTCAGCCAATTTTCATAGTCTATTTCAGATTTATCCAAAAATAGAGAAGAAAGTTGTTTGGAAAGACTTTTTACATTATCTTCAAAAATTTCATTATTGATAACTGAAAAATCTATGTAAATGTCGTAAAGAGGGACCGATGTTGCTAGTAAGGACCCGTCATCAGATAAAATATTACCTCTTTGAGCATTAATAATTTCATATCTTGGTTGACTATTCGTATTAATAGAAGCTTGAAAAAACTGAACTTGTATAATCTGATAAATGACAATACCAAAAAAAGATATTACAAATAAATATAGAAATATGACTCGTAAAATAATCCCTTTTGTTTTTTTCATTATTATTCAATTATTACAGGTGGTATTTTTGATGTTTTGATTTCTTGACTTTTAACTAACTCCTCTACTTTTGACCTTTTATAGATTTTCATTAAATCCAATTTATGAGCAGTATGAATACGAGATAAATGCTCAACCTCTTTTTCTAATTTAATTGATTTTTCTAAAAGTTTTTCAGAATGAAAAGATGAACTAATACTGAGAAGGGCTAATATAAATAACATCAATAAAAAAGGGGTGTAACTACCAATTGTTTCGCCAATAATAAAATCTCCTTTTAAAATACTTATTACACTCTTATTTTTTTGTCTATTACTTGTCATTTTTTTTCTGCAACTCTTAATTTCGCGCTTCTAGCTCTGGAATTTATATTTATCTCCTGCTTAGATGGTACAATGACTCTAGTATTAATTTCAATAAATTTTTTTTGAATATTGCCAAAAAAATCTTTTTCTATATTACCATCTAGATCTCCTTTTTTAATTAAATTTTTTACCAATCTATCTTCTAATGAATGATATGAAATAATTGCTATTCTTCCTTGTGGATTAAGTAACTTTTGAGCACTTAATAACATTTCTTTTAATGAGTTAATTTCATCATTAACTTCAATTCTAATTGCTTGAAAAACTCTTGCCAAAAATTTAATAGCAATTTTATCTGTGTATAATTTAGATACTATCTCAGCAAGTTCTTCTGTGGTACTTATTTGCTTATTTTTTCTAAATTCAATTATAGCACATGCGATTTTTTTAGGATTACGCAATTCACCATAACTATATAACAAATTTGATAAATCTTCCAAACCATAATGATTTACAATATATTTAGCTGTTAAATCATTATTTAAATTCATTCTCATATCAAGATCTGAACTAAATCTAAAAGAAAATCCTCTTTTAGGTGTATCAAATTGATGAGATGAAACACCTAAGTCTGCTAGCAAACCATCAATTTTTTTTATGCCTTCCATCCTTAAAAAGTTTTCGATATATCTAAAATTTGAATGTATTAGTTTAAAATCCTTATGATCAATAGTATTATTTAGTGCATCAAAATCTTGATCAAAAGCAAAGAGTTTACCCCCTTTCAATTTTTTTATAATCATCTTTGAGTGCCCTCCTCCTCCAAAGGTTGCATCTACATATACACCTTTTTCTCTAATATTTAGTCCTTCTATACTTTCTCTTAATAAAACAGGCTTATGATATTCCATCTATATTTTGGCTTGAATTTATCCCCATAACATCTTCTGTTAATTTATCAAAGTCCTGTAAGGTTTCAGCAACTGATATTTCATAATCTTCTTTATCCCATACTTCAATCATATTTACAGAAGAGGATAACACAATTTCTTTATTTAATTTTGCAAAAAGAAGTAAGTCTTTTGGAATTAGTAATCTTCCTGAACTATCAACATCAATAACTTTTAATCCAGCTAAAAAAGCCCTAATAAACTCATTGTTTTTTTTAACAAAGCGATTTAGTCTATTAACTTGTGAAACAACTAAGTTCCATTCTTGCATTGGATAAATCTCCAAACAATTTTGGAAAACAGAGCGCTTGATAACAAACCCTTCGTTAAGTACATGTTGTAGCTGCTTTTTTAAAGGAGAAGGCAAAAGTATTCTTGCTTTAGAATCTACTTTACACTCATATGTTCCAACAATATTTATCATTTGATTATAATCTGGGTGCTAATATAAGCATAAAAACCACTTTTTCCCACTATATACCACTTTGTTGATAACTTTTAACACTAAAACAATTTATAGAGTTAAATAGGATGTTTTCGATATTAAAGAATATTTTCGTTTCTTTGTAATAAATATTTATACTCTCAATGGTAAACCAAAAAGGAAAGTTTAGATGGCTTGAGGAAGGAAACGGTCAACAACCAATAATTCTTTTACATGGATTAATGGGAGGAGTTGAAAATTTTGGTGAGATGGTAGATTTTATATCTGCTAAATACAAAGTTTACGGATTAGATTTAAAATTATTTGAAGGACGAAATTTATTAAAAGTATCAGTAAAATCATTAAGTGAATATCTAAATGATTTTATGAAAACACTTAATATAAAAAGCGCAACATTAATTGGAAATTCTATGGGAGGACATGTTGGTTTAATTTTTGCTAAAAATTACCCATCCAAAGTTGACAATTTAATTCTTACAGGAAGCTCTGGTTTGTTTGAAGAGTCAATGGGAAACTCTTGGCCTAGAAGAGGAGATAAAAATTACATAAGAAAAAAAACAGAAGAAGTCTTTTATGACCCAAAAGTTGCAACTGACGAATTAGTTGATAAAGTATTTGAAATAGCAAATAATAGAATGAATCTTTTAAAACTACTTGGATATGCCAAGTCTGCAATCAGACATAATATGGCTAGTGAAATTCCAAATATTAAAACTCCTACATGCCTAATTTGGGGAGCAAACGATAAGGTTACACCTCCACATGTTGCCGAAGAATTTCATAAATTACTACCAAACTCAAATTTGTATTGGATTGAAAAATGTGGACATGCGCCAATGTGGGAGCATCCGAAACAATTTAGCGAAATAGTACTCGATTTTCTCAAGTAAAATTCATTTATGAAAATTAATTCTGCTGAGTTTGTAGTTAGCAATCAAAATTACAATAAATGCCCTTCAAACAATTTTCCTGAATATGCATTTATTGGTAGATCTAACGTTGGTAAATCATCACTTATTAATGCTATTGCGAATAATAAAAAATTAGCAAAAACATCAAATAAGCCTGGCAAAACTCAATTAATAAATCATTTTCTTATTAATAAAAACTGGTTTCTAGTAGATCTACCAGGTTATGGTTATGCAAAAACATCTAAACAAAATCGAGCTATTTTTCAAAAAATGACAAGTGATTACTTAAAATACAGAGATAATCTAATGTGTACTTTTGTGTTAGTAGATATTAGACTCGAAGCGCAGAAAATTGATCAAAAATTTATGCAATGGTTATGTCAAAATAGTTTACCCTTTGTAATAATATTTACAAAGGCAGATAAATTAAGTAAACAAAAAATAGAAGAAAAAATTAATCATTATAGATCACATATGAAAAATGAATGGGAGATATTACCAAAGATACTTATAACCTCTGCAGAAAAAAAAATAGGTATTGATGAAATTACAAAATACATTCAATATTTAAATCATCTTTATAATTAAATTACTTGGCTTTTATTTGAGTTTGTTCAGCAAAAAATTCACAATAATCGCGCAATGCGCCAGCTAACTTTTCATGACCAGTAGATTTTTCTAAATTTTGAGCCATACTTAATAAACTTTGATGATAAAAGATAAACATTTCATTTACAGGCATATCCTTTGTCCACAAATCAATTCTTAGTGTCTCCTTTTTTTTTGACTGCCAGGCAGAAACAAATAAAGCTTTTAAATCTTTTTCTTTTTCAAAACTATCACTAGTATCTATGGATATTTTTTTTGGAAGATGATTTTCATCAACTTGCACCTCAAATTCTATTTTTTTTCTCATTTTTTTTATAAAAATTTTTAAAACAATAAACTAATAATAAAGAAAAACCTAAAATACATACTAAAACGACTATTTTTAAAAAATTACTTGAAAAAAAACTAGTTTTTTTAACAATATTATTATTTTCAGGCTTGTAGTTTTGTAAATATAGCTCAGACTCTAAATTATTTTCAAATAGTTCACTAATGCTAATATTTTTTTGTTGTGAATAATTTTCTATTATTTTATAACCAATATAATACATTAATCTTGTTGGAGCTTCTTTAGGCAACCCCTTAACAAAAGGGCCATCATAAATAAACTGTCTAAATTTTGTTTCATCTTTAGAGAAAAGCAACTCATTTTCGATGATATAAGACCATATATTTTTCTCATTACTAATTACCCATTCTAATTGCTTTTCAGAATAACCTAACTTATCATGCATTCGAATATTTGGTAACATTTTATCAATAAAATACATTTTTTTACCAATATAAATTGTTTGAGTTAATAAATCAGTACCAATCATTGACTTATTTAAATTATCTTCATAGCACATATCAAACCATACCTGCATAACATATACCGGTATAAATTTTTTTTGAAATCTATATCTCTCATAGTGTGGATATCCTAATTTAGAGTAGAATTTACTTCCTGAACCCAAAAAGTAATCTAAACCTATTCCCACATGATATGAATTAATATCTTTTCCAGGGTATGTAAATACTCCATAATTAAAACCACTAAAAAAAGTTGTAATATTTGGAGGTTTTAAGCTAGAGTTTGGGAAAAAATAAAAAAATCTACCAAATGCTTCTTCCAAAGAACTTTCTATTTCTGAAAAATCTGAAAATTGAAATTTAAGTGAATCATAAACTTCTTTAAAATCGCTATGACTAACAAAGGTCATTAATTCATTTATTAAAACAGAATCTTTGATACTTGAGGGTCGAACATTATTAACAAATGATTGCAAAAATGGAATAAACGCTCCTTTTAGAAATGACTGATAAGTTGTATCCCAGTGTTGAGTTTTTTGAAAAAAATTACTGTCATTTATAGAAAATAATTCATTTTCAAATCTATATACTTGTAGATCGACATGATGATTTTCTTTTTTATGGTTTTCACATCCCACAAAAATTAAAAACATAAACAGAAATAGACTCTTTTTCATTCTACAAATTAAAAAGTTTTACACTAAATTTGCAAATAATATGAAGTCGTCATTAGTAATTGAACATATAGTAAAATGGATTTTAAATTATTCAAAACAATCAAATACTGATGGTTTTGTTTTAGGAATATCTGGAGGTATTGATTCTGCAGTAACATCTACTTTAGCTGCTAAAACTGGCCTTAAAGTACTCTGTTTAGAAATGCCTATATACCAAGAAAAAAAACAAGTTAACAGAGCAAAAAAACATATTAAATGGTTGACAAAAAACTTTAATAATGTTAGTTCATTGGAATTTGAACTAACTGAAGTTTTTAAAAAATTCAAATCAAAATTAAATGACGAATGTAACGAACTTGCTCTTGCAAATACTAGATCAAGACTAAGGATGACTACATTGTATTATTTCGCACAACATTTTAATCTTTTAGTCTTAGGCACCGGAAACAAAGTAGAGGATTTTGGTATTGGTTTTTTCACTAAATACGGAGATGGAGGTGTAGATTTAAGCCCTATTGCTGATTTATTAAAATCTGAAGTTAAAGAATTAGCAAAGCATATGCAAATACAAAGCGATATAATTGACGCTCCTCCAACTGATGGATTATGGGATAACAATAGAACAGACGAAGATCAAATAGGAGCAAGTTATAATGAGTTAGAGTGGGCTATGAATTTTAAGGGAAATTCTAAATCCTTATCAAAAAGACAAAAAAAAGTTTTAGAAATTTTCAAAACATTTAATGTAAAAAATCAACACAAAATGAACCCAATTCCTGTTTGCGCCATACCAAAAAAATTTAAAGCTTAAATACTTATCTACTTTCTAACTCTAGATTTAACAAAAGTGGAAATTATTAAAATGAAAGATAAAAATATAAAAATTCTACCTAAATAATCTCCATACTTTTTATAGAAAGTAGTATGATTATTGATATTGATTTCGTGTTTTAATGTAATAGATTCATCCCAATTAGTTTTGAGAATCGCTTCCCCCTTAGGGCTAATTATTCCTGAAATGCCTGTATTTGCAGATCGAACTACCCACTTTCTTTGTTCTATAGCTCTAAGTCTAGAATAATCGAAATGTTGTTTATATCCCGCAGTATTTTTCCACCAACCATCATTTGTTGCAATAACAAGCAAATCTGATTTTTCAGACTGCATATCCCCATAAACACTTTCATAACAAATTAGTGGAGCAACAGTATGACCATTTATAATAAAGGGTTTAGTATAACTTGGATTACCTAAAGTTCCGCTAATGCCCCCTAAATTAACAACCATTTTAGCTATTGGATCTAGTAAAACAGGAAACGGCATTTTTTCTGCTCCTGGCACTAACTTAGACTTATGATACAATTTGATATTACCCTTTCTTGGAATTAAAATTAGTGAATTGTACAAATCATAGTATTCATTATTCTTAAATCTTGCTGTTGCAGTAATTTCAGAATCTGTTGTGTAGATTTTTTTTGTTATTGCTCCAACAATCACGTTTAAATTTGGATACTTTTTTTGTAAACTTCTTAAAACTTTAACTTGATAACTAGATTCTAAATTATCTTCATCCATAGGTGATCCTGCAAGTGCAGTTTCAGGCCCTAAAATTAAATCCGTTTTTTGATCAAGTTTCTGTTCCACCAATTTAATAAATTCAGATAATTGAACATTTGAAGGCAAAGTAAATTTTTCTGTATATGGCTCAATATTTGGCTGTACAACTAGAACATTAATTTTATTTTTAATATCTTCACTATATGAGTAATTGATATAAAGAGAGAAAGAAATTGGCAGTAGTATAGAAGAAAATAATAATATAAAATTTGTTTTAATCTGTTGTTTTTGAAAGATTTTAAAAATGAGCAAATTAACTAGAAGAATCCAAAAAGAACCACCAAGAAAACCTGTATATTCATACCAGTTAACAAGTATTGGAAATGTTGCAAAAACATTTCCAAGAGTTAACCAGGGCCAAGATAAATCCCAATTTAAATGCATATATTCCATTGAAATCCATAAAAAAATCAATGAAAAATAACCTAATTTATTTGTAATTTTTCTCTTAACATGAAAATATAAACAGAAGACAAACGACATTAAAATGGAATTTAAAAAAAATGCAAATAAAGCACCAACATTACTAGCGTACCAAACCCAGTAAGTTGTAATAATATTAAAAATGAAAAAAGAGCAAAAAGAGAAAAGAAATATCTCTCTACTATTTTTAGCTTGATTTTCTAAAATTAACAAAGGGACAAAAGCAAAAAAAATAAATGGGAAAAAACCAATATGTGGCCATGAAAAAGCCAAACTTAAGCCACTTAAAACTACTAAAAATAATCTTGTCATAATATTTTACAAATATTATGATATTTTTGCTGATATGAACATTATAATTAGAAATATACCCAACACTATAACTATGTTGAACTTAGTTTGTGGTTTAATTTCTATTTATTGTTCTTTTGAAAAAGATTTACAAAGTGCATCTTATTTTATTTTTTATGGTGCAATATTTGATTTTTTCGATGGACTATTTGCTCGTTTTTTGAAAATCAATAGTGAACTTGGCAAACAGTTAGATTCTTTATCAGATCTAGTATCATTTGGAGTTGCCCCTGGATTTATTATGTTTCATTTAATAAATCAAAAGTTAAACTTCATATCTTGTGAATACTCTATGATTTCATGTGTTGCAATTATCATACCTGTTTTATCTGCTTGCAGATTAGCTAATTTTAATCTTGATAAGAAACAAATTAATGAATTTATCGGCCTACCAACACCCGCAACGGCTATATTTTTTGCTTCAATTCCTCTTGTGGATAAATTATCATTTACAATCTTTGATAATGTCTTTTTTTTAATTTTTGTCACATTAATAATTCCGTTTTTTTTGATAACTAAAATCCCTTTATTTTCACTAAAATTTAGAAGAAAAGAAAAAATAAATAATAAATTAAATACACTAAGGATTTTACTTTTTGTAATCTCAATAATATTATTTTACATATTTAAGTTTGCCGCTTTACCTATTATTGTATTTTTATATGTAATTTTATCATTGATTAATAACGCAAAATAAAATATGGAATTTACAGCAGAAATAAATATAATGCCACTCAAATCACTACTTGATCCACAAGGTAAAGCAGTGAGCTCTAATATGAAAAACATAGGTCTTTCCGAAATAAATGAAGTTAGAATCGGTAAACATATAACCTTAAATATCGAGGCAAAAAACGAAAAAGAAGCGTCAGAAATAGTTGAAAAAGCTTGCAAAAAAATACTATGTAATCAAATTATGGAATCTTATGAATTTTCATTACATAAAAGATAAATTTCATTTTCTTAATTCAAAATTCTTTCCCAAATAGACATTACGAACCTGCTCGTCACGTGATAATTCTTCTGCGGTACCTTGTCTTAAAATTTTTCCTTCAAACAAAAGATAAGCTCTGTCAGTAATAGTTAATGTTTCATGTACATTATGATCTGTAATTAGTACACCTATATTTTTTTCTTTAAGCTGAACCACTACGCTTTGTATATCTTCAACAGCTATTGGATCAACGCCTGCAAATGGCTCATCTAGTAAAATAAAACTTGGGTCAGTTGCTAAAGCCCGTGCAATTTCTGCTCTTCTTCTCTCTCCACCTGAAAGCAAAGCGCCAAGATTTTTCCGTACATTCAATAAACCAAATTCATTTAATAAATTTTCACATTTTTGAACTCTTTCTTTTTTTGACAATGTTGTCATTTCTAAAACACATAAAATATTATCTTCAACTGTCATTGTTCTAAAAATAGAAGCCTCCTGCGCTAAATATCCAATACCTAATTGGGCTCTTTTATACATTGGTAGTTTTGTTATATCATGATTGTTTAAAAGTATATTTCCTTGAAAAGGCTTAACTAAACCAACCATCATGTAAAAGCAAGTTGTTTTGCCAGCTCCATTTGGACCTAGAAGGCCAACTATTTCACCCTTTCTCACATCAAGTGATATGTTATTAACTACGGGTCTTTTACCATAATACTTAATAATATTTTTAGCTTTTAAAATCATATTAATTTGTTTTTTTAATGATTCGCGATGAAATACTGATACTGATTTCATACAAAACCAACAGTGGTATAGAAACTATGATTTGAGATGCTATGTCAGGAGGAGTTATGATTGCAGATAATATCAAAATTAATATAATTGAATGTCTACGATAATTCCGCATTAAAGCTGGAGTAACTAATCCAACTTTTGTTAAAAAATATACCAAAATTGGCAATTCAAATATTATACCATTTGCCAAAGTAACAGTAGTTACTGTAGAAATAAATGAAGTAATACTAATTTGATTAGCTACAGTACTACTGATTTGATATGATCCAAGAAAATTAATCGAAATTGGAGCAATAACAAAATAACCAAAAAGTACTCCCAATAAAAAAAGAAGCGAGCTATAAAAAACAACACCTTTTATAATTTTAGTTTCATTTTTGTGTAGGGCGGGCTTAATAAAACACCAAAACTCCCAAAATATATAAGGAAATGCCAAAATAAAACCAGCCAAAATAGAAGTATAAATATGAACAGAAAATTGACCACTCATACTAATATTCATTAATGAAAATGATGGTTGAGACAAACAAAGTGCATCATTAAAACCAAAAAAATTAGATAAAAAACATAGAATCTCATAAGTAATAAAACTTGGTTCTCTTGGAGCCAATAAAATTTTATCAAATATTATATTTTTAAAAATAAATGAAATAATTGCAAAAAATAAAATAGCCGTGGCTGATCTAATTAAGTGCCACCTAAACACTTCTAAATGATCAAGAAAAGACATTTCTTTGTCAATTGATTTACTCATATAATGCCCTCTCTTAAAATTTCATGTATGTGAACAATACCAATGTAATTATCATTTTCAGTAATAATAATTTGATTAATATTTTGGTCTTCCATTATTTGTAAAGCATCATAGGCTAATTTTTCAGAAGAAATTGTAGTTGGATTTGAAGTCATTATATCTTTAGCTTTTAATGATGAAAAATCATCATATTTTTCAAGCATCCTTCTTAAATCTCCATCAGTAATAATACCACATAGATTATTATTTTTCATTACTGCAGTTGCACCAAGTCTTTTATGAGAGATCTCTATTATTACTTTATTAATTTCTGAAAACTCATCAACTTTTGGTATATTTTCAGTTTGCACAATATCATTTAAACGCAGATACAATCTTTTTCCTAAAGTACCTCCAGGATGAAAACGAGCAAAATCATTTTTAGAGAAATTTTTACACTCCAAAAGACTTATCGCAATAGCATCTCCCATGACAAGTTGAGCCGTTGTTGATGTTGTTGGAGCAAGATTATTTGGACAAGCTTCTTTTAAAACACTTACGTCAATTAATACATCTGATTCTTTTGAAAGAAATGATTTACTATTACCTGTTAAAGCAATAATTTTATTACCCATTTTCTTAATAAATGGAACCAATGTTTTAACTTCAGATGTATTACCACTTTTTGATATGCAAATTACTACATCCTCTTTTTGAATGTTTCCTAAATCTCCGTGGATTGCATCTGCAGCATGTAAAAATACTGATGGCTGTCCTGTAGAGTTAAATGTAGCTACCATTTTATTTGCTATGTTGGCGCTTTTACCAATTCCAGCAACTATCAATCTACCGTTTGAATTTAGTATCATGTTAATCGCCTTAACAAAATTACTATCTATACTATTTTCAAGATTTTTTATAGCAGTTAGTTGTTCTTCTATTGTTTTAAGCGCAATTTTTTTTATTTGACTTGATGTTTTCATTAAAATAAATAGTATATTCGTAAGTAACTTATAAGCAAAAATATCACATTTTTATAATAAATGAATATTTCAACTGAAACTCTACATAAAAAACTCAAAGAAATTTTTGGTTACAATTCATTTAGAGGAAAGCAAGAAGAAATAATCCAACATTTATTATCTGGAAATGACTCAATGATTATTATGCCCACAGGCGGAGGAAAGTCAATGTGTTATCAACTTCCTGCATTAATATCTAACGGATGTGCAATTGTAGTATCTCCTCTTATTGCACTTATGAAAAATCAAGTTGATATTTTACGAACATATTATAAAAATGAAAGTATTGCTCATGTTCTAAACTCATCATTATCTAAAACACAAACAAAGCAAGTAAAAGATGATATAACAAATGGAAAAACAAAGTTATTGTATGTTGCTCCAGAATCATTAGTTAAAAAAGAAAATACTGACTTTTTTAGTTCAACAAATATTTCATTTTATGCGATTGACGAAGCTCACTGTATTTCAGAATGGGGACACGATTTTAGACCCGAATATAGAAAACTAAGAGATATTATTGAATCAATTGGAAAAGCACCTATTATTGCTCTTACAGCTACTGCTACACCAAAGGTTAGACAAGATATCATGAAAAACTTAAGAATAAATGATGGTAAATTATTTCTAGACTCTTTTAACAGAAGTAATTTATATTATGAAATACAACCAAAAAAAGATGTTGCTAAACAAATCATTAAATATATTTCTAAAAGAAAAGGTGAATCAGGTGTTATATATTGTTTAAGCAGAAAAAAAGTGGAGGAGATTGCTGAGATTTTACAAATTAATGGAATAAACGCTTTGCCTTATCATGCTGGATTAGAAGCAAAAAAAAGAGTTGAACATCAAGAAGCATTTCTTATGGATGATTGTTCCGTTATGGTAGCTACAATCGCCTTTGGAATGGGGATCGATAAATCTGATATTAGATATGTTATTCATCATGATATGCCCAAAAGCTTAGAGGGGTACTATCAAGAGACTGGAAGAGCAGGAAGAGATGGAGGAAAAGGAGAGTTAATTACTTTCTATGACTACAAAGATATTGAAAAATTAGAAAAATTCTTACAAGGAAAGCCAGTAGCAGAACAAGAAGTTGGTAAACTTTTAATAATGGAAACCATTGCCTTTTCAGAAACTTCAATGTGCAGAAGAAAATACTTACTTCATTATTTTGGTGAAGATTTTGATGCATCTAAGTGTAATAAAATGTGTGACAACTGTAGTAATCCTAAAAGTAAGATAGAAGGGAAAGATTTTATAACAAAACTTCTTAACGCAATTAATGATTCAAGAGAAAGATTTAAATCTAAAGAAATAGCTAAAATTATGTGTGGAGAATCTGACTCTATAATTAAACAAAATATGTCCCAACTACAAAATATTTTTGGAATTGGAAAAGACAAACCTCTTAACTTTTGGCATTCTGTTATTAGACAAGCTTACGTAAAAAAACTACTTACTAAAGAAATTGAAAGTTACGGAATTCTTAAAATAACTAGCGAAGGCAGAGAATTCATGAATCAACCTTATAGTTTTAAAATAACTGAAGATCACGTTTATGAAGATGATAATAATATTACTACTGTAACACAAAAAGGTCAAGCTGCTGATGAAAATCTATTTAAAATACTTAAAGAGACAAGAAAAAGACTTGCTAAACAAATTAATTTACCACCAGCGATTATTTTTAGTGAAATATCTTTAGTAGATATGGCTAATCAATACCCAATAGACTTTGAAGAAATGTCTAAAATACAAGGTGTAGGTCTTGGAAAAGCAAAAAAATATGGACAACCTTTTCTAGATGAAATTAATCATTATGTTAAAGAAAATGATGTTATTCGTCCAGAAGATTTTACAGTTAGGACCGTAGCAAATAAATCTTCTAATAAAATCTATATTATACAGTCATTAGATAAAAAATTATCAATTAATGATATTGCTAATGGTAAAGGTTTATTAAAAAACGAATTACTTGAAGAAATGGAAAGCATTGTCGAAGGCGGCACACGCCTTAATCTATCCCACATAATTTATGATATGATAGATGAAGAAGAAAGAGAAGAGATTCACTCCTTCTTTAGAACTACTGAAAATTTCTCATTTGACGAGGCAAGGATTGAATATGATGAAGATATTTTTTCTGACGATGAAATAAGAATTTTAAGAATAGATTTCATTTCTCAGGTAGCTAATTAGTAAAAAAATATTTCGATAAAGCAGATAAAACTAAAGACTATTGCTTAAGAGCAAGATAAGTCATTAAACCAACACCAACTTTTAATGCTTCTTCATCAATATTAAATCTTGAAGTATGAAGTCCATGTGTAATACCTAATTTTTTATTTGCAACACCTAATCTATAAAAACAACTTGGCACTATTTGTCCATAATAAGCGAAGTCTTCAGCAGTCATTCTATACGAAAGGTCTACTACATTTTTTTCGCCTAGAAATTCTTTAGCTAGCTTAATAGTTGATAATGTTAAGTCAATATCATTTTCTAACACAGGATATCCAACCCTTACCAAAAAATCGATTTTTAATGAAAATTTGCTAGAAATTTTCTTAGAAATTTCTTGCATCTTCTTATGTGCAAAGCTTCTAAAGTCTTCATCTAGTGTACGAAAAGTTCCTTTAATATTTACTTTTTCAGGAATTACATTCGTATATCCATCTCCGTTAATAAATCCAATTGCAAATACTGAAGGCTTATCTCGATATTTGTAAAAATAATCCTCTAAATTAGAAATTAATTCTGCTGCTGCTACAATGGGATTATTATATGTATGTGGTAATGCAGCATGCCCTCCTTTTCCAATAATCTCTACAAATATTTCATCAGCAGACGCCATATAAGTACCTGTTGCAAATCCTACCTTTCCTACTTCTAATTCTGGGAATACATGTTGAGCAAATATTTTATCAACATTAGGATTTACTAGCACACCCTTTTCTATCATTGTTTTTGCTCCTCCAGGAAAAACTTCTTCTGCTGGCTGAAAAATAAATTTAATGGTACCTTCAAAATCTTTTTTTAAATCAATTAATACTTTAATAACCCCAAGTAATGATGCGGTATGTGCATCATGGCCACATGCATGCATAACTCCTTGATTTTTTGAGCAATAATCAAATTCATTTTCTTCAAGTATTGGTAACGCATCAAAATCAGCTCTAAATGCAATTGTTTTAGAAGTAGAGTTATATCCTTCAATAAGCACCACTACTCCAGTTTCTCCAACACTTTCATATTTTACTCCCCACTTTTTTAATGTCGATTTTATAAATTTTGATGTATTGTGCTCATTGAAAGAAAGCTCTGGATACATATGCAAATATCTTCTAATACTTACAATATCATCAAAATTTTTTACTACAAGATTTTGAATACTATTTATCATTTTGTAAAAAGTAACTTTAGAGCTGTAATCAGCATGACTATACCGAAAACTCTTCTGACTAGAGATGGGGAAAGACTCAAAGACAAATTTGATCCAAGGTAGCCCCCAACTACAAAAGTTACTGCTATTAAAATCGCATATTCCCACTTAACATGACCTGCTTTATAATAATTTATTGCTGCAAGTATACCAATTGGCGGTAACATAGTAAAAATAGCTGTCCCCTGAGCTTGAAATTGTGTTAAACCGACAACCATTATCAAAAGAGGAACCATAATAATCCCCCCTCCTACACCAACTAAGCCACTCAAAAAACCAGAAAGCAATCCGATTAAAATTAATAACAAAATTACAGAAATTGACATTTAACAAATTTATGAACGAAATATAATTATAATGCAAAGCAGAAAAATAGTTTTTAAATACTAATTAACATACATTTGCAAAAAATAATTATTACAATTGAAAATACAAACTTTTACATTTAATGACTTTGCAGAAAATACATATATTTTATATGATGAAACAAAAGAATGTATTATCATTGATCCAGGCTGCTATACTATAGAAGAACAAAATATTTTAACTAGCTTTATACATCAAAAACATCTAATTCCAACTAAAGTATTAAATACACATTGTCACATTGATCACATATTAGGAAATAAATTTGTTTGTAACAAGTGGAATATTAATTTGTTTGCTCACGAAAAAGAACTACCATTACTACAAGCTTCAAAACAGATCAGCAAAATGTACGGATTTGATGATTATAAGCTTTCACCTATGCCTCATGATTATCTAAATGCTGGACAAACAATAAAATTTGGATATGTGAGCTTAGACATTTTATTTTGTCCAGGTCACTCGCCAGGCCATATCTGTTTTTATTCCAAAAAAAATAACTTATTAATTGGTGGAGATGTAATTTTTAAAGGAAGTATTGGAAGAACAGATTTACCCGGCGGAGATTATGAAATACTTATTGAGAGTATTAATAAAGAAATTTTGCCCTTACCAAATGAAACTCAGATTTTTCCAGGGCACGGAATACCCACATCATTATCTGAAGAAAAAAAACATAATCCTTTTATTTCTTAGTATATTCTATTTTAGATTTGTTTTTATTGTAGTCTAAAATTAAAAGATAATACATGAAAATCCCTAATAAATATAATGCAGCTGTTATATAAAAAATAAAAGCATAGGTCATATTTTTTGCTTTTAAAATACTTACAATTTGTGAACTAAAAAACCAACTTCCACTCCAAATAGCAGCCATAACTGCACTTAAGATTTCTTGATTATTTTTTCCCACATAATTCATAGTAAGCTCTGATGTCATAGGTGCTGCCATATTCATTAATGGAGTTCTGATCCAGTAGCATAGTATTGCTATTGGTAAAGCCCAATAGTATGAACTAAAAAATTCAGTTGTCGCAAGTGCTATTAGTGCTATAACAGACAATAATTGTGTAGAAAGAATGCCTTTTTTGAAACCTAGTCTATTTTTAATATTTGGTACCTGTAAGGAACAAATAGCAACTAACAAACTTGCAAAACCTCCAATTAAAGCAAAAACTTGAGAATCTACATCAAAACTGTGAAAAAAAAATAAATTTATAAATGGAATAGTCAGCCCAGCACCAACAGCAATAATGAATGTGGGAATTGTTGCTTTTAAAATTAATTTCCAGTCATAATTTAATATATTAAAATCTTTTTTTGGATAGATAATACTTTCATTTTTAAGTTTTAAAATGAAATATATTCCAATAAATCCTATAACTGATATAATTGTCAATATCTGTCCTTCATTGATTCCTTCAATTAACTCAGATGAAAAATAAATAAATAAGCTACTTATAATAGTTCCAAAGCTATGTGTTGCATAATTCAACGATATTGCATGAGACTGATTAGAAATTTTACTATTACGCATTATAAACGGCAAGGAACTTACACTAAATAATGTAAATACAATTCCCCACAATATAAATAAGAATGGAATAATATTGTCATATGACATTTCAATAGATAATACTAATATAATTGCAACAATTGGAATCCCAACACTTCCAATCATAAAAAAAGGCTTAAGTGATCTTCCTTTAATAAAAATACCTAAAGGAAATGCTAAAACAATAACAGCTAAAAATCTATATGAAATAAAATTTGCAATCTCAGAATCACTAAAACTATTTTTAGCTAAATAAATATTTAATATTAAGAAAAAAGCAGCACCAATTAATTGAATAAAGAATTCAGCTTTAATCATTAACAACACATTTTTTTCTAATTTTAAATAATCTTGAACAAGTGCTTTCACAAAATATTTCAATTAAAAAGTGTTTAAAATTTCCAAAATAGTACGAAAAGCTACAGCTTTGTCTCCAAATTTGTCAATGTGTTTTTTTTGAATTTGAGATGCAAAATTAACTTGGTATTTATGTAAGTCTTGTATTGTAGCACAAGAATATGATATTGCAAATGTATTGCCATTATCACTGATTACTTTTTTTAATTGTGCTTCGATAAATAAGCCTGTATTTAAAACTTCAGGGATATGCTTTTGTTTCATCCAACTCAACCATTCAGATTTTATACTTGTATCAACTGTTACGGTAACATTATATACAATCATTTTTTAATATTATAAATTATCCCCTCTTAAATCTCGATATCTTTTTCGTGACTCTGAAACATAAATACTATCAGGATGCTCTGTTAATATTTGTTCGTATAAACTTAAAGCTTTTTCTGAGTTTTTTAAAAAATCGTCATATATTTTTGCTCTTTTAAAAAGAGCATCATCAGACAAAATATCATAACTCCAATTAGAATTTATCATTTCAAGATTATATAAAGCCTTTTCAAAATTATTGCTACTTATATAAACTTGTGCTTTTCTCATATATATTTCATCTGATAAAGTATGTCCCGGAAAATTATTTAAAATAAGGTCATATTGTTCAAATGCCTTATTAATTTTTTTTTGATACAATAATAAATCTGCATTAGCGAACTTACACATACACTCCTCTGTAGTGTCCAAATTAAAATTATCAGTTATCAATAAAGATAATTCCATTGCGTTATTTGCAATTAACTTTGATGTGGATGCTCTTAGAGTTTCTAGCTGGGCTTGAGCCCATTGGAAGTCACATTGATAGTATGATATTTTTGCTACTCTTAATTTTGCTTCATGACCTATTGGATGCTCTTTAAAATCTTTTTCTAATTGAGCATAATAAAGCATAGATTGCCATTCCTTGCCTTGTAGCATTAAAATATCTGCATATTCCATCTTACACTCAGCTAATTCAAACTTATTAATGTTATTAATAGACATAGCTTTTAATAATAACTCCTCTGCATCATTTAAGTTGTCTAAATAAAAAGCTTTAAAATGCGCATAGTTTTTCATTAATTTAATTGTATATTTATTTTGACCTAACAATGCCATAGTTTGAGCATATTTTAAATCTAATTCTTTTAGTGAATTTATATCTTTAAAAGATTTTTTGTTTAATGCAAAAAGCATATTAATATTTGCATCTACATAGTAATATGTACTTTCTCCCTTACTAATTATATAATCATAGGCCTTTTCAGCTAAATCAAAATTTTCTTCATTTAAAAAATTTTCTGCTAAATCAAATACAATACTACCGTCAAGATTCATTCTTTTATCTAAAGATATAGCTTGCCTTAGAGCCATATCATATTGCTTGGATTGCAAATAAAACCATATTAGAAGTTCAGAAAAATCAACTCTATTTTCTTGCTTAAGTACTATTGGTAATAAAACCTTCTTAAGTTGATTATAGTTACTTTCATTTACAATACCATTATTGTCTAAAAATTTTTGAATTTGTGCAAAAACATAATCTTTTTTTAAAGGATCTTTCTGCATAGCATTTAGATACTCTTTTAGCATTAGCTCAGATTTATCCATTTTAGAATAAATTTGTGCTTTTTGAATAGAAAAATCATTTGATGAATTTATTTTTTCACTTAAAATATAGATTTCAATTGCTTTGTGATAGTAACCATATCTTGATAAAAAATTAGACAGATTTATTGCTTGAGATCTACTACCATTAATTTTTTTTAAAAATCTATTAAACAGGACTTCTGATTTATTTTTTTGATTTAATTGATTAAATTTTGAAACAATTATTCCCAACTCAAACTGTAATGAATTAGGATATTTTTTTAAAAAATTTTTTGATATTTTTTCAGCTTTTTTAAAGTCCCCAATTTTTATTAAAGACGTGTAAAGTGGAGTATAAAGGGATGGAGTAAACTTATTTTTTAATTGTTCTTCATATAATGAGATTGCTTTTTCGTACTCTCCATTCAAATAATAATTATAAGCAACTTGTTGATTGCTGTTCTGACAAATAGCCAGCTTAGATAATAATAAAAAAAGTAATAATACTCGCATCTAGCTAATCATGTCAAATCCAGTATACTTTTGTAATACTTTTGGAACTTTAATACCATTTTTAGTTTGATTAATTTCTAAAATAGCAGCATATACTCTTGGTAGAGCTAAAGCACTTCCATTTAAAGTATGACATAACTTGTTTTTTCCACTTCCATCTTTATATCTTAGTTTTAAGCGATTAGATTGATACGCTTCAAAATTAGACACGGAGCTAACTTCTAACCATTTATTTTGCGCGACTGAAAAAACTTCAAAATCATATGTGAGTGCAGAAGTAAAACTTAAATCTCCTCCACATAACTGAATAACTCTGTATGGTAGTTTTAAATCGTCTAATATACTTGAAACATGATTAACCATTTCATTAAGCGTTTCATATGATTTTTCAGGATACTGTATTTGAACAATTTCAACTTTGTCAAATTGATGTAGTCTATTTAAACCTCTAACATTTTTTCCATATGAACCTGCTTCTCTTCTAAAGCATGGTGTATATGCTGTACACTTAATTGGTAAATTTTTAACAATTTTATTTCTAAAAATATTAGTAATTGGAACCTCAGCAGTGGGAATTAAAAATAAATCATCTTTATTAATATGATACATTTGACCTTCTTTGTCAGGAAAATTTCCAGTACCAAATGCAGATTCTTCATTAACAAGATAAGGTGGTAAATATTCTGTATATCCCGCTTCTATATTTTTATCTATAAAATAAGAAATCAAGGCTCTTTGGAGCTTAGCTCCTTTATTTACATACAAAGGAAAGCCTGTACCAGTTATTTTGTTTCCAATTTCAAAATCAATTAAATTATAAATTTTAGCCAAATCCCAATGTGCCTTGAGATTTTCAGAATTTTCAGGCATTTGTGTTACATCTTTGATGACTACATTTTCTTTATCTGAATTTCCAAATGGAACGGACTTATGTGGAACATTCGGAATTTGAATTAAAATATCAAAAATTTGTTTTTCAAAATCAAGAGATTTTTTTTGTAATTTTTTTATTTTTTCTTTTATGCTAATTGATTCATTTTTAAAAAATTCTGCTTTACTTATATCCCCAGATTTATAAATTGCTCCTATCTGTTCAGAAATTTTTTTTGATTGAGATTGCAAATCCTCTTTTGATTTTTGAATTTTCTTTCTTTGATCATCAAGATCAATTAATTTATCAAATAAATGTTCTGCATCAATTTTTTTTATTTTCAATAATTTGACATATTGATTTTTATTTTCTTTTATGTTATTAATAGTTAGCATAAATCATTTATTGTTATTTAGCAAACAAATTTAAATAAAAAAACTCTTGATTTTCTCAAGAGCTTTTCAAAATATCATTATTTTAAAAAAATTTAGTTCTCTACGGAAATATAGGACTTATTATTTCTTTTTTTAGTAAACTTTACCGTGCCATCAACCAAGGCAAATAAAGTATGATCTCTACCCATACCAACATTCTTCCCAACATTATGTACAGTACCTCTTTGTCTTACAATAATATTTCCTGCAGTTACTTTTTGTCCACCAAAAATTTTAACTCCTAATCTTTTACTATGAGATTCTCTTCCGTTTTTAGAACTTCCAGCCCCTTTTTTGTGTGCCATCTTTTAATTTATTTAATTACTATTTATTTTTATTCTTAGCAGTAGTCTTTGCAGAGGCTTTCTTCGAAGTAGTCTTTGCAGAGGCTTTCTTTGAAGTAGTCTTTGCAGATACTTTCTTCGCTGTTGTCTTTACAGATGCTTTCGTTGCTGTAGTCTTTGCAGATACTTTTGTTGCTGTAGTCTTTGCAGATACTTTATTTGTAGAAGTTTTAGAAGCTTTCTTTTTGCTAGCTTTTTCTTCAATATTTAAAACTTCAAGTTTAGTTAAATAGTGTCTATGACCATTTTTTACCTTATAACCCTTTCTTCTTTTCTTTTTAAAGACAACTACTTTATCAGCTTTAAGGTGCTCGAGTACTTTTGCAGTAACTTGTGCTCCTTGAATTAATGGAGAACCAACACTAACTTTTCCTGATTCTTCAAACAATAGTACTTTGTCTAAAAAAACTTTAGCACCTTCTTTTTCTTCTAATCTATTTGAGTATATCTGCTGACCCTTTTCAACCTTAAACTGCTGACCCGCTATTTCAACTATTGCATACATGGTATAATGTTTTCAAAAAATGGATTGCAAAATTAAAAAATCTGATCAAATGAACAAAAATTAAATCTTTTTTTTTTATATGTCTTTATCTTGAAGAAAACAATTTTCACAGTTATAACGTAAATAATATTAAATTTGTGATATGATTTTATCAACTTTAAAAAATATTTTTTTCTTATTGTTTTTTATTTTATTTACAGAAGTAGAACTCATGTCACAAGAGCGCTGTGGGACTGTTCAAGTTACAAAAAACAGAGAAATTAAATATCCAGCATATAAGAAAAACAGAAAAAATGTCAATATAGAAACAGATATATGGATTAAAGAAAATTATAACAATAAATCTATAATAACTATACCAGTAGTAGTTCATGTGGTTTGGAGTAATAGCAATCAAAATATTTCTGATTTTCAAATTGAAACACAAATAAATGTACTTAATCAAGATTATAGAAGAGATAATATTGACCAAATCAATACCCCTAACGTTTGGCAGTCAATAGCTGCAGATTGTGAAATTGAATTTTGTTTAGCAAAAATAGACCCAAATGGTCAAGCATCAACTGGAATAAATAGAGTACAAACTAATCATGGTTCTTTTGGAATGGACAATGACATTCACACAAGTTCTTTAGGTGGAGCAGATGATTGGCCCAATGAAGATTATCTTAACATTTGGGTATGTGATTTAGAACCTGGACTATTAGGGTATGCAACACCTCCAAGCAATTGGATCGGGGATGGAGACGGAGTAGTAATTGGATACAAGTATTTTGGAACAATAGGAACGGTACAAGCACCATATAATAAGGGAAGAACAACAACTCACGAAATTGGACATTGGCTAAACCTTAATCATGTGTGGGGTGACTCATGGGGGGCTAACGGTTGTAATGCAGATGACAATGTTTCAGACACACCTAATCAAGAAGAAGAAAACTATAACTGTCCGGGCTTCCCTCATAATGCTGCTGCATGCAACACTAGCGATGGTGATATGTTCATGAATTACATGGATTACACCAATGACGCATGTATGAATTTATTTACCGAGGGTCAAAAAGCAAGAATGTTGGCAGCAATCACACAATATAGACCTAACATGTTGAATCATAATTTATGTAATTCACATACAAATGTTTCAGAAAGTTTAATTAATAAAAAAAAGTTAATAAAAGTTATTGATTTCTTGGGAAAAGAACTAAAAATAAATACATCAAACAAAAACTGTATTTATATTTATAATGATGGAAGTGTAGAAAAAAAAATTATTTTAAAATAATATTTATTGCCAAACAAATGATTCAATCATATAACGAACATCTTCTTTTAAAAAGCTGTTTATTGGAGAAATAGAATCTGTAACTTCATAATTAAAATATAAGGCCCCTCTGACAAAATGATTTATACTGTCGGTAAGATAAAACTGTGTTGATGTTGCTGTAGCCCCATCATAATCATATAGTAAACCAAAAACATTTTCTTTTTTGTTAATAAATATATTTTCAGAGATAGATTCAGCTATAAAGTCATGCTTGTAAGCTAAATAATTACAGTAACTTATATGATCTAATAAGTTATTTTGTAGAATGAAATACGAAAAATGAAGAGTAGCATTTAAATCTTTAAATTCAATATTAAAACTTTGGTTATCCAAATAATTTAATTGACTATATGCTGGCTTTTCAAATAAAAAAAATTCTTTAAAACTTACTTTTTCATATTGCTTTTTTGGTAAATGAATTTTATAATAAGCTTTAGGCACAGGAGTATAATTATTGTTTGAACATGCAATTAAAAATGCTAATAAAACTAATAAAAAAACACCTTTATTTTGCATCAATAGTTACCTTTAATCTTTTTATTCTACGCAAATCAGAAGATTCAACTTTAAATGTAAATGAAGCAAATTGACAAACAGCACCTAATTTGGGCATGCTCCCATGAAGCTCTAAAACTAAACCAGCTAAAGTATCAAATTCTCCTGAAATACTATCAAAAAAATCTGTATCAACTCTAACAATCTTTGAAAAATCATTTAAAGAAATCTTTCCATCAAATATATAATTAGATTCATCAAGTACAGAATATATATTTTCCTCAATATCAAACTCATCGTTAATTTCACCTACTATTTCCTCTAAAACATCTTCTAAAGTTACTAATCCTGATGTCCCTCCGTATTCATCAACTACTATAGCTAAATGATTTTTTTTGGATTGAAATTCTTTTAACAAATCATTAATCATTTTAGTTTCAGGAACAAAGTAGGCAGGTCTACATAATTTGTACCAAGAAAAATTTGAATGCTCATCTAAATGAGGTAACAAATCTTTGATATACAAAATACCAACTACTTTGTCTATTTGCTGATCGAAAACTGGAATTCTTGAAAAACCTGATCGCAAAATAATTTCTAACACTGATTTAAAATCGAATGATTTATCAATAGCCGCAATATCAACTCTTGATTTCATAATTTCTTTTACATCAATATTTCCAAATTCAACTATTGATCTAAGAATCCTTCTTTCATTTTCTTTACTTTCGTGTTCGGTTATATCAAGTGCTTTTGATATATCCTCAACAGAAATTTTCTCTTGTCTGGCCTTTAGTTGCGAATCTATAAATTTAGTGATATTCAATAACAAAAAACTAATAGGATATACTAACTTATTTAAAAAAACAAGCAATTTACTCATGCGATTTGAAAATGCAACAGCATTATTATTTGCATAAACTTTTGGTAAAATTTCTCCAAATAATAAAAGTAAAAAAGTAATAACAACAAACTGAAAAATTAATTCCAACATAGAATCTTTTGGGAATTTAATCGCAATAGAAGTAAAGTATGATGTCACCACAACAATTCCAACATTTATAAAATTATTAACAACTAAAATTGTTGCTAACAATCTATTTGGATTTTTCAGTAAATTATGTACGTTTTCATTATTTATCTTCTGTCTATCAGAATATGAAAGAGAAAAATAAGCTACTTCTGATGCAGATATGAATGCAGATGAAACTAAGAGAAAACATATTATTGTTATACATATAATACTATCAAAACTAAATAAATTAATTTCTATACCACTAAATACTGAAAGCAGAAAGTTGATGGGGACTACGTCTTCCAATTAAATAAAATTTAAATTAAAATGGTAAATCATCTTCGTCATTGGAAACTGATTTCTCATTTGATGTTAATTCTTGACTATCAGAAACTTGTGAATTCTTTTTACCCAACATTGTCATATTATCAGCCAAAACCTCAGTGCTATATCTAGTATTTCCTTCTTTATCTTCCCATTTTCTTGTTCTAATTTTTCCTTCTAGATAAATACTATCTCCTTTTTTTAAATATTTTTCAGCAACTTCTGCTAATCCCCTCCAAAAAACAACATTATGCCATTCTGTTTGACTAACTCGCTCTCCTTGTTTATTCTTATAGTTTTCAGTTGTAGCTAATGAAAAATTCGCAACAGCTACTCCATTGTCTAAATACCTCACTTCAGGATCTTTTCCTAAATTTCCCAACAAAATGACTTTATTAACTCCCGACATAATTTCTAAATTATTATTTATTTAAACAAATATACATAATTTCTATATCAATTTATAGTCGTTAATAAATTTATCAATCAATCGAGGAATAGGAAGCTTTATAAACTCATGCTTACGAACACATTTAAAATTGTTTTTATTAAAATTATGGACATCAATAAACCAAAATGTAGCATAAATTTTTTGATGTGATAATTTATGTAAATAGACTTCAGATGATCCTGTAACTTTATATTTATAGTTACAAAAAAACTTTTTCCAATTTTCTGATTCTAATAGTTTATTTTTATTTGTTTTATTGTCTACCTCTACAAAAGGAAATTGATACATCCCTTTCCAAATGCCTTGATTAATTTTTGACAATACAAATTGTTCTTCGTGATTAATAATTAAGTAATTTAAAAATCTCTTTGTTATTTTAATTTTCTTTAATTTAACTGGGAGCTTATTTATGTTGTTGGTATTGTAAGCTATACATATTGATATAAATGGACAACTTTCACATTTAGGAAGCTTTGGAGTGCAACACAGTGCCCCAAAATCCATTATAGCCTGATTATATTCTGAGTGCCTTTTACTATCCAGTAATTTAGTAGCAAGATTATAAAACTTTTTTTTACCAGAGGATGATTCAAAAGGCATCTCAATTCCAAATATTCTACTTAAAACTCTTACAACATTCCCATCTACTACTGGTAATGAAATATCAAATGCAAAGGAAGATATTGCTGCTGCAGTATAATTACCCACACCTTTAAGGGATAGAATATCTTCGAAATTTGAAGGGAAAATGCCATTATATTTTTCATTTATATATTTTGCTGTAGAATGTAGATTTCTAGCTCTAGAGTAATACCCTAATCCTTGCCATAATTTTAGTACTTCTTCTTCTTGCGCATTAGCAAGATCTTTTAAGGAAGGAAATGATTGGATAAATTTATAGAAATAAGGAATTCCTTGACTAACTCTTGTTTGTTGTAATATTATTTCTGAAATCCAAATAACATATGGATCGCTTGTTTGTCTCCACGGCAATTCTCTCTTATTTATATCGTACCATTTTAATAGAGTCTTACAAAAGCTCATGTAATTTAAATTGTTTATAAGAAATTAAATAGTTAAAAAAATTAACTATATAAGCAGTCTAGCAAATTATTTTAAATATATTTGCGCCTCAAAATTAATGAAGAAATTTAAAACAAAAAAATAGAAATGACTAAAGCAGAGCTTGCTAGTAAGATATCAGAAATTACAGGCGTTGAAAAACTTACCACATTAGCGGTAATTGAATCTATGATGAATGAAATAAAACACTCTATTTCCAAAAATGAATCAGTTTTTCTTAGAGGTTTCGGGACTTTTAAAGCAAAAAAAAGAGCTGAAAAAACAGGTAGAAATATCAAAAAAAACACAACAATTATAATCCCTGAACATCATATACCAGCATTTAAGCCCTCCAAGACTTTCATTCAAAAAGTCAAAGAAAATGTTAAATAAATTTCTGTTTTTTTTGTAAAAAATATAATATATGGCAGGAGCAAAAAAAAAGAAAAGACTAAAAATAGCTGTTCACAAACGCAAAAAACGTTCTAGAAAAAATAGACATAAGTCTAAATAAACTTAGATTTAAAGAACCCCAAAAATTTAGAAAGGCATGAAATATGATTTAATTATCGATTCAAGGCCAACTGAAGTTGCGTTAGCTCTATTACGTGATGGTCTTCTTATTGAATTTCACAAAGAAAAACATGATAATGATTTTTCTGTAGGTGATATTTATCTAGCAAAAGTCAGAAAAACTGTGCCTGGCTTAAATGCTGCATTTGTAAATGTTGGATATGAAAGAGATGGATTCTTACATTATTTAGACTTAGGTCCGCATTACAACTCTTACAAAAAATTCACAAATCAAGCTATAAATCAAAAACTAAATACCGCTTCATTAAAAAATTTTAAAAAAGAAAAAACAATAGATAAAGAAGGATCAATTAATACTGTATTAAAAAGTGGTGATCAATTACTAACACAAATTTCTAAAGAACCTATTTCTACTAAAGGACCAAGACTTACAACAGAAATCTCTTTAGCTGGAAGATACATGGTTCTACTTCCTTTTTCTGATAAAGTATCTATATCTCAAAAAATAGATGATGCTAAAGAACAGATAAGATTAAAAAAATTAATTAGAAGCATTAAACCTCATGGTTTTGGTGTAATAATCAGAACAGTAGCAAAGGACAAAAAAGTTGCAGAGCTTGATAGAGATTTAAAAAATTTATACAAAAAATGGCAGTTAATTACTAAAAATTTAAAAAACGCGAAGCCAAAAATTAAAATTCATGGTGAACTAAACAAAGCTTCAACCATCTTAAGAGACTTACTTGGTGAAAAATTTAATAAAATTCATGTTAATAATCAACAACTAAAAACTGAACTTCAAGAATACTTGTCAAAGATTGCACCCGAAAAGGAAAAAAATATTAAGTTATACAATAAAACTACTCCTATTTTTCAAGAATTTAATGTAACAAAGCAAATTAAAGGTTCATTTGGTAAAAATGTAACTATGAAAAAAGGTGTATATCTTGTTATTGAACATACTGAAGCTCTTCATGTAATTGATGTAAATAGTGGCAAAAAAGTTGACTCAAAAAAAGATCAGGAAGAAAATGCAATTATTGTCAACTTAGAAGCTGCGCAAGAAATTGCCAGACAATTACGTCTTAGAGACATGGGTGGTATAATTGTTGTTGATTTTATTGATATGAAAGAAGAGAAAAACAGGCAATTACTAACTGAAAAGCTTAGAGAGTTTATGAAGAGTGATAAAGCTAAACACAATGTTCTACCTCCAACAAAATTTGGATTAATCCAAATAACTAGACAAAGAGTAAAGCCTGTAATGAATATAGATACTGATGAAAACTGCCCAATGTGCTCTGGAAATGGTAAAATCGATTCAAGCCTACTTTTAGTTGACAAAATAGAAGCCAAAATTCACACGTTGACCTCAACTCAAAAAGGCCCTATTCATATATCAACACACCCATTTGCAGCCTCATATATTAATCAAAGAAAAAATTGGTTTTCGTCATCAATTAGCACAAAATGGAGTAAAAAATACAAGCGTAATATTAAAATTACTCCTGACGACAGACTACACCTTATGCAATACACAATCATTAATTAATTTGCAATATTTTCAGATCTAATTATTCTTTTAGACCAAATAATTAAAATACTTATAGATACTATCATCAGACATAAACCTACTATAAATCCATATCTTATATTGTCTGAAATTTGAAAAAAAGAAAAAGATAAAATACCAATAAGTAACATCCGAACTACAATATTTAAAGTTCCAAATACAGAATTAGTTCGACCAATTAAGTTATTTGGAACATGATGAAAAATATAAGTTGTTCTTAAAATTCTAACCCCAGCATTTGTAATTCCAATTACAAGATTCGCTAAAAAGAAGTACCATAAAACGTCAATATAAGATAGAAAATAATATGACAACGTAGCTAATGACATAAGAATAATAACAGCATATACTGTTTTGACATTTTTAAATAGTCTAATAATCATTAAACCAGAAAATATAGCTCCGAAGGAATAATATATTTCAGCAGAAGCAAATACATTACCTTCTGACAACAAAAATTTTTTTACATAATCAGGCAATAAAACATGAATTTCAACAAGGGTAAATGCAAATAGCATGTAAGATGCTAAACCAAAAACAAAAATAACGGGTTCCCCTTTAAGAAATAAAAAACCTCCTTTCAACCTACTTATTATATCCTCCTTATGCTTTTTTTCTTTTAAAATCGAAGTATATTTAATTAATGAAAAAATTAAAATTACAAAAAGATATGTTATTGCATCTAACAAAAAAATCTCATATATACTCCATTTTTGTATATCAAAAGGTAAATTAAATATTACTCCACCAATTTCTAAATTTTGATTTTCAGTACCTGTTAAGAGAATAGCTGCAAATGCACCAGCAAGTACTGATGTTACTTGTCCCTGAACTTCAATATAAGAATTTAATTTTCCATAATATTTTTTTTCTGTAATTTCTTGACCAAATGCATATAAATTCGGATAGTGAACATTATAATTGAATATGGTGACAGCAAAAACTGAAACAACCAACAAATCGGAGTAGTTTATCTCTAAATTTGAATACAATCCTGTTAGTGCAATGCTACCAACTAATAAACCACATATACAATTAACTATTATAAATAATTTTTTTCTACAGTATCTATCTACTAAAGTACCAGCATAAACACCCCAAAAAAGAGTTATAAAGGTTATGATTAAATAAAAGCTCCAGAAAAAATCAGTTCTTGATACCTCAGCAAAATACCAGGGTATTGCTAACATACTAATACCTTGTGCCATACCAGAAATAATATTTGCTAAGAAAAGAAGATAGATTGCTTTTCTATTTTTCATCATGCAAAATTAGTATTTAAAATGATTAATTGTATTTTTGATATATGACAAATAATAGAATTTATAATATTAAAGTTGCTATTGAAAGATTAAAAAAATTTTGTAGTGTTCAAGACAGGTGTCAGCAAGACGTGGTCAACAAAATGAGAAATTGGGGCCTCTCACAAAACAGCCAAGATCATATACTTGAAATTTTAATTCAAGAAAACTACATAGATGAACTTAGATATGCTAAATCATTTTGTAAAGGAAAATTTAATATCAAAAAATGGGGTAAAAACAAGATAAAATACGAGTTAAAAAATAAGAACATTTCAAAAAATTGTATTGTAGAGGGATTAAATGAAATTGATGATTATTCATATTTAAATACATTGGAAAAAATTTACAAAAAGAAAAAAGACAATACAATAGAAAAAAATATTTATGTAAAAAATAATAAAATAGCTAGATTCTTAATAAGTAAAGGCTTTGAAAGCAACTTAGTTTGGGAGAAAATTAAAGAAAAAAAATGTCAGAACTAAAAAATGAATAGCTTTAAAGAAAATATATCCCAACTTATTTTAAGAAAAGACGAACTTTGGAGAGTATTAGATATAAAAAACAAACAAAGTCAAATACAAATTTTAGAAGATGAAACACAGACAGAGAAATTTTGGAATAACAGTATTGAAGCAAAAAAAATTCTAAAAGAAATAAATAAATTAAAAATATGGATTAACCTATATAATTTAGTAAAAAAGAATATTGAGGATCTTGAAGTTTTAGTAGAGCTTAACGCTGATGAACTTGAAATTGATACACAACTTAAAATAACAATTCAGCATATTGAGGACTTAGAGTTCAAAAATATGTTAAGTGCTGATGAGGATAATTTAACAGCTATAATGGTTGTTACTCCTGGTGCTGGAGGCACAGAAAGTCAAGATTGGGCAGAAATGATTATGCGTATGTATATGATGTGGGGGGAGAAAAATAATTATAAAGTTAAAACAATTGATTTTCAAAAAGCTGAACCTGCTGGAATTAAATCTGTAACTTTAGAGTTTGAAGGAAATTTTGCTTTTGGTCACCTGAAAGGAGAAAACGGTGTTCATAGATTAGTAAGAATATCACCATTTGACTCTAATGCAAAAAGACATACTTCTTTTGCTTCAGTTTTTGTTTACCCATTAGCTGATGAAAGCATAAATATAGAAATAGACCCTTCTGATATAAGTTGGGATACTTTTAGAGCAAGCGGAGCTGGAGGACAAGGTGTAAATAAAACAGAGTCTGCTGTTAGACTAAAACATCAGCCAACAGGAATAACAATTGAGAATTCAGAGTCGCGATCACAGTTAGAAAATAAAACCAAAGCATTGCAATTATTAAAATCTCAACTTTATGAACTGGAAATAAGAAAATTACAAGAGGAGAAAGAAAAATTAAATAATTCTAAGAAAAAAATAGAATGGGGCTCGCAAATACGAAATTATGTTCTTCATCCCTATAAATTAGTTAAAGATATAAGAACAAATTATGAAACTACAAATCCTGAAGCTGTTTTAGATGGAGATATTAATCCATTTATCAAATCTTATTTAATGGAATTTGGACAGAAATAAAATTTAAAAACTACGTAATGAAAATATATCATAATAGCAGATGTAGAAAAAGCAGAGAAGCTTTAAAAATAATACAAAATCATAGCCAAAAATATGAGATCATTGAATATATGAAAGATAGATTATCTGCAAAGGAAATATCATCAATATTAAAAAAACTAAGATTGGATCCAATAAATTTAGTTAGAGAAAATGAGAGTATATGGAAACAAAAATATAAGGGTGAAAAACTAACCAATTCAGAAATAATTAATATAATGCAGGATAATCCTAAATTAATTCAAAGACCAATTATTATGACCGATAACATGGCTATAATAGGAAGAGATATAGAAAAAATTAAAGATTTATTTTATTAAGAGGGAATATTTTCATTGTCCATTTTACCTTCTTTAAACCAAACATATATGAAATAAGGCACTATACTTGCAAGAAATAGCAAACACCAAAAGGCCATAAAGAAAATAAAAACAAAAATTAAAAAGCCAATAAATTTCATAATGTTAATTTTGTTACAAATTAACAATAAGAAAAAAGAATATCAAAATATTTTATAATGAAATACAGAATAGAAAAAGACACTATGGGCGAAGTTAAAGTGCCACATGACAAATATTGGGGAGCACAAACACAAAGAAGCATAAACAACTTTAAGATTGGACAAAGAGGAAGTATGCCTATTGAAATTATATACGGTTTTGCGTACTTAAAAAAAGCTGCAGCCTATGCAAACACAGAATTAGGTGTTCTTTCAAAAGATAAATGTAAACTTATCTCAACCGTATGTAACGAAATAATTGATGGGAAACACGATGAGCAATTTCCATTAGTCATCTGGCAAACAGGAAGCGGTACTCAAACAAATATGAATGTAAATGAGGTTATTGCTAATAGAGCGCATGTTATTAACGGTGGAAAACTTGATGATCTTAATAGAATTATTCACCCGAATGATGATGTAAATAAATCTCAAAGTTCAAATGACACATTTCCAACAGCAATACATATTGCATCATTAAAATGTTTAAGAGAAATATCAATGCCAGGCATTACTTCACTAAAAAATAGTTTAGAAAATAAAGCCACTGAATTTAAAAAAATAGTTAAAATTGGTAGAACTCATATGATGGATGCTACTCCTCTGTCATTAGGACAAGTTTTCTCAGGATACTACTCGCAATTAACTTATGCATTAAAAGCTCTTGAAAACACATTACCACATTTATCAGAAATAGCTCTTGGAGGTACCGCTGTAGGAACCGGAATTAATGCCCCAGATGGATATGCAGAAAAAGTTGCAGAATATATAAAAAAGTTCACGGGACTTCCATTCAAAACTGCAGAAAATAAGTTTGAAGCTTTAGCTTCACAGGATGCAATTGTAGAAAGTCATGGAGCCTTAAAACAAACAGCTGTCTCTTTAAATAAAATAGCAAATGATATTAGGCTTTTGGCATCCGGACCAAGAAGTGGTATTGGCGAAATAATAATACCATCAAATGAACCGGGATCCTCAATTATGCCAGGAAAAGTTAATCCAACACAATGTGAAGCAGTAACAATGGTTTGCGCACAAATTATAGGTAATGATATAGCAATATCTACTGGTGGAATGCAAGGGCATTTTGAGTTAAATGTATTCAAACCTATGATTGCTGCTAATATATTGCAATCTGCAAGATTAATAGGTGATGTGTGTTTTTCTTTTGAGAAAAATTGTGTAAGAGGTATTAAAGTAAATCAGAGAAATATCACCAAAAATCTTAACAACTCTCTAATGTTAGTTACAGCATTAAATACTAAAATTGGATATGAAAAAGCCGCAGAAATTGCAAAATTAGCTTATCAAAATAACACAACATTAAGAGAGGAGAGTATTAAATCTGGATACCTATCAGAAGAGGAATTTGATAAGTGGGTAAATCCTGAAAAAATGTGCGGAGATATATAAAACAAAAAAAGTCGAGATTATCTCGACTTTTTTATAATCATATATTTGGAAATCTAAAAATTCCAATAGTAACCAACTCCCAATGATTGTTGAGAGCTACCTGATAAATCATAATTATACTCAATATTAATCTTATCGAATAAATTATAAGCTAATTTAAGTACTGGTACAGCAAAGCCATAATCATACCCTTCTTTTTCACCTTGCTGTGTAATGTTTGCCTCCTCAGAAATACCTTCATTACCTATATTTAAATGAAATCCGGCTCCAACTGACCAACTCTTATAGTTGTAACTTACATAAACAGGAACAGAAATTATTAAATGATCACTCCATACATCTACTTCTTCAGTGTTACCATTATCAAAGTATGAAACCGTTCTAGTTTCTTTTCCAGTAAAATTAAAAAGTAATTTTGCCTCAGCAGAAAGACTTTTTTGGTTTGTGTATGGCTTGAAGATATATCTGTATTGCCCTCCAACTAACAGATCTGAACCTCCATCAGGATTATTATCAAGGTTAAGCTTCAAAAAGGCTCCATATCTATGGTGATTTAAAGATCTTATGATTGTTTTATCGTTAGATTTACCTTTAATATTTATATTTCCTTGTTCATTACATACTTCTTGTAATTGTCTTCCAGCATTAATCAAATCAATACTTCTTTTCTTGCCTTGATCTGTAAAATAATTTATTAACTTCTTATCATTTTCTGAAAAAGTCATATATACTTTCTCAGCGTTGATATATGTAGTCTTTCCTCCAGCTAACGAGGCTTTTGTGTTTTGTTGTTGAGAAGGTATTGCATGATGCTTATGTCTGTAATACCATACCAAAACTTTGCAATTATTAGCTACATCATGATACACATCGTAAGGAGGTATAGCTAGAATATTAGTTACTTGGCTTTCAGTCATACCTGGACTAACTTTATACAATTTGTCAATAGTTGTATATTCTGGAATAGACTCTTGCGCTGTTAAAGTGAAAGCAAAAGCTATTATAAATAATGTTATTATATTCTTCATAATTAGTTGTTTTTATTATTAGACTTCACTTCCTTTAACTTGATACCATTTAGAACTTTTGAAATATATTCATTCAAATTAAAATTTCTGTTCCATAGTCTTCCACTTTTATGAGTCAAATCTATATTAATTTGAGCATTATCCTTTTCTGCTAAGTCACATAATGTGCATTCAGAGCCCAATAACTCAACTTGTACCTTCTCCTTCTTTTTCTTCTCTTTCTTAGGCTTGTTATTAGGAACACACCTTTCACCACAATTTTTAACAGGGTCATATTTTTTGTTTGGCTTGTAATCACAAATACAATATTCACAATCTCCTATTGTTAAAATAGTGCCTGATTCAACTATTGGTGTATTTCTTTGCTCAGTAGCATTTTTATCGTAATTAAGTGATTTTTTATCCATACAACCATATACAATAACCTCAGGTTCTGGCCCTTCGCATGCACTTTCTAATTGTTTTGCAAATGACAACACCATTGAACCTCCGCTTTTGCCTGCGTCAGTAACTAAAGATTCAACTTTTCCATCTCTATAATATACATAAACATTTGAAGGATCAACAAAACGTTCAGCACCTTTATTATTATTAGCATATGAATTTAATGTTCCATGACTTATTTCTTTATGCTTATATTTGAATTGATGTATTTCACATCCACCTTCTATACCATGAAAAATTTCATAAGGAGCTATTTCAAGTGTTTCTACAACTTGATCTTTTGTCATACCTGGGTTGACTTTGGTAATTTTATCAACAGTTGTATAATAAGGCACTATTACATTACTGCATGAGCTAAAAATCAAAGCAACCAAAAATATTTGTAAAACTTTTTTCATAATTGACTTTTTAAATTAGGGGGGCAAATATAATAAAATATTTGACGTTAGAATTTTTTAGATTTTTAGAGATTATACTATTTTTTAAGTTGTGCAACAATATTTTTTATTTCTTGTTCGTCATCTCTTTTACATATTAGTAAATCTCCTTTATTTTCTACAACAATAAAACCATTTAAACCATGTAATATAACTAATTTTTCATTTGGAACTTTTACTATATTATCTGAAGAATTGTATAACATTGTATTATTTCCCTGAACAGCATTTCTTTGTTTATCAAGCTTTACATGTTTTGATAATGCTCCCCATGTGCCAAGATCACTCCATCCAAAATCCGATGGAAAAACATATACATTATTAGATTTTTCCATAATACCATAGTCGATTGAAATATTTTTACATCCATGGTAAACTCTATTTATAAATTCTTCTTCTTTAGAAGTATTATAAAATTCCTTTCCATCTTCAAAAATATCAAATACATCTCTTAAATGTTTTCTAAAGGCTAATATTATACTTTTTGCACTCCAAATAAAAATTCCAGAGTTCCAAAGAAAATCACCACTATTTAAAAAATTGAGAGCAAGTTCTTGGTTTGGTTTTTCAGTAAATGTTTTCACTTTGAAAATCTGATTAGACGATTGTAAATTTTCAGAAGTATATTGAATGTATCCATAACCTGTCTCAGGCTTTGAAGGATTTATACCTAAAGTCAACAAAATATCATGTTTACACACCACATCCAAACAATTAATTGCTATACCTAAAAAACGTTCTTCATCCAAAATCAAATGATCTGAAGGAGCAACAATTATATTAGCTTTTTGGTTTAAGTTATATATTTTAAATGAAGCATAAGCTATGCATGCTGCTGTATTTCTCATTGCAGGTTCACAAAGAATATTATCTGATTGTATTTGAGGTAGTTGATTCAAGCACAAATCTTTGTACTTTGCATTCGTTAAAACTAATATATTTTGCCTCGGAATTATCTTTTCAAGTCTATTAAAGGTTTGTTGAATTAATGTTTTTCCAGTACCAAGTATATCTAAAAATTGTTTAGGAAAATTTTCTCTACTCATAGGCCAAAATCTTGAACCAATTCCTCCAGCCATTATTACAGCATAATTGTCTTTATTCATTTTAGTTTAATTAAAAAAAATAATTGCAAAAGTACATTATTTCTTAAATTGTGTTTTTTGTACTTCAGCATACGGGTGAAACAAATAAATTTTATTTGTCTTTAGCTCGATACATTTAAATCTTTTTATTTGTAATTTCCCTTTAACAAAAAGACGACCGTTAAATAATTGAAAAGTATCGCCTTCTTTTACATCCAAAATATATTTAGAACATGATTTATCATATTTTTTCAATGCTAATGTTAGTTTGTAGTCTGAATATGTTGATGCTCTCGGATTAATTATATAGCGACTAAGTTCTTTTAAAATATCCTCAGGGAAATAATCAGTACTGAGAAAACACAATAACATTGACCTAAATTTATGCTTCCATTTATCACCATGAGGTTGAACATTATTTTTAAATTCCCTAAATATAAAAGCGTGTGCTAGTTCGTGCGTTAATGTTATAAGAAATGAATATTTATTTAAATTATTGTTAATTGTAATCAGTGATGAACCATTGCTAAATCTAAAGTCTCCTAATTTTGTTTTTCTAGCATTTGTAATTTTAATATTAACTTCTAACTCATTAATCCATGATTTGAGAATTTCAATACTTTTTTCTGGAACATATCTAATAAATTCACACATAGTATTAAAACTAATTTGTAATTGAAACTTGCATAATTAAAGCAATATATCCAACAACTAAAGCAATAACCAATCCAATTAAAGAAACAAGTAACCCATCCTTTTTATTTTGAGCTATTAAAGGAAAAATTCCGTCACCACTGGTAGCAATAGCTGCTGCAACTAATGCTGCAAGTGGAAAATAATCAATATTATTTAGATATGTTGTAGCAACAATAATCATTCCCCCACAGCCTGGAGTAAGTCCTACCAAAGCCGCAATCAGAACCACAATAAATGTAGAAGATTGCATCCACAATTCAAATTTTTCAACTCCAATCATTTCATCAATAACATAATTAGATAAAACCAAACCAATAAACACATATGAGACAACCATAGATATATCTAAAATTGCATGTGAAATAACTGATTTTAAATTGTCGTGGTCACAGTGACAATTATGTCTTTTGTAAACAAAAGTGCTCAAGAGATAATATAGTAGACATAATATCGTAAGCAAAATCATGGCATATTTAGTTAGTTCGGCTATAAGTTTGATTTCAGCTTTCCAAAACGCCATAATTGATCCAGGAGCAAGCAAAATTGAAATAATTATTATAGAATAAAAAATAAATTTTTCAACCAAAAATGGTCTCCAAATTTTAGTATTTTCAATATTTTCTTGTATATTTTTTGTATTCGTTCTCCATTTAAAAATATCAATCAAATAGCCACTAATAATACCTGCTACAAACCCAAAAATAGTAATTATAGCATATACTTCTAAATTCCCAAAAACATTTTCCGCTTCATCAGAAACTCCCAATAGTACAAATGATCCTTCACCTAAAGTACTTACAAATGCAGCAAATAAACCTCCAAAAGAAATATTTTGATTTTTATAAAGTGAAGCAACTACTATTGTTGCACCACAGCCAGGAATAGCACCAAAAAAAGAGCCTAAAACTGGGTGCAACCATTTTGGACCAATTTCTGTTGTAACCTTTTGATATTTTTTTTTAATATAAAAACTTGAAATAGCAAAACCAAAAATTGATATTGCAACATAGCCACCTATATTACCTGCAGGTTCAAGATTATCTAAAATAAAATACCAAATAGATTCCATTTATTAAGTATATATAAGCATTAGAATTATCTTTACACAATAAATTACTTGTTTACAGAAAAATTAGGACATGAATTACATGGCTTTTTCTTAGAAATTGAGCAAGAACTGAATGTAAATAAAATAATTATTAATAAAAGATGGTACTTTTGTAACTTCATAATGAGACAAATTTATCAATTATATTATTAAATGTTAAAATTATTACAACATATTGGTCTATATTTTATAATGATGAAAAAAGTCATTAGTATTCCTGAAAAACCAAAAGCGTTCAAGAAACAGTTCATTTTAGAACTCGAAAAAATAGGTCTTCAATCGATTGGTATTGTACTTTTTATTTCATTTTTTGTTGGTGGTGTTGTAAGTATTCAAACTGCCTTAAATTTACAAAATCCATTACTACCGACGTACTTAATTGGTCTAGCAAGCAGAGATTCATTAATTCTTGAGTTTTCTCCTACAATGATTTCCTTAATACTTGCGGGTAAAGTAGGCTCAAGTATTGCATCAGAAATAGGCAGTATGAGAGTAAGTGAACAAATAGATGCTTTAGAGATTATGGGAGTAAATTCTGCATCGTTTCTTATACTACCGAAAATTATAGCATCAATGTTTTTTTTCCCTTGCTTAGTTATCTTAAGTATGGCAATTGGTATGATTGGTGCATGGATTGGTGGATTATCAGTTAATGTGACAACAACTGATTTTCTCTATGGCTTACAGTATGAATTTGTTCCATTCTACGTAACATATGCAATAATAAAAACACTATTTTTTGCTTTTCTTGTATCATCAATATCATCTTATTTTGGATATCATTCCAAAGGTGGAGCTATATCTGTTGGTAAATCAAGTACAGAAGCTGTCGTTTACAGCAGTATATTTATACTTGTTTTTAATTTTATACTCACTAAAATTATACTAGCATGATTGAAATCCAGAACATTCACAAAAAATTTGACAATAATGAAGTTCTTAAAGACATATCATTAATTTTTAATGAAGGAAAAACGAATCTAATAATAGGAGAGAGCGGTTCTGGAAAAACAACATTAATAAAAATTTTAGTTGGACTATACAAACATGATTACGGTACAGTTCTTTTTCATGGCAAAGATTTGGGTAAAATGAAAGCAAAACAAACTAGAAAACTACGTCAAGAAATTGGTATGTTATTTCAAGGTGGAGCTCTATACGACTACATGACAGTTGAAGAAAATATAATGTTTCCGTTAACCATGTTCACAAGTAAAAATGAACAAGAAATGATAGACAGAGTCAATTTTTGTTTAAAAAGAGTTAATCTTGAAAATAAAAATAAGCTAATGCCTTCAGAACTTAGTGGTGGAATGAAAAAAAGAGTTGCAATTGCAAGAGCGATTGTAATGCAACCCAAATACCTTTTTTGTGATGAACCTAATTCTGGGCTAGATCCGAAAACAGCAATAGTAATTGACAACTTAATTAAAGAAATTACTGAAGAGTATAATATAACAACAGTAATAAATACCCATGATATGAATTCTGTAATGCAAATAGGAGAAAAAATTGCATTTATTCATAAAGGTGAGTTATGGTGGGAAGGAGGAAAAGAAGAAATTATTAAATCAAAAAATAAAGAGTTAACAAATTTTGTTTTTGCCTCAGATCTTTTTAATAGATTAAGAACATCATAATGCAAAATGTTAGAGCAAAAAAATATCTCGGTCAACATTTTTTAAATAATGAAAAAATTGCTTTAAACATAGTTGATTTATTATCTAAAAAAACAAAACATGTTGTTGAAATTGGTCCTGGAATGGGTATATTAACACAGCATTTAATAAAAAATGATTATGAAATTCAAGCTATTGAAATTGATAAAGAAAGTGTTGATTATCTAAATTCACATTACAAAAATTTATCAATTATTAATGATGATTTTCTCAAAATCAATCTCGCTCAAAAATTTTCCTTTAAATTTTCAATAATTGGAAATTTTCCATATAATATTTCATCACAAATATTATTTCAAATATTTGAAAATAAGGACCAGATAACTGAAGTAGTAGGTATGTTTCAAAAAGAAGTGGCTGAAAGGATTGCATGTAAAAATGGGAAAAAGAGAGGTGTTTTATCTGTCCTTATTCAAACATATTATAATGTAGAATATTGTTTTTCTGTAGAACCTGAGATGTTTAACCCGTCTCCAAAAGTAAATTCTGGAGTTATTAAATTAGTTAGAAATGAACGAAAAGATTTAAAAACCATAAATAAAAAATTTAAACAAATTGTTAAAATGGCATTTAACCAAAAGCGAAAAACAGTAAAAAACTCTTTAAAATCTTTAAGTTTAGAGAAAAATAAAAAAATAGAAGATTTACTAAATTTACGAGCAGAACAACTTACAACTGATGACTTTATATTAATTACAAAACATGCCTCATAAAGTAAATATAAGCAAGGAGTATCTTCAAAAATTAGTTGATTATATTAATAATCGAAACAAAGAGAAATTGTCTAAAATTATTAAAAAAATCCACGCAGCTGATATTGCTGAAATAATAAAAAATATAACAACTAAAGAAGCAAAATTTTTATACAATTTAATTTCTAATGAAGAACAAGCAGCAGCTGTACTTATTGAACTTGATGACGATATTAGAGAAAAACTTTTAGTTGATCTAACTCCAAAAGAAATTGCAGAAGATTTAATAGAAAATTTAGAAACAGATGATGCTGCAGATGTTATTTTAGAACTACCCAAACAAAAAAAGGAGGCAGTACTATCACATATTGAAAATACACAGCATGCAAACAATATTAGTGATCTGTTAGAGTATAATGAAGATACAGCAGGTAGCTTAATGGCTAAAGAGTTAATAAAAGTTAATGAGAATTGGAATACTATTAAATGCCTAAAAGAAATGCGCAAGCAAGCAGAAAATATTAAAATAGTTCATACTATTTATGTAGTTGATGACCAAAATATTTTACTTGGATTAATGTCTTTGAGAAAATTATTACTTGCAGAAAAAAAAACAGAGATAAAAAAAATAATAAATAAAAATATTATCTCTGTCCAAGCATCTGAAAAAAATGAAAATGTAGCAATTCTCATGCGAAAGTATGATTTAGTAACAATGCCAGTAGTTGACAGTTTTGGAAAACTTATTGGAAGAATTACTATTGATGACATTATGGATTTTGTAAAAGAGGAATCAGAAAAAGATTATCAACTTGCAAGTGGTATCAGTGAAGATATAGAAAGCAATGATTCTATTTGGAACTTGACAAAAGCTAGAATCCCGTGGTTAATTATTGGAATGATTGGTGGAATTATTGGAGCTCAAATAATAGGTTTGTTTGATTTAAAAACAAATTTTGAACTTGCCTTTTTCATCCCATTAATTGCCGCAATGGGGGGTAATGTTGGCGTACAATCCGCCGCAATTGTTGTGCAGGGAATTGCTAATAAAAAGATTAAAGTAGAAAACATAAGTGTTAAGCTAATTAAAGAATTAGGCGTTGGTTTATTTAATGGGTTAGTATGCTCAATTATTATTTTGTGCTGTTCACTGTTAATTGGATATAATTTATCTCTTTGTCTAACTGTAAGTATTTCTCTGCTAGCTGTTATTGTTTTTGCCGCCGTATTTGGGGCTTTTATTCCATTAACTTTAAATCGATATAACATAGATCCGGCACTAGCTACTGGGCCATTTATCACAACAATAAATGATGTATTTGGTTTATTTATATATTTCTGGATTGGACAAATAATACTATAATGAGAATTTTATTTATTGACAAAATACATACTTATCTCAAAAATGAATTAGAAAAGTTAAATCATAAATGTGAAACTTGCTATCAATCAAGTAAAGTTGAGATTGAACAAAAAATACACAAATATGATGGGATTGTATTAAGAAGCAGAATAAAAATTGATAAGCAATTAATTAACAAAGCAATTAATTTAAAGTTTATAGCTAGAGCAGGAAGTGGATTAGAAAATATTGACACAAAGTATGCAGAAAAAAAAAATATAAAATGCTTTAATGCTGCAGAGGGCAATAGGCAAGCTGTAGCTGAACATGCATTAGCAATGATTTTATCATTATTTAATAATATAAATATTGCAAATCAAGAAGTTCGTAAGGGTATTTGGAATCGTGAGAAAAATAGAGGAATTGAAATAAGCGGAAAAACTATTGGTATTATTGGATATGGAAATAATGGTTCTGCTTTTGCAAATATTCTTAAGGGATTTAGAGTAAATATTTTAGCATATGATAAATATCTTAAAACTCACAATTACAAAAGCAAAATGCAAAATATTTTTGACAACGCAGATATACTTAGCTTACACGTCCCTTTGACTGAAGAAACAAATCACTTAGTTGACAACGCTTATATAAATAAATTTAAAAAACAAATTTATATTATAAATACTTCTAGAGGAAAGTGTGTGAAAACTATTGATTTAGTTAAAAATTTAAATAGCGGCAAAGTTATAGGGGCTTGTCTTGATGTATTAGAAAATGAAAATGTGTCATTTGAACAATTAAAAACACAAAGAAGTTTTAATAATCTTATCAAAAATAAAAACATAATTCTTTCACCTCATATAGCTGGATGGACAAAAGAAAGCAATATAAAAATTGCTAAAATATTACTTAATAAAATTTTATCATCTAACTAATCTTTTAATACTAATTGTATAGTATTTCTAGATCTTTGTTCTAACAACAATTTCTTTTTTTGAATTATATTTTTTAGAGACTCTGTGTTATAATTTCTAATAGTATAAAGAGATACTTTTTTATTGTAGTAAATTTTAAATGATGATTGCAAGTCCTTCAGCAAATGAGGAACAGTATGCCTATCATTATCTACACATATAGAAAAAGAAATTGCCGAATTTTGCATCATATTTACTCTTACTGAGTGTTTTTCAAGAATTTTAAATATTTTGCTTATATGTTCTTCCACAATAAATGAAAGTAAAGAATCTGAGATTGAAATCAAAATTTGATTTTGCTTATTAATATAAAATGGTAATTTAGATAAATCTTTTATATTATTAGAAATTAAAGTTCCTTTTTTTAAAGGGTCTTTAAAGGATTTAATATGCAGTGTTATGCCTTTCTTTTTAAGTGGTTGAATTGTTTTTGGATGGATTACTTTAGCTCCATAATATGCTAGTTCAATCGCTTCATCAAAAGACAACTCATCAATTAACTTTGAATCATTAAAAAAATTAGGGTCAGCATTCATCATTCCTGGAACGTCCTTCCAAATTATAACATCTTTTGCTTCCAGAGCAAAGGCTAAGATTGCTGCTGTAAAATCACTACCCTCTCTTCCCAAAGTAGTTGTAAAATTTTCTGAGGTAGATCCAATAAAACCCTGAGTAACATAACATTTAGATATAATATTTGTATTAATAAGGCTGGTTGTTGTATGCCAATCTACCTTAGCATTTCTATGTGTATTGTCTGTACGAATTAAATCTCTTATATCAATTAGAGTATGTTTATAACTACACCGATGTAGATAAGCACTTAATATTTTGGCAGATAAGAACTCTCCAATAGAAACAATTTGATCATATATATAAGAATAATCCTTTGTGACTTTTTGTTCTTCAATTATCCATTCAATGTCAACAATTAAATTATTTATATCTTCATAAATTGGATCTTTTTTATTAAACAGTTCATCAACGATTTTTAAATGAAAATTTTTTAAATTATCTAAAAGTGTAAAGGGATTATCTTCCTTATAAAAAAATGCATCAACAATTTTTTCTAGTTGGTTTGTTACTTTTCCAATAGCAGAAAAAACAATGATCAAATTTTCTCTCTTATATGAATTTATAATTTCACAAACATTTACAATACTAGCGGCATCTTTAATTGATGCTCCTCCAAATTTAAAAACTCTATACATTAAATTATTTAATGCTACAAAGTAAAGATTATTTTGACAGGTATTACTTTAATTTTTCGATATTTGTAATACAAAATTAGATTATGAAAGTTGCCTTTTTAACTGCAGGCGGTCTAGCCCCATGCTTATCCGCAACAATAGCTAGACTAACTAAAAATTATTTTGAAAATTATAACAATATTCAAATAATAGGATATTTATATGGCTACAAAGGATTATTACTTGGTAAATCTGTAAGTATACCAAAATCAATCATTCATAATATTGATAATACTTACCAATTTGGTGGATCTCCTTTGGGAAACAGCAGAGTCAAACTTACTAATATAGATGATTGTGTGAAAAAAGGTTATATCAAAAAAGGGCAAAACCCTCTAGAAGTGGCAGCTAATCAATTAAAAAAAGATAATATAAAAATATTACATACAATTGGTGGCGACGACACCAATTCAACTGCTGCAGATTTATCTTTTTATTTGAAAAAAAATAATTACAACCTGACTGTAGTTGGACTTCCAAAGACAATTGATAATGATATATATCCAATTAAACAAACATTAGGAGGATGGACTGCCGCTGAACAAGGTGCAATCTTTTTTGAAAATATTATTAATGAAAATACTACTTCTGAAAAGCAATTGATTATACATGAAATTATGGGTCGTAATTGTGGTTGGCTTACAGCTGCAACAGCTTTAAAATACAGAGAAAGATTAAGTAAAAAAAAGTTCGTAAAAGAATTAGGCATAACAAAAGAAAAATGGGATATTCATGCTATTTTACTACCTGAAGATAAAATAAATTTCCAAGAAGAAATTAAAAGGCTAAATAAAATTATGAAAAAAAATGATTGTGTAAATATATTCTTGAGTGAAGGAGCTGGTATAGATATAATTATCAAAGAAACAGAAAAAGCTGGTTTTAAAATTAATAGAGATGCATTTGGCCATGTTCTTTTAGACGAACTTAATGCTGGTGTTTGGTTCGCAAAAGAGTTTGGCAGAAAATTAAACGCTAATAAAATTTTAATACAAAAAAGCGGTTATTTTGCAAGATCTGCAAAAGCAAATCAACAAGATTTAAGTTTAATATTTGAAATGGCTGATTTTGCTATAAAAAGTGCTTTAAAAGGACACAATGGTGTTATAGGTCATGATGAAGAAAATAGCAATAAATTGAGTTGTATTAATTTTAATAGAATAAGGGGGGGGAAACCATTTGATATTTCAAGTAACTGGTATCAAAATATGTTAAATGAAATCAAAAAAATATAATTGATAGCAGACAATCACCTTATAAATATTGTTGACAAACAAAAGCAAGTCAGTAATATTCAATCTGCACTTGACAAAAAAATCAATAAAATAAATCTTATTGGTTTTATCGGATCTTCTCTAGCATTGTCTGCAAGCGCATTAATTTTAAAAAATAATCAACCTCATGTTTTTATCTTGAAAGATAAAGAAAGTGCATCATACTTTGCAAATGATCTTGAAAATTTACTTAAAAAAAATATCTTTTTTTTTCCAAGCTCACACACAAAAAAATTTCAAATTAAAAAAAGTAACACAGAAAATATTCTCTTAAGAATTGAATTACTAAGCAAAATTAATAGTACTGAAAAACCAATAATAGTAACATACACTGAAGCAATAGCAGAAAAGGTTATAAACCAAAAAGAACTACAAAATAAAAGTATAGTTTTAAAAGTAAATGAAGATTTACATATTCAGAAACTTGTAAGTAGTTTAGAGGATATGAATTTTGTTAAAGTTGATTTCATTTTAGAGCCTGGACAATATGCAGTAAGAGGGGGAATTGTTGATATTTACTCATATTCAAATGATAACCCATACAGAATAGAATTTTTTGATACTATTATTGAAAGTATTAGAACTTTTGATATAAATAATCAATTGTCAATAAAAAATGAAACTAAACTTAAAATTATTCCAAACACTGAATTATTAAAAACAAAACAAGAAAAAATATGTTTTATGGAATATCTTCCAAAAAACAGTATAATATGGACAGAAGATATTAACTATTCTAAAAATGTAATAAAAAATCATTTCGATGAATCAAAAAAATATTTAAATGATGATAATTCATTAATAAATGATGAAGAATTAATTAAAACATTAGAGCAATTTACTGTTATTGAAAATAATAATCGTCCCTTTTTTGCTCCACAAGAAAAAGTTGAAATAAATACTGATCTGCTTACTAGATTTAATAAACAATTTAATTTATTAAAAGAAGAAATGCAAAAACACACAGATCAAGGAATTCAGAATATTATTTTATGTTCTTCTGAAGAACAAGAAAAAAGATTCAATGCAATATTTGAACAAAATGAAAAAATAAAATACGAATGTATACATCATACTCTTCACCAAGGATATATTGATTACACAAATAATCAAGCAATTTATACGGATCATGAAATTTTTGAGAGACATTACAAATTAAAAGTTAGAGCAAAGTTTAATAAAGAAAAAGCTATTACAATCCAACAATTAACCAACTTATCTATTGGTGACTTTGTCATTCATATAGATCATGGAATAGGAAAATATGAAGGATTACATAAAATTAAAGTTAATGACAAAAAACAGGAAGTTTTAAAATTAACATATCAAAATGGTGATATTCTTTACACAAGCATACATGCATTACATAAAATTGCAAAATACTCAGGAAAAGAAGGAATTACACCAAAAATCAATCAGTTAGGCTCAAATGTTTGGAAGAAGAAAAAAGAAAAGACAAAATCAAAAGTCAAACAAATTGCATTTAATCTAATTAAACTTTACGCAAAAAGAAAAATAAAAAAAGGATTTGCTTTTTCATCAGATTCGTACTTGCAACATGAATTAGAGTCTTCTTTTATTTTTGAAGACACCCCTGATCAAATTAAAGCTACAAATGATATAAAAAAGGATATGGAAAATCATAATCCTATGGATCGACTTGTATGTGGGGATGTAGGATTTGGGAAAACAGAAGTAGCTATTAGGGCTGCATTTAAAGCAGTTTGTGATAACAAGCAAGTAGCTATATTAGTTCCTACAACAATTCTTGCTTTGCAACATTTTAAAACAATAAAAAAAAGACTTAAAGAATTCCCATGCTCTGTTGACTATATAAGTCGATTTAAATCAAAAAAACAACAAAAAAGTACTATTGAAAAAATTGCAAGTGGCCAAATTGATATTATAGTTGGAACGCATCGATTAGTTAGTAAAGATGTATTATTTAAAGATTTAGGTTTATTAATCATTGATGAGGAACAAAAATTTGGTGTCAACATTAAAGATAAGATTAAACTAATCAAAGAAAATATTGATACACTGACATTAAGTGCGACTCCTATTCCAAGAACTCTACAGTTCTCATTACTAGGAGCAAGAGATCTATCGATAATAAATACACCTCCCCCAAACAGACAATCAGTAGAGACTAACATAATCAATATGAGTCATGAAAAAATAAGAGAGGCTATTATATATGAAATGCAAAGAAATGGACAAATTTATTTTGTACACAATAGAATTGAAAACATAAATGAGATTGGCAATTTAATCAAAAGTTTATGCCCAGAAGCAAAAATTAAAATTGGGCATGGGCAAATGGAAGGGACTCAACTAGAAGAATTAATTATTGAATTTATTGAAGGGGAATTTGATGTTTTAGTATCTACAACAATTATTGAAAATGGCGTTGATATTCCTAATGCTAATACAATAATAATTAATAATGCGCAAAACTTCGGTCTAAGTGACTTGCACCAAATGAGAGGGCGTGTTGGAAGATCTAACAAAAAAGCTTTTTGTTATTTAATTAGTCCTCCAACTAATATTATTTCTGAAGAAAGCAGAAAAAGACTAAATACACTAGAACAATTTTCAACACTTGGAAGTGGATTTAAAATTGCTATGAGAGATCTAGATATTAGGGGAGCAGGAGATTTGCTTGGAGCTGACCAAAGTGGTTTTATAAATGATATTGGATTTGATACTTATCAAAAAATTTTAAATGAAGCTATTGAAGAATTAAAACAAGAAAAATTTGAGAGTTTACTTAGTGATAAAAATGATAAATTTTATGTTAAAGATTGTCAAATTGATACAGATTTACAAATTTTAATTCCTGATGATTATGTGGCAAATGTAAATGAGAGACTCAGCTTGTACAAAGAAATTAATAACACAGAAAATGAAAAAGATATTAATAACTTTTCTTTGAAAATTAAAGACAGATTTGGCAAAATACCTCAAGAAGTAGAAAACTTATTTAATATTTTAAGATTGAAATGGATTGCAAAAAAAATTGGATTTGAAAGAATTATATTAAAAGAAAATACTATGCGAGCTTTTTTACCAATAAAATCACAGGTTAGTTATTACAATTCTAATGAATTTCAAAAAGTTTTAAATTATTTAAAGCTCAATAATAATCACTGCCAAATAAAAGAAATAAAAGAAAAATTATGTCTAAAGATTTTATTTATTGACTCTGCACATATTGCTTTAAAAACCTGTCAAAATATTTATAATAATTAATTTTAATCAACAAAAAAAAAAATTTATCAACAATCCTTTTTTTTAGTAGTTATTCTTCTGATAATCCTCTAGGATTTAGTTAAAATTGCAATAAAGTAATAAATGCCAAGCAAGAAAGAAATAAAAAACGTACTTATATCTGTTTTTGACAAAGACGGATTGTCTCCTATTATTCATAAACTAAGTGAATTTTCTGTTAATATATTTTCAACAGGTGGCACAAAAGAATTTATTGAAAATGAAGGAGTTAATGTTACCGCTGTGGAAAATCTCACTACATTCCCCTCTATTCTAGGCGGAAGAGTAAAAACATTACATCCTAAGATTTTTGGAGGGATTTTATCAAGAAGAGATGTTACCAGTGATGAACAAGAATTACAGAAATTTGATATAATAAAATTTGATTTAATTATTGTTGATCTTTATCCGTTTGAAAAAACAGTAGAGTCAGGAGCTAATGAAGCTGAAATAATTGAAAAGATTGATATAGGGGGTATATCTTTAATTCGAGCAGCTGCAAAGAATTATAAAGATGTTTTAGTTGTTTCAGAAATGAAACTTTATAATGAACTTTTAAGTATTTTAAATAAAGGACCATATTCTGATTTATCTCAAAGGAAAGAGTTTGCAAAAATTGCGTTTAATGTATCATCACATTATGACTCACATATCTTTAACTATTTTAATAACAACAAATGCGATACATTAAAGCTAAGTGTACGTGAGAATAAAATTTTAAGGTACGGTGAAAACCCTCATCAATCTGGCCGTTTTTTTGGTAATCTTGAAAAATTAGTTTCTAAAATAAATGGCAAAGAATTATCATATAATAATTTGCTTGACATAGATTCAGCTATCAATCTTATAAAAGAATTTAAAGAGACAACATTTGCAATCTTAAAGCACAATAATGCCTGCGGAGTTTCAACAAATCCTCAGCTTTTGAAGGCGTGGAAAGAAGCATTAGCGGGAGATCCTAGTTCTGCTTTTGGAGGTGTTTTAATTACAAATAAAGAAATTGATTTTGAAACTTCAAAAGAAATAAATAATCTTTTTTATGAGGTTTTGATTGCTCCATCTTTTGAAAAAGATGCACTAACACTACTCAAAAAGAAAAAAAACAGAATTATACTTACACAAAATCCAATTGATTTACCAGAAATTCAATTTAGGTCTGCACTAAATGGCGTACTAATGCAACAAAAAGATTTAAAAACTGATTCAAATTCATCTATGAAAAGTGTAACTATTAAGAAGCCCACTAAAAAAGAAATAGAAGATCTAGAATTTGCATCAAAAATTTGTAAACACACAAAGTCAAATACTATTGTATTATCAAAAAACAAACAATTATTGGCTAGTGGAACTGGTCAAACATCTAGAATTGATGCACTAAACCAAGCCATAGAAAAAGCAAATAAATTTGGATTTGATTTAAGAGGAAGCGTTATGGCTTCTGATGCGTTTTTTCCATTTCCAGACTGTGTGGAACTTGCTCATAAAGCAGGTATTTCCGCTGTAATTCAGCCTGGAGGATCAATAAAAGATCAATTATCTATTGACTATTGTAATGAAAATGGAATTGCTATGGTAATGACGGGAACAAGACATTTTAAACATTAAAATTAAGTAAATATGGGAATTTTTGATTTCATGCAAGAAGCACTTGCAATAGACTTAGGAACCGCAAACACTTTGATTATTCACAATGATAAAGTAGTCGTTGATGAGCCTTCTATTGTAGCTAAAAATATTAGAACTGGTGAAGTTGTAGCAATTGGAAAAAGAGCACAACAAATGCATGGAAAGACACATAAAGAAATAGAAACACTTAGACCTTTAAAAGACGGAGTAATTGCAGATTTTCAAGCATCAGAGCAAATGATTCGTGGATTTATTAAAATGCTAAAAATGAAAGGTGGTATTTTTTCTCCTGCTTTGAAAATGGTTGTATGTATTCCATCAGGTGTCACTGAAGTTGAAAAAAGAGCCGTTATTGATTCAGCTGAACATGCAGGAGCTAAAGATGTTTGGCTAATACACGAACCAATGGCTGCTGCAATAGGAATTGGTATCGATGTTCTAGAACCAAAAGGGAATATGGTAATTGATATTGGTGGTGGTACTACAGAAATTGCTGTTATATCTCTTGGAGGAATTGTTTGTGACAAATCAATTAGAGTTGCTGGAGATGAATTTACAAACAATATTCAAACATATATGAAAACAAGACACAATATTGCAATTGGTGATATTATGGCTGAAAATATCAAAATTCATTGTGGTTCTGCCCTAACAGAATTAGAAGATCCTCCAGCCAACTATGCTGTTCATGGAAGAGATCTAATGAGTGGGATTCCGAAAGAAGTAATTGTAACATATAAAGAAATTGCAGGTGCATTAAATAACTCTATTGAACAAATTGAAGAAGCTATAATGAATGCGCTATTTAATACTCCTCCGGCTTTGTCAGCAGACATATATAATGAAGGATTATACTTAACTGGCGGAGGGTCTATGTTGAGGGGCTTAGATAAAAGAATTGAGAAAAAAACAAAACTTCCAGTATATGTTGCCGAGGACCCACTAAGGGCGGTAGCAAGAGGAACTGGGATATCTTTAAAAAATACAGACAGTTATACTTTCTTAATGAGATAGTAAATAATATAAATGCATAATCTATTAAGATTTATAAAAATAAATCACTTTCTATTAATATTTATTTTGATAGAAACTATCTCTATCTCTTTATTATTGAATAACAATAAATACCAGTCCAATAAAGTAGTTGATTTTACAACTGAATACACAGGAGTGATTTTTGATTATAAAAATTCAATATCTGATTATATTGGGCTAAAAAAAACAAATGAGTTTCTAATTGAAGAAAACGCCAAACTACTTTCAATTATTGAAAAGCAAGAGTACTATCCCAAAAAAGAGTTAGTTGAATCTAATAATTTCAACTATTATCCCGCCAAAGTAATAAATAAATCTATTTTTAAAAGAAATAATTTTTTAACTATAAACAAGGGAACCGAAGATGGTGTTAATGAGGGTATGGGCGTAATTACTGAAAAAGGAGTAATTGGTGTAATATATTCAGTCAGTGAAAATTATGCTTTGGTTCTGTCGTTCTTGCATAGTAAATCTGCAGTTGGCATATTTTTAAAAAAAAATATGCAAACAGGTATTTTAAAATGGGAAGGGTTTGATTATCAAACAGCATATATTGACGATTTACCGATACATGTTCCGATAGAAATCGGAGATACAATTATTACAAATAGTTATAGTAATATTTTCCCCGAAGGTATTTCTATAGGTAAAATAAAAAATTTTGAGAAGATACTAGAGAGTGGGTTCTATAAAATTTACATAAAATTATTTGAAGATTTTAACAATTTAAAATATGTATATGTAGTTGATAAAAACGGAATAAAAGAACAAAAAATATTAGAAGGAGAAATATATGAATAAAATCTATATCAAATATCTTAAGTTATTACCTGTTTATGTTCTAATTCAAGTTCTAATCCTAAATGATATTTTGTTTTTTAATTACATAAATCCTTATATTTATGTTGCTCTTATAATTTGTTGGCCAATTAAAAACGAAAAATGGATTCTACTTTTGTATGCATTCATTTTAGGTTTTTTTATTGATTTGTTTTCTGGAAGCCTAGGATTTCACTCAACTGCTGCAGTATTTATTGCATTTATCAGAAATAGTTTTATAAAAATAATTATAGCCAACAATCTTTTGACTGAAAATGATGAAATAACGCAGGCAAAAATTGGAAAAAAATCATTTATTTCATTTAGCTTCTTGATAATTTTTCTACATCATTTAATAATATTCATTTTAGAGCATCTTAAAATTAATTTAGAAATATTATTAAAAGTGCTGCTTAGTAGTATAGTTACTTTAGTACTAATTTTAATATTAGAAATTATAAAGTCATCAAAAAATGAATAAAGAATCGTTTAGATATAAAGTGATTCTAAGTGCAGTTGCACTAGTTTCAATAATTTTTTTATCAAAGATTTTTTATATTCAAGTAATAAGTAAACACTATAAATTTTCTGCAAATAATAATGTACTTAGATATGAAGTGCAAGATGCTGTTAGAGGTTTGATATTTGATAGAAATCAAAATTTAATTGTAGCAAATGTACCAGCTTACGATTTAGTTATTGTTCCAGTAGAATTTCAAGCAAAACCAATTGATACTCTAAAATTATGTACTGTTTTAAACATATCAGAGAAATCATTTTTAGAGAAATATACTAAAGCAATAGAATACTCAGCCTTTAAAGAAAGTGTTTTCATTAAACACCTAGATATTGAAAGCGCAAGTGAAATTGGAGAACAATTATATAATTTTCCTGGTCTGTATTTGAAAAAAATTACAATGAGACAATACCCTTCCAGCTCAGTAACACATGCTATAGGATTCCTGGGTGAAGTAGGTACAAAACAAATTAAAAATGATAAATATTATATTAATGGAGATTTATTTGGTGTTTCTGGTGTTGAAGGAGCCTACGAAAAAAAATTAAGAGGATCTAAAGGAATGGCTATCAAACTAGTAGATGTACATAATCGTGATCAAGGAAAATTTAAAGATGGTGAATTTGATATACTTGCGAAAAATGGTAAATCTATTACCACTACTCTTGATATTAAATTACAAGATTATGGAGAAAAATTGATGAAAAATAAAGTTGGTGCTATAGTAGCAATAGAGCCTAAATCAGGAGAAATCCTTAGTTTAATATCATCTCCAAGCTATAACCCTAATTTCCTGATTGGTCGAGATAGATCTAAAAATTATAAAATGTTGGCTGAAGACTCTAAAAAACCACTTTTTAATCGAGCAATTCAAGCAGAATATCCGCCTGGATCAATTTTTAAACTTATTAATGGATTAATTGTTTTACAAGAAGGAATTATAAATGAAAAGAGTACGTTTTCTTGTAAAAATGGAATAGGATACGAATATTCAAAAAATAAATATATTGGATGTCATCCGCATAAATCTATTATAAACTTATCAAAAAGTATTGAAATTTCTTGTAACACATATTTTTGTAGCACATATAATAAATACTTCAAAAAATTTAATTCATCAAAAATTGCATATGAGAATTGGTATAATCATGTGAAAAGTTTTGGTATTGGAGATTACCTAAATAATGATTTTATATCCGGGTCACCTGGAAAACTACCTAAGTTATCATATTTTAATAAATTATACAGTGGCAGCTGGAATTCTAATACTATAATTTCCATGGCTATTGGTCAAGGAGAATTATTATTAACACCTATTCAAATGGCAAATATAACAGCTATCATTGCTAACAGAGGCTTTTACTATACGCCTCATATTATTAAAAAGATTGAAGGAGAATCTGAAATTGATCTGAATTTTACAACAAAAAAATACTCAAGTATAAATGAAAAATTTTTCTCACCCATAATTGAAGGAATGATACAGGTTACTGAAGGTGAAGAAGGAACAGCAAAACACGGTCGCATAAAAGGAGTTGAGATCTGTGGAAAAACAGGTACTGCGCAAAATCCTCATGGTGATGATCACTCAATATATATAGCATTTGCTCCAAAAGATGATCCTAAAATTGCCATTGCTGTATATGTAGAAAATGGCGGTTGGGGGTCTACATGGGCTGTCCCAATTGGTACATTGATGATAGAAAAATTCCTTAAAAATAACATCTCAAATACTTCGCTTGAAAATTTTATTTTAAATAACAAAATAAATAATTAATGAGAGTTGCTAAAGACCTGTTTGCTAATATTGATAAAACAAGTATTTTATTGTATATTTTTTTGGTGGTATTTGGATGGATAAATATATACGCCTCTCAATTTAGTAGTGAAATAAGCTTTACAATTGATTTAAATTCAAGATTTGGAAAACAAGCATTCTTTATTGGTTTTGCTGTACTTATTGCTTTTTTAATATTGATAATTGATTGGAAATTTTTTTATTCAATAGCATATCCAATTTACTTTATTGTCATTTTATTATTAGTCCTTGTTTTGATTAATGGAGTAATTACGAACGGTGCTCGATCTTGGTTTGAAATTGGGAACTTCAAATTTCAACCTTCAGAATTTGCAAAGTTCGCAACTGCTCTAGCATTAGCAAAGTACTATAACACAATACACATAAGAAAAATTTCTTTTATAAATAAGTTAAAGACCTTTGCAATTTTTGCAACTCCATGTTTACTCATTATAATTCAAAATGATATTGGAAGTGCGCTAGTTTTTTCAGCTTTTATGATTGTTTTGTACAGGGAAGGACTATCAATATATATTTTAATTTTTGGTTTATTAACAACAATATTATTTGTATTAACACTTATTATTAAAAATTTCTTGATTATTTATGCTTTAATATTTTTTATGTTATTATTTATAATATCAATAAAAAGAAAAAAAATATCAAGAATACTAACAACGGTATTTGTTGTGTCTTCCATTTTTATATCTAGTGTTAATTATATTTTTAATGAAATATTATCCGAATATCAACAAACAAGAATAAACGTATTACTTGGAAAAGAAATTGATCCTCAAGGGGCTAGCTATAATTTAATACAATCAAAAATTGCAATAGGAAGTGGAGGACTTACAGGTAAAGGGTTTTTAAATGGTACCCAAACCCGATTTGACTTTGTGCCTGAACAAAGCACTGACTTTATTTTTTGCACTATTGGAGAAGAATGGGGGTTTCTTGGAATAACTTTATTTTTATCTCTCTATACAGCTTTATTATTAAGAATTCTTTTTTTAGCTGAAAGACAAAGATCTAATTTCAGTAGAATTTACGGTTATAGCGTCGCACTAATATTGTTTATACATTTTACTATAAATATTGGTATGACTATAGGGCTTGTTCCTATTATTGGAATCCCTTTGCCTTTTATAAGTTATGGGGGATCTTCACTATTGGCTTTTACAATACTTCTTTTTATATTTTTAAATCTTGACTCTTATCGTTTACAAATTTTAAGATAAAATAATAAGCTAACAACTAATAAAAAAGAATTCTTTGGTCTGAAATCTCAGAAGCATCTTTTAAAGCTTTATATGAAAAATCAGCGGAAAATGAGCTTCTTTTTCTAATGTTATCTTTTCTAATTAGGATTTCATCTTCATCTACAGTTATATCATCAAACGATTTTACATTCACTATATAGATGGCGTTTCCTCCAACTATTGGCTTAGAAATTATATTAGGTTTACTACCAAAAATATATCCTGACAATGATAATTCTCTTCCAAAACCAAGATTTGTTAAAGTATCAAATTTAATTGATTTATCTAAAACAACATTAGTTGAATACATATTAGCAATTTCATTTAAATCTGATAATTCACCTATATCCTCTTTAATTTTTATTGCTTTTTTCTCATTAATCACTATAGATTTTATTTGTTCCTTAACATCATTTAATGGAATTACGCCTTCCTTATACTTTTTTAGAGCGTAAGCAACAACAATATCACTATTCGAGTTATATAGTTCTTTAACATCAGAGATGGATCCTTCATCATTTTTATAAAGCCATTTAATTATCTCTCTTGATTTATCAATATTTAAAATATTTTGATCGGTATATTTAACTTCTTTTGCTGATCTTAATAAACCATTGTACTTTGTAACTAATTTATCTAAATCAGATTTATTTTTAGAAAGCTCTTGTTTAAATTTAGCAGCCTGAAGTAAATAGTTATCTTTAGTCTGATCTGAAATCACAACTTCTTTATCAGCATAAACAATTTTAACTTTTCGAACTAATGGCCCTCTTTTAGTTACTTGAACTAAATGATATCCATAATCAGATCTGACTACAGATAAAGATCCTACCTCTTTTTCAAAACATAAATCATTAAATAACTGTGATTTTTCACCAAAGCCTGTTAGCATAGTTGAATTTTCTACAATCCAGCCTAAATTTCCTCCTCTATTTTTAGTCATTATATCATCTGATAGAGATACAAAATTATCAAAATCAGCTCCTGATTCTATTAATAATTTTATACTGTCAATATCTTTTTTTGCATCTTCAACTAATACGGCGTATTGATCACCTGCCTGTTGAACAGAAGGAATAGATATCATTATGTGTCGTACTTCTACTGAATCAGGACGAAGCTCAACTGATGAGTTTTTTGCAATTCTATATACTCCCTCACTTACTAAATAAGGCCCTATAACTTTACCTTGTTCTGAGTCAAATAATTCTAACCATTGTTCTTGTGTTAATCCATTTCTAGCCTCATTTTTTTGACTTTTAATATTTTCAAACGTTAATTTATAATCTGTAATAAGTTGGGATCTTATTTCAAATATTTTACTTCCAGCTGCTTTTTCTAACTCCTGTTGTGAACCATATGCGTCTATAAGCATTTGTAATTGTCTAGAAGCTTCTTTTTGTATTATATCTTCCCAATTAACAGAAGATATATTAGCACTGTTATAAACATAATTATAGAAATTATCATAAGGGCTAGATCTAAACGAATTATATTCTTGAGCACTTTCAAGATTAGTAATTGCAGAAGAAATAAATGATTTTGCATCATTATCGTCCTCTTTTGAAGGTTCTGGAGTGAAAAATATAAGTTCAACGTCATTAGAGGATTGCTTTTGATAATTGGCTTTATTTTTTGAATAATAATTTTCAATATCATTATCTGTAATGACTATATCTTCATTGTTGATATTAGTGAAAGGAATAGCCACATAATCAAATCTTACATTTTGTTTGTTAAATAATATATTATCTTTTGCCTCATGTGAAGTAGCATACATTGACTGGCCAATTAATGTTTGATATTTTTGAAATTTATAATCAAACAAAATACTTTCTTCACAATCCTTCCATAGCTTTTTGTTGGGATCTCCGTCTGGTAGTTGACTAATCTGTTGAATCTGACTCCATGCTAGTTCTCCATTATAGACTCCAGAAGAATCAGTAAATAGTTTTTTTAATATTTCGTGAGTATTATTTTGATCCTTAATTTTTAACACCCATTCTTCGTCAGAGATATCAAGGCCAATTTTGTTAAACTCATTTTCCATAATAATTTTTTTAACATAATAATCCCAAACTTGATCTCTTAATAAAGCATCATCAACTATGTTTTGTCTGTATACAAAATTAATAATACCTTCTTGTTGTTTAATTTTATTCTCAAAATCTTCAATTGAAATATCCACTCCAGAGACAACTCCAACATTTTCAACAGGAGTAGAATTACAGCCTCCACCTGACAAAGAACTGGCGCCATCCATAAAAACAAACGCAAGTAATGCTACACCTATCACAGTAACTAATAACCATGACTTATCTCTAATCTTTTGTAATGTTGCCATATGTATTTTTTAAAGTTTGCGAATATACAATTGTTATCTAAAATATAAAAATATCTTAGATGATCAATCGAGAGAATCAATAATTAATTCAACTTCTTGTATTTTTGTCTTATTTACGTCTCTTATAGTAAAAGTAAAATTTTCTATCTTAATTAAATCATCTTTTTTAGGGATATCCTCTAAATGATCTAGTAACAATCCTGCCACTGTGTCGTATTCATCAGATTCTGGTAACAATAAATTATATTTTTTATTTATTTCCTCTACGTAACTTCTTCCAAGTAAAATAAAAGTTCTATCATTGATCTTTTGATCATTTACTTCTTCATGATCATGTTCATCCATGATTTCACCAACAATTTCTTCTGTAACATCCTCAATAGTAATCATTCCCGCAGTACCACCAAACTCATCAACAACAACAGCAACCCCTTTATTATTTTCAATAAATTCATTTAGTAACTCCATGGCTTTCATACTCTCGGGAACAAATGAAAGTGGTAAAAGAATTGATTTTATATTCTTTGGATTTTTAAACAAATCAAACGAATGAATGTATCCAACAATATTATCGATATTATTTTTATAAACTAAAATCTTAGATAATTTTGTTTGAATAAATTTAGACTTTACAACATGTAAAGGAGTATTAAAATCTGTCGCTATAATTTCTGTTCTTGGAACCATGCACTCTCTAACTCTTTTTTCTGAAAGATCCAAGGCATTTTGTAACATCTCAACTTCTACACTTTGGTCTTGATGGCCATCAGCAGACTTTACATTACTTAATAAATCATCTAAATCATTCTTTCCAAATGTTGTGTGACCATCATTTTTCTTTTGATTTAACACATATTTAAGTAAAAAATTTGAAATTTTAAACATTACAATAGCTGCAGGTCTTAGACCAACGAATAGTAACCAAATTGGAATAGTAAAAATATTTAAAATATAATTAGGGGATATTCTAAATATTGCCTTAGGCAAAAATTCTGCAGTAACTAACACAATAATTGTAGCAATAAAAGTCTGCAGCAATAAAAGTAGTGAGTCAGAACTAATATATAGTTCAAGTTTTGAAGTAAGTATTTGTGTCATAGCAATTCCATAAATTACTAATGAAATATTATTACCTACTAGCATAGTAATGATAAAATCTGATTCGTTCTTACAAAAAAAGGACTTCATTTTGGAAGAAATTTTAGTTTTACTTTTTTCTAATTCAAGTTGTAATTTATTGGCAGAAACAAAAGCTATTTCAACACCTGAAAAAAAAGCTGAAAAAAATAATGACAATATTGCTGTTATATAAAGCATTTATAAATATAATAAAAAATTAATCAGTATTTATATTAAGATCAATAACTCCAGTAATTTTAGATAGTTTATAATCTGAGAAGTCAAGGCTTGATTCAAACCCAACACCTTGAATAACTTCATTTTTAGTTGTAATAATTACTTTTTCATTTGTATAAACTTTTTCTTTTTGCTCATTTAAAACTAATTTTTCTGTTTCAAGTTTTTCTGATTTATTTGAAACTAAAACAACATTATCTCTAGCTATCATAATATTCTTTTTTTCATATATCTCTACATAATTTGAGTTTAACATTGAGGTTGGGGATTTTGAATTGTCATAAAAAGTAATTTTGACACTTCCATTTAAAATTAATTCAGGTTCAGTATTTTCAAATCGTTTAATAGATTCTGATGAAATTTTAACTCTTAACTTGCCATCATTAGTAACTAAAATTTCAGCATTTTCTGTTTCTTCAACGGGTAGCTCTTTATTTTCTACAAATTCCTGTACAACATTGGGATCATTTGTACAAGCGTAAAGAAATATCGCAATAAAAAATGGAATTAAGTTAGTCACTAGTGCGAATAATTGTTTTTTTATCTATCCAACATCCAACATCGTACTCACTTTTTGGACTTAAACCGTAGAAAAAACATTCTTTAATAGTTGGGAAATATTTAGAATAGGTGTTTATTTGTTTTGCTGCATTTTTTTTGGTTTCTGGATCTGACAAAGCCTGTTGAAAAGCATCTACCGCAATCCAATATACAGTCTTTCTTTGAAAATCATCTTCTGCACATTCTTTACTACCAGCAACATAAATATTTCCTAAACTTATGTATGCCTTACCCCAATTATTTCTTATTTTAAGTGCATTATAAATTGCTGATCTTGCAGACGTATAGGCGCCAGCATATCTATATGAGTCAGCCAATGTTAAATAATAATCTGCTTTTTTAAAAGCGTCATTTTCTAAATCTATTGCCTCTTTTGAATACTTGATGGCAGATGAAAAATTTCTTTTAGAAATACTCATGTTGGCCATTAAATTAGCACTTGATGGTGACGGATCTAATTCATATAATTTCGAAGAAATATTAAAAAATAATTCTGAATCCATACATTTTTTAGCTTTTAATAGATTAGAAATTTTTCTTAAAAAATCTATATCATCACTTTTGGTATCAAATTTAGCAGAAAACAACTGAACTAAATCTTCACAGTTAGCATATGGTGTAAATAAATTTTCTATTTTTTCTGAAAATTTAATAAAATTTTTTGCTGTTTTAGTTTGATTAATGATATTATAATCAATAATTTCAGAAACTCTGGCATAACCTTCAATTACATCTAGCTTAGTTTTTTGTCCTGCTTTTTCTAAAATTACAATGGAGCGCATATATCCATAAACAGCTTGAACAGAGGAATTGTTTTGATCTAAATTAATTGATTCTTCTAAATAACCATATGCTTCCTCTGCTCTTGACTTGTCAACGCCCAATAGCTCGTAGCCCTTTAATCCTAACACATATCCGTTAGAGCCAAAGCATTTAATTCTTTGGTCAAATACTGTAAGCAATGTATCAATATATGCAGATTTATTTTCTTTGTCTACTTTCATTTTTTCTTTGATAATTTTAGGTCCATTTTTGTATGTATTTATTGAGATACTTGCACAATTTTTAAATACCCAAGACCATGAATTATATGCACTTAGATAGTCCTTTTGTTTGTAATACTCTCTAAAAACAGATAGTTTTTCTTTACATTTTTGAATATTTATACTATCAATTTCCTGGCAATCTTGTGCACTATTAATATTAAAGTTTATTGAATATAAATCAATATTGATAATGATTGATATAAGAAAAATAAGGGCTTTTAATTTCATTTTTTTAATCATATTTACGTTTAACAAACCATATACCATCATAACTTACAGTTAATCCTAATTTGATAAACTGTTCTTTTAATAAATTATTTTCTGTAGTTCCTCTTTGACCAACAATACAAAATAAATTATATTTTGTTCTAGATTTTTTTACTGGTATTCCTAATCCAAAAGTTAACATAAGTTCTTCGAGTTGATTGTTTTCAAATTGCAGAGGAATATTTTTAAATGAAACACCTATATTATAGTCTAATCTTTTGAAATAATTATTAATAGAATTATAATCAGGAGTATATCTAAGACCTGCAGAGTATCCTTCAGTATTTTCAAGATTATCAGACTCATTAAACATTCTATATTCAGCCCAATTTTGCAAACTATACTCAGCTAAAATTATCCATTTGTTGTTTCTATATTCTATACCTGTTTTCAAATTTTGAGGTAAAATAACATCTCCCCATTCAACAGAATTAACAAATGTATCTTTAGGAATTTCTAAAATACCAGAAAACTCAAAAGATTCAATTAATTCAGTCTTTTTTGCTCTTATTGTAGAGTTATTATTTGTAGTAACTCCTAAAGAGAAATTTCCTTTTGAAAGTTTTTTTGAATAAAGGAGTCCAAATTCATAATAGTACCCTTTAACATTAATTTTACTATTTGAACGACTATTAAAAAAATCATCACTATTGTAAACTAAACTTTTTCTTCTATTTAAACCTCCAAACAAAAATGAGGAATTTACACCTAATGAAAGATTATCAGATAATTTATAAGCTCCTCCAAAATAAATTTTACTTATACCACCATCACCATAATAATTTGCAATTGCATTATGTGAAATATCGTTTTCATCAACAATATCTTCACTCATTGAATATCCAATACTACTGTATGGAAGCATACCTACACTTGCGGCCATTTTTTTATTTAAAGGAAATCCTAACACAAAGTGACTAAAGCCATTATTATTTGCAATTTGACTGTTAGTAGTGTTCATTATTTTGGTAGTTTGATGCCAACCTCCTGTTGAAAGTAAAAATGAATTTGGGCCAAATCTTGTATAGGAAGCAGGGTTTGATGGATTAACACTAAAAGGATCACTATATGCAACTACGGCTCCTCCTAATGAATTAAATTCAGCTAATGAACCATGATTAAGATCTCCCAATCCAAATCTTGAATATGGAGAGGATGTAGAAATTTGAGCACTAGCTACTAAACTAATGCAAAAAAAGAAGAAAGAAAGTAATATTTTACTCATTATAATCCAATATTTCATTTAATCCAACCAGTACTAAATTTTGATTTACAAATATGGGTCTTTTTAATTCGTTTTGCAAGTATAAAGCATCTCCTCCACATAGAACTATAATTAGATTGGGATTTTGATCACTATACTCTGAGATAATTTGATTTAACTCACTTAAAACACCTCGTTGAACACCTGAATTTATAGCTGATAATGTATCGTTTCCATAAAACTTAGTATTTTTTTTCAATTTATTTAACGGCAATTTATCAGTAAAAGTATTTAATGATTTAAATCTCATATTTATTCCCGGAGAAATTCGACCACCCAAATACTCTGCTCTTTTATTTAAAAAATCAATTGTTATACATGTACCAGCATCAATTATTATAACATCTTTTTTTGGATATAAAAAATTTGCCCCTACTACCAATGCTATTCTGTCATTTCCTAAAGTTTCAGGAGTTTTGTATAAATTATTTATTGGTATCTGTGTATAATGTGTTAATATAATTGAATTATAATAATTAGATATATGTGTCACATCATTATTAAAATCTTTTACAGAACTTATAATTGAAGATGTTATTTCTGCGTCGGAAACAAAGTCTTTTACTAATTTAAAGTTACACTGATTTAAAATTTTTTTAGAAATAATTTTTTTACCACTAAACAAAGCAAGTTTTGCTTTTGTATTTCCTATGTCTATAATAAGTTTCAAAAAAAAATTTTTTCAAAATTATAAAAATTGATATCGTAAAAAGGATTTAGTTAAAATTTTCTTTCAAATCAAAAAAACAATTAAATTTGCAGCTAAAATTTTGTTGGTGCTATAGCTCAGGTGGTAGAGCAATGGACTGAAAATCCATGTGTCCCTAGTTCGAATCTTGGTAGCACCACAAATAAAAATAGCCCACTAAAAAGTGGGCTATTTTATTTGAAAGTCAAAATTAAAATTATTGTATAATTAATTTTTCAATATATATATCGGCTTCATTTCTCAAATGGATTGTATAATTACCTTTTGTAAGTTCAGATAAATCAATATCGTTATTCATATCAGTAATTTTTTCAGAAAATACTAACTGACCTAACGTGTTATAAACCGATAAATCATATTCTTTATCATTATTTAAGCTAATAGTGAATTTTCCATTTGAAGGATTAGGATATATAGTAAAAGCATCATTTACAATATTATTTTGAGATGCTATTAATGAAGGATCAAAATTCATCCTTACCATTGGTGTTGTTGTTATGTAATACCATGTTGGCGTACCATTAGAACTAGAACTTAAGCCCAACTCATCAAATAAACTATGTTCTCCGTTATACAAAGATGTCCCAGATGTTCCAATGTATGATTTTAATGTTGGGTGTTGATAACCAACAATACCAAATTCATAGGCAAATCCACTTCTTAAAGGGATTGGATCTAAGAAAGGAATATCTATCCAAGAATTTATATCTTGAGCTGTAATGGTATAATTATCTGATTCAGCTAAGAATATAACTCCACTTGAGGCTGTTGTATCGAGCTCATATATAATAGCTTTAACCTCCGCTCCAACAATCTCATTAATATTAACATCTTGAGGTTTAGATATATACGCTCTAAGAGCATATAATTGTTCATCAGCATACATTTCAAACCTCGTAGTTATATGATTTTGATCTTCCAAACCTCCCAATATGTATGAAGATGAGTTTGTTTCACCTAAATCTTTTCCATAAAGGTAATCTGTAACAAGAATATTACGAGTTTCCATATTAGATAATGTTGTTGTTACACCAGCTCCAGCTGAATCTGCTTCTCCCCAAATATCAACTGTGTATACACCTAAACTTGTTGGAGCAAATGATGCACCTAAAAACGCACTATCCCCTGGGTTTAAAACCACTGTGTTTGATGAACCATTTGAAGCTGCTGTTCCAGTAACATCATATAATAAATTTACTGTTTGAGATTCTGTTCCTTCATTTCTAAATAAAGCTTCTATTGCAAAAGGGTGATTTTGTAATTGAGAAATTGGTGTTACACTATAATCAAGACCAACCATGTAGTTTAAACCCATTCCACTATAATTAAGATAATCTAACCAAAATCCACCAATAACTTCATCTTCCATAGTCAATCTATTTGCTGGTGATTCTGAAATCTTCACATCGTCTATATACCATCCATAAGTAATCCAAGTATTATAGTAATATTGATCAGTGACAGGAAGGTTTAAAGCAGATGTCCAACTAAATCTAATCCATACAGAGGTAGGACTTGATCCTAAATAGTTAACAAGATTAATTTCTCTCAAAGCAGGATTAGGATAAGCAGAACCTCCACTGGCTGTTAATTGACTATATGCCTGATTATCTGCAACAGTAACAAAATTCATACCATCAGTACTAATTTGTACTTCTTGTAAATCATAAAAACGTGCTCCATATTCCTCAAAAGACAATGTCGCATTAGAAGAACCTATAGAATCAAAGACATTAATTGGTTGAGCAGTTGTCATGGTATATACTACAGCAGCAGCTTGTGTTCCTGACTGAGCATTTCCATTTGATAGTTCTGCAAAATTACCTCCCGAAGTTGAAGTAATCCCATTACCACTCCACCAACCATCTGAGTTAGCATCAATCGACCATCCATACTGAGGTGGATTTTGCCCAGAATTATCTAAGACCCAATCAGATGGATTAGAGAAATCACTCTCCCAAATTACATTAGCACTTGGTGATAATACAACATTATTACTATTATCTTCTTCAATATTTATAATCTCAATTTGATTAAAAACTTTAGAAGAATTAGCAAGATTGATATTTGTATTAATTTGTGCAACTAGAGAAACACAAAAAAATACAGTTAAAATAAAAAGATAAATTTTTTTCATATTAAAGTTTTTAAATATTATTTTGTAAATGTATTAAAAAAAACATAAAAAAAAGCCCAGAAAACTGGGCTCTTTAAATATAGTATTTCAATTATTAAATTATTCTATAATTATACGTTCTGTGTAAACAATATCAGAGTTTTGAAGTTCAATAGTATAGACTCCACTTTCAAGCTTTTCTAAATCGATTAACATACTTGTTGAATTTACTATGTTATTGTACACTTTTTGTCCAAGGGAATTAAAAATTGTAATATCATAGGATTTGTTGTCATTTAATTCCAAACTAAATACTCCTGATGTTGGATTTGGATAAACGTTAAATATATTTTGCTTCACTTCAGAAACACTTACAGCTGTTGAAGGATCAAAATTCATTCTTAACATAGGAATATCACTAATTGTATACCACCCCACTGAACCGTCATCTGACAATATTCCATCTTTGTCATTAAGTCCCTGTGCAGAATAATAATCACCTGGATCACTAACATTTACTCCTACAGTATCTGTTGGATGTATATTAGCTCCAATAGCAATTCTGTAAGTAGGAGTTGAAGCAAATAAATTTTGAGGAGTTAAAAATGGAATATTTACCCAATTTCCTAAATCTGACGAAGTAATTTCATAATTATCTGACTGAGCAAGTGGAATTGGGTTTCCTCCAGAAATATCTTCTTCATATAGTGCTATATAAACCTCAGCTCCAGGAATAGACCAATCAGCTATGTTAACATCAACAGAGTAAAGTGTAGCATCAGCATATATATCATAGCTTGATGAAACTTCAAATCCACCTGGATTTGGGAATACTCTGTTTAATCTCCAATAACCTCCATCATTTGTTCCATTATCTTTCCCATATATATAATCAGTTACCATTGACATTTTATTTGAAGTATCAGAGTACGTAATAACGTTTCCTAGTCCTGCAGAATCAGCTACTGCCCACATCTCAATATTGTATAAACCAGTTGAAGAAGGTGTGAAAGTAGATGTGCCAGCAACAGTATCTTGCTCTCCTGATGCTAAGATTAATGGGTTAGATGTTGTTGAAAAATTACCTGCGCCAGAAACATTTGCATGCATAGTAGCTGATTGTGTTCCAATACCACCATTTCTAATAACAGATTCAAAAGCGTATGGGTTTGCTGAAGCCTGAGAAAGCGGGTTAAAAGTATAGTCTTGTCCTAAACCGCCAACAGTTTGGTATCCTATCCACCATCCTCCAAATGTTTCTTCAGAAGAAACTATAAAATTATCTGGAAGCTCTGAAATTGCAATATCGTCTACAGCCCAAAACCATGCCCAATAGTCGTTGTCATTATAATAGAACTGCACTAAAACCTCAGATTGACCTCCTGCCACTGATGATATGTCATATGTTGACATGTGAGGATTATCAGAACTTTGATTTGCATATGTATATCCTTGATTATTTGTAATCTCATCTATCTCAACCCAAGTTACCCCATTATCAGGTGATACTCTAACAGCTCTTGTATCTTGCCACCATCTAAAACAATGTTCAAATGTCAATTGAACATTTGGATAGTTTGTCAAATCGATTGGAGTGGCGTTTGTAAATTCAGTTGAAATTGTAGTTCCATCGTTATCAGTAGTCCCTCCATCAGCATCAGAATTAACAAACATATACCCGTTTGAAGCAGTTGCAGAAGCAATAGGAGAAACATCTGCAGATGGAATAGCAGCTGGATTATATTCTACTGCCCACTGAACTCCTAAAGTACTAGAATTAGTAATAGTCCAAGTAGAAATATCAGAGCAATCGTCATACCATATATTGTTTGGGACTAAAGAGCTGCTGTTTGGGTTAGGATTAGTACTAACAATCATATTAGAATATCCTTTTTGTAGTGCTTCTTTAGGCATGTGATTTAGAGATGATTGGGCAGAGACGCATAACCCAATAAAAAATGCACACGCAATAAGTAATTTTTTTTTCATCTTTTTTGTTTTAAATTATTCAATAGCAAATATAAGATTTGTAGAGGAAATAACCAAAAATAATGAATAAAGTATTTACTCTTTAAAATCAGAAATAGGAGGACAAGAACATACTAAATTCCTGTCTCCAAATGCATCATTTATTCTTCTCACACTAGGCCAAAATTTGTGAGATTCAACCCATGGCAATGGATAAACAGCTTTTTTTCTTGAATATTTAAATGGCCAATTTTCCGAAACTATGAGAGAGATTGTGTGTGGTGCATTTCTTAAAACACTGTCTTCTATTTTAATCTTTTCATTTACAACCTCGTTTATTTCAGCTTTAATTGATAAAAGCGCATCACAAAAGCGATCCAGTTCAAATTTACTTTCACTTTCAGTTGGTTCAATCATAATGGTACCTGCAACTGGAAATGATACAGTTGGCGCATGAAAGCCATAATCCATAAGTCTCTTTGCAATATCGGTAACTTCAATACCATATTTTTTGTACATTCTAAAATCCACTATCATCTCATGAGCAACACGGTTATTATTTTCACCGGTATACAAAACATCAAAATCAGTTTCTAATCGTTTTTTAATATAATTGGCATTTAAAATTGCAATTTCTGTAGATTTACGTAAACCAATCTCACCAAGCATTCTAATATATGCATAAGAAATTGTCAAAACCAAAGCACTACCCCATGGAGCAGATGAAATAGACATTCCATGCTCCCCTCCCATTTTAATAATTGGATTATTTGGTAAAAATGGTTTAAGGTGCTCAACAACTCCAATTGGTCCCATTCCTGGACCACCTCCACCATGAGGAATAGCAAATGTTTTATGTAAATTTAAATGACATACGTCAGCTCCAATAATAGCTGGATTTGTGATTCCCACCTGAGCATTCATATTAGCTCCATCCATATAAACTTGCCCACCATTATCATGAATAATTTTTGTAATTTTCATTATGTCTTTTTCAAAAACTCCATGAGTAGAAGGGTAAGTAATCATTAAACTAGATAAATTATCAGAGTGTTCAATAGCCTTTTCTTCTAAAGCAATAACATCAATATCACCATTTTCATCACATGGAATTACTACAACTTTCATTCCAGCCATTACAGCAGAGGCAGGATTTGTTCCATGAGCTGAAGAAGGAATTAAGCAAATATTTCTATGCTCATCACCTCTACTTCTATGATAGGCCCTTATAACCATTAAACCTGTAAACTCTCCTTGCGCTCCAGAATTAGGCTGTAGGCTTATTGCATCAAAGCCAGTAATTTCACAAAGCATTTCTTCTAACTCATGAAACATAATATGGTAACCTCTCGCTTGATGTGATGGAGCAAATGGATGTAAATTACCAAATTCTGACCAACTTAACGGAAATAATTCTGTTGCTGCATTCAACTTCATAGTACATGATCCCAGCGGAATCATAGAATGAGTTAATGAAAGGTCTTTATTCTCCAAACTTTTTATATATCTCATCATATCAGTTTCTGAATGATATGAATTAAAAACGCTATGTGTTAAAAAAGATGATGTTCTATACAATGAATCAGGAATTCGTGCGACAGCCTCATTATAATCACCACTTAGTACTTCATTAATTAAGTCAGTTGAATCAGAATGATTACAACTTTTGGCAAAAATTTCTAAGATATCGTTGATATTATTTAAATCATCTTTTTCATCAACGCTGATAGATAAAGTTTCATTGTCGATATAATTGAAATTAACTTTAGCAACTTCCGCATATGTTTTTATGTTATCCATTGAAACATTTCCAACAGCTATTTTTAATGTATCAAAGAAAACCGTATTAAGCTGGTGGTATCCTAGTTGTGTTAACCCTTCGCATAATGCCGCTGTTAGAGAATGGATCTTTTTACTTATTGCTCTTAAACCTTTTCTGCCGTGATAAACTCCGTACATACCAGCCATAACAGCCAACAATACCTGAGCAGTACAAATATTGGATGTTGCACTCTCTCTTCTAATATGCTGCTCTCTTGTTTGCAAAGCCATTCTTAATGCTTTATTTCCGTCTGTATCTTCAGAAACACCAATTATTCTTCCTGGAATATTTCTTTTATACTTTTCATGTGTAGCAAAATATGCGGCATGTGGACCCCCATATCCCATGGGAATACCAAATCTTTGAGTAGTACCCACAACTACATCGGCACCCCATTCTCCTGGTGGAGTTAAAAGAGTTAACGAAAGTAAATCGGCAGCAACAACAATATTAACATCATTTTCTTTAGCTTGTTCTGCAAAATTAGAATAGTCAATTACATCACCATGATTTGCAGGATACTGCAATATACAACCAAAAAAACTGGAGTCAATCTTAACCTCCTCATGATTTCCATAAACAATTTCTATGTCTAATGGATTGGCACGTGTTTTTAGTATTTCTATAGTTTGCGCATAACATAGTTCTGAAACAAAAAACTTATTGCAACCTTCCTTTTTTTGCTTTCTATTTCTCGTGCCAAACAACATTGCCATAGCTTCAGCCGCTGCAGTTCCTTCGTCAAGTAAAGAGGCGTTAGCAATTTCCATGGAAGTTAAATCCATAACCATTGTTTGAAAATTTAAAAGAGCCTCTAACCTACCCTGAGCAATTTCAGCCTGATAAGGGGTGTATGCGGTATACCAACCAGGATTCTCTAAAATATTTCTTTGTATAACTCCTGGTAAAATTGTATTAAAATAACCTAAGCCAATATAAGATCTATAATTTTTATTTTTTTGAGAAAGACTTTTCATATGATCAATAAATCTACTCTCCGTTAGTGGCTCAGGTAGATTCATTTTTTCTTTTAAATGAATATATTTTGGCACTGTTTGATCAATTAATTCGTTCAATGAATTAACGCCAACTGATTGTAACATGTTTTTTTCATCATCTGCAGAAACGCCTATGTGTCTATCTAAAAAGGTATATTTATCCATTAATAAAATTTTATGCAAAAATACACTTTGTCAAACATATAAAACTAAAATAAAGACTAGTTTTATTCAAAGTTAAAAACTTCTTTTTAAGAATATAATTTACAAAAAAAGTTGAATTCTAATCTATAAGATTACTTTTGCAAAAAAATCTTTATGTTATTTACTGATACAGAACTGAATGAAAAAATAAAAAAAGCAATCTTAGAATTAGGATTTACAGAGCTAACACCAGTTCAAAAAGAAGCTATACCTTATTTACTAAATCATGAAGAAGACCTTATTGCTCTTGCACAAACTGGAACAGGAAAGACTGCTGCGTTTGGTTTGCCTATAATCCACAAAATAAATGTAAATAATAAAAAAACTCAAGCTATCGTTCTTTGCCCTACTAGAGAACTTTGCCTACAAATAACTAAAGATATTGAGTCATATTCAAAGTATTATAAAACAATAAATACAACAGCTGTATATGGTGGAGCGAACATTTCAACTCAAATTAATTCTTTAAGAAAGGGATCTCAAATTATTATTGGTACGCCTGGGAGAGTCATCGACCTAATAAAGAGAAAAGTTTTAAAATTAAAAAGTATTGAATTTATAATTTTAGACGAAGCTGATGAAATGCTAAATATGGGTTTTAAAGAAGACCTTGATTTTATTTTGGCTGAAACACCAGTACAAAAACAAACTCTTTTATTTTCTGCGACTATGCCACGAGAAGTAATGAGGATTAGTAAAAACTATATGGTCAACCCAAAAACTATTGAAATAGCAAGCAGAAACGAAGGAACGAAAAATGTTGAGCATCACTATTATCTTGTTAATGCGAGAGATAAATATAAAGCACTAAGAAGAATATGTGATTTAAACCCAAGCATATATGGGATTATATTTTGTAGAACTAGAAGAGAGACAGCTGCTATAGCAGAAAAACTCATGCAAGACGGATATAACGCTGATGCTATACATGGTGAGTTATCACAAGCGCAAAGAGATCATGTTATGGCAAGATTTAGAAATAAAAAATTACAATTACTAGTTGCAACAGATGTTGCGGCAAGGGGTATTGATATTAATGAACTAACGCACGTAATAAACTATAATTTACCTGATGATAACGAAGTTTATGTTCATAGATCTGGAAGAACTGGTAGAGCCGGTAACAAAGGAATATCAGTTATTATTGCACATAATAGAGATGGCAGAAAATTACAAGCAATTGAAAAAATGATTAAACGAAGTTTAGTTTTAAAAAAAGTACCCCATGGGGATGAGATTTGCCACATTCAGTTAATGAATTTAATTGAAAAAGTTGTATCCACAGAGATAAATCCTCAAATTAATCAATATTTTGATTCAATTGAAAAAAAACTAACTCATCTAAACAAAGAGGAAATCATAAAACATTTTGTATCTACTGAATTTAATCGCTTCTTATCGTTTTACAAAGATGCTCCAGATCTTAATATTAAAAAGAAATTAAATAAAGATGAAAGAAAAATAAAAGGAAAAGCCGAAAAAGGATATACTCGATTTTTTATAAATATTGGTAAAAATCAAACACTACAAACACATAATCTAATTGGCCTAATAAATGAAAGGACTAAAAATAGAGATATACCAATTGGAAAAATTGATATCATGAGAAACTTTTCTTTTTTTGAAACTCCGCTGGAGTTTGAAAATATCATTTTGAGCAATCTAAAGCAAGCAAATTGGAATGGAAATAAAGTAAAGGTTGAAATTTCTAAAGAGCCTAAAGACAAAAGAAAGGAAAGAAAACCAGAAAAGTCTCAAAACAAAAGAAGAAAATCAAAAAATAAAAAATCAAGCTTTAAAGACAGACTAAAAGCATCAAGAAAAAGATACACAAAATAAAATTTATTTCGTTGGTCCCGCTATAAAATCCTTCAAATAATAAGGTTCAAAATAGGCAACATCTTCAAAATCTTCATTTAAAAATTTTCTAAATCCTAATATTCCTAAATTTTTTGCTGACGGAAAGATGTTTTCTTCAAAAACAGCATTTTTATGATTAATTAGTGATTTACATTTGATAGCACCAGGCCCGAAGAATATAATTTTTTTATTTAAAAAATTTAAATATGTTTTACTATCAACAATATCGGCTCTAATTTCTCTAGCTATTCTATTATCGCTATCAAATATAGCTGCATATACTTCATCTCGTCTTGCATCCAGCATTGGACAATAATAAAATACATTTTTGTTCTTTTTCAAACTAGCAGACATAGCTTCCAAAGTAGACACTGAAATTAGTGGAATATCCAAAGAGTAACATAGTCCTTTCGCTGTTGAAGTACCTATACGTAATCCTGTATAAGAGCCAGGACCTTTACTTAATATGATAGCATTAATTTTTTTTATTGAAATATTTGATTTAGATAATGATTCTTCAATAAATAAATTTAATTTTTCAGAATGTAAATATTTATCTTCTCTTTGTTCTTTCAAATATAATAACGTATTATTCTCAAAAATTGCAACGGAACAATTTTTTGTGCAAGTTTCTAATGCTAGAAAATATGACATTATATATCGTAATAATGATTAAACAAATCACTCATCAAACTAATACTATAATACTTAGTATTTAAAAATCCATCATCGTTATTTAACTCTCTTAGTATAAGACCAAAGTTTAACTTAAGATTAGTTAAGGGATTAATAATATATGAAATGTCTAAAGACTTATATTCAATTGTTGTTAGATTGCCTTGATACATTTGGATATCAAAATCTGAAGGTCTTCCTGTACCCATTGCAACTAACCCTTCTTGCTCTGCATAATTTCCAGTTGAAAAGTATAAGTCATTTCCATATGATGTTGGATCATTTAAAATTTTTCCACCATATTTACTAAAAATTATTTTTCCACTTAGTTCAAATCTTTGATATTTGTAGTTTAATAAAAACAAAAACTCAGAAAAATTCGCGCCGAGTGGGTGAGCAAGAGGCTGATTATAATGCGCATAATTTTGTTGAGGATTATGGTGTGCATATGTATATGGCCTAACATAATTATACTCAGCTTGTAAGTTAAGTCTCTCTATACCAAAAGCATCAAATATTTTATAGCCATATTGATAGCCAATCTTATTACCCCAAAAACCATTATCTTCTCTTAGATCATTTAGACTAAACTCATCTATAATGAGTTGACCATATAAATAAGATCTATTTATAATATACTTCGAATTCAAACCAATTAACACATTGTCAGGAGAATTTAACGAAAACTCAATCGGTCTTAGCATAGCAATTGGATTTAGATAACTAACATCAAAGCCCCTTACTCCAGGAGCATGATTCATTCTCCAAACTACAGACTCAAAAAGTGAAATATTAAACTTATTAGTAAAATTATAACTCAAATAATGTGAAGAAATATATTTTTTTGGATAACCCATTTGATCTATATTATCAACTAAATTTGTTTTAAAATAATTAATATCCATCAACTCACAATAAAGATTTGTGTATTGTATTTTCGAAAAATTAGTTTGTATTTTAAGAAATGGATAATTAAATGAGTTGTCAGAAAGTAATAACGATCGATAACCATCTCCTATAAAATGCTTACCGTGACCAAATTGTAATAAAAACATTTTATTTGGTTTGTAACTGACATGTCCTGAAGACATAGCATAATCAAAGCCTGTCCCTTTGAAGTCTCGCGCATAACCTTGACCTGGGACAACATTATTAGATTTAATGTATGAATGCAAATAATTTGGAAAAATTGCTTGGTTTTCACAAAAAGATGTGGAAAAAGAAATTTTTTTACCTAGCATGCCTTGCACAAAATAACCTCTAGTGTTGACAAATGTGCTCTTATTCTCTTCAGTTTCAATACCTTTCGAAAAAGACACTATTGGAGATACACTAACATTATAATCGTCGCCGCTCAAGACAAATAAATGATTTGAAAATAATTTATTTAAATATTTATTTTTATTGCTATAGTTATCGTTTGATAATAAAAATGAATCAATATTAAATGAAAAACTAGACTTTAACATTGGCTTAAATGAGGTATGCATATTTGATTCTTCCGAATATAAATATTTATTAATATCATTATTCTCATTTAAATTTAAATTTTGTGCAACAAGAAAAGATGAAAAAAATGTAAATAAAGAAAAATAGATATATCTCATTCTTTGGTTTTATTATGTACTCTATAAAAGTAAAAAGGAAGGTATAAACAACAAAAATTAACAATAGCAAAAAAAAGTATAGCTAGATTTATATTTAAAGGTAATAAGAAATAAGTCAGTATAATTAACAATAAAAAATAAATGTATAAAATAATACTTGTTTTTTTATGTCCAAAACCCAATCTCAATAGGGCATGATGTATATGCCCCTTTCCTGGGTGAAGCGGATGTTTACCTCTGAATAATCTTGAAACAAAAATTCTTAAAGAATCAAATAAAGGCAATGACAGAAAAGATATTGCTATAAATGGCCCCTTATTTGGAAAAGTTATAAAATCAGTTTTGATTCCAGAATTAATTAAATTGACTGCCAAAATAGAAAGTACCAAACCAATCAATAATGAACCGGTATCACCCATAAATATCTTTGCAGGATGAAAATTATATTTTATAAATGCCAATAATGATCCCAGTAACGAAAATGCTAAAACAGATATCTCTATTTTATTCATGTAAAAAGCTAATAAGCCAAAACAAAGAGCCGAGATAGAACCTATACCAGCTGCTAATCCATCTATTCCATCAATTAAATTCATACTATTAATAATTACAATAAATACAAAGGCAGTAAATAAAACAGAAATGAATTCAGGTAGTTCGTAAATGCCCCAAACACCATAAAAGCTACTAATTTTTAAATTAGCCAAAAAAATTATTATTGATATTGATATTAATTGACCTAACAGTTTTTTAATTGGGGAGAGCCCCAATAAATCATCAAGCATACCGACAAAAAAAACAATGACAATTGCCCCAGAAAGAAAAATAATATTAGAAAAGTCAAAATAAAGTATCAAACAAGCTATGATACTAAAAAAAAATGCTACCCCCCCAAAGATTGGTACACTTCCTTTATGTGCAGATCTTTTTCCAGCAACGTCAGATAATCTATATCTAGATGCAAATGAAATTAATTTTGGAATAATCAAATAACTTATTGCAAATGAAGTTAAAAGCGCTAAAATTATATTGTAATTTGAGTTTATCAATTAGTTTTTTGTTATAAAAGTAAAAATAAAAAAAATTAAAAAAACTATAAAAACTCATCAGCCCATTTTGCTAAGGTATAAATATTATTAACCTTAACAGTATTTAATTGCATTGCATTTCCGGCCTGTATGTCTGAATCAGAATCTCCGATCATGTATGATTTCATAATGTCAATTTTTGGGAAATCCTTTAAAGCATTTTCAAACATTTTGGTTCCAGGCTTTCTACAATTACATTTTTTAGAAGCTAAATCTGCACAATAATAAATAGCATCAATTTTACCGCCTTTCTTTTTTAACTCATTTATCATTTGTTTATGAAGAAGATCAAGTTCAATTTCAGTCATTAATCCTTTGCCTATTCCTTGTTGATTAGTTATAATAATTATATATTGAAAAACCTGAGATAATTTTGATATTGCAGTTATTGCGCCAGGCATGAATGAAAATTCTTCAAAAAAACGAACATAACGACCTTCAAGTTTTTTATTTATAACACCATCTCTGTCTAAAAAAAGTGTGCTACCATCAAACATTTGGAAACATTTCTTCTTCAATAAGTTGACAAATAATATGACCACATAAAATATGTATTTCTTGGATTCTTGCAGTATTATTTGATGGAACATTAATTATTATGTCACATAACGATTGCATTTTACTAACGTTGTTGCCAGTAAAACCAATAGTAAAAATATCTAAGCTACGTGCCTTTTTTAAAACCTCAATTATATTATTAGAATTTCCTGATGTTGAAATTGCTAATAGAATATCCTTCTTTTTACCGCAAGCCTCTATCATTCTAGCAAATGTTTGGTCATAGCCAAAATCATTAGCCACAGCAGTTATGTAAGATGAATTTACATTTAACGCCTCAGCGTGTAAGGGCGGCCGATCTTTATAAAATCGTCCACTTAACTCAGCAGCAATATGTTGAGCATCAGAGGCGCTACCCCCATTTCCACATAAAAGTAATTTATTACCATTTCTAAATGCCTCCACGCATATTTCTACAATTTGTTTTATACTACTTTGCAGAGTATAATCTCCTAACAAAATAGAATGGAGCTCAGAAGAATCTGATAAAATTTTTTGAATTCTTTCTTTCACGTACGTGTTTTTTTGCTAAAATACAACTTTATAAATTTTGATAGCCTTTTTTTGTTAAACTACCTATTTTTTGCCAGTCAAATTCATTTTTGATCATTACTTTTGCCTGCGAACTAATATTCTGCATATCATATTTTTCAGAGAATATATCATCAATTTTATTAATTAGTGCATCTCTGTCCTCAGACTTAAAAATAAAACCATTTACTTTATCCTCAATTATTTCTGTTAATGGACTTAAATCGGAGACTAATGCAATTTTTTGATAACTTAAAGTCATCATTAAAACACCGCTCTGGTAGATTTTTTTATATGGCAAAACAACTAAATCAGCAGCGCTATAATAATACTTAACATCATTGTGTGGAATAAAATTATTATGCAAGATAATATTTTCAGCTAGATTATTTTTATCAATTATTTGTTGATAATACGTAAAGTTGTTTTTCCATGTTTTGCCAGCTATTAATAAAATAGTATCAGGATGTTTTTTTATAATTTCACCAAAAGCATTTAGCAAAAGATCAAGACCCTTTACTTTTTTAATCAAACCAAAAAATAATAAAACTTTTTTGTCTCTGTCAATTGCTAAAAAATCTCTTGCTTTTGCCTTATCATTATGCACATTTATAAATGGTAAGTAATTTCCATGAGGAACAATTAAAATCTTTTCGTCTATTTGGGGTGATATCTTTAAAACTTCTTTTTTACTAAAAGTATTGTGTGTAAAAATTAAATCTGCGTGACTATAAATTTGATTGTTTAAGAAAACATTTTTTGCTGATTTTGCAAAAGATACAACATCATGTATTGTAATTACTACTTTGCCAAAAAGTAATTTGACTAATATAATTTTTAGTAAAATAACAATGTTATTTTCAAAAATATGAAAATGAAAAATTTTAGCTCCTGAAAATCTTGCATGAAATATTGATAGGATAAGACCAAAAATATACTTTAAAGCTCTAACAAATAAAAATTTACTTGAAAATAAGTTACCAAAAAACTGATAAAAATTAACAGATTGAATATTAGGATTTGGTGTAATACTATTTGTATATAGAGATACATTTACTTTATTGTCAACTAGACCTCTGATTTGTCCAAATAAATAAAAATGATGAGAACTTCCGTGTGCACCTAATGAATCAATTATTGCTACTTTTTTTTTCATAGTTATTTAAAAAAGCCTTTGAAATAGGAAATATTAATTAGTAGCCAGGTATGAAAATTTTTTTTAATTCTTGAACTAAAAATAAAACGTATGTTATTTCTAAAAAATAACCAAAATATATACAAGTATGCAAAAAAACCTCCCTTTTTTCGCAAAAAATATACATGATTTGCAGTGTTTTGTTTAATAAAAAAATCTCCTCTATATCTACTGTTGTCTGTGTTGTCAAATGATTTAGTGAGTGCTCCTACCTTATGGTAAAAATTAACAAAAGGATAATAATAAATCTTATGTCTTCCATCTTTTAAAATTCTATAACAAAAATCAGTATCGTCAAAATAAACAAAATAACTTTCGTCCATAAAGCCAATGTCATTAAAAACCTTTGTATTAATTAATAAACAACAAGTTGGGGCATATTCGACAGTCTGTATTTGATCAAATTGTGATATATCTAATTGAGTTAAGCCTCTATGTATGGGTAAAAAACCTCTTTTCCTACTAAACCAACTACCAGCGTACCAGATTTGATTAGGGGCCGAATAATACATCATTTTTGGCACAACCAAACTACATTGTTTTTTATTTTGAAATTCTACTAACTTTTTTATTAAATCCTCTTCAAATTCAACATCATTATTAATTATTAATACCTTAGAACATTTATCCTCAATTGCTTGACAGATTCCTTGATTATTTGCTTTGGCAACACCACAATTATTAATATTTTTAATTAATTTTAGTCTTTTTTGATTAGCTTTTTCTAGAAATTTCAAAGTATTATCTGATGAACCATTGTCAATAACATATAATACAAAATTATTATATGTCTGTTGCCAAACACAATTTAAAAACGCAGAAATAACATTCTCTGAGTTATATGTTATAGTAACAAGCCCTATTTTGTCCATGAACTTAAATCTTGGTTTAATAACTTTGATAAATTTATAATATCATCTTTATAATGTGAAATTAAAAATTTTCTTGCATCCGAAGATAATTTTGGTTTTTTTGATTCTGTAAACAACATTTTAATTATGTAATTTATAGCTATTTTTGGAATAATTTGGGATAATATTTTTCTTAGTCTTGTAAAAGAGTAGACCCATCTAACAATTTTATTTCTTGGTCTTTTGTAACTATTGTAAGATTTTGTAAAGTCTACTTTAAACGTATGACTAACATTTAAAAAAAGACATATTTTTTCAAATGTATCAGCTAAATTATTTTTGAAATCTTCATAATTTATAATCAATAACTTTTCTGGTCCAAAAACCTTTATATATCTTTCAACTTGATGATAATACTCTCCTACTGAAACATATTGTTGATAATAAAGTAATGCGTTTTTATGATTTATTCTTTTGTTTATGATATCCTCAAAATTTTCGGATACTAAACCTAATCTATAATCCATCAGATAATGTGAAAATGCTCTATCTACAGGATTTCTTAATATGATTATAATTTTTGCTTTTTCATTATATTTCTTGATTTTTTTAGCAACATCATCATAGAACAAATAGGAAACACTTGCTTCACCTCTTAAGAGATCTTTTTTATTAGAAAAAAGTTTATTATATTTTTCTAGATTCTGAATCGGATCATTTCCATAATAAGTTTGTTCCTTTTTTAAAGCTGTACATGAAAAAAAATCTGGTTCTTTGATCGAGCACATTTCAATCTCTTTATGTTGGCATAAGTACTGATACAATGATGTAGTTCCAGATTTTGGAGCTCCTGCTATAAAAAAATTAACTTTCATTTACAAAAAAATCTTTTTTTTAAAACTTCTAAGATATTACCCATTCTATGTATATTAAGTATAAAAGAAATACATAATTTAATTGGAAAGGTAATTTGATAATATAAAACTAAAGGAGGGAAAAATCCAATTTCTTTTTCTCGGTAACCAAATTCATGCATCATATCCTTTGAAAATTTTTGTGATAAATAAATTTCTGCTTTAGAAAGCCCTCCATTCTTCCAGTTGTTTATTTTAGATTTATCAATAAAATTTATTTTAGAATCGTATTTAGTAGAAGAACCAATAAGAGGAACGTTTAACATATCTTTAGAAAATTTAATTTTAAGGAACTTACATACCTCCTCAACAACATTTCTGGGGGAATGTAACAATTCCTCAAATTTAACAACTTTTACTCGCTTATGATTTTTAAACTTAGATGTATAAGATAAACTTGATCTCCAAATTCTTGCTATTGTTATCGGATGATAATTTATATATGATCGTAAAGCTTCAAAAAAAGGAATTTTATTTGCCCCTAAAAATTTTCGTCTCCATTTATTCTTTTGTGAAAGAAGCACGTCTCTTTGATCCCTTACTAAATTGACTATTAGGGCTTCAGGAAAAAAATTTAAAATTTCTTCTATATAATATAAATTTTTTGGTGTTTGTTCGCACGAAATAGTTGCTGCATTTTCTTTAGTAATTGTATCTAAAAAAAATTTATATATATGCATAGGATTGGTGTAGTGCTTATTTTTTAAAATTTGTTTTGCCTGAAAAGAAAAATCTGCGAACTTTTTTTTATCAAAAATACCTCTATTTTGTATACATAATAAAAGAGACATTAGATCTATTTGTTTTTTTTTAGTTAATTTTTGATTATCACTTAAGGTCCATATAGTGCCAAAAAAATGTAATTCTTTAAAAGTAAAAATATCTTTATGATTTGCTAAAATTCTTCCCATCATAGTAGTCCCGCTTCTACTACTACCAACAATAAATATTTGACGTGATTTAGTCATTTTTAAATTCAACATTATAATCTAAAATACCGTTTTTATCAGCAACGTCATATAAATTTTTACTTTTTAATATAGTTGTTTCATGTATATTGGATGACATATCAATACAACTAAATTGAAAATTATCCCAATCAATTGAAAAAACTAATTTTTCTAAACCATCACTATTATAACATCTATATGTATAAATATTTTCTGTCACATTTTTTAGAATGTATGAAATTTCATTAGAAAATATTTTACCGATCATGAGCATAGAATTGTATGTACTATGTGTTTCAATAATTTCATTATTATTTCTAAAAATTGAACCAGCTATATCTCTGCCTCCCAAATTATGATATGTTGATAATTCAATAACATTTAAAGCCTTAGAACTCATACATTCTAATAAATATTGAGCAACAAACAAAGCTTGAAAAAGTGTATTTCCTGTTGTTTTAGATATTTGCAAATTCCATTCAGTTACCCAAATGGGCTTTTTAAAAATACTATAATATTTTTGAACTTCTTTAGGATAGTCTTTAAATAAATATTGTAGTGCTCTTTGCTTAAATTTATTAAAGAGCATATCAGGATCCTTACTATCTAAGTTTTCAGTAATCATCTGCCCATCTAGTGACTTGCCCTTAATTACATTAGCATATGAATGTATTATTATGGCGTCATAAAAATCTTTTTTTGATAATTTTTCATTCCAAATATTATGTCTATGTCCTCGAGGCTTTCCTAAAGGAGCAGCCACAATTGCGATTTTAATTTTTGGGAATTTGTTTTTAATATTTTTACTACACCTTTGCGCAAAATTAATATAGTCATTTATATTGTATCCTTTTAAGTAATAGCTTCTATTAGAAAGTTCACTACCTAATTCTACTCCCACAACATTAATATTATTTTCATGTAATTTTTTAATCATATTTATAATATCATCATCTGATTGAGTAAAAGGATTTGCTACTAATACAGCTGATGATTTTGTTTTATTAGCAAGAAAAATGAAATCATCTATGTAATCGTGATCATGTTGTTTTTTCTTTCTATATTTCTCTAGGCCTAAAGACCTTTTTGGAAATTTTCCGCCATGATATTTTTTAATTTCCAGAAAATCAAAACCATATCCCTTACCTCCAAAATGATAAAAATTACCAACAGCTCCCCCTGGAAATCTGAGTGTTTGAGGATTGAGATTAATTATTTTATTAGTAAATGAGGTATCCTGAATATCACAAAATGTAAAAGTATTTGAAGTTGCAAAACCAAAAACATTTGGTTTTAATTGCTGAGTTTTTTCCTGTGATTGACACGAAATAAAAAAAAGAATAAAAATCAAAAAAAAATATTTTTTCATATTCATTTTAATAAGCCCTTTTCTTTTAACTCATTTACTGAATAATCATAATTATCACGCATAATATTTTGATTTTTTACCCACTGTACAAAATTAATAACACCTTCTTGAAAATTAAACTTGGGACTAAAATTTAAGATTTCTTTAGCTTTTGTGATATCTGCAAAATTATGACGAATATCTCCAACTCTATATTTTCCACTGATAGATATCTTAATATTAGATTGAAAATGTTTTTTTAGAATATTTGCAACATCTTTGACTGTTGTTGAAGTGCCGGAACCAATGTTGATAATTTCGTTAGATACTATATTTTTTTTAATAGCTAGAGTTGTAGCCTCCACAACATCGTCAATGTAAACAAAATCCCTTGTTTGTAATCCGTCTTCATAAATATCTATATCATTATTATTAAGAATTCTTGTAGAAAATACAGATAAAATTCCTGTATATGGATTTGACAATGATTGGCCTGGGCCATAAACGTTTTGATATCTTAAGCATACAACCTGCATACCCAAAGTTCTTCCCATAAATAATACCATTTGCTCTTGTTGAAGTTTATTAATTGCGTAAATTGAGAGTGGGTGTAATTCGGAATTTTCGTCAGTTGCAACATATTTCAATAGACTATTATTATCTTTAATTTCAAATTGAGCATTTTTCAAATCCTTTTCTGATCTTTGTAAAGGAAACAAAAACCTTTCTTTTTGTAAACACATGTACTTGCCCTCACCATAAACAGCTCTGGATGAAGCAAGAATTATTTTTTTCACTTTACTTTTTGTTTCAGAAAGAGCCTCCAGCATTTTTGCAGTCCCTAGCACATTGACTTCAGTATAATTAGAGATATCATACATTGATTGCCCAGTGCCTGTTTCAGCTGCTAAATGGATTATAAAATCCTGATTTTTAATAGCTTTAATCCAATCTGATTTATTTCTAACATCACCTTTTATAAATATACATTTGTCTTTTATCTTGTCTAATAAATAAGAATCATTATCGCCATGAATTTGTGTTGAAAGATTATCTAATATAGTTACTTTATATCCTCTTTCAAATAACTTTTCACATAATCTACTACCAATAAATCCTGCTCCTCCTGAAATTAAAACATTTTTCATAGTAAACTTGATTTATTTTGTATCACTTTATCAAAAAAATTTATAAATCCTGATATTATAAACATAAAAAAGAATGGCTTGTGTAATAAAGGTTCAGACATTGCAGAAACAAATATAAGAATTATGAAAATCATTTTATTATGTCTAATAATTTGTTGCTTTAAAAATGCGTAAATAAAAAGCAACATTATTGGAAACCCAAAACCCGCTAGTAAATATGTAAAAGAATTTGTACTACCTTTATTTGTTGTTTGATTATATTGACTGATAGAAATTGATTTATAAAAAGTCTGCAATATCTTAGAGTTAGGATAAAATTTAGATCGAAAATCAGAGAACTTATCTAAGTCGACTCCTACACCATTAATAGGATGCTCAATAGCAATGAATAGAGGTTGTGTAAAATCTAATAACCTCTTTTGAAATGAGGATTCTCCTTCACCATATACTTTTGTATTTATGTTACTACTAAGGACACTATAAATTGGAATAGCGATGATAAATACAATTAAAGTTGAATACTTTTTGTGCAACTTTTTATTTAAAAAATAAATAATTTGCAAAAAAAGTAATAACAGACCTGTTGTGGAATAGGTAGACAAAATAGCTAACGCAATTAAAAATAGCATAAAATTTCTTGTTCTAGAAAAACTAATTTCTAAAAAAAATAAAATATTCAGATAAAATTGTAAAATACCTGGCTCCCAAAATATACCTGAATTTCTTACTAAGCTTACACCCAATAATGTAACTTCAGCTTCAGGCTTATCAATAATATCTATATAGTAAAACAAATATTTAAATGTTTTTGACGTATGTTTTTCTTCGCCATTAGCCATATACGCCTTTATTGTTTCTAAATTGCCATCAATAAAAGGATATAATAGAAAACTAATTAAAGAGTGAAAAAGAATAATTTTAAGTATAAAATATAAACTATCAAGAAAAGCATTTTTATTCTCTTGATTATGAAAATAAAATAAAGAGAGTGCAGTAACAAAAAATACAACTACAAAAAAAGAGTACTTAGTTACAGACTGAGGTTGAATCTCAGCAACAAAAAAATTAATTATTAATAAAAATGTTACAGTAGCAAATGCCAACAATGATGAATAAAAGTTTACTGATTTTATTCTTTTTTCGAGTAAAAAAAAACTACAGATTATAATTAAAGAAAAAAATAAAAAAGAAAGATTTCTATTAAATACAAATAATAATCCTCCAGTACTTGAAACAAGCATAAATAAAATTAAATTATTTAATATTTTTCTTTTCATTAATCAAATCATTTCATCCAACTGGTTAAATCTCTTTTCAGTAGGTCTTGTAATTTAAAGATATCATCTCTGTAATATGAAATTAGTTTTTCTCTCATTTTACTATTTAAACTATTTGTTTTAACAGTACCGTAATGTATTAAATTTTTTCTCAAAATAGCTCTAATTTTTTTATTTGAAATAACAAACTTGAAAAAAGACTTAACCTTATTTTCTGGTATTAATAAATTTCTTAAAAAATTGTTTTTAAACTTCCATCCCCCTTCCATATGTCTGATCGAAGTATCTATACATATGCTTTCTAATCCCAAAAACGAAAAAACTTTTTCAAAACAATAATTAATATCTTTAACATAATCATCATAAAGAATGATGTGAACATTATCTTTAAACTCAGTTAAAAAAGAAGCCACTTGAGTAAAATAACTTCCAACATGAAGATATCTAGTGTCAGGAGTTATGTTTTTATTATTTTTATACCTTTCTTCTGAATTTGCTATCGCTTCTTCAAATGATAAATTTTCCAGAGGATTGTATCTAACATTATGTAAATAACCTGCATATGCTCTTTCAATAGGATTTCTTAGCATTATAATTATCTTAACTTTTGATGATAAGTACTTTTTAATATTTTTGATTGAGTATTGAGGATATGCTAAATACATAACACTTGATTCTCCCTTAAATAAGTAATTTTTCTGAGTCTTAAACATTTGTTTGTAGTCATCAAATTTTAGTACAGCTTTATGAATTCTATTTTCACCTATTTCAGAGTTAATTAAAAAATGTGGTTCTTTATGAGCGCTCATGAAAATTTGAGGATGTTGTTTTAAATAATTGTGCAATGAAGTAGTGCCAGATTTAGCAGCACCAACAATTAAAAGATTGGGTAATTCTAATTTTGACGCCATATACTCAAATCTCTTTTAATTAATTTTTCTAATTTTTTAATGTCGCTTCTATAAAACAAAAATAATTCTTTTCTTAAATCCTCTTCCATATCTGCAGCTCTTACTGTAAACTGCTTTACTAGCTTTTGCTTTGCTTTAACTCGAGTTTTTTTAGGAATAAATGTTTTAATTATTTTTTTCAAAACCCCGTTTCCCATCAAAAATTCTTTTGCAATAGCACTATTCCACGACATACCACCCACATTAATAATCTTTGTTGAATCAATCTTATATTTATCATCTAGGTCTAAGAAGTTTAGAACCTTTGTTATTTCTAAGTTAGTATCAGCTACAAAATCATCATAAATAATACAATGTACATTTTTAAAGTTTTCAATGTAAGCTCTTACCATTTTATAGTATAAACCTAATTCCTTATACAAAATCATAGGACTCAAATTTGGGTTTTTATCATATCTGGTTTTATTATATTTCAAGGCTTCTTTAAATGGTAAATTTTCTTGTGTTGTTCTAGATGCAAATAAATATGCTGAATATGCTCGTTCAATTGGGTTTCTAAGCATTATAATTATTTTAACATCGTTTCCTAAATAGTACTTTATATTTTTAATAGCTGTTTGATAAAAAAACAAATAAAGGACTGTAGATTCTCCAATGGCTTTATGATGAAGTGCTTTTTCAAACAATGATTTATAAGTTTTTAAATCCCATACTCCTTTTGGCAATCTTTTTTGTACTTTTTCTTTAATCAAAAATCTGGGTTCTTTAACCTTTAGGCCTTTGTCTGTGTAAGTGGGCATAAAAATGTCAGGATGTTGATTTAAATAATAATGTAATGATGAAGTACCACATTTAGCAGCACCTACTATTAAAAAGTTTGGCAATCTTCCTTTCATAATTTTTTATTAATAAATGGGATATACATTGTAAAAAATCCAAATTTCTTTTTAACCATATATACCATAGATAAGTTCCAAAAAGACATACTTACTATACTAGCATAAGCAGCGCCATCTATACCATACTTTGGAATTAATAATAAGTTTAATCCAATATTAATTATTGCTCCAATAATTAGAATAGACATATAACTATTCTGCTGACCTGACATTTGCATTAAATTACCTACAGAGCCAGAAAAAGCATTTATTAATCTTCCTATTATTAATAACCTTAAAACATCAAATCCCACAAGAAATTCTATTCCATATAAACCCATAAAAAACTTTGGAAAAATTAATAGAATAGCTGCAAAAGGTAATGTGGTCCAAAATATTAATTTTGAAGACTGAATAGCAATCTTTGCCATTGAATTAGTATCATTCATTGCAAACTTCTCAGCAAATTTTGGAGCTGCAATGCTATTAACCGCCATTAATGTAATACTTACTATCATTGAGAATCTAAATGCAACACCATAAATCGCAACACTCTCAGGATCTAACATATTTCCAATCATTAATTTATCAGTCCATGCCATTACAAATTGCACAGATTGAGCAAACATTAAGGGAATTGAGATTTTTAATATATCTTTTATCTTAAGATTCTCTATAATTTCTTCATGATTTACTTTTTTACTTTTAATAAACCAATATTTATAGGAAATGAAAGATAATACTGAAACTATAAGTAACGCAGATAAATAAGCATAGATTGGTACTATCTCATCACTAATAAAAATGGATATAATATAAATTGAAATAATTGTGAAAGTAGCTTGAGACATTCTATAAAAGAATGAAAATTCAGCAATTTTTTTTAATCCTTTTAAACTTTGGTAGTGTAATACAAAAAAGGTCATAGGTAAAACAAAATAAGACGCCATTTGTAAATACTGTAGTCTAATATTTAAAATTAAAGAAATATTTTGAGATAAAATATACATAATTAGTGAAGAAATAACTGAGGTAATACAAAGAAGAACTAGAGTTTTACGTCTAAATAAACTTATGTTTTTCCATTTATTTTGCTTAGCAAATGATGCAATAAATCTAACAGAAGTTGTATCTAAGCCTAATTTGGCTAGTAAAGTAAAAATTCTCAGTACTGTTATTGCTAAAACAAAACTACCTAAGCCCTGAGCTCCATAATAATGTGCTATTATAAAAGACAGTAAAAAACCCATAATCTGACCACCAATTCTTATCAAAAAAGATATTCCTCCTTTCTGAAAAATCTCAAAAAAATCTTTATCATTACGTAACTTGGAAATGAGTTTAATCATTGTTTGCTAACTAAGAACCATGGATTTAACAACTCTTTCTTATTGTAACTCAATTCATTATTAGAAAGGAATTTCAAAACCGAATAACCTGCGTATTTTGCAATGGCGTGTCCTGCTGCTGTATCCCACTCCATTGTTGGGGCATATCTTGGATAAGCATCTGCTCTCCCTTCAGCAACCATGCATAATTTCAATGAAGAACCAACTGAAAGTAACTCAACATTTTCATATATTTTTTTCTTTTCCTCAAAAAATAATTCTGTTTCTTTTGACATATGAGATCTAGATCCAACTATAACATAATTTGTTCTATTATTTTTTATTGGCAACTTTTCAGATCTTAAAACTAAATCATCTAAATTCTTGACTAATGATTTGTAAACTATCTTATAAGAGCCCAAGTCTTGCATGGCAAAATATAAATGTTGTTTTACTGGAACAAAAATTACACCCATAATAGGCTTCCCTTTAAAAATCAACGCAATATTTACTGTAAACTCTCCATTTCGTTTTATAAATTCTTTAGTTCCATCTAATGGGTCTACTAGCCAAAAATAATCCCAATTTTTTCTTTCACTAAACTTAATAGATGCTCCTTCCTCACTTAAAATAGGTAGTTCAGTTTTTTTAAGAAAATGCTCGATAATATCATGACAATTTTTATCTGCTATTGTTAGTGGTGAATCGTCTGATTTCTTCTCAACTTGAAAATCAGAACTATATACCTTCATTATTGTTTCTCCCCCTCTAATTGAAGCATTAATAGCAACTTTGAGTAAATTTTTCAAATCCATATTTTATTCTTTATTATAAATAAGTTTAGCCTTAGATGTTCCTATTCGATCTGCTCCTGCAACAATCAGATCTTTTGCAAATTGGTATGAATAAATTCCGCCAGATGCTTTTATTTTTAAATTTTTAGAAAAAGATTTTATAAGTTTTACATCTGAAATAGTTGCTCCAGCACCATTATAATAACCAGTTGATGTTTTTATATATATATTTTTAGTGCTTTCATAGAAATTATCTTGTACTAAACTAACTATTCTCTTTGTAATTTTCATAATTTCCTCTCTTGAAAGCGCACCGGTTTCTATAATCCATTTAGTTATTCTTTTACGTTGAACGCATATTTTTGTTCCTTCAATAATATCATTATCAAATTTTTGCAAATTACCTCTTTTAAAAGCATTATAATCGCAAACAAAATCAATATCGTGAGCACCATTATCAATAGAAATTATGGCTTCGTTAACTTTTTGTTTAGTTGAGCTATCACCCAAAGGAAAATCAACGACTGTACCTAGCTTTGTCAATGATTTTTTTTTATTAATTATTTTAAAAATTTCGGCTATATATTTTGGACGAATCATGATACATGCGAAATTGTATTTAATTGCTTCATCAACTAATGAAAAAACAATTTTTTTATTTTCCTCTTCACAAATACCAGCTTCAGCAGCTGTCTTTAAATATGTCGAATCCAAATAATGTTGAATGTCTTTGTCCATTTGTAATCTTTTAAAGCCAAATCTAATTAAAATATTATCAAAATCTTGGAGAATTTTAATTTGATAATTTTTTTTAGATTTGTGTATATATTATTTATGTATAAAAAACCTAATATTTATCCAGTTTTTGAAGAACTACTTCAAAGAAGTGACAAGCAAAATCTACTTAAACAAACATCTAAAGTGTTTTGGTTTACAGGCCTTTCTGGTTCAGGTAAAACTACAATTGCAAAAGGAGTAGAGAGTAAATTGCATTCATCCGGTTACCTAACAAAGCTTCTTGATGGTGATAATATACGCTCAGGCATAAGTAATAATCTTTCATTTTCTTTAGAAGATAGAGAAGAAAATATTAGACGAATTGCTGAAATATCTAAACTATTTTTAAATTGCGGAATAATCACTTTGAACTGCTTCGTTAGCCCAACTCACAAAATCAGAAAAATTGCTGAAAAAATTATTGGAAAAGAAAACTTAATTAATGTTTATATCAATGCTTCTTTAAAAACATGTGAAAACAGAGACACAAAAGGACTATATAAAAAAGCAAGAAATGGAGAAATAACTAACCTTACAGGTATTAATTCCCCATTTGAACCACCAAAAAATCCTCAATTAGAAATTGACACTAATAATAATAGTATTGAAAATTCAATTGAACAAGTAGTCAACTTTATTTTGCCAATTATTAAAATATAAATAACAAATGAGTTCATATAACTTAACACATCTCAAAGAACTTGAATCTGAAGCTATATTTATACTTAGAGAAGTAGCAGCACAATTTGAAAAACCGGTAATGCTTTTTTCAGGTGGAAAAGATTCGATAGTAATGTTTCATCTTGCAAGAAAGGCATTTTATCCTGGCAAAATTCCATTTCCGCTAATGCATGTTGATACTGGTCATAACTTTCCTGAAACTATTAAATTTAGAGATAGTTTAATTAAAGAAAGTGGTGAAACTTTAATTGTAAAATATGTTCAAGACTCCATAGATAGAGGATCAGCAGTAGAAGAAACAGGGCCAAACCCATCAAGAAATGGTTTACAAACAATAACTTTATTAGAGGGATTAGAAGAAGGGAAATATGATTGTGCAATGGGAGGAGCACGAAGAGATGAAGAAAAAGCAAGAGCAAAAGAAAGATTTTTTTCACACAGAGATGAATTTGGTCAATGGGATCCAAAAAATCAAAGGCCTGAATTATGGAATTTATTTAATGGTAGAAAAAAATTAGGAGAACATTTCAGAGTCTTTCCTATATCAAATTGGACAGAAATGGATGTGTGGCAATATATTTTACATGAAAACATATCTCTTCCATCTCTATACTTTTCTCATAAAAGACAAGTAGTTAATAGAGATGGCGTATTATTAGCCAAATGTGAATATATAACACTTAACAAAAATGAACAATGGGAAGAAATGGATATTAGATGTAGAACTATTGGGGATATGACATGCACTGGCGTGTCCATATCTGAAGCAGATTCACTAGAAAAAATAATTGAAGAAGTTGCATCTACAAGAATTACAGAGCGTGGGGGAAGAGCTGACGATAAAAGATCAGAAGCTGCTATGGAAGATAGAAAAAGGGAGGGTTACTTTTAAACAAAATATTATGCAGAAAACCAAAGGATATTTAGATATGGAGCTATTGCGATTTACCACGGCAGGAAGCGTCGACGATGGTAAAAGCACATTAATTGGAAGATTACTTTATGATAGTAAAGCTATTTTTGAAGATCAAATGGACCAACTTCAAAAGACCTCAAAACAAAGAGGTGAAGAAGGAATTAATTTAGCTCTTTTAACAGATGGATTAAGATCAGAAAGAGAGCAAGGAATAACTATTGATGTAGCATACAGGTACTTTGCAACACCTAAAAGAAAATTTATTATTGCTGATACTCCTGGTCATATACAATACACAAGAAATATGGTAACAGGGGCATCAACAGCGAATCTAGCGATTTTATTGGTTGACGCTCGACATGGTGTTATAGAACAGACTAAAAGACATGCATTCATTGCTTCACTTCTTCAAATTCCTCATATTGCAGTTTGTATTAACAAAATGGATCTTGTTGACTTCAAAAAAGAAAAATATGAGAAGATTAAGTCTGATTTTAAAAAATTCTCATCAAAATTAGAAATTAAAGATGTGAACTTTATTCCGATATCTGCTCTTAATGGAGATAATGTGGTAGAAAGATCCAAAAATATGTCATGGTACGAAGGATCAACTTTGATGCACCTCTTAGAAAATATTCATATTGGTTCTGATCACAATCATGTAGACTGCAGATTCCCTATACAATATGTTGTTCGCCCACAAAGTAAAAAATATCCTGATTATAGAGGATATGCTGGAAGAATTGAAGGAGGTGTTTTTAAAAAAGGTGATGAAATTACTATTCTTCCTTCTGGATTTTCTTCTAAAATTAAATCTATTGACACTTTCAACGGACCTATTAGCGAAGCTTTTTCTCCTATGTCTGTATGTATGACAATAGAGGATGATTTTGATATCAGTAGAGGAGATATGTTTGTAAGAGAAAACAATCAACCTGATTCTAAGCAAGACATAGATTTAATGATTTGCTGGATGAATACAAAAAAAATGATAATTAGAGGAAAATATACAATCAGACATACAACGCAAACTGCAAGATGCATAATTAAAGATGTTAAGTATAAAATTGACATAAACACATTACATAGAGAAGAAGAAGATAAATCCATTGGTCTAAATGACATAGGAAGAATTTCTATACGAACAACTAAACCTCTTTTTGTTGACAGTTACAGGAGGAATAGAAATACTGGAAGTATTATTATTGTAGATGAAGCTAGTAACGAAACAGTTGCAGCAGGAATGATAATTTAGTTTATCTTAGCAGGTAGCTTTAATTTAATTGAAAGTTAATTGGTATTGTGTAAATCACCTTAGCTGGCTGTCCCCGCTGCATTCCAGGCTTGTACTTTGGTAATGATCTAATAACTCTTAGAGCTTCAGCATCTAAACTTTTATCAACTCCTCTCGCAAGCTCAACATTAGTTACCTTCCCATTTTTATCTACAATAAACTTAACATATACTTTACCTGTAATATTATATTCCTTTGCAATTGGCGGATACTTGATAGATGACTGAATATATCTCATTAGGCCCTCTTCTCCACAGTATTCTTTTCTACCAACTTTTATACATGGGAAAACAGGCATTTGTTCAACAACAAAAAAAGGATCTGGATTTGATTCTTCTTCGATTTCAAGATCAGCATCATCATCAGCATCTTCTATACCTAAATCTTCTTCAACTATCTCTTCATCATCAACAACCTCAATAACTTCAGGTGGAGGTGGTGGTGGAGGTGGTGGAGGTGGTGGAGGTGGTGGTTCCTCTAATTGTTGAGTAATATCTATTTCACTATCCTCAAGTTCAATTTGTGCAATTTGATCATCATTTGCTTGACCTTCTTCTTTGCTCTCCCACTTAAAAGCCCCTAATACTATTAGTAAGCTTATAACAAGACCTATCTGCAAGAAAAGACCTCTTTTATTTTCTAAACTAACTTCTGGATTTTTTTTTGGTTTCATAGTTATTCTACTAAATCTTTGTAGGCTTCTGAGTCCAATAAGGAGGTTAATTCATGCACATCTGACACCTTTATCTTTATAATCCATCCCTCTCCATAAGGATCTGAATTAATTAGTTCAGGATTATCATTTAGTGACTGATTATATTCTATTACCTCTCCACTAACAGGCATAAATAAGTCTGAGACTGTTTTGACTGCTTCAATAGACCCAAAAACTTCTTCTTTGTCTAATGTCTCTCCTTCACTATCCAAATCTACAAATACAATATCTCCAAGTTCTGACTGAGCAAACTCTGTAATACCAATGTATGCAAAGTCATTTTCTATTCTTAGCCATTCGTGATCTTTTGTATATTTTAATTCAATTGGAAATTGCATATTAATTTTTTTTCAAAAATACATTTTTTTATTTGTCAACAATTATCCTGCCAAAGTAAATCTTAAACTAAATCCTAAATTTGTGATTGAACTAGGGAAAGTGGTTGATATAAAAGGATTTGTTATAACTCTGTCATAAAAAGCTTTAATATTTAATCTTTGATTTACGACATAATCAGCCGAAAATTTGATCTTTATCAATCTTTGCCCCATAGTTATTTGCTCTACATCTTCAATTATTTTTCTTATTACTGTTTTATTATTCATTAAATTAAAATCTAACTTTAAATCTAAATCACTTGATATTTTTTTACCTCTTCCTCCAGAAAAGACACTTAACTCAACATCTTTAACTCGATAACCTACTCCAAAAACATATTCTTGCGTGCCGGTTTCCGTAATTTGATTATTAGCCAATGATAGAGCTAGTATACGTGATCTCTTAATTTCAAACTTAGTCAATAAACTATTTTTCCAAGTCATATCAATTTTAAATAGTGGGCTAAACTGCTCGTTAATAGTTACTTGAGAGATTTCTTTTTCTACGTGATAACTCATATTATTCAAATTTATTTCATTACCATCTACATAGTTCAAATTATTTTGAAAAGAACCAACAGTATATGTTGATCTATATGCATGACCGATATTAAACTGCTTGAATCTTTTTTTTATATATGGAATCCTTAATAAACCATCGTAAGTAATCCTCCAATTAGGTAGTGGAAATGCAGGAAAAGCAGTTAGTTTAGAATTTGAAGGATCGCTACCACTATAAGCAGCTATAAAGGCTGGTATTAAAACATCCTGTGAAGTAGCTCCATAACCTCCAACTAAAGTTTTTATTGTATCATTAGTAGAGGTTACATATTCAGTAGGGAAACCTGTATTGGGGTCAACTAACTGACCATTAAAATTAGGATTATTTGATGCTAATTCTCGTGCAATATCATCACGGTATTCTCTAAAATTATTAAAAATTTCTGACTCACCATCTTTGTTGTCAGACTTAAAGGCTGTCTTCCAAGAGATAAATGAAATACTAAAACTACCCGTTTCTATTGGAGTGTAAGAATTAAAGAAGTTCATATCATTATCCCACCTAAAATATTCGCTGTAATTATTTGATGATGTTTTGTTAGCAGTTAATTCTATTCTAAACTGCTTTATAGGTTCAACAGTACTTCTCAAAGTAATATTTTGTGCAAAGTTTGTTTTATACATGGTATTTAAAGCAGAATTTTTAGATAACCATCCGTTAGAACTTGCGTTTGGTCTAATATCCCTTTGACTTCCAAAAGCAAATGCTAGCCCTGGAGACAATTGCTGCCAATCTTGACCCAAAAATTTAGATTGATATTTGTATCCAGGTAATAAAGTACCTTGATTGACTGAATAATTAACAGAAATATTTTTAACACCTAAAATAAATCGAGTAATATGATTAAAAAATTCAAATTGTTTTTTTTCACTGTCTTTATTTTCTGGTTTTTCTGTTCTATTTCTAACATTACTTCTACGACTGTTACTGTTTTGATTAAGCTTTTTAAAATAAGGCACTTTATTATATAGTGTGGTTAAATTAATCTGACCATTATACTGTTTAGTATTTGAATTTTGAATTGTGTTTCCTAAGCTGGAAACCGCCGGTAATGCTGCTAACCAGTCATAGTTAGCATTATATCTCATATTTAGTGACGCAAAATTTAAAATTGGTATTTTGTTTAGAGGGACTTGATAATTTAAACCAAACTTTTGATGATAATGTGTTACTCTTCCAAAATCCCATACATTACTCCAAATTGAATCAATTTTCTGCTCATAAAAAGGATCATTTCTATCAAGTTTTCCTTGTGGCTCATCAATATTTGCTTGCTGATTTACTGAAAAATCTAATTTTAAAGTTCTCATTAAATCATACTTCAATTCGTATGATCTGTTCCAGTTAAAAAACTTATTGTATGTTGGGGTTATAATCATATTTGAATTACTTAGATTTCTAAGTTTTGTTTCATTATAGTTTCTGTCAATATCTGTTCTAAAAGAAAACGACTTTGGCATTGTATTAAAATTAAAATCTTTGATAATCCTAAAATAAGGAGAATTGGGAAACTTAACTTTAGCAAAAGGTTTAATATTTTTTGGTTGAGTATTAAAATTGTAAGTTATAGCACCTTTATAATTGATTGTTCTATTATACTCTGTATTTATATTTCTTATGTAAGTTTCGTTTTTAGAATAAGAAAGGGTAAAGTTTTCAATATCATATATTCTCGATTTTTGAATTTTCTCCCCTTTTTTTTGAATTTTTGTTTTTCTAACGTTAGTAAAATTTATACTTTTTCTTTGAACATAGTCCTGGACTATATTTTTTAAAGAATCTTTTTCACTATTTTTTGGTAATATTTCTAAAGATTCTTTTAATAATATATCAGGGTCAAGAGGATTGTACTGAGGATTTTTGATAGATTCTGAACTTCCTACATACATTGGTATTTTAACACCATAATCATCAGGGAAAAATTTACCTAAATTAAATGTAGATGCAAAATCATACTGATAGGAATTATTTTTTTGTCTTTCTGTTACATTTTTTTCTATAGATCCAAAACCAATAGTACTCATGTTTCCTGATAATGTAATATTAGCAAAATCTGCCATTCTGGTAGTCAATCTACTATTCAACGCCCAACCACCTTGTTCATCAAATTCAGTTAATCTTAATTCATTAACCCAAATCTGACCACATTTAGACATTCCATCATCTAAATCACTTAATGCTTTCTTTTTAGGGTTACGAATACCAATCATAATTGTCTTAACTTGAGCTAAATTAGGGTTTCCTACAACTGTAACCTTGCCTCCATTTATGTTTTTAATAAAAGGAGATGTCTGACTAGAAGTACTAAGATTTCTTTCTTTTTTAGTTTCTTGTAGAGTAGAAAACGCTAAGTCTATCTCATTTTCATAAGGCCATATTTCATTTGCGTTAGTAGCACCATGAGGAGTAGCTTTTAATGGAATTTCATATTCATAATAATTTGAAGTAAAATCAGTACCCAGCCTTAGAAAGCAAGATAAGTCTCCGTTATTTAAATTATCCTCTTCACCCTCAGCATGAACAAACATTTTAATTCTTTTGTAGGTACGCAAATCAATTTCTGTAGTTTTATAAGTTGCCCTTGAATCCCCATCATTTAAATTACATACTTTTAAAACTAAAGATTGCTCATTTTGCTGTCTTTGAGTTGTCGTTGTATTATCAAGTTCTTGAACAATTCCTGGCGGAAGCACATACTGTATTGGACTTCTATTTCCATTTTCTTCAATATTTACAGCAGAAACATCAAAACTTGTAATATTATCGTCATCTAATGGGACATATTCAGAAGGTTCTACTAAAGAAAAATTATATCTACGCCACTCTCCTCTAATAAGTTCAAATGTTGCAAAACGACAAATAATGGGCTCAACAAAATCAGTAAATACTAATCTCATAAATCTAATTGATTTAAAATCTCTAATTCCTCCAAAAGTTTTACTAGGCTGATAAATTGGGACCCTGAATTGATACCACTTAATATTTCTATTACTCCCATTTTCTGTTTTAACAGTTGTTTCTAAAATATCTGTAATATAGTTTTGCCCAACTACCATTTGTTGAGGATCTAATCTGATTTTATATTGAAAATAACTCTCAGTTTCACTAAGTGTTTGATCTCCATTTAAATCTTCTGAATTTGGCTGTGAAGTTGCTGCTGTAGGATAATTTTCTGGAGAATTCTCAGTAGTAACAGAATTTCCATCCATATTATTAAAATCTTTATATCTATTTAATATAGTAGTTGATTGGTTATCAAAGTCACTACCTCTAAAATAGTGAAAATCATCAGCAGAAGGGTCTGATATTGCATTTTGATATGCTTTAGACGTACTTCCATAACTGGATAATAATGGATTAATATATACCGAATCAAAAAATAATTTTTCATCTTCCGTATTTAGACCGTCCAGACCAACATCTTGAAATGCTCTAGATGTTGGATCATTATCAAATGCATTAACTATAGAAAAATTAGTTGGAATTCTACCCCAAGTAGATGTATCTACGTCTTGTACTGTAGATGAAGTTGGCAACCCATTTTCAAAACTCTTATATCCATCTTTTAATACATCTTCTGAAATATTTCCTAAATGCAAATACATATCTCCTCCAGAATGATTAATCAACCCATCTTCCTCGTCGAATGGGTCCATCATCCAAAACTCAACAAACTCTATATTAGATGCTTCAAAATCATTAGTTTCTAATTTTCGCATTATACCACCCCAAGACTTTCTTGGATTAATTAAAAGACCATCAGAATTTATCCCGTTAACATTATAGTTGTATGGTCCTCTCTCATCAGGATAATAGGCAAGATCTAAAACGGATAGATTAGTGATTTGGCTTCCTAAATTTGGATCCTTATTTGGAAACACTTCTGTTTCTAAAACCTCTCTTGTATAATGATAAGATTGTTGAGAAATAGTATTGCCATTAGCTAGACTTATGTTCTGATTTACATTAGGTGGTGTAATAGAAGTATTTCTAAAAAACAACGGGTCAATCGTGTACCAAGCTAATTTAGCTCGGTGATAGCCAGTTAGAAGATTATTATTTAAGCTTGCATTTAAAAAAATATCTTCCTGATACATCGGAATACTTGATATTTTCCAAGCGCCCATATTTTTAATATCTATTGAAGTTCTACTAGCTTCAAAATCATCAATATAAGCAACTCCTTCCTCCCCGACAGCTCTATGGTGACCTGGAATTAAATGTGCAAATTCTCCAGTAGCAATTATTCTTGACTTTTCTTTTGTTTCTATAAATGGCAACTTATCTATTAGGGTTGTTAATAATGGAGCCTCTGTTTGATAGTTTACATCAAATCCCCAAATAGTATTTGAGATTGGTTCTTGTCCAGAGTTAATCTTTTGGGTATATGGTCGTTCACTTAATCTGAGCATTGTAGCACCAAGTAAAAGATCATCATTTATTTCATAGTCAGCATGTATACCAACTAAAGTTTTATTTTGAATACCGAACATAGAATTGTTTTCTAAAGAAATTTTAATTGGCACTCCAGAGCTTAAAATACCATCATTAATGATGGTAACTCGACCAAGCATGTAGTCTACTGTATAATCTTGATTTTCAACTAATTTTTGTGAACCAGCAGTGACAGTAACAGATCCTGCAGGAATATTCATGGCATTAAGTCTAATTTCTGCACCAGAAGATGACTCAAACGTTCCTTTTAATCTAAATTTATTTTTTTCTGGAAATTGTTGCGCAACAGTTAAAGTTGAATCATATAAAATTTGATATGAATATTTTTCAGACAAAGAAGGACTATCAAATTTACTAGCCAAATAATTTCCAAAGGGCTCTCTTACTGGAAAAATAATTCTTCCATTAGACGATTTAGCAGTTATGCCTTCAATAAAATCAAAAACACCATCTGACCCTTTGTCAATTTGCTGATTTAGTTCATCTAAATTTAAGAGTTTTATTAGTGGTATCCCATGTATATTTGGCTCGTCTTTTTCACTTAAATAGTTAGTTATTGCACCTGATTCTTCAGAATTTTCATAAATAACATCTAAAATAAAACCGTCTCTACTCATTTGATATGCACCTATAGCATAAATATTTTTCATCATTAAATCCCAATTTGGCAAGTTTGGAGTAAAATTTGTTCCTTTTAATAATTTTAATACTAATGCATCAGGGGCATTTGGTCCTGTTGAAGTTAATTCCCCTACTTGATATGTTTGATTACCAATAGTATACTCAAATGCAACTGCTAACACCTCATCATTATTTAAAGCTTGATTTAAGGATATATATCCTAACTGACTATTAAATGAAAACTCTGAAGAAGAAAGTTTTCTTGCTCTTTCTAATTTTTCAAAATCAATACCATTTCTCAAAGGAGTAGACGATAAGTTATTATTAACATCGTTAATATCTCTTACTGAAAAATTTGCATTATTTGTAACTTTATCAAATAAATTATTTGCAGCATTGTTATCCGGGAAATTACCATTGTTTGAATTAATAAAGTCATTATTAAAAATATTTGTATTTGTCTCTCCTAAATCTAAAAATGCAACAACATTTCTTGTATCGTTTGTAGTACCTGTTTTGTTAGTTACCCAGACTTCTATTTTAGTAATATTAATTGAGGAATTGATAAAAGGAAGATTAGCTAAACTATTATCATATTGATCTTTAAAATAATGTGCAAGAAAATAGTGCTTATTTGCCTCATATTGATCTGCATAAATATCGAACTCTGATGTCTGTGCTCCTCCACTCACCTCTATTTCTGATTTTGTACTTTTTTGCTGTGACAAAACGCCTGTAATAGTTGTTTTACCAAACTGAAGTTGAGTTTTAAATCCAAAAAGTGATTGACTTCCTGTTATTAGTGTTCCGTTAAGTGGCAGGCTAACATTACCTATTTCAATTTTTTTTATTATTTCGTCTTCATGCCCAGTATATTCAACTTTCATTTGATTTTCAAAATCAAATGTTGTCTCAGTATTAAAATTAGCTGTTACTTTTAGTTTCTCTCCTATTTTTCCAATCACATTCATTTGAATTTTTTCTTGAAAATCAAAAGACACAGTTTTTCTTTGTTCCTCAGGAAGTGCTGGATTGTCGATTCTGTTAATTTTTAATCCAAAAATTAACTCTGAGGAACCTTGAGGTCTAATATCAACAGAATTACCACCAAAAACTCTATCAAAGGATTTTCCAGGTATATACAATTTTGGTAATCCAAGTGCTGACGAATTACTTCCATTTCTTTGCGATGAACGCATTTTCCAATAATCGCTAATTAAATTTTTATTACTGTAGTCTTGATATTCAGTAAAACTAAGTATTTGAGGTGGTCCAAAATTTAAATCACCATAACGATCTTGTTTTATGTATGTATTTGTTATAGGATCATATGTAATGGATGAGTTGAAATTGGAGGGAGTGGTAAAAAGATCAACGCTTTTTGTTGTTTGTCCAAATAATAGACAATCAAAAATTACTGATACAAATAGTAATATTGTTATGTTGAGTTCTCTCTGTTTCAATTTAAATAGTTAGTTACATCTGGCTTAAAGCAGTTTTCACTAATTTTTCTACAGTAGTTATTTCAGGATTAGATTTTAAAACTTTATCAATTTTTACTTCTGCCCCTTTTTTAGAAAAACCTAAAGCCAACAATGCAGATAACGCTTCATCTTTAATAGTATTGTCTATTTTATCAAATAATAAATCTGCGGTTGGCATACCTTTAGAAATTTTATCTTTTAAATCTACTATAATTCTTTGAGCTGTTTTTGCTCCTATACCCTTTACACTTTCAATAGCTTTAACATCTGCCATACTAATATGTTGAATAATTTCATTTGAACTATATGTAGACAGGATTACTTGAGCTGTACTTGGGCCAACCCCTGAAACAGAAATTAGCTGACGAAACAAAAATCTTTCATTTTCTTCATAAAAGCCAAATAAAGTATGAGAGTCTTCCTTGATTGAAAGATGTGTATATAACCTGCAAAACTCATCTTTAATTGACGAAAATGTTTGTAATGAAATTTTTATTTCATATCCCACACCATTAACGTCAATAATAACGTGTGTTGGTGTTTTTTCAATTAATTTTCCATGTATGTGTGTTATCACGTTTTTTAATTTTTAGCATTAAACGAATACAAATTTAATTATTTGCAATAAATTTATTTAAAAAAAAAGCCCTACAATTTAAGTGTAGGGCTTAAACCAAAGTTTTAGTATTTTACTTCTTTACTATTTTATTCATTTTTACTATTTCATTATCAATAATTAGATTGCCAAAATAAATACCATTTGGCAAATCACTCATATCAATTTTGTTTTGTGAACTTGTTTCTATGTTGTGTAATTTGACTTGGTTTCCCAAAACATCTACGATTATTAAATTTGATGGTTTGTTAGAATAATAATCAAATCTAATAATTTGACTTGTAGGATTTGGGTAAAAATCTGACATAATTACTGGACTTAAATCAGAAACTGATGTAGCTGGTCCATGATATGTAATAAAAATACAACTTCTATCTAATGTGTCAGAGTTTGGAAAGAAGCAATATTCAACAATTGCCTGAGCTTGATCATCACAATAAGCATCAAAATAACCTCCAAACGAAACATCATCAGATTGGTTGGATGCTAGAGTTAAAAATTCAGTAGAAAGCATAGTCCCAACACCATAGCAATTACCTCCCCAACAAAAATAATTATCCGCACCAGTTGTTTCAGAAATAATTCGCTTTCGACAAAGAATATTGTGTTCCTTATTAGAAATGTTTTTTATAGTTAGATATGAATTTGTTTGCAAACATGGATCTAAAGTGTCATTTCCAATTGATGAAGTACTATTATACATAATTGAATTTGAGCCCACTATATTTACACTTTGAGCATTAGTCTTGTAGCAAAACAAAACAACTATTAAAAAAAATACATAATTTTTCTTCATGATTTTCATTTTTGCAAATATACTAAATTTATCTAGCACTTATCAGTTTGTTTTATTTCAATTAATGAATTTTTTTAATATGATTTTTATATATTTGTAGTCTTAATCAATTTAAACGAATAAAAATGAAAAAAGTTCTACTACTCGCTTTTGTTGCTGTATTTACTATCAACAATGCATTTTCTCAACTTCCTGACGGATCTGTAGCTCCTGACTTTACTCTTACTGATCTTAACGGTACAACTCATAACCTTTATAATCTTTTAGACGATGGATATACAGTATTCTTAGATTTCTCAGCAGTTTGGTGTCCTCCATGTTGGAGCTACCATACAAGTGGAACTTTAGAAGATTTATATGAAAATCATGGTCCAAGTGGATATCCTGGGGTAAGTCCAAATACATCTGATGATGTTATGGTATTTATGATTGAAGGAGATGGAAATACAACACAAAACTTAGCTGGTACCGGAGGAAATACTCAAGGAGATTGGATAACCGGTACTTTATATCCTATTATTTGTACTGATGGAACAGTTAATAACACTCAGGTTTCATCAGACTACCAGATTGGTTATTGGCCAACAATCTACATGGTATGCCCTAACAGAATTGTTACCGAAGTGGGACAATCTTCTAGTCCTTATAATTCAATTAGTTCTTGCCCTCCTCCTGCATCTTACGACAACGATGCAAGTACATTTGATTACAGCGGTGAGACTTTAACTTGTGAGGGAGATTTAACACCTGAGGTAACTATCCAAAACTACGGACTTGTTCCTTTAACTAATATGAATATTGATGTGACTGTTAATGGAAATGTAGCATCTTCAACACCATGGACTGGTAATTTAGCAACTTACGCTACTACAGATATCACTTTACCAACATTAAATGGATTAGCAAACAATGACATGGTTTCAATTAATGTAACACAACCTAACGGTGTTAATGATGCTAATATGAGTAACAATGCAACTTCATTTTATGTTACTACAGCTACATCCAACACACATCTTGATATAACTGTTCAAATTGTAACAGATGCTTATGGTTCTGAAACAACATGGGATATAAAAGATGATAATGGTATGATTGTGCTTTCTGGAGGACCTTACAATAATTTAACTGCAGCAGGTACAACTACTCAACCAGCTGTTAGCGGGACATTGGATGCACAGACATGTCATACTTTTACAATTTATGACTCATATGGAGATGGTATAAACGCTGGCTATGGACAAGGTTCATTTATGGTTACAGATGCAAATGGAACAGTGTTAGCTATGGGGGGGCAATTTACTGATGAAGATGGAGATGCGTTTAAAACAGGTGATGCAATTGTTCAAAATATAAATGATATTACTAGCAACATATCAATATTCCCAAATCCTGTCAAAGATGTTTTAATGATCAATGGAATATTTAATTTTGTTGATATTTATGATGTTTCTGGAAAACTAATTTTATCCTCTGAGCAAAATAAAATTAATGTTTCTGAATTAGCAAAAGGATTATACATGCTTGAAATTAACACTTCTAGTGGAATCAAAACTCATAAAATAACAATTACAAAATAATTACCTTTTAAATATTTTAAAAAACCCTGTCCTTCTTTCTGGACAGGGTTTTTTTTACTCTTTTTAAAAATAAACCTCTTAAATATTTAAATTATATTTGTAAAATAAAAAACAAAAGATGAAAAAAGTATTATTTATATTATTAGTATTTATATTAAACACAGAATTAAGTTTTGGACAAACAAGAAAACTTCCAAACATAAATGTCAAAACACTAAATGGTAAAAAATTTAATATATCTAAACTGCAAAATGGGCAAAATCCAATTGTAATTTCTTTTTGGGCAACATGGTGTAAACCATGTAAAAAAGAACTAAACAACATAGCAGAAATTTATGAAGAATGGCAAGATGAAACTGGTGTAAAAATAGTTGCAATTTCAATAGATGACAGTAGATCAAAATCAAAAGTTGCCCCATACGTAAACTCCTCAGATTGGGAATATGAAGTTTACTTAGATCAAAATGGAGATTTAAAAAGAGCAATGGGTGTGTCTACAGTTCCTCATACTTTCTTATTAAATAAAAATAAAGAAATAGTATGGCAACATAAAGGCTATGTTGATGGTGATGAAAATAAACTATTTAAAGAAATAAAAAAATTAGCAAAATAAATGATTAAGAATCTAGCTTCAATTCTTATAGCTTTAGGATTTAGTAGTATTATTTATGCTCAACAAATTACTGGTGACTTTAATTTAAACATGCAATCGTATAATGAGGATTTAAAAATTGGAGCAGTTGCTGCTGATGAAGTTGTGTTAAATAATGCTTACATGAATCTTAATTTTATAAAAGGAAATTTTAATACAGGTATAAGGTATGAAAGCTACTTAAATGCTCTTGCTGATTATGATTCAGAATTTGAAGGTAATGGCGTAATATTTAGATATGCAACTTATCTAGCAAATAATCTTGAAGTTACTGCAGGTAATTATTATGAGCAACTAGGTAGTGGACTAATATTTAGATCTTATGAAGACAAAGGACTGGGTATAGACAATGCTATGGATGGAATTAGACTAAAATATTATCCATTTGCAGGTTTGTATTTTAAAACATTTATTGGTAAAAGTCGCACTCATTTTTCATATGCTGACGGAATCTTTCGCGGGGCTGATGCTGAAATTAATATTAACGAACTAATAGATTCAGAAAGCAATACCAATGTTAACTTAGGTGGAAGCTTTGTAAGCAGATACCAAGAAAGAAGTAATTTACTATTTAATTTACCTCAGAATGTAAGTGCTTATTCTGCAAGAATAAATATTATGTCTGGTGGTTGGAACTACGATCTAGAATATGCACACAAAATAAATGATCCGGGAAACTCATTATCTCCAGAAAACATGAACTATGCATCTGGTAATGGATTTATACAAAATATTACGTACTCCCAAAGAGGACTTGGGCTATCAGCTGAAATTCATAGAGTTGACAATATGACTTTTAAATCTGATAGAGATAAAGATGGACAGGCGTACCTCATCAACTATATACCAACACTCACTAAACCTAACACCTACACCTTATTAGCTCTTTACCCATGTGCAACTCAATCCGAGGGAGAGTTTGGAATGCAATTTGATATGTTTTATAAAATAAAGAAAAATACTTTTTTAGGGGGGAATTACGGCACAAAAATAAACTTAAATTACTCACGAATTAATGGTTTAAATGGCGGTAATTCATTTGTAAATGATAATCAAGAACATACACCAATGTTAATCAGTATTAAAGGCGAAGAGCTATATTTTGAAGAAATAAATCTTGAAATAAACAAGAAAATTAACACAAATATTAATACAAACATTGTTCTGGCAAATCAAACATATAATAAAGATTTTTTAGAGGGGCATGTTCCTGGAGACTATGGTGTACTAAACTCTACTATATTAGTTGGTGATTTGAGTTACAAAATAAATAAAAGTCATAGTTTAAGAATGGAATTACAAACTTTATTTTCTAATCAATTAAAAGATTACTCTGATGAAGATTGTGATTGTCATAACTATGAAAATGGTATGGAAGAGCCCGCTGAAGGGGATTGGAGTATGGCTTTAATTGAATATACTGTATCACCAAATTGGTTCTTTACTATTCAAGATATGTATAATCATGGAAATGAGTTATCTGAAAAAAAGTTACACTATGTTAATGTAGCAGTTGGCTACCTCATGGGAGCCAACCGATTTGAAATTGGATATGGAAAAAAAAGAGAAGGTATATTTTGTGTTGGTGGAGTTTGCAAAACAGTACCTTCATCTAATGGATTTAGTTTAAACATTTCATCAAGCTTTTAAAAAATGAAAAAATATTGTACAATAATACTCTTTATTCTTTTATATATATCATCATGTGACATAGTTGAAACACCGTACATGAATACTGAAAACATTAGCCAAATTGATACAAATTCTAATAACTATGTTAAGAAGGTATTGATTGAGGATTTCACTGGTCATTTATGCCCAAACTGTCCCCAAGCAGCAACTGAGATTGAAGCAATTCATGATATTTACGGTGAACAAATAATTGCCATCGCGATTCATGTTACAAAATCATTTGCAAGGCCATATCCTGCAAGCCAGGCCCCAAACTTTCAATATGATTTTAGAACTAGCTGGGGTGATGACTTAGATAATTTATTTGACATATCATCTGCTGGACTTCCAAGAGGCATGGTTAATAGAATAGGTTTTCCAGATAACCATAAGCTGGGTAAAGATGAGTGGGCTAATGCCGTGACGAACGAGTTAAATAAAGAAATTAATTTTGGAATAATGATTAACTCAAGCAATAATAATATTAATATTACAACTCAAGTTTTAAATAATATTTCTGGCTCATATAATTTAGTTGTTTGTTTAACTGAAAGTGGAATTATTAATTGGCAAAAAGATGGCACTGAAAATATTGAAAACTATGAACATAATCATATACTGAGAAGTGTTTTACTTGATGAAGCTTTATCAAGTAATTTAAATTATGAAACAAATCAAGAAATTCAAAAAAATATTACATATAATTTAACTGAATTAGAAGAATATAATATCGATTATTCAACAAATGTAGCGGAACTTGGAAATGGAAATGCGGGGAATTGGAATTCAAATAACATGTCAATTGTAGCATATATTTATAATACAAACACAAAAGAAGTTGTTCAAGTAGAACAAAATAATTTAAATAATTAGAAATGAAAAAACTTAATATTATTATTTTAATTTTAATTAGTTATGTATCCGCATTTTCACAACAGAACATCTTGCAAAATAATTTGAATGAGGGAGAAAAACTAATAGAAGCATACTTTACACCTATGGCTGAAACATTTGGAGCTGGACTAAATAATGCATGGTATAATACTGCTAAGCCGCATAGCATACTTGGTTTTGACGTTACATTTAGTTTAAATACAGTTATAATTCCTAACTCAGCGGAAAATTTTATGATTGAAGATAATTTTAATGGAATATTTACATCATCAGATGAGGATGCTTCAACTATTTTTGGAAGTATGAGTTCAACTCAAATGAATTATAATCCAGGTAACAACTTGGCTAGTAGCTCTTTCAATATGCCTGGTGGACTTAAAACACCAATACTTCCTCTGCCTATGATTCAAGCTGGAATCGGAGTTTATAAAAAAACTTCTTTAGATATAAGATATATGCCTATATTAAATGTTGGAGATAATATCAACATAAATCTCTATGGTTTTGGGGCAAAACATGATTTATTACAATGGATTCCTGCTGTTGGAAACGTTATACCAATGAGTCTTTCTATTCAAGCTGGATACACCAACTTAAACACAGAATTAAAAGTTGCTGGTCAAGAAGTCGCACTTAATACTAAAGCAACAACTCTAAATCTTATAGCATCTAAAAAAGTTTTAATGTTAACTGGTTATGCTGGAATAGGATATAGCTATTCAAATACAAATTTCTCTGCTAATCCTAACTTTGATTTAAACGGATTATCTTTTGATAATGAATTAGATATTTCTTTTGAATCTACAAGAAAATTAAGAACAAATCTTGGTTTAAGATTAAACATAGCATTAATGACTATACATGCAGATTACACATTTGCCGATTATCCCACAGCTACAATAGGAGTTGGGGTAAGTCTAAGGTAAAATGCAAAGATTATTACTGACAGTATTCATTATAGTAACAATTAATTTTGTTACTTACAGTCAAAATTTCAATGGAGGAATAATATTAGGTTTTAATACTTCACAAGTAGGCGGTGATAATCTTTCAGGCTTTCAAAAAGTTGGACCTATTATTGGTATCTTTTCCAATAAATCAATCACTCCAAAATTAAATTTACAATTTGAAATGTACTACATACACAAAGGAAGTAATAATCCAGAAATGAATAACAGTCAAAATACTTATTATCTTGTTCCAGACATTACTACAAAATATATTGAAACCCCACTAACTATAAATTATCAACTAAAAAAACAAATGTTAATTGAAGGAGGGGTAATGACAGCTTTTCTTATTGATGGATATTATAATGATTTGTATGGGAAAATTAATAATCTAAATCCTATTTTTCAAAAATATGATATTGGATTAGTATTTGGTATAAATTATAAATATTCTGAAAACATTTCATTTAATGCTAGAATTTCAAATTCAATTTTTCCAATTGGACAAGAAGATAATTCAATTTTTAATGAAAATAACAACTATAATTCTATAAATAAAGGGAAGTATAACTCTGTTTTAAGTATTTCTATCTATTATCATGTAATATGAAAAAAGAAAAAATATTATTGAATTTTTCGATCAGACAATCTAAAATAAGTTACCCTGGTTAGATGGTTTGATTTTTCCTAAGTGAGTAAATGCTTTTTCAGTAGCTTGTCTTCCTCTTGGGGTGCGCATTAAATATCCTTCCATAATTAGAAAAGGTTCGTACACCTCTTCAATAGTTCCAGCTTGTTCTGCTACTGCTGTTGCAATTGTATTTAAGCCAACTGGACCCCCTTTAAATTTTTCTACAATTGTTGTCAAAATTCTATTGTCCATTTCATCAAGACCATGTTCATCAACATTTAGTGCATCTAAAGAATATTGTGTTATTTTTTTATCTATGTTTCCATCTCCCTTTATTTGTGCAAAATCTCTAACTCTTCGAAGCAATGAATTTGCAATTCTTGGTGTGCCACGACTTCTTCTGGCTATTTCTGCAGCAGCATTTTCTGAAATTGAAATACCAAGAATATTTGATGATCTTTTAACTATTTTAGTTAATAAATCTAATTTATAATACTCTAATCGTGAATTTATTCCAAATCGAGCTCTTAAAGGGGAAGTGAGTAATCCAGAACGTGTTGTTGCTCCAATTAGAGTAAAAGGATTTATTTGAATTTGAACAGAGCGAGCATTAGGACCTGACTCAATCATGATATCAATTTGATAATCTTCCATAGCAGAATACAGGTACTCCTCAACAATTGGATTTAATCGATGAATTTCATCAATAAATAAAACATCTCTCTCTTCCAAATTAGTTAATAATCCCGCTAAGTCTCCAGGTTTATCTAAAACAGGACCAGACGTCACTTTAATATCTACATCAAGTTCGTTTGCAATTATATTTGCTAAGGTTGTTTTTCCCAAGCCAGGGGGGCCATGCAATAGTACATGGTCTAAAGCTTCTTCTCTTTGTTTAGCTGCAGAAATAAATACATCTAAGTTTTCTACAATTTGATCTTGCCCCTCAAAATCAATAAATTTTTTTGGACGTAAAACTTTTGCAAGCTCAATGTCCTCTTTGATATTATTGTTTTCTAATTCAAAATCATCATTCATATTAACAAAAATACACATAAAAAAGGTCAGTATATTCTGACCCTTTAAAATATATTAACAAAACCATCATTAAATTTAAGTATGCAAGTGCTTTGATTCTTCTAAGAATGGATGATTCTTTGGTTCTAGTGGTTGCTTTGTTAAACTATTGAGTGTTAAATAAATTAAAAGTCCTGCAAAACCCAAACCAATTCCAATTTCTGTAAAACCGATATGTCCATGTGTTTTTAAGGTTCCAGGTGTAACTAACAAATAGGAATTAAGCCAGTGACCAATTAAAATTACAGCACTAACAAAAACTAATCTTTTATGATTTCTTTTTGCATCTCTACTCATTAATAAAATTATTGGAAAAAGAAAATTGATTGACATACTAAACCAAAATAAGAACCTATAATTTTTAACATCTATTCGATCGACAAAATAAGCAACTTCTTCAGGGATGTGAGCATACCATATCAGCATAAACTGAGAAAACCACATGTATGTCCAAACCAAAGAAAAAGCAAAAATAAATTTACCTAAATCATGTATATGACTATTGTTAACATGTTCTAGGTATCCTTTGTTTTTAAGATACAGGGTTACTAAATAAACAGTAGTGAAACCTATGGCACACCATTCAGCAAAAACATACCACCCAAAAAGAGTAGAAAACCAGTGTGTATCAATTGACATAATCCAGTCCCATGCAGCCATTGATCCAGTTATTGCAAAAAACACCATAAACCAAGCTGATGATCTAACGGCTTTAGAATGAAGAGATGTACCCCCTAATTTATCTTCAAGAATAGATAAAGATCTTAATTTTTTTGCAAAATAATTCCAGCCAATTAAATAAATAATTGTTCTAATAATAAAGAAAGGGGCATTTAGATATGCTTCTTTTCCAGCAATAATTTCGTCATAATATGGATATTTAGCTCCTTCTGTCCCTTCAACATTTTTTGGATCCATTATTCCATCTGCTAGCCAATGATAAATATGATTTCCCCAAAGATGTAAAATAGCTGTAACAGCAATTATCAGCATAATAATACTAAAAGCTGGTAATGCTCCCATAATAGCTTCAGGAACTCTTTTTAAAACAATTGACCACCCGGCTTCAGCAACATACTGTAATGCAACAAAAAACACAGCAAAAAGTGCAATACCTAGATAAAAATAGGTGTTAAATAAAATAGCTGGCCATGTTGTAAAATGATATTTTGGGTCTTGCTGATAATGTAAATAGTCCGTCACAAAACCAAATATTAATGAAACTAAGCCGATAGCCATTAATATGAAAGTAAACTTTTTTGCTTTATTATCTATTGTAAACATTATATTCTATTTTCCGTAATTTTGCAATTTCTCTTGTATATATAAAACAACTTTCCATCTTTCTTCTTCATTAAGAAGAGAAGCGTGTGGTCCCATAGCATTTAAACCATAAGTAATCGCATGGTAAATATGCCCCTCTTTTAGTTCACTCATTGGAATATTAGCTCTAGGCCGTATCTTTTCGCTGTCGTTGTACGCTGGAACAGCTGAATAAGCTGGATGAGTTACAGAGCCATCACCTTCTCCATTCAAACCATGACAGTGTGCACAAAAAATGCCATATAGCTTTTCTCCTTCTTCAAGAGTTTTTTGATTATTTGTAAATGGGATACTTTTAACTTTACCTTTTAAATCAACTTTGTATATACTATCAGGATACGTCGACTCCTCACCTGCAGCTAGATAGCCCTCAGTTGTTCCATCATATTTAAAAGTAGACAGCTTACCTCTTGCAATAGTCCCTTCTACTGGGATACCATCATAACCTTCTATTGTATGCTCAGCATAAGTTTGAATAGGAGGTGTCCTATACATGTCAGGCATATATTCATATCCTGGGCTGGTTTTATCTTGACAAGAAAAACACAAAGTAACTAACACAATGAATAAAAATATTTTAAAGATTTTATACATGACTACTATTCCTTTAAATTAATTTCTGTGGCTCCCGTTTTGGTAAGCATTTTCTTTACTTTTGATATATCCCCATCAACTTCAATCTCCATTAAAAACTTATCATCTGTTGTTCTAGGATCCGGACTGACGTCAGGATTTCCAGGAAACAATCCACACCTGATAAAAAAAGTTATTGACATTAAATGTCCTGCAAATAAAACTGTTAATTCAAATAAAACTGGAACAAATGCTGGTAAATTGTGATATAATGTCCAATTAGGCTTTCCCCCAATGTTCATTGGCCAACTCTTGTATATTCCAGATATCATGATATAATATATAAGAGCAAGACCAAATGTTAAACCAATGCACCCATATATAAATGCTGTTATTGCCATTCTAGTTTCTTTAAGACCCAAAGCCTTGTCTAATCCATGAACAGGAAATGGAGAATACACTTCCTTGATGTGTATTTCATTAGATCTTATCTCCTTAACTGAAGATAATAATACCTCTTCATCATCAAAAATCCCGTATATTGTTGTTTTCTTCATTTATAATTTTATTTTTTATACTCTGACCCTGAAGATTTGACAATAGTTTTTAATTCAGCCTGAGCAATTACAGGAAACGTTCTAGCATACATTAAAAATAGTACAAAAAAGAATCCTATTGTTCCTAAATAAACACCTATATCTACAAAAGTTGGTGAAAACATAGTCCATGATGATGGAAGAAAATCTCTATGTAATGATGTAACAATAATAACAAAACGTTCAAACCACATACCGATATTTACAAAAATAGACAATATAAACGTCGCTATAAATGATTCTCTAATAGATTTTATCCAATATAATTGAGGAGTCAACACATTACAACCCATCATCAAAGCATAAGCCCACCAGTAGGGTCCGGTTGCTCTATTAATAAATGCGTATTGTTCATACTCTACCCCAGAATACCAAGCCATAAACAATTCAGTAATATACGCTGTACCTACTAAAGAACCCGTTAATAAAATAATTACGTTCATGTACACAACATGTTTTATAGTTATGTAGGATTCTAAATTAACAACTTTACGCATAATTATTAGAAGAGTCTCTACCATTGCAAATCCAGAAAATAATGCCCCCAAAACAAAATAAGGCGGAAATATAGTGGTATGCCAACCCGGAATAACAGATGTAGCAAAATCCATTGAAACAATAGAGTGAACAGAAAACACCAAAGGAGTTGCCAACCCTGCCAAAACTAAAGAAACTTCTTCAAACCTTTGCCAATGTTTAGCTTTTCCAGTCCATCCAAATGCCAGAAATGAGTATAATTTCTTTTTCATTGGCGCAATCTTTGCACTCATCCTATCACGAAGCATAGCAAAATCAGGAATTAGACCAATGTACCAAAAAACAGTAGAAACTGTTAGATATGTAGAAATTGCAAAAACATCCCACAATAATGGAGAATTAAAATTAACCCATAGAGAACCAAACTGATTAGGGATCGGAAACACCCAATATGCGAGCCAAGGTCTACCCATGTGAATTACAGGAAACAAGCCGGCTTGAACGACACCAAATATTGTCATCGCTTCAGCGGATCTATTAATTGCCATTCTCCATTTTTGTCTAAATAGCAAGAGAACAGCTGAAATTAATGTACCTGCATGACCTATTCCAATCCACCAAACAAAATTGGTAATATCCCATGCCCAATTAATTGTTTTATTTAATCCCCAAGTTCCAATACCTGTCCCTACAGTATATAATATACATAAAACTCCCCAACCAAATAGTCCTAATGATAACGAAAACAATATCCACCAATATTTATTTGCTTTACCTTCTACAGGCCTAGAAACATCTCTAGTAATGTCATGATAAGATTTATTACCAAGAATTAACGGATCTCTAATTTCTGACTCTCTCTGCATTTTAAGATTTATTTCGAATTTTTGTTTGATAGAAAACTGATGGTGCAGTATTTAAATGTTCTAATAGGCTGTACATCCTTTCATCTTTTTTTAACTTGTGTATTGAATGAGATTCATCATTAGCGTCTCCAAATACAATAGCTCCTGTAGAACAGGCAGATGAACAAGCTGTTTGCACATCTTCATCAGGAACAGGTTTTCCTGTCATTTTTGCTTTTAATTTTATAGCCTGTATCATTTGAATACACATACTACATTTCTCAATAACTCCTCTTGATCTCACAACTACGTCAGGGTTTAAAACCATTTTACCATAGTCATCGTTCATATGAAAATCAAACTTATCATTTTCATTGTATTTAAACCAATTGAATCTTCTTACTTTGTATGGACAGTTATTTGCACAGTAGCGAGTACCAATACATCTGTTGTAGGTCATGTGATTTAGACCCTCTGCACTGTGAGTTGTTGCAGCAACAGGACATACAGTTTCACATGGGGCTTTGTTACAATGTAAACACATAACTGGTTGAAAGACTACTTGCGGATTTTCAGAAGGGTCCTCCATTTCAGAATACATGTCAATTGTTGAAACATTTTCATCAGCAGCTTTTTGTTTAGTCATTTCTGATGAAAAGTAACGATCGATTCTAAGCCAGTGCATATCTCTTGACTTTCTAATTTCTTCCTTTCCAACTACAGGAACATTGTTCTCAGCATGACAAGCAATAACACAAGCAGCACATCCAGTACACAAAGATAAGTCTATAGATTGATTCCAAAAATGACCTGTTTTGTGATCATGATCATCCCAAAGTGTAACTTCATCAGCTGGTTGTTTACCTTTATATGTTAAATATTTCGCCTGCTTATTTCCTGAACTAGGGTCCAAAATATAATCAGCAAGAGTTGTTTCTTTAACAAGGTCTCTCCCCATCATTGTGTGATGTAATTGAGTGGCTGCAAACTCATGTTCGCCTTCAATTAATTTAATATCTGCTTTTCCACTACCAAGCTTAAAAGCGTTAAAACCAATATTATTTCCACACTTACCAGCAGCAGTTCTTCCATATCCAATAGCCATAGATACAGTGTCGTGAGCTTGACCAGGTTGTATCATTACAGGAACATTAGAATATGTCAATCCATTAACGGTTAACGAAACTATACTTCCATTTAGCGCACCATTAGAAACATTCCAATTTTTGACTCCGAGCTTGCGAGCAGTCGCAGCAGACATAGTAAGATAGTTATCCCAACATGCTCTTGACAAAGGGTCAGGGAGCTCTTGAAGCCAAGGGTTATTAGACTGAGACCCATCCCCCATAGAAATTTTTTCAGCCATTTCAAATTCAATGTAATCGGCTTTATTTATTTTAGTCAAAAATCCATTAAAACCATTTACATATTTATACTTAGGCGAAACAAAGTCTTCATTTTTGTTAAAGTAGCCATCATGCAATGCTTTATCCCAATTAATACCTTCACTATCATAAAAGTCCTGTAAAAATTTTTGATAACCATCAGATAAATCCATCCATTTCATTAAACTATCTTGGAACTGTCTACCATTAAAAAGTTGCTTTATTGTTGGCTGCATTAAGCTGTATTCTCCAAATATTGGATTTGCATCTCCCCAGCTTTCAAGATAATGGTTGTCTGGCACACAATAGGTCATTTGACTTGCAGACTCGTCTTTGTAAAGAGAAGTTGCAACTTTTAAACCAACTTTTTTAAGTCCTTTATCATATTCAACTCCATTTTGCAAAGTATATGAAGGATTTACATTATGAGTAATTAGTGCATCTATTTTTCCATTATTCATATCACTAATTAAAGAATTTACTTCATCGTCATTACCTTGTTTTAAATATGATGGTTTAGATATTAGTACAGTTTTTTCAAAATTTTCTAATTCAAAATTTATAGCATTAACAATAACTTGAGTTTCGATATCATTACTGTTAGATACAACAATTGAATTCCCTTTGTTATCTCTTAAATTTTTGGCTAACTTCTCAATTCTTTTATCCACCTTGCTTTTACCAACTATATACTCATATAAATTTGATAGCAGTCCTTTTTGTTCTGAAGGTTTGATTTGTAATCTTTCGCAAGCATTAGAACCTGTAAGAGTAAGTGTTGACTCTATTTGATAATGCTTAGACATTATTTTGTTTTTTGGATTTCTACCTTTGATATAGTCACCTTCGTTATTTGGGTGACCCCATCCTCCAATAAAATCTGCTCCAAAAGAAACAATAACTTTTGCTTTATCAAAACGATACATTGGTAACACTCTAGTACCAAAAGATAGTTTATTAGCTTCTAATATACTATGGCTTGACACAGAGTCTAGCTGAATATGCTTGACGTTATTATACTTAGTTGAAAATTGAGTAATAAGCTTTCTTGTTGATGGACTTAAAAGCGATGGTGTTAAAATAACAATATTTCCATTTTTTTCAGAAATGCGAGCCAATTGACTTTTAATTTCTGAATCAAGCGAAGAATAACTAACTAGCTTATTATTTTTAATTGGTTCTTTTAATCTACCCGAATCATACAAAGAAAGGACAGATGCTTGTACTCTTGCATTAGTACATGTTTTATTAGATTCAATCTTTATAGGTCTCCCTTCTCTAGTTTTAACCAAAATAGAAGCATAATCATGCCCATCATACATTGTTGTAGCATAATAATTAGCAATACCTGGAACAATTTCTTCGGGCTTATTTACATAAGGAATAGATTTTACGATAGGAGCTTCACATGAAGCCAATGTTGCTGCTGCAGTACTAAAACCTAAGAACTTTAAAAAATCTCTTCTTGTTGTTGATGTTGATGGGATATTTTTATCAGATAAAAAATCATCAACAGGAATCTCCTCAACAAACTCATTTTGTTTTAGCTTCTCAACTAATGGCTTTTGATTGAACTCTGCTAAACCTTTCCAATATGTTTTTATTTTTGTCATTCTATATAATTACATTAGTAATGGCATTTACCGCATTCTAAACCTCCTATTTTATCAACAGTAATTTTTTCTCCTGCATACTTTACTTTTAATTTTTTGTGCATTTCATCATAATATTCATTATCAGCCATCTTTACCTCACTTTGCCTATGACAATCAATGCACCAACCCATCGTAAGTTCGCTATATTGGTAAACTTCTTCCATTTCTTGAATTGGACCATGACAGTCTTGACATTCAAGTCCCGCAACACTTACATGCTGAGAGTGATTGAAGTAAACATGGTCTGGCAAGTTGTGAATCCTTATCCATTCAATAGGTTTTTGAGGATATCCCTCAATATATTGACGTTTATCTGGATCCCAACCTACAGCATCATATATTTTTTGTATTTCTTCAGTACCAGAGGGGCCCTCTGCAACAGCATTATGGCAATTCATACATACGTTAGCTGAAGGTATTCCGGAGTGTTTGGATGTCCTAGCAGATGAATGACAATAATTACAATCAACACCCTGCATACCAGAGTGTAACTTGTGAGAAAAAGCAATAGGCTGTTTTGGTTGATAATTTGTTGTAACACCTATCCCCATCATTGCATCATAAAGAAACTTTAAACCTATGATAGCAACAAACAACACCGAGAAAAATTTATTAGTTGGTTTTGTAAAAAAAGATATTATTGATTCCTTAATAGAAACTGGCTTTTCATTTAAACCTTCTTTAAGACTATTTTTGACAGATATTAAAACCCATGATAAGATTAACAATGCTAATGCCGCGATCATTAGTTGAGTAGATGCATCCATGCCATCTTCAGCAACTACAACACCATCTACATCAGCAGCATCAGCAACAACTTCTTCAACAGGTGGATTTTCTAGATAGCTAAACAGCGCCTCAAATTCATCATCAGAATAGTAAAAAGCTGGCATGGCAACCTTATTATATTCTTCCCAAATAGCGATAGCTCGCTCATCTCCACTTGCAATAAATTCAGATGAATTTGTAATCCATTTCACTAACCACTCTTTTTCATATTTTTCTGTAACTCCTTTTAGACCAGGACCAATGAGTCTAGCATCAGTGATCATATGACATGAAGCACAGTCTCTTTTAAAGATTTCTTCACCGGTTTGAGCAGAAACAATATTTGATGAAACAAATAATGAAATTAAAAAGGAAAATGAAATAAAATATCTAACAAAAATCATTCTGCGAATCATAAATTTTTAATCGACTTCAAATTTATAATTTTTATCTAATAGAAAAGTTAAAATGCTTGATGTTTTTGTAATTTATAATGAGTCTAAATAACTTGATGTGAAATAATTTTTACCAATGCTTATTTTGATGACACTTCTATTACTTCTTTAACTTGTGGGACAGCGTTTTTTAAAGCTACCTCAACACCATTTTTTAATGTCATCATACTTACACTACAACTGCTACATGCTCCAGTAAGTTCAACTTTTACTACCCAATCCTCTGTAAGCTCAATAAAATTAATATCCCCCCCGTCTGCCTCTAAAAATGGTCTGATCTCTTTCAACGCTTTTTTAATCTTTCGAATAACTTCTTTATCTTTAATATTTGTTGACATAACTACTATTTTGTTGAACAACCTTTTGAATGAGTTAATTCTACAGCTTTTGTTGGGGCTAAATTAGTAATTCTTTTTTTAATTGATTTAACTATATTATCTGCAACTTCTGATAAATAATTAGCAACTGTGGTAGATCCTTGCAGGACAGCAGGCCTTCCAGCATCTGAAGCTTCTCTTACAGACTGAACCAATGGTATCTGACCTAAAAAATCTACATTCATTTCCTCAGACAGTGCTTTACCACCGTCTTTACCGAAAATATAATATTTGTTGTTTGGAAGTTCAGATGGAGTAAAATAAGCCATGTTTTCAATTACGCCAAGAACTGGAACATTAATACTATCCATCTGAAACATATTAACGCCCTTTTTTGCATCAGCAAGAGCAATATCTTGTGGTGTGGTAACGATTACTGCCCCTGTTAAGGGAATTGATTGAACTAAAGATAAATGAATATCTCCTGTACCTGGAGGTAAATCAACTATTAAATAATCTAATTCACCCCAGTATGCGTCCCATAAAAGTTGATTTAGGGCTTTTGATGCCATTGGACCTCTCCAAACAACGGCTTGCTTGCTTTCAGTAAAAAAACCAATTGACACAAGCTTAACACTATAGTTTTCTAGAGGTTTAAGTCTGGTTTTACCGTCTACCTCAACAGCACCAGGCTTAGCACCTTGCAAACCAAACATTATGTGCATGGAAGGACCATAAATATCAGCGTCAACAACACCAACTTTATAGCCTAAGTCAGCAAGACTAACGGCTAAATTTGCAGTTACTGTAGACTTCCCAACACCTCCTTTCCCAGAAGCCACAGCAATAATATTTTTTACACCAGGGATTTCTTTGCCTTTAATTTCATTCTTCTGAACAGGTGATTTAACAATAAAATTTAATTTAACTTTTAAATTATTATTGAAGAAATCATGAATTGCATTTGAACAATCATTTTCAACTCGTTTTTTGTATTGAAGAGTTGGGTTTTTAATTTCTATATCAAGCTCAACTTCATCTCCAAAGATTTGAATATTTTTAATAGCACCTGAGTCTACTATGCTTTTACCTTCGTTAGGTAAAGTAATTTTAGATAGTGCTGATAAAACGGATGTTTTATTTATATTTTTCATTTATTAAAAAAGTGTGTAAAATTAACAATTTTTAGCATCATTCAATTTAAACTTTATATAAGTTATCGGTTTTCCTATATCTAAAAACTTTTGTTCATAATGAGTTTTAATCTCCATATGATCTCTTTTTTGTAACGAAGAATACAAATCATTTGTTGCATCTACTAAATGATGACTATCTGCACTTATTACACCTAATGTAAAACCATATAAAAATTCACTATCTGTTTTGAGATGCAAAACTCCGTCATTTACTAAAATGTTAGAATATTTTTTTAAAAAAAGAGGGTGTGTCAATCTTTTTGTAGACCTTCTTTTTTTTATTTGAGGATCTGGAAAAGTAATCCAAACTTCGCTTACCTCATTACTTGAAAAACATTCTTCGATCCATTCTATTCTGATTCTCAAAAAACCAACATTATTTAATTGTTTTTCTAAAGCTTTACTAGCCCCCTGCCACATTCTTGCTCCTTTTATATCTATGCCTATAAAATTTTTATTTGGGTATTTTTCAGCTAAGCCGACAGTATACTCGCCCATACCACAGCCGAGCTCCAATACAATTGGAGCATCATTCTTAAAAAAATCTTTATTCCATTTGCCTTTTAGTGGGAACCCTTTTTTTAGTAATGTTAAGCTCGGCTGTTTAACATTACTAAAAGCTTCCATTTGGGCAAATTTTTTTAATTTGTTTTTAGCCAAAAGACATTTATTTTATGCAAAAATACTTTGTTTTAGTTATTTTCGGCCAATGAAAACTAAAAAACGAATTTTAGTTGCCCCTCTTGAGTGGGGTATAGGTCATGCAACAAGATGTATCCCAATTATTGACAAATTAATTGAGCATAAGTTTGAGGTTATTATTGCTGCAGATGGTAGAAGCCTAGATCTACTAAAAATTGAATATCCAAATTTAGAATTTATTTGTTTTCCAGGCTATAACATTAAATACTCCAAGTATTTACCGATGAGCATAAACATCCTTAGTCAAACACCCAAAATATTTTCTGCAATAAAGAGAGAGCATTTCTTTTTAAATAAAATTATTGATGAATATAAAATTGATGGAGTAATTTCAGACAGTCGCTTTGGTCTTTACACCAAAAAAATTAAAAGTGTATTTATAACGCACCAACTAGAAATACAGAGTTTGTTTTTTTCAAAAATTATCAAGTTAATTAATTACAATTATATAAACAAATACGATGCATGCTGGATATTGGACGACCTAACAAATAATATTGCCGGAAAACTCTCTAATCCACATATACTTCCAAAGAATGCAAAATATATAGGGTCTTTATCCAGATTTAAAAATATTAAAAAAGAAAAAAAATATGCTTTTTTAGCTATAATCTCTGGTCCTGAACCGCAAAGAACACTACTTGAAAAACAATTAATAAGTAGTCTAAAAAAAAGAAGTGAAAAAGCATTAATTGTACTTGGACAGACAGAAAAAAATGAATCAATTGTTGATAAAAACATAACTATAAAGTCTCACCTTAGGGCAGATGAATTAAACAACGCTATTGCTGAATCTGAGTTAATCATATGTAGATCCGGTTACTCTACTATAATGGACTTAATAAAAATGCAAAAAAAAGCAATTTTCATACCAACGCCTGGACAAACTGAACAAGAATATTTAGCGAAAATTTTAAAAGAAAAAAAATTGTGCTTATATCAAAATCAAAATAAATTTAATCTTGATGAGGCTATAGAAAAGAATAAAAAGTATAGTGGTCTAAAGAAGCTAAAAAACTATACAACAAACTGGCAAGAACTATTCTCCCTTTTCTAAAATAAATGAAAATGTTGACCCTAAATCTTTTGTGCTACGCACATTAATTGTTTGATTATGCCCCTCCAATATGTGTTTAACAATTGCAAGACCTAATCCTGTCCCCCCAATCTCTCTAGAGCGATTCTTATCAACTCTATAAAACCTTTCAAAAAGACGATCTAAGGAACCTGCGTCAATCCCTATGCCATTATCTGAAATTTCAATTAAAAGCTTATCTTCAAAATCTAATAACCTAATTTCAGTAAGCCCTCCTTTTTTTCCATATTTGATAGAATTACTTATTAAATTTGAGAAAACTTGATGAATTTTTTCTCTATCACCTAAAACATTTAAGATTGAAGCTTTATTAACAATCTGTAATTTAATTTTCATTTCAGATGCTTGAATTTCAAAAGAATCACAAACATCATTTGCTAATTCTAAAATACTGAAGCTTTGAAATTCTATTAAAGATTGCTCACTTTCCAACCAAGAAATATCTTCCAAATCTTCTACAATATTTATCATACGATTAACACTTTTATTTAATCTTTTAAGATATTTTAAATTAATTTCATCGTCATAAAGTCCACCATCAAGTAAAGTTTGAACATAACCTTGAATATTAAAAATAGGTGTTTTTAGTTCATGAGAAACATTCCCTAAAAAGTCTCTTCTATAATCTTGATCTTTTTTATATTCAATTAGCTCTTGCTCTTTAGCATTTGCCCAATTTGCAACATGCTGCTCTGCATCTGCAATATTGAGTTTACCAGACAACATATCTCCTTTGTACTGATAAATATTTTTGTAAACTAAATTTATTCTTTCAAAGAACGTATTTTTCATTAAAAAATATACACACACACAAATAATCACAAAAAAAAGTATAATAAAAAAATAAAGTTCAATGTGTTTATTTTTAAAAACAAACAACATCAGTAACAATATTAAACTAACTAATATACTTATTAAAATAGCAAATTTAAATGGAGTATTTATTTTAGACATTATTTATTGAAACTATAAATTGAATTTATAACCAACACCTTTTACAGTTTTAATATAGTTAACACCTATTTTCTCACGAATTTTTCGAATATGAACATCAATAGTTCTATCTCCTACATATGCATCATTCCAAACTTTCGTAATAAGTTCTTCTCTTGTAAAAACTTTTCCTGGCATAGTCATCAAACAATATAATAATTTAAATTCTTTGCGTGCTAAAACTATATCTTGATCATCATACTTTACAATATGCTTTTGTTTATCAATTAATAATTTTTCAATAGATATAACGTCATCATCTTTAAAACCATTACCTCTTTTCAAAATTGCTTTTATTCTGCTAATTAAAAGTTTTGGACTAATGGGTTTTGTAACGTAGTCGTCCGCTCCTGAACTAAAACCTGCTAGTTCAGAATACTCCTCAGATCTAGCTGTTAAAAAAATAATAAAAGCATTTTCTAGTTTTGCTGTAGATTTAATTTGCTCACAAAGCTCCATACCATCCATTTCTGGCATCATTACATCTAAAATAATCAAATCCGGTATTATTTTTTTGGCTTGTTTTAAACCATCGATTCCGTTTTGTGCTGTAAAAACTTCATAACCTTCTTTTTTTAAATTGTACGAAAGAAACTCTAAAATATCGTATTCATCATCTACAATTAAAATTTTCATTTTTTTTTTATGCTAAAATAAAAATATTGTTTATTTGAAAAACCAAAAAATTAAATTTTAATATTTATTTAACATTGAAGTTTAGTAAACCTTATCAAATAAAATAAAAATAAAAACTTAATAAAATTTAAACACCTAAAAATCAACAGATTATTTGCAAAAAACTTATACTTAAAAACGACACACAAAAGGTTAACAATTTGTTAACATTAGAAAGGAGGTATGTACTTAAATTTGAAAAAATTTTAAAATGAATCACGTGAAAAGAGACATGTCACCAATATTATATTTAATAATAATGGTTGTTGCTTTCTATCTTGGGTTGTAATACAAAAAACAACTTCTTATGAAAAAATTTTTTAAAGCTTTTGGCTATCCTGAAGTAGTATGGCTTCCAAAAAGCGAACGATCATTCTTGTCTTTTATTTGTCTATCATTTTTTGCGGCAATGTTTGTAACACCCTACCCTCATTTAGCAATGTGGGCAGGATTTATTTTTGCGGCATATGCTGCAATAGCAAACGACAGTATCCAAACTATTGGAACATTTATTGCATCAAATCAAGAAAAAAAATGGTGGATTTTGTGGATATTTATAGGTGGTATTTTTACCGCAACAATGTTGTATAGCTGGATAAATTTAGGTGGAGATGTAAGCCACGGCAGGCTTACATCAAAAGGTTTTGATAAGGCTCCTTCAGAATTTCATTTCTTACAAGTTGCAGCACCAATATTTTTATTAATACTTACCAGGCTTAGGATGCCTGTTTCAACTACTTTCATTCTGTTAACTTCTTTTGCTGCAGACACTACTGCTGTTGGAGGTGTACTTGCCAAAAGTATGACAGGCTACATTTTATCATTTTTGTTAGGATTATTTTTCTTTTTATTAATTGCTAAAAGTGCAAAAAAATACTTTACAGGAAAAGCCAAGTTTAGCTGGACAATAGCACAATGGATAACATCTGGAACACTTTGGTCTGTATGGCTAATGCAAGACGCTGCTAATATTGCTGTGTACTTACCTCGGAGTTTAAGTTTAGGTGAATTTATAGGGTTTATCTCTATTGTAGTTGTAGGCCTTGGACTACTTCTTTATTATAAAGGAGGAAGGATTCAAAAAATTGTCACTGAAAAGTCTGTTGTGACTGATGTGCGATTTGCAACACTAATTGACTTTATTTACTGTATTATTCTTTTTTATTTTAAACTTCACTCTAAAGTACCTATGAGCACTACTTGGGTTTTTATTGGCTTGCTAGCAGGAAGAGAACTTGGAATGGCAATCATGAAAACAGGAAGTCATAGTTTTTTAAATGCAGTAAAATTAGCATTAAAAGATGTGATTTATGCCTTAATTGGCTTGATAGTATCTATTGGAATAGCAATAGGAGTAAATGAGAAATTGAGTGTGACTAGTATAATGCAAGATTTACCGAAAGAATTTGTGGAGGGTATTCAAAAATTCTTTTCTTCAATAATTTCTTAGATCAATCCTTATTTATTTTTTCAACAACATAGGCTTTAACATGAACATCTACGGTTTTCCAAGTTTTAGAAACACCATCACTACCCTTGTGTAAATCATAGCATTTTTTACTTACTGCATTATATGCTTTTATGGCACCAAATTGTTTTTCAAGATCAATAGTACCCTTTATTTCAATTAAATTTGCTGAAGAAATAGCGTAGCCAAACTTAACTTGCTTAGGCAGACCAAAAATATCAAATGTTATATTAACTGAATCTCCTTCTGGTTCTGAAAACACACCTTTAATCTTAAAATCTTCAGATAAAAAATTAAAAAAATTTTCCTTAAGGTTATAATCTCTAGATGAATCTCCTGAAAAAGATGAGGCAGAATTAATCTCAAATTCTAATCCAGAAACTAAATCATTAATATTTGAAAAATCTTGACCATCCTTATTAGTTGAAAACTCTTTAAATACACCTGGAACTCCAATTTTTTGAGTAGTCTTATAACCCTGCCAAATAATTTCCGTTTTATTTTTGTCAAGCATTATAGAAATCAATTCCGATTTGTTTAAATCAGATTTAGGTTCTGCATGTTTGTTTGTTGATTTTTCCGAACTACATGAAAATAAAAATATAACTATTAAAGTTAAAAGAGTTTGGTTGATTTTACTTTTCATTTTTTTCTGCAAAGATAATCCAAAAGAAATAAACATTATATATACTTCTATCTTTTTCAAAACAATTTATAACTTTGTGAATAAAAAATTAACATGTTTAAAAATTTTTCACTTGCCCTCCTATTATCAAATCTTTTGTTTATGTTTTCCTGTAATACAATAATGAAAACTACCACATTTAGCAAATATTCTACTGAAGGGCTAACATATAGAGGGACAAGCGTCTATTATAACGGAGAACTAGCAGCAGAATTAAAAGCAGTTGAAGTTGCTTATGATAATGGAAAAATTGTAAATGAAGCTACATTTTCTTTAACATCAAATAAATTTAATGATATTGCAATAAATATTTTAAAATTTATTTCTGAGCAAAAGAAAGAAAAAAAATGGGAAGTAGAAATAGAGCTTAAACAATAAAATTACCATTACTCAAATATTATTATCTATATAATAATCTAATAACAATTTCTTAACAAAAGAACCCACCACGAAAAATATTTTTGTCAAAAATTAATTACTTACTAATAAAAACAAGACAAAAATGAAAAAAAACAATTTACTTAATTATGTAAGGGTTGCTTGTCTAATTGCAATTGTATCTATATTTAGTGCATGCTCAAGTAGCAGTGACGACAACAATACTGACCCAGTAGTAACTACTACTTATAGTGGAGAAATTACTGACGATGTAACATGGACAAAAGATAATGTCTACGTGCTTGATGGAAGAGTTACTGTAACAAATGGAGCTACTCTTACGATTGAGGCGGGTACAATTATTAAAGCTGAAGGGGGACAAGAAGCTGATGCATCTTGCTTATTAATTGCAAGAGGAGCAAAAATAGAAGCAAACGGAACCCCTTCTGAGCCAATTATTTTTACTTCTGTTGCTGATGATATTTCAGCTTCAAGCTCAAACTATCCTGGATTTGCAAATCTTAATGCTGGAATGAAAGGATTATGGGGAGGAGTAATTATATTAGGTTATGCTGAAGGAAGTTTTGATGGAGATGCTACTGAGATTCAGATTGAAGGAATACCAGCTAGTGATCCAAACGGATTATATGGAGGAACAAACAATGCAGATAACTCAGGTTCATTTACATACGTACAAATACGTCATGGTGGAACAAATATTGGGGAAGGTAATGAAATCAATGGATTAACACTTGGTGGAGTTGGAAGCGGTACAACAATCTCAAATGTTGAAGTTATAGCTAACGTTGATGATGGAATTGAGTGTTTTGGAGGATCTGTAAATGTTTCTAATGCAATTGTTTGGGGACAAGGAGATGATGCTTTTGACATTGATCAAGCTTACACAGGTACTATTTCTAATTTCTTATTTATTGGAGATGCTAGTTCTGACCACGGACTAGAAATTGATGGACCAGAAGGCAGTATGTTAGGTTCATTCTCTCTTGATGGGGGGACTTTAAAAGGTTATAATCCTGATGGAGGAGAGTATGCTGACTTTAGAAAAGACGCTGCAGGAAATGTATCGAATTTATATTTATATAATTTTTCATGTGAATCTGACTTTGAAATTGATGGAGGAAGCACTACGGCTGATTTAATGTTTATGAATTTACAATTTAACACATCTCATTTAACTGATGCTTCTTGTAAATTAGACGTTTCTGATATCTGCGATAATCAAGTAGCAGGAACCACTGTAGATTTTAGCGCAACAAATGTTAGTACTGGAACTACTGGGGCATCAGCAGATTTAGGTGCTGGTTGGTCTTGTACAGTAGCTGAAGGTGCTTGGTAGTTTATTTAATTAATACAAGTGCAAAAACCCCCATATTTTTATGGGGGTTTTTTTATGAAAATGTTAATAAGTAATCATAATTTCATAATCAAAAAATTCGAAAAAAAATATATTTGCAAATAATTTAATATTTGATATGAAGAAACTTTTCTTTATCATTTTTTCAATATTCTTTACACAATACATATACGCCCAGACTGGTACTTTAAGAGGTGCAATATACGATGAACAAGGGGAACCAATGTTTGCTACCAACGTCTATGTAACAGGAACATCAATAGGAACTGTAACTGATTTCGACGGTAAATTTGAGCTCCAAATTGAAGAAGGGGCTCATAGCATAACTTTTTCTTATATTGGATATGAAAATCTAGAGATATCAGAAATATTAATAAAAAAAAATGAGGTTACTGTTTTAGATAATATAAGCTTATCACCCAATTCTATAAGCATGGAAACCGTTACGATTTCAGCTGAGGCTAAAAGAACTACAGAGGCTGCTTTAATAACTGTCAAAAAAAATTCTGTAATTTTATTAGATGCTGTATCTTCTGAGACTTTAAAGCAATCAGGAGACGGAAACGCAGCAAGTGCTGCCAAAAGAGTTTCAGGAGTATCAGTAGAAGGAGGTAAATACGTTTTTGTTAGAGGTTTAGGAGACAGATATACTAAAACACAAGTTAATGGAATGGATATTCCTGGACTTGATCCAGATAGAAATTCAATTCAAATGGATATTTTTCCTACAAATATTATTGATAATATTTCAGTATTTAAGTCCTTTTCTGCAAGTTTTCCTGCTGATTTTACTGGTGGTATTGTTAATATTGAAACAAAATCATTCCCAGATACATATAGCTTTAATACATCACTTAAATTATCATACAACTCTATGTCAAGTTTTAAAAACGACTTTATTTCATATAAGGGATCCAGTACAGACATACTAGGTTTTGATGATGGACAAAGGGATCTTCCAATACAAAGAGGCGAAATAATTACCTTTGGAGATTGGCTAAGTGGTGATGCAAACATATATAATGAAAATTACAATAAACTAAACAGTTTAGAAAAAACTTTAGCTACCTCCAAGTTAACTAGTTTATTAAACTCTAGCTTTTCAATCTCATCGGGTAATCAAAAAGAATTAACCAATTTTAAGCTAGGATATATAACTGCATTTTCTCATAAAAACAATTACACGTTTTATCGTGAAAATGTTACTGATTACAGCAAAGATGTAGCAAACCCCTCTAATTATGCTCTTGAAATAGATGAAAATAGAGTAGGTGAAGTTGGCAAACAATCATCTTATATCAGCCTACTTGGAGGTATTGGGCTAAAAAATGAGTTAAACAAATATAAGTTAAATATTATTCACCTTCAAAATGGTGAGAAGAGTGCTGCTTTATTTGACATATCACTTTTTCAAACTGATCAAGGAACTATTAAAAAAACAGATGTTTTAGACTATACTGAAAGAAGTATAACAAATATTTTGTTAAGCGGGAATCATTATTTTAATCAGGCTAAATCAAATCTAAGCTGGAAGATATCACCAACATATTCAAGAATAAGAGACAAAGATATTAGGGAAACCAGTTATATTTGGTCTGAAACAACACAGAAATGGTATATATCTCCAAACACACCACCCACAAGAAAGTGGAGATACCTTGATGAATATAATTTACCACTTAATGTGAATTACCAGAGAAAGATGAATTTATTTGAACGCAAAGCTAAGTTTGATATTGGAATAAATTATACATATAAATTTAGAAAATTTGATAACACTAACATAAGTCTTAAATCAACAACAGCATTTTCTCAGGCTGACTTCACTGGAAATCCTAATGAATTGTTAACAGATTTATTAGTCCCACAAAACGGGTTAGGGCCAGGCTTTGTTTTTGAAAGTTCTTCATCTGCAAAAAATCGATATGAATCCTCACAATCAAATATTGCTTTCTATGCTCAACAAGAATTCTTTCCAATTAAAAAATTAAAATCTATTATAGGTGTTCGAGGAGAATATTACCAACAATTTTTTAATGGTCAAAATCAAAATGGAATAGTTTATAACAACTTAAAAGTAATAGAAGATGTGGAATTATATCCTGCAATAAATCTTATTTATGAGTATAATAAAAATAGTAATTTAAGATTTTCAGCTTTTAGAACAACTGCAAGACCCTCCTTCAAAGAAAAGGCAGATATTGCTATAATTGATGCTGTTTCTGGATATATATTTAATGGAAATATTGATCTAAATGTTTCTAAAATTAATAACATAGATTTGAGATATGAAACTTACTTGCAACAAAATCAAACAATAAGCATAAGTGCATTTTATAAAACTATAAAAAATGCAATTGAATTAAGCTCTTACACTGCTGCTCCTAATCAAGTAAGACCAATAAACGCTAACTATTCTGACATAAAAGGTATTGAGTTTGAAAGCAAATTTAAAATACCTTACTTCTCAAATTTAGTTAATGAATTATCAATTAATTTTAATACAAGTTTAATAAGTTCAAGAACCTATATTTCTGGACAAGAGTTAGAGGGTAAAAATGCTAATCTAAGAGAAGGAGAGCTATTAACTAATAATAATGATATTCAAGAAAAGTTCTTATCATTATTGGGAATAGATAGAGATAATGATAAAATATACCGAGTGATGCAGGGTCAGGCACCTTATTTAGTAAATTTAGGTATAAGATATAAAAATACAGATCTTGATTTACAATCAGCTCTTTATTATAATGTACAAGGACCAACATTACAAAGCTTCTCTCTTGGAGAGTCAACTGATATATATAGTAAGCCATTTAATAGCCTAAACTTTAGCTTAAGCAAAAAACTTGGCATAAAATACACTATTGATTTTAGCATTAAAAATATATTAAATAATAATAAAGAGTTGACAACATCATCATATGGTACTGAAAATCTTATTTATAGAAGTTACAACCCTGGCCGATTTTTCAGCTTTAAACTAAGCTATAAAATTAATTAAATATAACTATCTCTTAACTATCTCTTAACATTTTACGCTATACAGAATGTAATTTTGTATAATAATTTAAGTTTGTATATAAAAATAACCTAAATATGTATATAGAAATAATTTCAATCTTTATTTTATCAATATTATTTGTATTGCAAGTTATAAAAGACCGTAAAAGTTACAGAAAAATATATCCAAAAAAAAGATATAATTAGTAGGCCTTGGTGCACTAAGGTTCAAAAGCAAATATGCTCCGAAAATTATCTTTTTTAAGATGTGATATATTTACTATAAACCTGTTTTATTAAAATTAAAACAGGTTTTTTTATTGTAAAATTTAACCAAATATAAATCTAATATATTTGTAAAAAAATAAAAATGAAAAATAGTTTCAAAAAAGAAATCTGGCTTTTTATTTCTGGTTTTGGTATTATGTTTGCGATACTTTCATGGCTACAAGAATCATCTATTCTATCAAAAGATCTCGGATGGACAAAAGGATTTTATGCTGCTATATCAGGATTCTTTTTATACAGATATTTTAGAGGTGGATTATAATTAATTATAAATGCATAATCAAGTGTTTGAAATACAAAATGCTCATCAATTTGAGGAGCTTAGCTTAAAAGCTTTTGAATTTCAAATGAAAAACAATCCGATCTATGCCTCATATGCATCACAAATTCTCAAAGGTAAAAGGCCGGTAAACTGCTATGAAATTCCTTGTCTTCCAATTGAGTTTTTTAAAACACACCAAATTATCTGTACAAAAAAGGGAATAGAAAAAATATTTGTTAGCAGCGGAACATCAGATAGAAGAAGTAAACATTTAATATCAGATATTTCTATATATGAAACCTCTTACTTAAAAACATTTAATAATTTCTACGGAGATATAAAACAATATTGCTTTCTTTCTCTTCTTCCAAACTATCGAGAAAATGAAAATTCATCTCTTATATATATGATTGATGACCTTATAGAGAAAAGCGCTAATAAAGACAGTGGTTTTTATCTTAATGATTATCTCAATTTATCACAAAAACTTATAGAGTTAGAAGCTGATAATAAAAAAACTATTTTATTTGGAGTAAGCTATGCCTTACTTGAGTTTGCTAGTAAATTTCCACAAAAACTTAAAAACACGATAGTTATCGAGACTGGGGGAACAAAAGGAAAAGGAGAAGATATTACTAAAGAAGAATTACATGAAAAATTAAAATCCGCTTTTTCATTACCTTATATTCATTCAGAATATGGTATGACCGAACTTTTATCTCAAAGCTATTCAAGTGGCGATGGTATTTTTAAGTCTCCTTCATGGAAAAAAATATATGTTAGAGATGTAAACGATCCTTTATCTGTTTTAGAGGATAGCAAAACAGGAGGTATTAATGTTATTGATTTAGCAAATATAAATTCCTGTCCATTTATTGCAACGCAGGATTTGGGTAAAACATTTGACAACGGAACATTTTCAATATTAGGCAGGTATGACAATACAGATTTAAGAGGATGTAATTTATTAGTTGAATGATTATCAAAAGAGCTGAGATATCACATCTAGAAAAAATCATGGATATGTATGATTCATGTGTCGCTGGCATGATAAAAAAAAATATAGACCAGTGGGATGAAACATATCCTAATAAAGAAGTTATTAAACAAGATATTAAACTAAAAACATATTTTATTGCTACAATTAATCAAGAAATTATTGGAGGTATAAACATTGATCAAGAACAAGACCCTACTTATTTAGGTATTAATTGGGAGGACAAAACTGCTTCTTTTCTAGTAGTACATAGACTGGCAGTAAAAGAAGAATTTTGGAGTCAGAAAATTGGAAAAAAATTAATGAAATTCGCAGAAAATTTAGTTATAGAAAAAAACTTAAAATCTATCAGACTAGATACTTATTCAAATAATCCACAAGCTATAAATTTTTATAAAAAATTAGGGTACAAACAATTAGGTACTATAAATTTAAAACCCAATAAAAAGCATTATTATTGTTTTGAAAAATTATTAATTTAATGAATCAAGCAAGTAAGTCAAATGCATATATTGTTGTTCTTGGAATAGCACAAGATGCTGGTTATCCGCAAATAAACTGTGAAAAAGAATATTGCGCTGAAGCTTGGGAAAATAGCAGCTTACAGAAAAAGCCTGCCTGTCTTGCAATAGTTGATCCTTCAACAAAAGAGCAGTGGATTGTTGACGCTACACCAGAGATAAAAAACCAACTATATCAGCTAAAAAAAATTAGTGGTTCAAATAAGATAAGTGGTATATTATTAACTCATGCACATATTGGACACTATACCGGTCTTATGTATTTGGGGAAAGAAGCGTTAAATACGCATAAAATTCCTGTTTTGGCTATGCCAAAAATGAAACTTTTCATAGAAAAAAATGCCCCCTGGAGTCAGCTGAATGACTTAAAAAATATTAAACTGGTGGAATTAAATAATAATTTAAAAATAAACTTAAGCAATAAAATAAGCTTGTCACCTTTTTTAGTTCCTCATAGAAATGAGTTCTCAGAAACTGTTGGTTATAACATCAATATAAATAATAAATCTATTATTTATGTACCAGATATTGATAGTTGGAAGAATTTAGATTTTAGCATACATGATATAATAAAGAAATGTGACTATGCATTTATAGATGGCACTTTCTATGACCAAAATGAATTAGGAAGAGACATGAAAAAAATTCCTCATCCAACCATAAAGGACAGCATAAATCTT
>JAYZXD010000024.1:0-33777 GCA_036141595.1 Bacteroidota bacterium
GGTAGATTGCATACGCGTTACGCACCCGTGCGCCACTCGTCATCAAGAGCAAGCTCTCATGTTACCGTTCGACTTGCATGTGTTAGGCCTGCCGCTAGCGTTCATCCTGAGCCAGGATCAAGCTCTTCGTTGTATAAAAAATTTGTAATTGACTGTAATTGGATGTATTTAATTCTATCTTCAATATATCAATGAACTATGGTCATAAACCAAAAAAACTTTTTTTTAATTTATGATTTGCTTAAGATCTTTACATCGAAAGCGGGCGCAAAATTAAAAAAAAATTTAATAAACACAACATAATCTTAAAAAGATTTTGATGAGACTGTTTTTAATAACTTTAATTTCAAAAAAGCGACTACAAATATATGCTGTTTTCTTTTTATATTGGATAATAATATAATAAAAATTAAATCTTGCAAATAATCAATATTAAACATGATAAATAATATATTTGCAATAAAATTAAATTAAATTAAATAAATATGAAAGCAGTAGTTAGTATTATTATGGGAAGTACATCTGATATGCCTGTTATGAAAAAGGCAGCGGACTTTTTAAATGAAATGGAAATACCTTTTGAAATTAACGCTTTATCAGCGCACCGAGTACCCGAACTAGTTGAAAAATTTGCATCTAATGCAAGAAAAAATGGTATTAAGGTAATAATTGCAGGAGCGGGAGGAGCAGCTCATCTTCCTGGAGTTGTTGCAGCATTTAGCACTGTACCTGTGATTGGTGTCCCATGTAGATCTTCAATATCTATAGATGGATGGGATTCAATATTATCTATATTGCAAATGCCACCTGGGATTCCTGTGGCTACGGTTGGACTTGATGCTGCACAAAACGCTGGTATTTTAGCTGCGCAAATACTTGCTACTGATAATGAAGATATTCACTCCAAAATATATGAATATAAAAAGAACTTAAAGAAAAAAATAGTAAAAGCTAACGAAGATCTATCAAGTCACAAATTCAGCTACAGAGTTCAATAATATTTTAAGCTTTTTTTAATTATTTTTTAAAACAGCATAATAAAATTGTGCACTAACCGTTTTTTTCACAAAAAACATAATGACGATAAATTCAAATTTTTTCTTAAGCAGTATTTTCATACTTTCTTTGCTAATAACTATGTCTTCTTGTAAAAAGACAGTTGAAAAAAAATCGAAAGATATATATAATGATCCTCATAAATATTATGCTTTATTAGAAAAAAGCAATAATGATGTAAAAAGGTTGTTTTTTGAAATCAAAAGTGAAAAAAAAAGTGATGATTGTAGAAAGTTGATTTCAACTCTAAAAAGAAATATAATAAAAAGTCTGAACACATATTACAGCATAAAGTTAAATACGGATGATCACGGATTAAAAAACACATATTTAAACCAAATGAGATTTTATGAAAAACAGGGACTAAAGTATATTGTACAAATTGTGGATATCAAACAAGAGTTAGAAATGTTGGAAGAAAATGATTTAGAATTTTCAAAATCTTTAAATAACGAATACAAAGAAATTGAAGAAATCCTAGATCTAAAAGAACAAGAAGGATCTGAAGATATTGAAAAAGTAAAGCGTAATTTTTTTAAAAAATACAATATTGCTGAATAAAACACAAAATAAAAACTTCTATATGATAGCCAAAACTATGTTTGGCTTAGAAGAAGTTTTAGCGCAAGAACTGAGAAATTTAGGAGCTCAAGATATTAAAAAAATGAATCGAGCCGTCAGTTTTAAAGGAGATATTGGATTCCTATACAAAGCTAACTTAAATTTACGAACAGCTCTAAGAATTCTAAAACCTATTAAATACTTTCAGGCCCACAATAATAAAGAACTTTACAAGAAATTATATGAGGTTGAATGGTCAAAAATTTTCAAACTGAATAACACTTTTTCTACTAGTGCAACAACAAAATCAGATACGTTCAAACACAGTAAATTTACCTCATTATTATTAAAAGACGCAATTGCAGATAGTTTTCGAGAAAAATACAAAAAAAGACCAAATGTTGATCCAGAAGAAGCCGATATACATATAAATTTACATATTTCTAAAAATACTTGCACCTTATCACTTGATAGTTCTGGCAAATCACTTCACAAAAGAGGATATAAAATAAAATCTTTGACAGCACCAATTAATGAAGTACTTGCATCTGGTCTTATATTAATTAGTAATTGGGATAAAAAGAAAGATTTTCATGACCCAATGTGTGGCAGCGGCACAATATTAATTGAAGCGGCAATGATTGCACAAAATATTCCAGCAAATATTTTTAGAAAAAAGTTCAGTTTTCAAAAATGGAAAGACTTTGACTCTAATTTGTGGGAGAAAATCAAAGAAACATCACTGGATAAAGAAATTGATTTCAAAGGTAAAATAACAGGAAGTGATATATCTAATAGAGCTATTGATATTTGCAAAAAAAATATAAATAATGCACTTATGAAGAATAAAATTGAGGTATTTCAAGCTGACTTTTTTTCAACAAAAGTAAATGAAAATACATTTGTTTTATTTAATCCTCCTTATGGGGAGCGTTTGAAATTAAATCAACTAAATTTTTATGAAGATATTGGAAATACACTAAAACATAGCTACGAAGAATGTGACGTCTGGTTGATTTCTTCAGATATTTCAGAAATGAAATTTATAGGTCTCAAGCCAAATAAAAAAATTAAATTAGTAAATGGAAAACTTGAGTGTAGCTTTCGAAAATTCCAGATTTATAAAGGAAGTAAAAAATTAAATAAAAATTAAAATCTCAAACAATTCTACACTAATTACAATCAGAATATTCTAATGATACTCTTTCACCATCAACTGTAACAAAGATAAATGAATCAACAAAACCTAAACTCTTTGCTTTTTCTAGCTGAATTTCAGCCTCCATCATTGTTTGGTATGTGCCAGCATAAAATTCAGTTAGTTCTGACCCTTTTGTTTTTTTATCAATGTTTTCTAGCTCATTTATTTTATCTAAATCTTCATTAGATAAAGGGAAGTTAGAAACCAATATCTGAACAGTAAACAAACAATTAGATAAACTGGTGTTATCATCATTAGGCTCTATTGTATTTTTTTTCTCAATTATTTTGTTATTAGAATTATCATCTTCATTAATGATATTAATTGATTTTTTAATGGTTTTATTATCAATAACATAATTTAAACCAATTCTCTTACCATCTTTATATGTGACAATAAATGCATCATGAAATCCACGAGCAATCATTTGGGCCTGGTAATCTATAGCATCATTATAGTTTGAAAAAGAACCCACCATATATCTAACCATACCATCATTTCCTACAAAAGGAATTACATTTTTTACATTATCAAATACTTCATCAGGAAGAATTTCATTAAAGGCTCCAATCTGTACTCTAAAGTTTGGACTGTTATCTAACGAATCATTATTAACTGTTTTTTTTGATGTGTCTACTACAACAGCATTTTCATCAATTTTGTTTATTTGATTTTGCTGGTTTTGTTCTTCAAGATAATCAGAATAATTAATTAATAACCCATTATTGTCTATTATTATTTCAGTTTCTTGAAACTTGAAATCATCCTCTATTTCAATTTTTCTAATAAGTGCATCCTCATAATTAGAATAGTTTCCAACCGCATAGATTACAATATTATCGTCAATTCTGAAACTTTCTAAATCATCCAAACTTAACAGTCTGTTGAGTATAGAAGCATTTATTGAGTCAAATCCTTGCCAGATTTTAACCTTGTAGACCAACTCTTTAACCTCTTTATTGTTACTTAATGACTCGATGTACATTTTATTAAAGGCATTGGCCTTAGCAATGAGATACTCATCGATTGTTTTAAAATCCTCTCTTTTTATTTCATTTTCGTTGTAAAAATTTGCATATTTTCTTGAAGCAATATCTAAATCTGAATATGTATTTTTGTAATCATCCAATGTTAAGGTTACTCCATCTTTATTTACAATAGATCCTTTAGGCGTATTTTTTTGTTGATCCAAATAATTAGGGATACCATCTCCGTCATCATCTAAGGGACATCCGTCCTTATCAACTTTAACGCCTTTTGGTGTATTTGGACAAAAATCTTCAAAGTCAGGAACCAAGTCATTGTCCTCATCATTAGATTCCAATGCACTAAAATTTACCTCTGAATAATAGTCATCTGAAATTGTTGAATTGTTATTTTTTGATTTTGTAAAAAGATCATAATGAACTGTAAAATTCAATGATTGATATGAATCAGAGCTATTTTGATTGTTTGTTGACATATCAATATCACCTAATCCAAAAGCGTAAGACATTGCTAAATCAAATTGTAATCGTTTTGTTATATCAACTCTAAGACCAAGAGATAAAGGCAAAGAAAAAATCGCAACTCTTTCTAATCTTTGTTCATTGGTTGTTGAAACACCTAAACGATAAACACCTAATGATAAAAGAGGAGAAAAAATTGATTGACCAATAAAATTATCTAAAGAATAATCTAACTGAACACCTACACCATCAGCATCAGAAGAAAAAGTCTCTAATTGATTATCTCCACTAAATGACGTCTTTAAAAACATAAATGATAAGTCTACATTTTTTGAAAAATCAAATTTCATACCTGCATTAAAGCCAGCTGTTCCTTTAAAAACACTTGAGTTATCACTTTTTATATCACCATCTAAAACATAAAGTCCTGATCCAATACTAAATTTGGGTTTAAATGGCTTATCAACCTCCTCGCCAAAAAAATTATTCTGACTAAAAATATTTATTGAGCTAAACAATAAACTTAATAAAATTAGTCTTTCCAAAAATCTATACATTTATTTTTTTTTATTTGGGTAAAAGTACTAAAAAAAAAAGAATGAAATAAGTTATCTCAAAAATTAGGTTTGAGTGTATATTTTTTATAAAAGCTGTCTATTACATTTACTGCTTGCATTGGAGTATTTACAACGCTTAATAAATCTAGATCTTCAAAGCTAATATTCCTTTCTAAGTCTAACATAATATTTTTAATCCAGTCTAACATACCGCTCCAATATCTTTTACCAACTAACACAATAGGAAATCGTGCAATTTTTTCGGTTTGAATTAAAGTTATCGCTTCAAATAATTCGTCAAGTGTACCAACTCCACCTGGTAAAACAATAAAACCTTGAGCATATTTGACAAACATCACTTTTCTAACAAAAAAATAGTCAAAATTCAATAATTTATCATTGTCTATAAATTGATTGTGAGATTGCTCAAAAGGCAATTCTATATTTAAACCAACAGATTTTCCCTGACCTCTTTTAGCACCTTTGTTGGCTGCTTCCATTATTCCTGGGCCTCCTCCTGTAATAACTCCATAGCCCTTTTGAGTTAATAAATAGGCAATTTCCTCTGCTTGAGTATAGTAAATATGGTTGGGTTTAGTTCTTGCAGATCCAAATATTGAAACGCACGGACCAATTTTAGACATTGTATCAAAACCATCAACAAATTCTGACATAATTTTAAAAATTTGCCATGAATCTGAGGTTTTTATCTCGTTCCAGCTTTTTGCTTTCAATACTGATACAATTCTATTATCTTTTTTTTGCATTACTATGCTTATTTAATTTAAACAAAAGAAGTTATAACTCTTTTACTAAAAAATTAGCCGTATAACCAATATTACTTTTTACGATTTTTTCTGGTGTTCCGTTACACATAATCGTCCCGCCATTATCCCCCCCTTCTTTTCCAATATCAATAATATAGTCAGCCACCTTTATTACATCTAAATTATGCTCAATAACAACTACTGAATTACCTCTTTCAACAATTAAATCTAGAACATTTAATAAAACTTTTACATCGTCAAAATGCAGACCAGTAGTTGGTTCATCTAAAATATAAAGAGTTTTGCCTGTTCCTTTTTTAGATAATTCAGTTGCGAGCTTTACTCTCTGCGCCTCTCCACCTGATAAGGTTTTTGCTGATTGTCCCAAAGAAATATAGCCTAAACCAACATCTTTGAGTGTTTTAAGTTTTTGATAAATTTTAGGAATATTATTAAAAAATGAAACAGCTTGATCAACAGTTAAACTTAAAACATCATAAATTGATTTCCCTTTATATAGTACTTCTAGAGTTTCTTGGTTATAGCGCTTTCCATTACACATTTCGCAATGAACATCAATATCTGGTAAAAAATTCATCTCGATAGTTTTTAAACCAGCTCCCTTACAATGCTCACATCTTCCTCCCTCAACATTAAAAGAAAATCTTCCTGATGTAAAACCTCTTACTTTCGAATCTGGAAGATTCGAAAAGATTTCTCTTATGAATGAAAAAACTCCAGTATATGTAGCCGGATTTGAGCGTGGTGTTCTTCCAATGGGAGATTGATCGACTGCAATTACTTTATCTATGTAATCTAGTCCTGAAATGCTTGAATACTCTAAAGGTTCTTTTTCTGACCTATAAAAATATTTATTTAAAATTGGATACAACGTTTCATTTATCAAAGTAGATTTACCACTTCCTGATACTCCTGTAACACAACAAAATAAACCAAGCGGAATTTCAACATCTATATTTTTTAAATTATTACCTCTAGCTCCTTTTATTTTTATAAAATTTCCATTACCAGTTCTTCTTTTAGTTGGTATTTCTATCTTCTTTTCATTTTTTAAATATTGTGAAGTAAGACTAGAGTTTTTTATAATTTTTTTGTATGTACCCTCTGAAACAATTTCACCTCCGTTTATACCAGCTCCAGGTCCTAAATCAACTATAAAATCTGCTTGCATAATCATATCTCTGTCATGCTCAACAACAATTACACTATTACCAATATCTCTTAATTTCTTTAATGAATCTATTAATTTTTGATTGTCTCTTTGATGTAAACCAATACTTGGCTCGTCTAAGATATATAAAACATTTGTAAGCTGAGTACCTATTTGTGTAGCTAATCTTATTCTTTGCGCTTCCCCTCCGCTTAATGTTCTTGCACTTCGATTTAAGTTTAGATAAACTAATCCAACATCAATAATCAACTGAACTCTTTTTTTTATTTCTTTTATGATTTGTTTAGCTATTATTAATTTATTAGCTGTTAATTTTTTTTTAGTAGTATCTAACCAATTACTTAAACCGTACATATCCATCTGTGCTACTTCATTAATAGAACAATCAGAAATTTTATAATTTGATGATTCAATATTCAACCTACTACCATTGCAAGTTTTACAATTTTGTTCAAGCATATATTTTGATGCCCATTTTTTTATTGACTTTGAATGATTATTTTGAGATTGTTCTTCAATGAATGGAATAATACCATCAAAATCAATTTTACATACTTTAGAAACTTTAGCGTCTTTAAGTTTAATTTTAAAGCTATCATTGATTCCGTACAGGATTGACTCAAGTGCTTCATTGGGGATCTCCTTTATTGGTGATTCTAATGAAAATTTAAATTTTTTAGCAATTAGTTCAAGTTGTGACATAATCCAATCCGCTTTTTTATTAACTAAAGGAGCAATAGCACCGTTATAAATACTCAAATCTTTGTTCGGAATAATTTTATTTATATCTACTTCCTTATAAATTCCTAAGCCATTACATGAAGGACATGCCCCTTTAGGAGAATTAAATGAAAATGAGTTTGGTTCAGGATTACTATATGCTAGCCCTGTTTTTGAACACATTAAATATCTACTAAAAAACCTGATTTTATTATCATTAGTTTGAATAACCATCATAACTCCATCACCAATATCTAAAGCAGTTTTTATTGACGATAATAATCTTATTTGATTAATCTTATTTACAGTTAACCTATCAACAACTATTTCAATATCATGATACTTGTATCTATCTAATTTTAGTGCAGGTGAGAGGTCTAATATTTCACCATCAACGCGTACTTTTAGATAACCTTGCTTAATTAATTTATTAAAAAGTTCAGAGTAATGACCTTTTCTAGATTTTACTAGAGGGGCTAAGATTAACACAGATTGATTATCCATTTCGTTTAAAAGTAAATCAATAATTTGCTCATCATTAAAAGAAACCATTTTTTCTCCAGTATTATATGAGTAGGCTGTACCAACTCTTGCATAAAGTAACCGCAAATAATCATATATTTCTGTTATAGTACCTACGGTTGATCTTGGATTTTTAGAAGTTGTTTTTTGTTCAATTGCTACAACAGGACTCAGACCAGTTATTTTATCTACTTCAGGTCTCTCCATATTTCCTAAAAATTGTCTAGCATAGGCGTTAAAAGTTTCTAAATATCGTCTTTGTCCCTCTGCATGTATAGTATTAAATGCGAGAGAGGATTTACCACTACCACTTTTGCCTGTAAAAACAACTAGTTTATCTCTGGGAATTTGTAAATCAAGATTCTTCAGATTATGTGCACGAGCACCTTGTATATCTATTATTTTGTTCATGGCTTACATACTTAAATAAAATCAATATTTTATTTTTCTAAAAAAATTAAACTGCTATCTGTTGGAATTTTTATAAAATAGGTTTTGTTAGAAGTATTTTTAAGTGAAGATGATCTTAGCCAGGGATTACTTTTTTTTAACAATTTATAATTGATATTTTGAGAATCAGCAAAATCATGTAGACTGGTAATTGAAGAATCTATTTCAATTGTTAAATAATTTGGCATCATATATAAATCCTTTTTCTTGAAAGCAAAACCATATTTTTGGGGATTTTGTAAAATTTCTTTTATTGCTAAGATTCTAAAAATATACCTAGCAGTTTCGGTATTTAAATACAAATCATAATAATTTTCAACTCTTTGTTCTTTCAGTCTTCTACTTATACCCGCTCTACCCATATTGTAAGAAGCAGCAGCAATTGTCCACTCTCCAAACTGCTTGTGAGCATCATTTAAATAATTACATGCAGCTACTGTAGATTTTTCTAAATTGTAACGCTCATCAACTTCATCATTTACTTCCAAATCATATTCTTTTGCAGTTTTTTTCATTATTTGCCAAAAGCCTGCTGCTCCTGATGGTGAAACAACATTTTCTAATCCACTTTCAATTATAGCTAAGTATTTAAAATCATCTGGAATACCGTATTCTTTAAGAATTGGTTCTATAATAGGAAAAAATTTATTGGCTTTTTTAAAGTATAATAATGTGTTAGATTGAAAATAAACATTACGTAGTAACTCATTATCAAATCTTTCCCATATTTCCGACGAATAAAGTGGGACACTCTCTCCCGCAAAGTTTAGGCCTTCGGGTTTATCAAAAGAAAAAACTTTAGTTTTTTGATTTAAATTTTGTGGGCTATCTAGTTCGCTATTGTCGTTATTTATGTCACTTGAGGAAATCTTTAATTGAGTAAAAATCACAAAAATGAAACTAGCAAGTAAAAAAAATAAAAATGATCTTTTCATATTTAAAATTTAGTTTTAAAATCTTTAAAATTTCCAGCCAAATTATCTTTTTCAGAAACAATAGGAATATCAATACCCCAATCTATATTTAAATCAGCATCATTCCATAGAAGCGCTTCCTCAGAAGATTTATTATATAAAGAAGTACATTTATAAGAAAAAATGGTGTCATTTTCCAGAGTTAAAAAACCATGTGCAAATCCTGGAGGAATCCAGAAAATTTTTTTATTTTTACTAGATAACTTCACAGAACAATATTTACCATATGTTGGAGACAACTTTCTAATATCAACCGCTACGTCTAAAACTGCTCCTTTAATAACACGAACTAATTTACCTTGTTCATAAGGAGGATTCTGAAAATGTAATCCTCTTAACACACCTTTATGAGATAAAGATTCATTATCCTGGACAAATTTTAATTCTGTATTATTTTTTTGTAGAAGATTTTCACTCCAACTTTCAAAAAAATATCCTCTTGAATCTTTAAAAACAGTTGGAGTTATAATTAATAAACCTTCAATAGGCATTTTTACAACATTCATAAAAGGTGAAATTTAATTTGTTTCAAAAATAGAAAAAAACATCTGCAGATTCTAAAAATACCAAAACAAAAAAAGAACCAAAAAAATATTATTTTTTTCTAAAATATATTTTAATTGGCACACCACTGAAAGAAAAATGATCTCTAAGTTTATTTTCAATAAATCTTTTATATGGTTCCTTAATGTATTGAGGTAGATTTGCAAAGAAAGCAAATGTAGGAGTGTGTACTGGCAACTGAGTACAATATTTAATTTTGATATATTTTCCTTTTATTGCAGGAGGTGGATTTTTTTCAATTAAAGGTAAAATATAATTATTTAGCTTTGATGTTGAAATTTTTTGTATCCTGTTATTAAAAACATTTATTGCCTCTTGTAAACCCTTCAATAGTCTTTGTTTTTCTATTGCAGAAACAAATAGAATAGGAACATCTGTAAATGGTGATATTTTTTCCTTTATATCTTCAATAAATTTTTTGGATGTTTCAGTTGATTTCTTAATTAAATCCCATTTATTTACTAAAATTACTATTCCCTTGTGATTTCTATCTGCGATATGAAAAATTCTTTGATCCTGTGATTCGAACCCTCTTTCAGCATCAACAACAAGAATACACACATCAGAATGTTCAATGGCACGAACTGATCTCATTACAGAATAAAACTCCAAATTTTCATTAACGTTTTTTTTCTTTCTTAATCCAGCGGTATCTACTAAAATGAAATCAAAACCAAATTGTGTATATTCAGTATTCAAAGAGTCTCTGGTAGTTCCAGCAATATCAGTTACAATGTTTTGTTCTTTTCCAATTAAAGTATTTATTATTGATGATTTACCTACATTGGGCCTACCAATAACAGCAAACTTTGGTTTATTATCATTAACGACATCTGTTTCTGTCTTAAAATGCTTAACAATTTCATCTAATAACTCTCCAGTTCCACTACCACTTATGGAAGATAAAGTTATATACGAACCCAAGCCTAGATTATAAAACTCTACGGCCTCAGATAATAATGTCGCATTATCAACTTTATTTACGGCTAAAACAATTTTTTTATCAGACTTTCTTAACAATTTTACAACAGATAAATCCAAATCAGTTATGCCTGTAGTTGCATCTACTAAAAATAATATAACAGATGATTCATCGATAGCAAGTTCAACTTGTTTTCTGATTTCAACCTCAAAAATATCTTCACTTCCTTGTACATATCCCCCAGTATCTATAATTGAAAATTCTTGACCATTCCATTCTGACTTACCATAATGCCTATCTCTTGTTACACCACTTATTTCATCAGTAATAGCCTGCCTAGTTTCTGTAAGGCGATTAAAAAGGGTAGATTTCCCAACATTGGGCCTTCCTACTATTGCAACTATATTACTCATTGTTAATATCCAAAGTTTTTTAATTGTTTTTTGTCATTACGCCAGTTTTTTTTGACTTTGACTGGTGTTTCTAAAAAAATCTTTTTTCCCAACATCTTCTCTATATCTCTTCTGGATTCACTTCCAATACGCTTTAATCCTAAACCTTTGTGTCCAATAATTATTCCTTTTTGACTATTTCGCATCACATATATAATTGCACGAATTCTAACAAAATCTGATTTTTCTATAAATTCTTCCACCTCAATCTCAACTGAATAAGGGATCTCATTTTTATAGTGAGTTAATATTTTTTCTCTTATAATTTCTTCTACAAAAAATCTTTCTGATTTATCTGTGAGTGTATCTTTAGAAAAATATGCTGGAGCAACTGGTAATAACTCAATTATTTTTTCTTTTAAAATATCTAAATTAAAATTATTTAATGCAGAAATAGCAAATAATTTAGCAGTTGGAAAAGAAATACTTATATCGGCCATTTTTTGAGTAACTAAATCCTGATTGGACAAATCAATTTTATTTAATAAAACAAGCAGTGGTAATTTACTACTTTTTAATTTCTCAATAATCTTATCATCATTTGAATAGTTTTCTGATGAAGCATCTATCATATAAATCAAAATATCAGCATCTTCAAAAATAGAAGAAACAAAATTCATCATACTTTCTTGAAGTTCATACTTTGGTGTAATTATTCCTGGGGTATCAGAAAATACAATTTGATAGTTGTCATCATTTAAAACACCTAAAATTCTATGTCTTGTAGTCTGAGCTTTATGCGTTATAATAGATAACTTCTGACCAAGAAAGGAATTTATTAAAGTAGATTTACCTACATTAGGATTACCAATAATATTCACAAAACCGGATTTATGATTCATTTTGCAAAGAAAAGAAAAAAGGGCTAACTAAAAGTTAGCCCTTGATTATAATTATCTAATAGATTTATTTCGTGAGATTAAATCCAACGGTAATAGTAACTCTAGCTCCTGTAGGGTGAGTTACAGTATAAGCATCATTTACCAATACAGGATCCGACCAATATTCATCTCCATTGTATGGATCTCCATCAGGATCTATCCATTCTCCTTGAGAATATTCGGCATCAACATCATAAGTTTTATTCATACTTGGTACATATGCAATATTTATAGGTAAATTTAAATTACCAAATCTAAAATTGTATCCAGCACCTATAACCATAGCTATGCCTCCAAGCGATAAGTTTGGACCAGCTGCAAATTCAATACCACTTGATGTACGTATCCCAACCATTGAGGAAATAGAAGGCAAAAAGAGACCTTTTTCCATACCTCCAATCAATGCAATCCATTCTACTAAACCAACTATATCTCCTCCATCTGCGAATCTACTTTCCCATTGCCATCCATACTGTGACATCACCGCTCCATATTGTCCTAAAGATGTTCCATCCCATGACTCTCTATTTTCATCTGAGAAAAACTTAACATCTTTTCTTAAAATATTTGCTAAAAGCCCAGGCTCTACAGCAGTGAGACCAAGCCTTGGGCCAGCTAAATACTGAATTTGTGCACTTGTAGTGAACACAATTAAAAAAGTTAAACAAATAAGAACTATATTTTTTTTCATAATAATTAAATAAAATTAAGATTTAATAAATTGTCCATGGAACGCCTGTAAAAGCACCAATAAATAATAAAAGTAATAAGGCTGCGATTATTAATATTCCAACTAACCAGCCATAAATTAGAGATTTTCTAATATGCTTTCTTTTTATTAGAAATAAAACTAAAAGTGAATATGGTAATGTCCAAGCAGAAAATACTCCTATCAAAAATGCTAACAAATCAAATTTAGGATTAGCATTATCAATATTATTAATTATTGTTTCCGATTCAACAGGAAAGGAGGCATAACAAATGCCTCCTAATAACCAACAAAATAAAAATACGATATACTTTTTACTAATCATTGTTTATTTATTTTTTTCTTCCAAAATTAAAGCCAACCATTACTGAAACTCCGTGTCCAGAATCCTTGTTTCCGTCGCTTGGATCTCCCAATAAATGATTAGTTCTAGAGGGCACCCATGCTATATTGATTGGTATGTTTAAGTCTCCGGACTTGTATGTATGACCAACAGCAAAAACCATACCGATTCCCGTAAAAGAAAAAGTTGGCCCAACTGCTACCTCTAAACCACTAATTTTACGCATACCAATCATAGAACTTATACTTGGAACAAAAGTACCTCTTTCAAGTCCTCCGGCAAGTGCAACCCATTCAATTAATCCTACATAGTCACCACCCTCAACTAAACGTGTTTCCCATTGCCAACCAAACTGGGTAATAAGAGCCTGTTTTTGAGTGTAGTTTACAGGTTCTTGCGAGTCGAGTTCTCTATCATCATTTACAATATCAGCTAACAAACCTGGAGTTAACACGGTAAGACCAAATCTGGGGCCATCTAACCTTTGAACTTGTGCATTAACACTAACAATACAAGAAATCAGCAATAAAACAGAAATAAATTTTTTCATTTTTTTTATTTTTAAAATTATTATGGGGCAAATTTAAACTCTTAAAAGGTAAATATTATGCCAAGCATAGTAAGTCATAATTTACTAGGTTATATTTTTTTTTGTAAATCATCTAAACGATTTATATTTTCTTCCCATTCTTTTTCCAAACTTAGCTTTTTTTGTTGAATCTCTTCATATTTATTAAAAAAATCTGGAGTCTTTGACAACTCTTTGAATCTTTCCGGATCAGAAAGCTCTGAATCAATTTTTTTTTGATTTGCATCAATTATTTCAATGTTTTTTTCTAAATTTTTTATTTTGTTATGAAGTTTTTTTATTTGCTTGCGTAAATCTTTTTCTGCTTTTGTTGCTTGATGAATTTCATTTTTTTGACGTGCTATTGATTGTTCTTCAGATAATTTGTTAAACTCTTTTTCATTTAAAAAAACATCAATATCTCCAATATATTCTTTAATATTTTTATTTTTAAACTCATATACTTTATGTGTCAACCCTTGTAAAAATATTCTATCGTGAGAGACAACAACAAGACTTCCATCATAATTGTTAAGTGCTTTTTTTAATAACTCTTTTGAAGTTATATCTAAATGATTAGTAGGCTCATCCATAACAAGTAAATTATAGGGCTCTAATAATAATTTACATAAAGCAACTCTTGCTCTTTCTCCTCCAGAAAGTACTTTAATTTTTTTAGAGACCTCATCATTACTAAACAAAAAAGATCCTAAAATAGAACGAGCTTTTCCTATGGAGATATCATTTGCAGCTTGCTCAATGGTTTCTAATACAGTAAGATTTTCATCTAAAAAATCAGCTTGATTTTGAGCATAATAACCAATTTTTACCTGATGACCTACATCTATCTTACCATTATAATCAATTTCATTTACAATCATTTTAGCTAATGTAGATTTTCCTTCACCATTTTTACCAACAAATGCAATCTTATCTCCTCTAACAATTTCTAAATCAACTTTTTCTAAAACTATCAAACTATTATATTTCTTAGATGCTTCTTTAATTCTTAAAGTAACTTTTCCTGAATGAGGTGCAGGTGGAAAACTAAATTGAATACGCCCTACATCTTCTTGTTCAATTTCTATAATATCTAGCTTTTCTAACTTTTTTATTAATGTTTGAGCAAAGGCAGCTTTATTCTTTTTTGCACGAAATTTATTTATCAAAACCTTTGTGTCTTCAATAAATTTATCTTGATTTTTTTTAGCCTGTTTTTGCTTTAGAATCCTATCCTCTCTTAGTGTTAAATACTTTGTGTAAGGTACTTTATAATCATTAATTTTACTAAAAGCAACTTCTACTGTACGATTAGTTACTACATCCAAAAAAGAACGATCATGAGAAACTAAAACAATCGCACCATCATAACTACTTAACCATTTCTCAAGCCATACTATAGATTCTATGTCAAGATGATTTGTAGGCTCATCAAGTAATAATAAATCTGGCTTTTTTAATAAAATTTTTGCCAATTCAATACGCATTCTCCATCCACCGCTAAACTCGTTGGTGTGTCTTTCAAAATCATCTTTATTAAAGCCTAATCCAGTAAGTACTTGACTGATTAAAGATTTACTATCGTGACCTCCAGCCATTCTAAATCTTTCTTCATGTTCATTAAATTGGTTAATAATTTCTAAATACTCCTTACTTTCATAATCAGTACGTTCAATAAGCTTTTGATTAGCTTCATTCATCATTAATTCAATTTGATTCAAGTTTTCAAAAGCTGTTTGAGCCTCTTCGATTACAGATTGTGAATCAACAAAATCTAAATCTTGCATTAAATAACCAACTACTAAGTCATTTGAAATTGATAAATTTCCTTCATTGTATGATTGTTCTTTTGCAAGTACTTTCAACAATGTAGATTTTCCTGCTCCATTTTTACCAACCAGACCTATTTTATCTCCTTTATTTATCATAAAAGAAATGTTTTTAAAGATATCTTGACCTCCAAAATAAAGTGATAAATTATTTACCGAAACCATAAAAACAAAAGTAATATTTTTAATTTTTAGAAATAATATGTTTAAAAATTGGAGAAATAATTTTTAGGCTTATCTTTGCAAACATATCGCGGGGTGGAGCAGTTGGTAGCTCGTTGGGCTCATAACCCAAAGGTCGCAGGTTCGAGTCCTGCCCCCGCTACAAAAAAAAAGACTCCTTAATTGGGAGTCTTTTTTTTTAAAAAAATTATTTATCAGTACAACTCCAACATTAACTAAACTGATTTTTAAGTTTATAAATGTTTGAGTATTTTTCTTGTGCATATTTCATGAAATATTTAAAATTTAGTTCTTCACCAGTAATTTTCTTGCACAAAACTTTTGCATCAAATCGTTGACCGTGAACATGAATTTTTTGTCTTAACCATAATAAAAGCTCACTCATATCTCCCTTCAAAATTTTAGCATCGATATCCAAAATTTCTTTACTTGCTTGATTATAAAATTGAGCAGCATAAAAACTTCCTATAGTATAAGTGGGAAAGTACCCAAAACTTCCGTGAGACCAATGAATATCTTGTAAAACCCCTTGTGAGTCTGAAGGAACTTCAATATCTAAATACTTTTTATATAGCTGACTCCACTTTAAAGGTAAATCATCAACTTTGATTTCGCCTCCAATTAAACCTCTTTCAATTTCATATCTAATTAAAACATGTAGATGGTAAGTTAATTCATCTGCATTAGTTCTTATTAAGGAGGATTTCACATTGTTACTAGCATTATAAAACATGTAACAATCAATATGTTTAAGTTGATCAGGAAAAATTGATTTTAGTAAATCATAATTTTTTTGCCAATAAGGTAGACTTCTTCCAACATGATTCTCCCATAATCTTGATTGAGACTCATGAATTCCTAATGAAATTGAATTCCCTAGTGGAGTCCCATAGTTTTCTGCTAATATACCTTGTTCATATAATGCATGTCCCCCTTCATGTATACAACTCCAGATCATTTCAGAAAGGTTGTTTTCATCAATTCTAGTAGTAACTCTTGCATCTTGAGGTGAAAAACTTGAAGAAAAGGGATGCGCAGAAATATCTTGACGCCCAGAATCAAAACTATACCCCATTTGTTTTAAAAGTTCTATTCCAAAATTCCATTGTTTTTCATGATCAAAAAACTGATGAAAAAATGAATCATCAATATTATTATTTTGAGATATTTGAGAAATAAATGGAACCAACTTACTCTTTACATCGTCAAAAATTAAATCAACATCCTTTACAGTTAAATTTGGCTCATATTTATCAAGTAGTGCATCATAAGGGTGATCATTAAAACCTAAAATTTTAGTTTCCTTAATTCGTAAATCTACTATCTCTTGAAGCGATTTTTTAAAATATTTAAAATCATTTTTTTCTTTTGCAATTCTCCAATCACGAAAGGCATTAGATATTAGAATAGATTGATTTTTTATAAACTCTGCAGAATACTTTTGTTTTTTATCAAATTTCTTTTTTGATAAAAATATATTTCTCTTTTGATCTTCATTTAATGAGTTATCACAAGATAAATTATCTAATAAAATACCATATTCCGGTTTAGTCTCTAAATCATATGCAATAGATGCTAGGGTAGATAATTGTTGAGCTCGGAACTTATTACCATTTTTAGGCATGTAAGTTTCCATATCCCAATTTAAAACACTCATTGACATATAAACATCATTTATTTTTTTACTATAAATTAAATAATCATTATAATTCTTCATATAATTTTTTGAGTTTAAAACAATTTATAAATAAAGTCTCCTAAAATATATCCAAATGCTAATACTAAAGGATAAAAGAGAAAAAGCCAAAGTGCACTTAGTAATCCTACTTCTTTTACAACAACAAAACCTCTTTTAAAAAATTGAGGTCCAAAATCATACCAAGTACTAAGACCCACTTTTCCTATTATAACATTAGCAATAATTGCAATCATTAAAATACAAACACCAATAATATATATTCTTAACATAATTAAATTAAAAAGTATAATTAATCAATAACGATTTTCTTATTAATTTTTCCATTATCATAAAGATATAATAATGGCTTATTATATTTTATTTCTTGCTTTTGTCCTAAGATATTAAATATAGATAATAAATTACCAGAAGGTAAATTTGTATTAGTAAAAATATTAGTTGATAATTCATTTTCAATAGAGATATTTTCATCACCTAATTGATAATCAGTATATTGAAAAACAAACAGAAACATTTCATCTTGTGTGTTTAGGCCTGTTTGAACAGGTATAGGGTTTGGGTTATCAATACTTAGAGTATTGTCATAACTACCACTTGCATAAATCATACTACCAGCAGGTATTTTAAGAAATTTTTTATAAAAATAAAAACCTTGCCACTCAAAATCCCAATTATTAACTCTAACTAAATTAATTGTATCATTAGTAGGGGTAACAGCGATACATTCCATTTGCCTACCCAGTAGATGCATATGCGGAAAAATAGACATTAAAGAAACATCTTGCATAATTGGTCCAAAGCTAGAAGAAATATCGGTTATTTGATTTGGCGGAATATAAAATGGTGGATCAGGAGGCAAACCCTCATTAATTAAAAATTCTGTAGAAACACTTCTAACAGTAGTATTTTGTGGATAGAAATAAAATTTAACTTTTGTACTATCAAGCGCACCATAACTTCCTTCAGGATAATGCATTCCCAACACCACACTACTGTAAGCTGGTAACTCTACACCAAAATTATTTGTTATATCACTTGGATATATCAAGGGCTTTGACCCAGGTGCATATCCAAAAATCAAATCACCTTGAGGGCCCATACAATTTGGAGTTGTTAAAATATTAGAACCTGCATTGTCATCTACGGACACTAATACATGGTGTACAGTTTGTGGATTTCCAGGTATTACTTCAAGAGCTCGAATTGTTCTGTTTTGTGTTAAACCAGTGGGAATTGAAAAACAGACATAATCATCAGAAATTGAGGTAGCTACACTAGAGTAAGTAGGCATTTGAATCACTAAGTCCGCTGGTCCTAAATTCGATGAATCAGAAAAAACAGGCATTTCAGGAAGTAAAGTAGTATCACCTAATGGGACACCATTCATCACCCAGTCTAATATAGTATTAATTTCATTTTCATTTAGCGTATTTTCATATGCGTAATTTTGAAATAACGTGTCAGGGGGCCAAGGGGGCATTTCTCCAGTTGAAGTTACGTGTTGCATTAGGCCTGCATTTGACACAGCGTCAGCATATGTTTCTAAAGATATAGGGGCTATACCATCTACATTATGACATTGCAGGCATTTATTATAAAGAATTGGAGCTACATGTTCACTGTAATTTGGATTTTGTGCATTAATTAAAAGAGGAATTAAAAAAATAAAAATTATTAGTCTAATCATATGTATTACTCAAGTTCATACTCTAATTTCATTGTTATTGAAGCTGTTTTACGTTTAGATGTTGTATTAAAAGCTCCACCCCAAGAATAAGATTCTGAAGAATTTTGAGCAACAATTTGAAAAACTCCCATTTTAGCATATTTTAAATCGCCTATTTCTGATTCTGCATTTATTGCGATATTTTTCGCACGACTATTAGCATCCTTCGTTGCCTCTGCAATCATCTCAAGTTTTAGTTCTGCCAATTTAGTATAATAGTATCTTGGGTTTTGCGAATTAAACTCAATTCCTTTATTAATTAATTCACTGATTTCTCTTGAAATACTCTCTACCAATTCAACATCATTAGATTCAATCTGAACACTTTGGGTTAACCTATACCCCGTAAAAACTTTACCTGCATAGTTTCCTTCATCATCATAGGTATTTTTAAATTCTTTAGAAATATCAACAGCAGAAAAAATCATATTATTGTTTGTCAATCCTTTTGAAAGCATATAATTTTGTATTACCTCTTGATCATTATCCAGCAAAGCATAAGCCTTTTGTAAATTCATATTTTTTTTACCAAAAGATCCAGACCAAACTATCAAATCAGAAACAAAACTTTTACTACCTAGTCCTGTAACAGAAATAGATTTCTTATTATCATTTCTGTTATTGTAGGTATTGGCAAAAATAAAAGCTGTTGTTACAATAGATATTCCAATAATTAAACTACTTAAATATGATTTCATAATATTTTTATCATTTTATGCAATTATACAAAAACAACTATTATTTTCCTACAAAAGTTGCTTTTTCCCATTTCCCCTCGAGTATTTTTCCATCTGAAAAAATATAGACACCATAACCATGCATCATATCATTTTTATATTCTCCCTCATAAGTTTCTCCGTCCAAATAACTGTATTTTCCTTTTCCATGTTTTTTATCATATTTAAACTGACCTTCATACATTTCTCCATCTTTGTAACTATAAATACCCCTTCCATGTCTCATTCCATTTAAATATTCTCCAATATATTTACTACTATCATCATAAATATATGTCCCTTTTCCTGTATAACCACTTATCAACATATCATATGTAATAATATTATCAACATTATCACTAGATGAGCATGATAAAATTAATAAAACTAAAAATAGAAGACGTAATTTAAATGTGTTAATATAATTATTCAACAATTATTTTCTTTTCAATAATACCATTCTCATATTCATAAAAAAGTAATTTATTATTTTGTCTTTTTGTTTCCTTTCCGTATAAATCAGTTATCTTAATTAGATTTCTTTTTTCAGAAATATTAATTGATGAAGAAACAGAAGAATTAATCTGAAAAGAGACCCCATCTAAAATATTATCTAAAGAATCTACAATAACTTCTGCGACTAAAAAATGTACTGAAGGGTCATTTGTTATCCACTCATATTTATATTCGACAATATTATTACTCGAATTTCCTAAAAATGGAATAGAAGAAAAAGGAACATTTGTAATCCATGTTCCAAGGCCTGTTAATGTATCAGAACAATATATGTCTAGTTGTGAATCAGTATACTTTACACTTTTTAATCTTAAAACATCGAAAGTACCCAAAGGGGTATTCATAGTTCCAGAAGCATCAACTTCAAAGTTGGATGTATTTAAAATTTTAACAACAGCTGTATCAGCACTATTAGCCAAACCATTGGTTAGTGTTGCTACTGTTGCTGGTGGTAAAGCTATATTTAATAAAGCACCTGTTATTACATTATCTATAACTAAACTGGGACCATCAGAAATTGTTAATGGAAAAGTTAAAGGAAGGGGATAATATAACGCAGGCGTAGCAAAAACTGTGTCATTGATACCATGAATATACATTCCCGAAGGTCCTTTGTTAAAATAACTCACAGAAGTTCCTTGCTCCATTGCTAAATTAACATTATTATACAGAGAACCACTACTTGTAACGCTAGGCTCTACAAAAAAAAGATTATCAAAACTTGGAAATTGTAATGATCCAAAGTCCCAGTATTGATTAGGTCCAGTTGTTCCAAGAGACACATTAGCATTAGGATCAAATGCTTTTATCATTAGATCGCCTACATCAACTAGGTCATTATCATAAACAGTGATTTGTGAAAATGAATTTACAGAAAAAAAAATAAATAAAGATAGAAAACTTGTTTTCATAAAAAGTAAATAGTTAAGTCACACAAAGTTAAAATAAAAAAATAATAAAGGCATCAACATTATTGCATCTTATGCCTTAAAGATGAATTTCGTATATTTGCATAGCAAATTACATGAGTTAAATTTCAAATGAAACAGATACTTTATAAAATATTATTTTTTTCTTTAGTTATTAATTCATGCTTTGGGCAAACATTAGTAAATGTTACACCATGCAATATTAACGTTAGTCAATCCTTAACTGGATTTGAACCAGATCCAGTTTATGGTCCTTGGATATGGTCTTATGATACGCTAACAATAACCAACAATAGTAATTGTGATATTAGAGTAAGACCTGAATTTGATGTTTCTCATGAAAGCTCACCAATAGGGGCAACGGATTTTAACTTAAAATGGTACAATCCATTTACTGGAAATTGGCCAATTATACCTTATTACATTGACGCCAATGGAAATGCTGTTGGCTACTGGAGCATAGGAGGAGATAGTACAGGAATAATATTAAACCAAGGAACTAGTCAACAAATCATCATAAAAGTACGATTTAAGCCCAGCGCTAATTATGGACTATACTCAGCAAGCTGGAGCACTCAACTTTTAGATTCATCAGGAGTTTTTGTTCAAAATTTAGCTATGGACTCCTCTTTTTTAAGTCTTATTGATTGTTCTATTTTTGAAGTTGATAGTTTCTACAGTACCAATTCAAATTGTTATAACTCAAATACAGGAGGTGCCGCAATAGTATCAATTCAAAATGGAAGCGGTCAATACATATATAACTGGAGTAATGGAGATACAACAAATAATGTTACAAATTTAGGCCCTGGAAACTATGATTGTATTATTACTGATCAAAATTGGCAACAATGTACAGACACAATTTCAATATCAATAGACGAGCCCGACTCATTAAATATCACTGAAAATATAAATCCTCTTTTATGCTTTGGAGACAATAATGCATCAGTTAATTTAACTATCAGTGGTGGTATAAGCCCATATAACGAAATTTGGGCTAATGGAATTACTCCAAATAATTTAGGGCCTGGCATTTACTCCTATACTATCATAGATAGTAATGGATGTACTGTAAACGACTCTATTATTATTTTAGAACCTATAGAATTAACATCAACAATATCATCAGTAGATATTACAAATTGTATAATTGATGATGGAGCAATTGATTTAAATGTAGGTGGTGGTACAGGACAAATATCATATACATGGAATAATGGCTCAACAAATGAGGATTTAGTTAATTTATCTGCTGGAACCTATATTGTTGTTATTTCAGACTCTAATGGTTGTATTTTAACTGACACTGCAGTAATAGATAACTATGTATCTTTATTAAGTATAAGCTTAAGTTCTCCTTTATATAATGGAGAAAATTTAAACTGTTATGCAGATAATAGTGGTAGTATATCTTCTACAACAACGGGTGGTGTTGGTCAATTAATTTATACATGGTCAAACGGACAAACAGCAACTTCTATTTCAAATCTTTCTGCTGGCACTTATAGCTTAAATATAATTGATGGTCTTGGATGTTCAGCTACTGAAAGTATAATATTATCTCAACCTGATGAGTTAACCTCCACATATACCAAAACAGATGTAAGTTGTTTTAATGCCAATGATGGGAGTGCAATTGTTAACTTCTTTGGAGGAACAACAGGTAGTGTTCCTGGTGACACAAATTACATACTCGGTTGGCAAGGACTAACAAATATATTATTTAATCCAATAGCTCAATTTGAAACATCAGTAGTTGCACCAAATGGAATACCAGCAGGAATTTATCCATACAGTGTAACTGATTTAAATGGGTGTACAATATATGACACAATTACTATAATAGAACCTGACAGTTTATTTATCACATATACAACATCAAATTTTTCAGGATTTGAAATTGATTGTGCAGGAGAAAATAGTGGAGAGATAAATATTCAAGTTAATGGCGGAACAGCACCATTTAATCATTATCTCAATGGCATAACACAAAACTCTTATAACATAACAAATTTAGTAGCAGGAAACTATATGGACTCCATCATAGATTTCAATGGATGTTCTACCTCTGTTAGTATCACTCTATATGAACCAGACACCTTAAACGGATCACTAACATCAACACAGCTGGATTGCTACGGAGACTGCGATGGAGAAATATATAGTAGTATAAATGGAGGGGTATTACCATATAATTTACAATGGAATACTGGAGATACAACCGATACCATTACAGGAATTTGTGATGGAAGTTACAACCTTAGCATTACTGACCAAAATGGATGTAGTGAAAATGTAACTATTAGTCTAATCGAACCTGATGAAATAAATGTAGTAGTAGATTCTTTAATAGATGTCAATAATTACGGAGGAAGTGATGGGGCTATATATATAACTTTATCTGGTGGAACATCTCCTTATAATATTGTATGGACAAACAATAATACTTTTTTATCGTTTGATGAAGATCTAACAAACCTAAGTGCAGGTATATATTTCTTAGAAATTACTGATGATAATTCGTGCATACATTATGACACTTTAGACATTATGCAACCCCCTTCTTTATACATAACACTTGATGGCTCGACTAATGCAATTTGTTTTGATTCTTGCAATGGAGAAATCAATATCACTGCAAATGGTGGGGATTCAACATATTTTTATTTTTGGACAGGTCCGAATGGATTTACATCAACAAGTGAAGATATATCAAATTTATGCTATGGAGAATACATTTTAACTTTAGATGATGGCATTTCGTCTGTAACTGATACTTTTAATATTTTCCAACCTCAACCTTTTGTATCTAATCTTATAATAGATTCTATTAATTGTTATAATGATTTTACTCAAGCAGTAATTAATGTTTGGGGGGGAACTCAACCATACACTTATAATTGGTCTTCTGGAGGAAACAACTATTTTACATCATTAAATGCTGGGACATATTCTGTATCTGTTTCAGATGTAAATGGGTGTAGTATGTCTGAATCATTTACAATTAATAACCCCGATTCTATTATTAGTATTGCCACTACTTCAAACACTTCATGCTTTGGAGGTAATGATGGAAGCACTAATATAAGTATAATTAGTGGAGGGACAGCTCCATTCATGTTTTCTAGTAACAATGGACTAACATATCAAAACTCAAATATATTTTCGAATCTTTCTGTCGGTAATTACTCAATACTAATTTCAGATAGTAACAATTGTTTAGATTCTTTAAATATTGAAATAAATTCACCTAGTGAAATATATAGTATTACCAGTAGTGATAGTTTAAGTTGTTATAATCTTTGTGATGGAAATGTGTATGTAACTGCATTTGGGGGAACACCTCCATACAATTACTCATGGGACTACGGAACAAGTAATTTATGTGCTGGCTTATATAATGTTATTATAACTGATTTAAACAACTGCACATCTGTTAATAATGCAATTGTTAGCGAACCTGACCCGCTTTTAATAAACATTTATATATCAGACTCTACCCTTGTAGCAACTAGTGGGTATAATTCTTACCAATGGTATAGCGCAGATGGAAATATAGTTAATGGAGCAACAAACGAAACATTTACTCCTAACACAGTAGGAGAATATTATGTAATAGTCAATAATGGTGAATGTGAAGAAACATCATATTCAATAGATTATAATATTAGTAATATTTTAGAAATTGAAAATAACCTTCAGATTTATCCAAATCCAACAAATGGAATAATTACAATTATAGGTGAGAAAATTAAAAATATATCTGTATACAACATATTGGGTAATCAACTATTTAAAGTTGAAAAAAATAATTTGAATATAAATTCAAGAAACATAGATTTATCTAATTTAGCCCGAGGTATATATACAATACAAATAGAACAAAACAATAAAATACTGAACTATCAGATTATACTTAAATAATTTTTTATAGTTTGGCCAAAAAATAAAATATAATTATGATAAAGAAAATAATAATTCTAACAGCTCTTTTAATTGGCTTCAATAGCAATTTATTAGCTGTAATTGACACGTCATATACTGATCATTTAAAGCCTTTTGATTGGAATCCAATTTCAGATTCTGAAAAAATTACACAATACGAAAATCAAAAAACATTAACAAAAAGATCCATACAACAGGCAGCAAAAGGAAAAGAACACTATGAAAATGCACTTAAACACATGAAAAATAAAGAATACTCATCAGCAATTTCAGAGTTTGAAACAGCTATTAAACGTTATGAAAGAGCTAAACTTAGTGCTGATGGTTTAAATTATCTTTATTTAAACATGGCTCTTTCATACTCTAATTCTGGTTACCCAAAAGATAAAGCTGAAGCTGAAAGATTACTTAGTTTGTTAACACCAAAGATTTACGATGAAAAGGATTGGGCATATAATGCAGCAATTGCACACTACCAAGTTGGAAAAGCTAATGATGCAACTAAAATTTTATCAAAGATAATATCAAAAAACTATTCATATTTTCAGGCTTATGTTACATTAGAAGCAATATACAGAGATGGGGAAAATGATAGCCAAGCCGATAGAGTAAATGATAGGATGATAAGTGCAGAAGAAAAATACTTTAACAAAAAGAAAAAATCAAAAAAAGAAAAAGTAGAAACAATAGTTAAAGATGTATCTCAAGAAACTGGCAAAAAACCAGATATAACTAAAATTGTTCCAATTAGAAAAGTCAAATTAAAAGATTTCTTAAATAATAAGGATTTAGACAAAAAGAAAACTTCACAAATGCAGAGTGGAATCGAAAATTTTATTTTGGGTACAGAAACTTTAAAAGATCGCAATTACACTCTTGCACAAAAACAATTAAAAGATGCTGAAAAAGTTCTTAGGAAGTATTTAAATGAAGATGGTTTAAATTATGTTAGAGGAAATCTCGCAATTGCATATTTAGTTACAGAGTCAAAAAGAGGCGTAGGAACTGCAAATAAATACTTAAGAAATCTTACCTCAAAATTATACAATAACCAAAAATGGACATATAATATGGCTGTTTCATTTTATCAGTTTGCGTTTATGTCGGCAAGAGAAGACAAAAAAAATAAAACTAGAAAATGGAATAGCCCAAAGCCAGCAGAAAATCTGAAAACATCTATTAAATTGTTTCAAAAATCAATTAGTCAGGATAAATTGTATCTACCTGCATATGAAAATTTGATCTATATATTTCGTGAGCAAGGGGAAAATGAAAAAGCAAATAAATTAGCAAAAAACCTCCAAAAAGCAAGACTTAAACTTGTATCAAAATATAGCCTAGAGGATCAATTATTAAAAGGTGGAGAAAAACATATTTTTAGACTTAATTTAGGTACGTTTGGGATGTTTGATACACCTGCATATTTATTTGAAGAAGAACATGTAATCGCAGTTCCTTTAGATGACATAAGAACTGTTTATCTATCAGGTAAATTTTATAACGTTGATGACGTAAAAAACTATCAAAAGCAAATGCAAGATAAAGGATATGATAATACCTTTATCGTCGCTTATAAAAATGGAGATGAAGTAGGGTTTGAATAATTTAATAGTATTTATATTTAGAAAAAAGGAATGTTCTTATTCCTATAGTACATAATGCTATATTTTCTTCAAAAAGATCAGAATTTTGTAATCTAAAGTACATATTTCCAAAAACTGTAAACCATTCTAATTTATATGCTATTTCTGTTTCAACAGACAATACTTTGGTTTGCACTCCTTGACCATTATAATTACCATAAGAATATTGACCTCCTGTACTAGCATCAAAATCTGAAAAAAATATATTCTGTCCATAATGGGTATCAATCGAATCTAAACCAATCAAAACATATTTTCCTATTAATTTATAGTTCCACTTTTTATTATTGTATTTAAATACATTAACAAATTCTTTAAAATTTGCTCCATAAGGATGGGCTAAAGCTTGGTTCATATGAGAATAGTTTTGTAAAACTGTTTTATGAGCATAAGTGTAAGGCTGAACTTGATTAAATTCAAATAAAAAATCAAAAGAATTAATTTTACCTTTAAAACCTAATTGGTATCCAAATTTATTTTGGAAAAAACCTGATGCATATGATTCATCTGCATCCTTTTGTCTAGATAAGTTCAAATCATCTAATAAAAACTGACTAAAAAAAACAAAATTTCCATAGTTTAAAGAAAAAGTTGCACCCATTAGAGCATTACCTTTGTTTGAGTGCTTTGAAAATTCAACAGGTCTATAAAAAATAACAGGATTTAAATATGCCAATTCAAATCCTTTGTATACACCTTCACTTTTTGATTGCCATAAAATTGATTCAAAAATTCCTAGACTAATATTATTAGTCAAATCATAATGTAGATAATGAATTGTAGAGTGCTTTTTTCTGCCGACATCGTTCATGTCAGGATTTATAAAAGTTGTATATAAATTAAAATATTTAAGATTACCAAATTCAGTTATAAACTTCACATAAGGATATGACTCTCCCAAATCAGAAAGCAATAAAGAATGATAACCTTGTCCAATAAAATGCTTACCATAACCAACTTCTGAGGTAATAAATTTATTTGATGAATATTGTGAATAAAATTGAATTCGATTAGTTTTTCTTCCATAGCCTGGAACAAAACCTAATGAATCTGTATATTTTATAATCTTAGTATTGTAGTCTCCAACTAAATGATCAAATTGGGCCCCTACAAATAAATTATTATTTACATTACTCTTAACTTTTATTCCAACTAAATACAAATCTGATTTATCATAATTTTTATTTAATGATACTCCAGTAAACAAAATTGGTTTATAATTGATAGTATTTTTTTTTATTGAGTCATGTTTTACAGAAATTAATTGCGAATTAAATATTGTTTCTTGCGAATTAGTATTTTTAATAAGAAATAAACAAAATAAAACCTTAATAAGCTTTTTCATCACCTTTTAATATATTCCAAATAGTTTGAAAAATAATGTTTATATCTAATGACAATGACCAATTTTCTATATACCAAACATCAAACCTAACCCTACCTTCCATATCTTGCAATTCTTTGGTTTCCCCTCTGTATCCTCTTACTTGAGCAACACCCGTAATGCCTGGTTTTACAAGTTGCCTTACCATATATTTACGAACTAGTTCTGAATACTCTTTAGTATGTAATAGCATGTGTGGTCTAGGACCAACAACAGACATATCACCAAGAAAGACATTAATAAACTGTGGAAATTCATCTAATGATGTTTTTCTTAAAAATGCACCAATCTTTGTTATTCTACTATCTCCTACAGTAGCTTGTTTAGAATTTGCATCACCGCTATAGGTCATAGATCGAAATTTATAACACTCAAATTCTTCATTATTTACACCTGATCTTAGTTGTTTAAATAGAATGGGGCCTTTTGAAGTACATTTTATTATTATGGCTAAAATCGGAAACATCCAACTTAGAAAAAAAATAATTACTAAACTTGAAAAAAATATATCAAAGATTCTTTTTAAAAACCTATTAATAAAATCAGTTAATGGTTCTTCTCTTAAAGTTATAACAGGAACATCATCAAAAAAATCAATATTTACTCTCTTAAAAATAAAACCTCTGAAATCAGGTACAATTTTAAATCTAATCATCTGTTTATCACAAAAATCTACCAGTGATTTAATTTTTTTTGTGTGTGTTAAGGGCAAAGTATAAAAAATCTCATCAATAGAATTTTCTAAAACAAATTTTTCTAGTTTATTTATTGTACCTATAATTACTCCATCTTTTACATGAAATGTATGATCTGTATCAGAAAAAACACCCATTAACTTAACTCCTAAAACATCATCAGAATTAAAATAATTATGTAATTGCTTTGCAACCTCTCCACCACCAACAATAACAATTTTGCTATAATTATAGCCTGATTTTCTGTAAAGCTTAATTAATTGAATAGCTATAAATCTCCAAAAAATTATTAGTATTAATAACATTAAATATGTAGCATATAGATGTTCTCTCGAAAATTCTGATGCTTTCAATGAAAATAATACAGCACTCATTATCATAGCATTAAAAATAAATGACTTAAAAAGGTTAAATAATATTCTATCTAATCTTTTTAATTGTTTAATCTCATATAATTTTAACATTAAACAAACTAAAATCCAAATGGCGTTATAAATAATTATTAAAAATCTATACTTATCTGAAAAATCAACTGTATCAAATTTAAAATAATACATTACCACAAAAGCGATATTGATAAAAAATACATCACCTATAAAATGTATAAACCAAAAATATTTTGAATATCCTTTCATATGAAATATATTATCAAATCTTGTAAGAATTATACATTTTAATTAGTCCTTGTTGTAAGGATGTCTTAGATATCCATCCCATTTTTTTAATTTTTTGTACATCTGTTACTTTGCGCATCGTGCCATCAGGCTTAGCACAATTAAATTTTATAAACCCCTGAAATTTAATTATATCTTTTATTAAAATACATAAATCTTTAATAGAAATCTCATTTCCTGTCCCTACATTTATATGTGAATTAATATGTTTTGTTTTCTTTTTATTGAAGTTTGAATAATTTTTTAATAAAAATAGGCATGCGTCTGCTAAATCATCTGACCATAAAAAATCTCTAGTTGGGTTACCTGTCCCCCATACTTCTACTCCTTCGTGTGTTATGCCATAACTTCTTAAAACTGAAATTATCTTATCATTACTAGAGTGTTTATTTAAACCATTAAGAGAATATTTCTTTATATCGTTCTTTATTTTGTTCCAGTAGTTATTTTGTAAACAATGTGCCAAATAGATCTTTCTCATTAAAGCAGGAATAACATGCGATGTTTCTAAATTAAAATTATCATTAAAGCCGTATAAATTTGTTGGCATTAGAGAAATGAAATCTGTATTATATTGCAAATTATAATTTTCACACATTTTTATACCAGCAATTTTTGCAATTGCATATGGCTCATTAGTATACTCTAGTGAAGAAGTTAATAAATATTCTTCTTTTATGGGTTGAGGTGTATTTTTAGGATAAACACAAGTACTTCCTAAAAAGATTAATTTCTTAGTATTATTAATATATGCTGCATGTATTATATTAGTTTGAATCATTAAATTATTATAGATAAACTCAGCCCTATATGTATTATTTGCTTCAATACCACCTACTTTAGCTGCTGCTATAATTACATATTCTGGCTTTTCCATTTCAAAAAAACGCATAACTTTTTGCTGATTAATTAAATCTAATTCACTATGTGTTTTATAAACAAGATTACTGTAGCCTTTTTCTACAAATTTTTTTAGTATTGAGGAGCCAACCAAACCTGTATGACCTGCGATATAAATCTTGGATGATTTACTAATCATATTAAAAATAATTTTTAGTATTAAAACCTCCATCATTCAGATATTGATCTTTTTTCATTAATTTCAAATCTGAATCCATCATTTCTTGTATGATTGTTTCTAATGTATATTTAGGCTCCCATCCAAGCTCTCTTTTAGCTTTAGACGAATCTCCAATTAATAAATCAACTTCTGTAGGTCTAAAGTAATTAGGGTCTACTACAACAACTTCTCTACCTATATCAAGCTGGTATTTCGGGTTATTACAACTCGCTACCAATCCACGCTCATTAATCCCTTTTCCTTTAAACGATAATTCAATTCCAACACATGAAAATGCAATTTTTAGAAAATCTCTAACTGATGATTTTCTTCCAGATGCGATTACCCAATCATCAGCTTTTTCAGCTTGTAAAATCATCCACATAACCTGAACATAATCTTTGGCATGACCCCAATCACGTTGTGCATCAAGATTACCAATATATAACTTGTCTTGTAACCCTAATGCAATTTTTGATGCAGCACGAGTAATTTTTCGAGTAACAAACGTTTCTCCTCTTACTGGTGATTCATGATTAAATAGTATTCCATTTGATGCAAAAATATTATATGCTTCGCGGTAATTAACAGTAATCCAATATGCATAAAGCTTAGCTACACCATATGGGCTTCTAGGGTAAAATGGTGTTTCTTCGTTTTGAGGAAACTCTTTAACTTTACCATAAAGCTCTGACGTAGATGCCTGATATAACTTTGTTTTTTGAGTTAAGTTTAATAAACGAATAGCCTCTAATATTCTAAGAGCCCCAAGCGCATCAGTATTTGCAGCATATTCTGGTAAATCAAATGAAACATGAACATGGCTCATAGCCGCCAAATTGTATATTTCATCTGGCTCTATTTCTTTAATAATTTTTGTCAAGTTCATTGAGTCAGTCATATCGCCATAATGTAAAATAAAATTCCTATCTTTTAAATGGGGATGCTCATACAAATGTTCAATTCTATCAGTATTAAAAGACGAAGATCTTCTTTTAATTCCATGTACTTTATACCCTTTATTCAAAAGAAATTCTGCAAGATAAGAGCCATCTTGACCTGTTATTCCTGTTATTAAAGCTATTTTATTCATAAAGTAAAAATAGTAATTTATTTTCTTGTTAAATATGCTTTTATTACTAACCAAATAAACTTGACATTACCAATCAAATATCTCCTCCACATTCTTTTTGGTTCTTGACAAAATCTATAAAACCACTCTAAACCAAAATTCTGCATCCATTTAGGTGCTCTTTTAACTTTTCCTGCTACAACATCAAAACTTCCTCCAACACCCATAATAAAATTAACACTAGATAAATGATGTTTATATTTATTTAAAAAGATTTCTTTCTTTGGAGAAGAAATTGCAACAAATAAAATATTAGCACCACTTTCAGAAATATCTTTAGCAATTTGCAGTTCATCGTTTTCATTAAAATAACCATTTCTAAAACCTGCAATAATATTTGAATTAAAGCTCTGCTTATAATTTTTTATTACCTTCAAAATAATCTCTTGTCTTGCACCAAGAAAAAAACATTTATAGTTATTTAAATATGATAATTTAACTAAATTTTGCATTAAATCAATACCAGCAACGCGTTCAGGAATTCTAAAGCCTAAAAATTTAGAAGCCCAAACCACAGCTTGTCCATCTGCATTTATTATGTCTGCATTTAGAACACTATCTTTAAGAGCTTTGTCTTGTTGCATCAAAACAATTTTTCCTGCATTTACAACTGTATGATGTATTTGTTTTTTTAACTGAATAGCAAGCTCTATTTGTTTTAAAGTATCGCTCATCGAAATAGCATCAATTGGTATATCTAAAAATTTAATTTTTTTCACTTAATTTATTTAAATAATCATAAATATTTTTTGTGACAGATTTAGTATCATAATCTCTTGATTTTATCACACAATTATTTTTCATATTTTTTTTTATATCACTTGACAACAATTTAAATCTTTTTATTTTCATAACTAGATCGTTAACGTCTCCAGGCTTAAATTTATAACCATTGTATCCTGGGACTATGTACTCTGATGGGCCACCTATGTCTGATCCAATAACTGGAACCCCACAAGACATAGCCTCAAGTCCAACTAAACCCAAACTCTCAGCAGTTCTTATGGTTGGGAATATAAAAAGATCTAGCTTATTATAAATTACATTTAAATCATTTTGAGGTAACATTCCATGATAATTTATTATGTTGTTGAGCTTATATTTTTTAATTCTCTCTTTAAAAGTTTTCTTATCAATACCGTCTCCTACTATAATAGCATGAACATCAAATTCTTTATTTAAAATATACAATGCACTTAAAAATATATCCCACCCCTTGCCAGGATCTATTCTTGAAACATATCCTAATGTAAATTGATTTGATTTAGTATCTATGTTATAAAATGTAGACGAATTTACCCCTCCAGAGGGAGAAATAAAAAATTTACTTTCTTCAATATCGTATTGATTTAACATTATTTTTTTATAATATAAAGAAGGGACAACTATACCATCTGCATGAGAGACAAGCTTTCTAATAAAATATAAATTTAGTCTACGAAATTTATTATTTGATATTACATCACTGCCATGAGCATTTATCACTAATGGTTTTTTAGTCATAAATTTAATAAATAAAACTGGGGCTGCGCTATGACTTATATAGTGAAGATAAATCAAATCATAATTACAAAATACGCCTTTAATAATAATTTCTAAGTAATGTATTAAATAAAAAAATAATTTATGAAAAATTGTGACTTTTTTGCCTTTTATAATTGATAAAACAAATTTAACTTGGTAACTATCATTTAAATTTTTAACAAAATTTTTAACAAAAACACCATAATTTGGATTTGATAATGAAGGATACATA
>JAYZXD010000025.1:0-22996 GCA_036141595.1 Bacteroidota bacterium
TCAATAGTCACTAGACCTTTATTGTTAGTCTGAACTAATAAATTTTGGTCAACAAAAAATACATCTACACTTTGTAGAGGTTTGTCGTTATTATCAACTACTAAAAAGTTATCTTGTGAAAATAATAATACGCTTGTAAGAAATAAGTATATAAATAAGTAAAATTTCATATGCACTTATTATTATTTAAACTTACTTCACAATTATTACAGGATTTAACATTGTAAATATGTAAACTCACTAATAAAAGTGCAGGAATATATGTTATTTCCTTCTGTAAATCAAAAAACATGATTTTCTCGTTTAATAAAAACAGAAATAATGATAACCAGCTAAGCCACATTAAATTAAGAATCCATTTTTTAGTGCATTTGGAAATTCTTAAAATAACAACAAAAGAAACAACTATGAATATATAATCCACAGCTTGCCACCAAACGGGTGTTCCACTACAACAAATATTTGTGCAAGAAGCTACCACAAAAAAAAGTGGTGTAGTTATACAATGTAGAAAACATAAGAAGCTTGCGCTTGCACCAATATAATCTAAATTTAATGACTTGAACATCTTGTAATTTTTATAAACGCAACTCAGTTGCAAATATATAACTTTATTACTTAAACGCAACTGAATTGCATAAAAAAAAACTACATTTGTGAAAAAAAATAATGCCAAAAGCAGAAAAAATTTTAGAAAAATTTAATCTGAAAAAAACCAATTTTAGAATAGAGTTAATTGAATTATTCCAATCTTCTAGTTCTTCTTTGACAGCTGATGAAATAAAGCAAAAAATTAACTCCACTAATGACAAAGTAACCATTTACAGAGCACTTACTGCTTTTGAAAAAAAATGCTTAATACATCGTGTGCCTGACAAAAGCAATCTAATAAGATATGCATTGTGCCAAAAAGAGTGCAGTCAAACTCATCACAAACATAATCACGCACACTTTATTTGCAATATATGCTCTAAAACATTTTGCCTTAACGACATAAAACTTCCACAAATAGATAATACTTCTGGATTTAAAATTAACAAAACACAATTAACTCTTGAAGGATCTTGTCCAGCCTGTAATTAAAAATAAAATTTTTAAAAAAAATTAAATATTATTTTTTAAATACTTTCACATGATGCACATGCAAATCATTTATTTTAATTGAAATAAAGTAATATCCTGAAAATATATTTTTTTTTACAATCCAGTTTGTGGTGTACTTATTTGGCTCCAATACTTTATCTTCTAAAATATCAACTATTTGTCCTTTTGCGTCATAAACAAAAATACCGACTCTTGACTTTTGAAAAACACCGTAATGTATATTAATTTTTTTAGTAAAAGGATTAGGATCAGCACTATAAATAATACCTTTATCAACATGAATATTATTTGAACCTAAAGTAATACCATCTCCATTTATAACTATATCCCATGTTCCTTCTAAAATACCATTTGAATTTATATTTAAAGGAATAATTCTATTTGATGCATCAAACACTCCATTATCTATTGAAGCAGCTGCATCAGCACTTATATATGGATCATTCTGGAAATATAGCTGTGTAATTAATGTATTATGGCCTGGCGGTGTTATTTTAAAATGAATATGTGAAGGTCTAAAAGCTGACCCATTTAAATAAAAACCAGGCTTTATTGTTTCAAACATATAAAAACCTTGACTATTTGACAGTGTTTTACCTCTTAGATTATATCCAGAATTATCATATTCTCCGTCATGATTAGCATGCCATATATCAATTTCAACATTGGGGATTACTTTTGTGCAATCAAGATTATAAACACGACCACTTATAATTATTCTTTCACCCGATTCATTTTGATCAGCAAGTAAATTGTTTTGAACAAATGGAGCATTTGAGGTATAAAAAGGTCCCTGACCATATGCATCTTCAGTTGACTCATTACAATTTGATTTTCTTGAATTAAGTCTAAAACCATTTTTTGCTAATGAGACTAATGAAGAAAATGAAAGAACAGACAAAGAGACATTTTTTAAAAACCTTCTCCTACTTGACTCTCTCGTTTTTGTCATTAGACAAACTTAATAATTATAATTTAATGAAGAGTTAAATAAATATTTGAAAATTAAATTTAAGTCTCTTTGTATATTTGCAATTATTTTAATTTAATTTCGATATGAAAAAATATAAAATCTTAATTTTTATTTTACTAGGCACAGCTGTTTCATTAACATTACAAAACTTTTTTAGTGAATCAGTAATTGCAAATAATCTTCAAGATGATATTTCTGATACAACTACTAACCAACAAGCATACCCTGACTTTGTTGATGCAGCTGAAATAGCAATAAAAGCAGTAGTTCACATAAAATCAAAATACACCAGCAATGAAGTATATAGATATTTTGATCCGTTTTACGGACAAAGATATTTTCAGCAACCCAAAGAAAGTATCGCAAGCGGATCAGGTGTTATTATTTCTAGTGATGGATACATTATTACCAATAAGCATGTAATAAATGATGCTGCAGAAATAGAAGTTATTTTGTTTGACAAAAGGGTATATAGAGCAACCCTCATTGGCGAAGATCCTAAAAGCGACTTAGCGCTATTGAAAATTGATGAAAGTAATTTAAATTTTTTAGAGTTTGATAACTCGAATAATTTAAGAATAGGTGAATGGGTTTTAGCTGTTGGCAATCCGTATAATTTAAATTCAACAGTAACAGCAGGAATTATAAGTGCAAAATCTAGAAAAATTAATATTTTAAATGATGGAGGCATAGAAGCATTTATCCAAACAGATGCCGCTATTAATTCTGGAAACTCAGGAGGTGCTTTAGTTAACACTAAAGGAAAACTAATTGGCATTAATACAGCAATCCAATCAAAAACTGGATCTTTCTCTGGATATGGATTTGCAATACCCTCAAACATGGTAAAGAAAATTATTGAAGACTTAAAACAGTTTGGTGAAGTTAAAAGAGCTTATATCGGTATATATATTGCAGATATAAATATTCAAATTAAAGAAGAACTACAACTAAAAAGTTTAAAAGGGGTATTAATTTCTAAAGTACTTGAAAATAGTGCAGCAGAGAAATCTGGTCTAAAAGACTATGATGTAATACTTGAAATTAATAATATTAAAGTTAATTCCACAAGTGAACTGCATGAAATCATCATACAATTTAATCCAGGGGACCAAATTAAATGCAAAATTCAAAGAAAAAATAGTACTAAAGAAATTACACTACAATTGCAATCATAAACACAAAAAAAGCCTATTAAAAATAGGCTTTTTTGAAAGTGTAATTTTAGAACAAAAATTATTTCTTTGACTTTTTTATCTTTAATACTGAAAAATCTTCAGAGCCACTCGGATATTCTGGAAAAAAATTAACATCCCATGTTTTTGTAGCCCATTCATCACAATTTCCATCTCCAAAATTTATTGAAGCGACCCAATTGCCATCAATATCATGGTATTCAAAGAGACCTGATACCGGAACTTCTACCTCTTTATTCCATTTTTCAAAGTAACAAAGGGATTTAACAATAGGCTCGACTTCAGTTTCTAAATATCCTTTTTCAGTATAGGCTAATCTGGATTCAATTCCGTCATTACTAATTATGTCATCATGATCATGATCATCTTTTTCACAAGATACGAAAAAAAGCAATGAAGATAAGACAACAGACAGTGTTAGAAAATACTTTATTTTATTCATTTTTTTAACTTTTAACATTATTAACTTTATAAATTAACGCAAACCTAAGTAAAATATTTTATAGAAATATACTAAATGAAAAAATCAAGGGTTTAAATATAATTTTTGCTCATAAGTTGATATTAAAACTCCTAATCCATTTTTAACATTAGAATAAACTGGGGTCACTTCACCTCCAAATAATCCTAACTCACCCTTATCTCTATGATCCCCTAACGAGTTAAAGTAACTGTAAGTGTCATCACTAAAATTAGAAAAAGTAATAATAACTGTATCGCAGTCTTTAAATTCTAAGTATGTTTCAACATCTAAATTGATTGTTTTTTGTTGACCATTAAAAAGAGCATCTGTAAAAACAACATTATCTCCACTAAATGTGTAGCCCTCAAATGGAATACCCACTGGAAAGGATGGATCATTAGAAAGAAACTCTGCATAACCACTAAAATACTCTTCATAAAGATAACCATATTCATCATCCCATGTTTTTGAACAATTAGCATAAAGCTCTAGTCCGTAATAATTTTGAATTGTAGCATTATCATCAAATGAAAAACTGAAACTTATTAAATCTTCGTTTGACGTAGTATCAATATCTATATCATATAAAATAATATCATTCGGAACATATGTCTCTGCCGATATAGAAGGGAAATCATCATGATCTACTGTAATTCTATATGTAGAACCTTTTACTGGAATATGATCGTTTTTATAATAGTATGTGGGTATAGAGTCATAAAAACCTCCACTATTAATAAAGTTAAAATATACTTGCTCACTAGAGTCAATCTCCATAAGTCCTATAAACTCGTTATCTTTATACAAAGACACATTTGCGTCACTTACAAATGACGGATCAAGATTAGAAAATGCACCAACAGATTGAGAAACAACAACTCTTGAAATAGTATCTGTTTTAAGTAATCCATTCAAAACTAAAACAGGTTCATGATCAGGAATTTCTAAATCAACAACAGTTTCCATATCACAAGAAGTAATACTAAAAACTAAAAATAGATAAAAAATATTTTTCATAATTAAAATTGTATTCTGTAAGAAATTGATGGAATTATAGGAAACAACGACACCTGTCTAGCTACTCTGTTATTATTTTCATAAGATAGGTATGCAAACCAAGGGTTTTTCCTATTATATAAATTATATGCACCCACAGACCACGTTCTCTTCCAATTAGATCTAATCTTGTGCATATTTATTCCAAAATCTAATCTGTGAAATGCTGGCAACCTTGTTGAATTTCTCTGTCCATAAGATTCTACAATATCGATAAAAGCATCTCCTCTATCATATTCTGGCATTCCAAAATACACTCCTTGGGGAAAAGTAATAGCATTTCCTGTGCCATATACCCAAGTAACACCAACATCAAAATTGTCATTAAATTTATGCGAAAAAACAAATGAAAAATCATGTCTTCTGTCAAATTTATATGAGTACCATTCTCCAAAATTTATGTTATCAAACCTTCTCTTTGTCCATGACAAAGTATATCCAACCCACCCTGTTGTTTTTCCTTTTTTTCTTTGCAAAAAAACTTCAGTTCCGTACGACTTTCCCTCTCCACCTGTTTCAATTGCATTTACCCATGACTCAGTACTCTGCAAATTTGAGTATCCTGCCTTATAAGCAATTAAATTATCCATTGTTTTATAATATCCTTCAATACTAAGTTCAAATTGACCCTTATTAAATTGAGTAGAAAAACCTCCTGCTATCTGCTCTGATGATTGTGAAGGAACTTGTTCAATTGCTGGCACCCAGATATCACTAGGGAAGCCTACAGAAGAGTTAGACAATAAGTGAATATTTTGTTGCATTTGAGCATAAGATGCTTTTACAGACCAGTCATCTGTCAGTAAATATCTTGCAGATATTCTTGGTTGAAAACTATAATTTTTCTTATCATTTATTTTTGTAAATAAACTTTCATTTGTAGAAGTTGAATTATTTGCTAGAGAATAATAACCAACATGCATACCGACATTTGCTTTTAATCTCTGTGTGAATTGAATATTATTTTCCAAATAAAAAAACAATTCATGAACATTTGTATTGCCTGAAAAGTTTAGTAAGGTATCTAATGAAAAATTTGGTGTTGAATCAGCATAATTAGCAGCTATATTTAGACTTGTTTCACCAGGAAAAAATTGATGATAGGTATAAGATGTTCCAAATTTAATATCTTGATTAGGGCTAGGTGCATAATCAAAATCTATTCTAGCACCTAAATCCTCTATTCCAGAGATATAGCCAAAGTCTATACTTGTATTTTCATTTCCTAAAGATGTTGATTGTGTTGCATTTACCCCAAAATCAGTGTGAAAATTATATCTACTGTATGTCAAGGTGGTATTACTAAAAAGTTTATTAGAAAATAAATGATTCCATCTTAAAGTAGAAGTTATATTACCATATCCAAGCCCAAAATCTAAATTTTCTTGATCTATATCATTTTCACCTTTGTAACTTTCTGAATAATTAATACCAAATGAATCATCACCTAAATAGACGCTCAAATAAAGACGATCTTTATTTGATAATTTATGATTAATTTTAGAATTTAAATCGTAAAAATAGAGTGTCAAATCGGTATTTTGTGGCATAAATGGTTTTGCAAATAAATCTGCATATGTTCTTCTAGCTGCAACAATGAATGATGTCTTGTCTTTTTTAATTGGGCCCTCAAGTGTAAGCTTGGAAGATATTAACCCAATAGTCGCGTCACCTTTAAATTTTTTCATGTTTCCTTCTTTCATGTCTATCTGTAAAACAGATGAAAGGCGCCCTCCAAATCTAGCTGGGAAACCTCCTTTAGTAAGACGAACAGTTTTTATAGCATCAGCATTAAATACTGAAAAAAGACCACCAATATGTGATGCATTGTAAACAGGAACACCATCCAATAATATTAAATTTTGATCTGGCCCCCCTCCTCTCACGTAAAAACCTGATGTCCCTTCGCTTGACTGTACACCAGGTAATAGTTGAATTGATTTTAAAACATCTACTTCTCCCAAGAGGGCAGGTATTGTTTTAATTTGTTCAATAGGAACTTCAATCATTGAAGATTGTGTTTTTTCAACAATGCTTTTGTCAGAGCTAATAATGACTTCGCTCATGTTAACAGAAGAAAATTCAAACTCTACATTTATAGATAAGTTCTTTGTTAGATTAACATCTTTTTGTTGAGTTTCATAACCAATAAAACTAAATAAAATAGTGTAATTATTTTTTGGTAAAGTTAAGCTGTAGAAACCATAACTATTTGAGGAAACACCTTTTTTTAGTTCTGGACAAAAAATATTTGCTCCTACTATAGTTTCCCCACTATTTTTATCAGTAATATATCCACTTATGGTGTATTTCTCTTGACTTAAAACACCAAAAGAATTGATTAATATAAATATAAAAATTATTATTTTCTTCATTTAGTGTAAATTTCTTATCATAGAATTTTATTCCAAAAACCTCAGCAAAGTTAGTCAAATAATACACTACAAATCACTTTCTACTTTTCATAATTTGCTCATATGCTTGTTGAACAAGCAGAAATTTTTCTTCAGCTAATTTGACTATATCTTCCCCCACCCCTTGAAGTTTGTCGGGATGATATTTTCTTACCATTTTTCTATGCGCTTTTTTAATGTCATTATCGGTGGCATTTTTATCTACTTCTAAAATCGCATACCATTTATCTAAATTGTTATTACCTTTTGAAACAAACATTGATTTAATTGATTCAAAATCGTACTGATTTATATTTAAATAAGTGGAAATTTTATTAATTAAATTTATCTCAGAAGTATGTATGTCATTGTCGCTAGCTGAAACACCAAAAAGAAAATGTATAATTTGTAATCTAGAGGCATGATTAATATTTGCATTTAATTGTTGACATACTGGACGTAGCTGAGATATTAAAGATTGCTTATTTAACTTATTAAATATTTTAAAATAATTGTTTGCCTTACGCACTCCAAAAGTACTTACAAAAAACTTTTTGACATAGTCTAATTCAGCTTTAACAACTTTTCCATCTGCCTTAATAACCAAAGAGGATAGAATTAGTAATGAGAGTTCATAAGCTTTAGCTTGATCATTTTTTCCATCAAAAAAACTTTTACCAATATAATAGCCGATAATAGCACCAATTGGACCAGCAAAAAACCACCCAGCTCCGATTGCAACAAACTTACCTAAAGACATATATAAAAAATTTTACAGCAAATATAATAAGATTATAAATCATTTAATAATTATTAAAATTTATTATTTATAATTAATCTAAATAAAAATAAATATATATTTTTGTCAAATATTAATTAAACAAATAAAAATGAAAAACTTAATAAACATCTCAATATTATCGATTGTTATTCTTATCAGCTCCTGCTCAAAAGACAGTGAACCAGATCCTGTTAATTGTGAATTAACAGATACTCCTACAACTTATGCTTTTGCTGATGCAGACGGAAATAACACTGTATCTTTTACTGGGCAAATTGCTAGACTTGAAAAAGCAAAAGAAGTTTACGATATGATGAATGCTGATTTAACAGTAACATCTGCAGACATAATGGCTTTGATTGACGACGCAAATTCCAAACTATTAACAAAAACAGCAGAAAATGACCCAAATAGAGCTGCAATTATAGCTACTCTTAATTCAGTTTTTGACAGTTATGCTACTAGCTCTTCAGCATTTGAAGCAGGTACAGTTGCAGCCGAAGGAATTGCTGGAATTGATGCATATGGTTACGAATTAGATGCTAGAGGTTGGGAAGCAGATCAGCAATTTGCAAAAGCATTGATAGGAGCATTATGCTTAGAGCAAAATGCATATGACTACTTAACAAAAATTGATTTAGCAAACAACAATGTGGCTCCTGATGGAGATAATGCTTACACGAAATCAGAGCACTACTTTGACGAGGCATTTGGTTATGTTTACGGACTTGATGAGGATTTTGGTGCAACAGAAAGTATTAGTGGAGACAACAAATTGTTATTAGGAAAATACTTAACTAAACACGATGGAACTTCAGCACAAGGAGAAGATTTACTTGGAAATGTTTACAATGCATATTTAATGGGTAGACAAGCTATTGTAGACAACTGTGAAGAGGAGTTAAATAGAAATATTGAAATTCTAAATATCAATCTTTCAAAGGTTGTTGCTTTTCATGCTGCTGATTACTTAAGAAAATCAGCTGAAGGAGCTTTAGATCCAACTTCAACTTTTCACCATGCTATCTCTGAAGGGTGGGGATTTGTAATGAGTTTACAATTTACAAAAATGGCAGACGGAATGCCTCTATTTTCTCATGCTGAAGTTAATGATATGCTTGCAACTTTAGATAGTGGAGAAAATGGTGCATACAGCTTAAGAAGTGTTGATGGTGCAGCTACATTAAATGCAATGGCGGATCAAATTGATGCTGCTTTAGCTGCTAGCAAATAATTATAATCTACAATTAAACAGGATCCTAGTACAGAATGGATCCTGTTTTTATAAAAAAAATAATGAAAAATATATTATTTAAAATTATAGTCTTATGTTTGATAGTCAGCTCGTGTAATACAAATGATGATAACATAAGTTCAAGCGATAATTTTGACAGAAAAGAAATTCTTGAAAACACATATGATAATATCATTATGCCTGCTTTCATTGATTTAGAAAATAAACTTCAATCTCTTCAATCTAACACAATCAATTTTTCAAACGAGGCTTCACAAAATAATTTAGAAACTTTAAGAAAAAGTTGGGAGCATGCTTACATTTCTTGGCAATCAGTTGCGATGTTCAATATAAGAAAAGCAGAGGAAATTTTCTTTGCTGAAGTCATGAACACATACCCTTGCAACGAAGATATAATAGAAAATAACGTACAAGATTCTATATTTGAGATAACTTCTTTTTCGATTAACAATTTGGGCTCCACTGGATTTCCAGCATTTGGTTACTTAATTTATGGATTAGGTGGTGACAGCACTAATGTTTTATCATATTATAACTCCAGTGAAGGAGATAAATATAAAGCATACCTTTCAGCATTAATAAATAACATGACCTACAGTACAGATTTAATTATTAATGACTGGACTGAAAATCGAAATGACTTTGTTAACTCATCAGGAAATACATCCACTTCAAGCTTAAATTTAATTATTAATGATTTTTTGTACTACTTTGAAAAAAGAGTTAGAGAAGCTAAAATTGCTACTCCATCATCCATAAGAGGTGATTTAGTACCTAAACCCAATCAAATAGAGTCATTATACAAACCTGATATTAACAAAACCCTACTTGAAAGTGCTTTCTCATCTGTTGAAAGGTTTTACTATGGTTATTCTTATTCAGGATTATCTAATGGAACAGGATTAGAAGACTACCTAATAGCTTTAGAAAACACTGATGATTTAAGAAATGAAATTGACAATCAAATAGATGATGTAAATAAGAAAATATCACTTTTAGATAACAATTTTATTTTGCAACTTGAAAATAATCCTCAAGCTATGTGGGATGTGTTTTATTCAATGCAAAATTTAGTAACATATACTAAGTCAGATATGTTATCTAAATTTAATATTTCCTCTGACTATATGGATAATGACGGAGATTAAAAAAAATATAAATAATTTAATAAATTAGATTCTCTTTTTTAAGAGAATCTTTTTTTTATGAAAACCAAAATAAATAACTACATAAATCAATATTCTGAAAGCTCTCCTTTAGTTGTTTTTAGAATTTTATTTGGTCTTATTATGCTTGTCTCTGTAATTCGTTTTTGGAATAATGGATGGATAGAAACAACATATATAAGTCCTGATTTTCATTTTAAGTATTATGGTTTTGAATGGGTCAAATCACTTGGTTCTTGGAACTATTTTTTATTTTTGATATGTGGTCTATCATCATTATTCATAATGTTAGGCTATAAATACACAATTGCATGTATCACTTTTTTTATATCCTTCACATATATTGAGCTAATTGACAAAACTACATATCTAAATCATTATTATTTTATAAGCATTATCTCATTTATTTTAATTTTTCTTCCTGCAAACTGTCAATTTTCATTAGATAGTTTTTTTAAAAAATCAAGTTATACTAAAATACCCAGATGGTCAATTGATGTTATTAAATACATGCTATTTATAATATATTTTTGCGCAGGTATTGCAAAGATTAATTCTGATTGGCTTCTTGAAGCTCAACCTTTGAAAACATGGTTGCCAGGAAAATATGATTTACCATTAATAGGCAAATATCTATCTAAAAATTGGATACACTACTTTATGAGCTGGGGAGGAATGATTTATGATATACTCATTGGCTTTTTATTGTTTAGTAAAAAGTTTAGAAACTTTGCATTTATTTTAGTGATAATATTTCATGTGATGACTTCTATTTTTTTTCCTTCTATTGGAATGTTTCCTTATATAATGATTATAGCTACAATGATTTTCTTAAACTATAATTTACACAATAAGATGATCCGATTTCTTTCTAATCTATTTAATTCAAAAAGAGAACTTAACATAAAAGAAAATATTATTATAAAATATAAAAAAGTTAAAATTATAACTTTATCATTGATAGTATTTGTGCAAATACTACTACCGTTTAGATATTTAATTTATGAAGGTGAACTATTCTGGACTGAAGAAGGATATAGATTTTCTTGGAGAGTGATGCTTATGGAAAAGTCAGGTATTGCTACTTTTACAGTCATTGATAATAATTCCAAAAAAAGAGTAGTTGTTTCAAATGATGAATTTTTAACTTCTTTTCAAGAAAAACAGATGAGTCACCAACCTGATTTTATCTTAGAATATGCAAGATATTTGGCTGCACACTATAAACAAAAAGGTTTTTCAAATCCCAGCGTATATGTAGATTCCTATGTTACACTAAATGGGAGATTAAGTCAACGATTTGTTAAAAATAATGTTGATTTATTAAAAATAAATGAATCGATGAGAAGAAAAAATTGGATATTACCATTTAACGATGAGATACAAGGCTTTTAGAATAATTATCTGCATAATAGTTTCAACTATGTGTTATAGTCAAAACACATATGAAGGAATTATCTTTAGTCAAGAAAAAAAGGCAACTTTATCAAATGTCAACATATATGATTTTTATGAGGGTTTTATTACTAAATCTGATGAACAAGGTAAATTTTCAATTTCAGATACTAGAGATAGTATCAAGCTGGTATTTCATAAAGAAAATTTTAGTCACAAAACAATTACAATCAATCACCTCAAACCAAACAACATTTTTTTAGAGAAAATCTACATAGAACTAAACGAGATTCAAATTAGAGAAGAAAAATTTGATTTTGATAGCGATAATTTAAGTGATATCGTTGAAAACGCAATATATGCGGCTAAAAAATCAGACAAAATAATAGTAGATGAAAAATTGGCTAGTACGGCAACTAATAATGCTCGTCAAATCTATAATAAAATTGGTGGGTTAAATATTTTTCAAAATGACGATGCAGGAATACAATTAAATATTGGAGGAAGAGGACTAAACCCAAGTCGATCTGCAAATTTTAATATTCGTCAAAATGGATATGATATAAGCGCAGATGTTTTAGGATATCCAGAAAGTTACTATACTCCTCCCGCAGAAGCTTTAAAAGAGATACAAATTACAAGAGGTGCAGCATCTTTACAATATGGCACACAATTTGGCGGCTTAATAAATTTTAAATTTAAAGAACCTGAAAAAAATAATTACTTCAACATAAATTTCCAAAACACCTTTGGAAGTAATAATTTATATACAAATTTTACTAGCTTAGAGGGAAGAGAAAATAAATTTGGGTATTATTCATTTTTAAACTACAAAAAGGGAGATGGATTCCGCCCAAACTCCAATTTTGAATCTGTGAATCTTTTTACACATATTCAGTATCAATTATCTGAATCAATTAAAATTTCTGCAGAAATCACGTATCTTGATTATTTGGCAAAACAAGGTGGAGGGTTAACCGATCAAATGTTTTTTGAAAATCCTTTTCAAAGTAACAGAACAAGGAACTGGTTTAAAGTAAATTGGCTATTACTAAACACAAAAGTACTTTATAAAATCAATAGTAATAATAAGTTGAGTTTGAATCTTTTTTATCTTGATGCGTCGCGTTATGCTCTTGGATTTAGAGATAATCGAGTTGATCAAATAGATCCATTGGGTGTTAGAGATTTGATTTTAGGGCAATTTAATAACTACGGTGTCGAAAAAAGATTTTTGAAGAAATATAATTTATATGATAAAAAAACAGTTTTTCTATTAGGCGCAAAAATTTACAAATCTAATAATTCAAGCCAACAAGGCCCAGGTTCAATACAATCTGATGCAGATTTCAATTTTTATAACCAACAATTTCCGTATTACAACAACCAATCAAATTATAACTATCCAAACCTTAATCTAGCTTTATTTGCAGAAAACATATTTTATATTGACAGTAACTTTTTAATAACTCCAGGATGTAGATTTGAACATATAAATACAAAAAGTAATGGCCAATACAGAAATATAAGATTTAACCTTGCGCAACAACCTATTTTTGACTCAACATATTATGAAAAAAGAAAAAATGTCAGAAATTTTGTGCTATTTGGAATAGGTGTCTCCTATAAATTTAATAGTCTGGAAACATATTCAAATATATCACAAAATTATAGATCAGTAACTTTTTCTGATATGAGTATAAACAATCCCTCCTTTAGAATTGATCCTAATTTAAAAGACGAAAGTGGATATACGTTTGATATTGGATTAAGAAGTAAGAAAAATAAATTAATTAGATATGATATAAATTATTTCAATCTTTTATACAATGACAGAATTGGCTTTATTTCTAAAAAAATAGAAGAAAATCCAGGATATACAACTGTAAAAACTGAAAGAGGTAATGTGGGAAATGCAAGAATTAATGGAATAGAATCTTTATTTGACTTAAACATTGGAAATTTATTAAACTCTAGCTATAAACTTAATACTTATATTAATTTTGCATACTCAAACTCATTGTACATATATTCTGAAAGTAATGGAATTGCAGGAAATGAAGTAGAATTTACACCCAGATTAAATATAAAATCTGGACTGATTTTTGGTAATAAAACACATATGGGAAATATACAGTTCAGCTATTTATCTTCACAATATACTGATGCAAGTAATGCAGTTGAAAGTGATATAACTGGAATTATAGGTAGGATTCCATCTTATCACATAATTGATATTTCTTATAAAGCTCAATTTAAAATATGCACTTTGAATTTTGGGATAAATAACATAACAAACAACTCATATTTTACTAGAAGAGCTAGTGGATATCCTGGACCTGGTATAATTCCATCTCCACCAAGAAATTATTTTGTTACATGCCAAATAAAATTATGAATGAAGAATTAAAGACAAAAAAAATAATATTATTTGATGGAGTTTGTGCTTTGTGCAATAATTTTATTGTTTTTATAGCAAAAAAAGATAAAAAAGATAAGTTTAGATTTTTACCACTACAGAATAAAAACATTGAACAATTTATTAACCTAAACAAAATCAAAATTAAAGAATTTGACTCTGTGATACTAATTGATGGAAATAATATAGAATGGAAATCAAGTGCTGCTATAGAAATTATGATAAATCTTAATAAAATATTAGCACTATGCAAAGTGTTTTATATAATCCCAAAAATAATTAGAGATATTATTTATGATTGGATTGCAAAAAACAGATATAGTATTTTTGGAAAAGTGGAAAGCTGCTCAATAATTAAAAGCAAAGTAAACAGTGAAATTTTAAAAAAGAAAATAATTGCAGATTTATGACTTATGCATAATATATTGCTTTGGCGTAATCCCAAATCTTCTCTTAAAGGCTGCAATAAAATGACTAGCTGTACTATATCCTAGCTTCATACTTACTTCATTAACATTATATTTACCTCCAGCAAGTAACTGCTTAGATAAATTCATCTTATACTCTAAAAGATATTGAAAAACCGGACTTCCATAAACCTCTTTAAAGCCCTGCTTTAATTTTTTTAAGCTCAAATCTATTTTTTTAGATAATTCAGCTAATGTTGGTGGATTATCATATGCAGAAACAATTATATCCTTAGCCAATTTAATTTTCATAATATGATCATCGTTCATTATAAATGGACATTTTTCAATTTCTTTATCAATATCTTTTTGAAAAATTAAACTAAATATTTCATACACCTTAGCTTTTAGATATAGTGAGTTTCCATTATTATTTACATCATAATCATTTAACATTTGATTTAATACCACATTAATAGATTTTGATATTTTGTTTTCATTATAATATCTTTTATCAATATTTTCCTTGCTTAAAAATGTAATATTATGAGAATCCTCAGAAAATAATTTGTGGAACTTATCAATAGAAATTAAAATTGATATCAAAGTAGATTGACTATTAACATTTATATTTAATGGTAAGTCCTTCATAGGATTATATAACATCAAGTAATTTCTTTCCTCAACATTAAGCTTGTATGCACCATTATTAAATAAAAAATTTATACTACCTCTTAACACAAAATGAAACTGAATGTATGTAGAATCAATATTTCTAACCACTTCTTTACTACTAAATTCATGATTTTCTGTTAAAATGCAAAAAAAACTTTCACCTAGTATTATGTCGTGTTCAGATTTCAATTTTAATAAATAATGCTATACAAATTTAATATATTAGTTGCATATAAAAAAATCGCTTATACAGTTATTTATAATATTTCTTTAAAAAAATATAAGATGAACTTTAGCCAATACTATTGAACTTTTATAGTTATTATATTGGTTTAATATGAGTTATTTTTGCAATAAATATTTAAAAAATGAAAAAATACATTTCGTGCATAATAGCACTTGGTCTGATACTAAACCTAAAAGCTCAAAATCAACAAAATATTTCTTTATTTCCGGGCTACACTCATCAAAGTTTCTATAGTATGCAAAACCATGAAATCATGAATGTTGACAATGAAAATTGGGATTTAGCATTTAGTACTGATATATATTCAGCAAATATCAGAATTAATGATGGTAAAGGAGTTGAGCTTTATACTTATAACTTAGGAGATATTAGCTCTTGGAACTCTATAAACAATAGTACTCCAAACATTTTGACCACTAGGATGTATAACAGCGATACAAGCTGGAATTACGGTGCATTTGTTATGAATCAATCTTCAGAAATGTTTGATTACGGATGGGGAGTATATAACATTCAAACACATCATATTATTGGAGATTCAGTTTTTTTAATAAAAACAGTAAATGGAAATTGGAAAAAATTATTAATTGAATCAAAAGCAAGCGGAGAATATTTTTTTAAGTACGCTAACTTAGATGGGTCTAATGAAATAAGTGAAAGTATTCAAGCATCAAACTACTCAGACAAAAGATTTATTTACTATTCACTTGATAATGATGCGATTTTAGATAGAGAACCATCACTGAGTGACTGGGATATTACTTTTACTAAGTATATAACTCCAGTTCAAGGGATGCCTTATTCGGTAACTGGAGTGCTTTCTAATATTGGAATTCAGATTGCACAAGCAGATAATATAGCTAACCCACTGTTATATACAGACTACGTAAGTCATAATTTTGAAAATGAAATGAATTCTATTGGCTACGACTGGAAACAATTTTCAGGAAGCTATGTTATTGTGCCTAATAGGTCATATTTCATTAAAAATTATCAAGACCAAGTTTGGCGTTTAGTTTTTACTGGATTTGACGGTATGTCAACAGGCAATATTAAGTTTGAGTCAGAATTAATTTCAACAACTTCAACAAATAATTCCTTAGCCATAGGTACATTAGATATTTTTCCCAACCCATCTGTCAATAATAAAGATATCACAATAATTTATGATTTGCAAAAGGCTGACGCAATTAGCGTTCATGACCTCTATGGAAGAAAAATGTATTTTTCTAAAATCAATAAAGAAGGGTTTAACACCTACACTATTGACAAAAATAAATTATCAAAAGGAACATACATAGTAAATGTTTCTAATCAAAATGGATATGGGGTTACTAAAAAATTAATTGTTTATTAATCTGAAGATGAAAAAACTATTTTCAATAGTTTTATTATTTTGTAATTTAACTTCTCTTGCACAAATAAGTGATAGTTTAAATAAAACAAATACGTTAAACAAAACAATTAAAGAAGTTGTTATTACTGGACAACTAGAAAGCACTAGTGTAGATAATTCAGTTCATAAAATTAGGATTATTGATGGTAAAGCAATAAATTCTGGGCTCTACCATAATCTAGCTGATATTATTCAAAAACAATTAAATATTAATTTATTTGAAGACAATGTTCTAGGATCATCAATTGCTTTGCAAGGCATTTCAGGTCAAAATGTAAAAATTTTAATAGATAACGTACCTGTTATCGGAAGATTAAATGGTAATATTGATCTTTCACAAATTAACTTAAATAATATTGAAAGAATAGAAATTGTTGAAGGACCTTTATCCACAATTTATGGTACAGATGCACTAGCTGGCACAATAAATTTAATTAGTAAGCAGGGCACAAAAGACACTAAACAATTTAGTTCCCTGTACGAAAGTGTTGGAAGATACAATTTTGATGTTTTTATTTCAAATAATAATTTGAACTACATGTCATATAATTTTGGCAGAAAGTACTTTAACGGGTGGTCTATGAACCAACCATTTAGTTTTTTACCAACTAGCCAACTAGCCGACATGAACAGAGTAAAAAAGTGGAAACCTAAAGAACAAACTTTTAATAAAGTAAGCTACAGACTAAAATACAATGACTTAAAAATCTACAATTATTTTGAAAATTTTTATGAAAAAGTTAGCAATTTAGGAAAACCTAGAGAGCCATATTTTGAAACAGCGTTTGATGAATATTACCATACCAAAAGAACAAACTTTGGAAGTGATATTAAATTTCAAAATTTAAATGATCGTGTAAATATTTTACTAGCATATAATAAATACAAAAGAGAGAAAGAAACATATTACACAGATTTAACTACTCTTAATAAAACATTAGTTGATGACATAAATGCTCAAGACACTTCGGAATTTAGCTTGATAATTGGTAAAATAACAATTTCTAACTCTAGTAATGACATAATTAAATATCAAGCTGGTATTGATTTGCAGAAAAGTACCGCAAAAGGAAAAAGAATAACAAATAATTATCAAGAACAAGATAACTATGCTTTTTTTTCATTTGCTGAATACACCCCTCACACATCTATTAGTATTAGACCATCATTTAGGGTAATCTATAATTCAAGTTATAAGGCTCCACTAATACCTTCATTAAATTTATTATATAATGTAAAAGATTATGACTTTCGATTCAGCTATGCAAAAGGATTCAGAGCACCAGATTTCAAAGAGCTATATTTGAACTTCGTTGATATAAATCATAATATAGTTGGGAACCCTCTTCTTAAAGCTGAAACATCTGAAAATATACAATTTAATATAAGTTTTAATAACCAAATTTCAAAAACAAAAATTAAAACTGATATAAATCTTTTTCATAACTTTATAGATGACAAAATTGATCTAGCATTATCTGATTCAAATTCAGACCAGTATAGCTATTTTAATATTGATAAATTTAAAACCAAAGGAATCTCAACAATTCTTGATGTTTATTATAACAAAATAAACGCAAAAATAGGTGTTTCATACACTGGAAGAAATAATGAATTTAACAATAATAATTATCAGTTTAGTCTAGACTACAACTTAAACCTAAGTTTTAATATCCTTAATAAAACAAGATTTAATATTTTCTATAAACATACTGGAGAAATGGTTAGTTACCTTTTAGAAAACAACTCTATAGATGAGATCACATCGGATTCATATAATTTAATGGATATATCCATAAATCAAAAAATATTTAGTGATATAATACTTTTCTCATTTGGCGCAAAAAATTTATTTAATATAACTGACATTTCAAGAAGTTTAATCGGCACAGCACATAGCAACACAAATAATTTAATGTCTGTAGGCTATGGACGCTCCTTTTTTACTGAACTAAAAATTAATTTATGAAAAAGATTTTTTATTTTCTTCTTTTTTTAGCATTTGGTTGCGAGAAAGCTGAAATTCCAATATCAGATTCGATTGGGGAGCTACAATCTTTCCAAATTGACATGGAATCAGACTACAAGCACCAAATATATTACAACCTAGAAAATAATCAAGTAGTAAAACAAAATTTAAAAACAGATTGGGATTTGGCGTTTGAAGCCTCAGAAGAAGGGTGGAAAATAATAACAAATAGCGCACGATTTGCAAAAGTATCTGAACTAATAAACCATAATTTTCAAGATTTTATTACAACAGAAAATTTAACTTGGAGAACTGAAAATCCAAGAGGCACCAATTATGGAACTGCAATTGGAGATTATAGAAATAAAAATTCAGTGTATATTATTGATCTTGGTTTTAATATTGATGGTTCTAATGCTGGGTATAAAAAAATAAGAATTGATTCTGTAAACCAAAGTATATACTTAATAGAGTATGCTAATTTAGATAATTCAGAATATAGAAGCAAAGTAATTAATAAAAACAACTCATATAATTTTAAATATTTATCTTTTGATGATGATAATGTAAAAGAAATTGAGCCTAAAAAACAAGATTGGGACTTAATTTTCACTCAGTATACACATTTATATGACGACCCCGAACTACCTCCATTTTATCTAGTAACTGGAGTATTAAGCAACTATCTAAATAATGTGTTAATTACAAAAGATACAATCAATACATTTGAAGAAATAGATAATACAATTATAAATTCCTACGAATTTTCAAATGATCAAAACACTATTGGTTTTGATTGGAAAACATATATCTTTAACGAAGGTTATGTAGTAAATTCTAATATTTCTTACATAATAAAGGACGTTAGAAACAACTATTTCAAATTAAGATTTATAGATTTCTATAATTCAAATGGAGAAAAAGGGTATCCCACTTTTGAAGTACAAAAACTATAATTTTTAATAATTATTCTATCCAGTCTGCTATAAATACATTCGTATTTCTTGTACCACCATTATTTCTGTTAGAAGAAAAAACGATTTTTTTCCCATCGTTAGAAAAAACAGGAAAAGAAGCAAATTTCTCATCAAATGTAATTTGTTCTAAATTATTTCCGTCAAGATCAACCATGTACAAATTAAAAGGAAAACCCATTACACTTGAATGATTAGAGCAGAAAATAATTTTTTCTCCACTTGGGTGAAAAAAAGGCGACCAATTTGCATTTCCAAGATCTGTCACTTGTTTCAAATCACTACCATCCACGTTACATGTATATATTTCCATTTTTGTTGGTTGAACTAATCCATTTGACAAAAGATCTTTGTATTCTTTTATTTCTTCGCTTGTTTTTGGTCTAGAAGCTCTAAAAACTAGCTTTTTACCATCAGGAGAAAAAAAAGCGCCACCATCATAACCTAGCTGATCTGTAACTTGTTGAATATTTGAACCGTCAATATCACATGTATATAATTCTAAATCTCCTGATCTTATGGATGTAAAAACTATTTTATCACCCATCGGGGACACTGTAGCTTCCGCATCATAGCCCTCTTGATTGGTAACTCTATTTACAATTTTTCCATTTAAATCTGCGATAAATATGTCATATGAACTATATATAGGCCAAACATACTTGCCATTAACCCTTCTTTCTGGAACATGAGGACATTTTGCGTCTTCTAGATGTGTTGAGGCATAAATAATAGTAGAATCACCAGGCATAAAGTACGAACAGGTTGTTCTTCCCAGCCCAAGACTTACCATTTTAGGTTTCTGCGTATTTAATGAATAATTATTTGTGTCAATGATATAGATTTGATCACAACTTTGTCCCCAATTTTCATTTGTTGCCTGAAATATTAATTTAGAATCATCAAAACTCCAATAAGCTTCAGCATTTTCGCCGCCAAATGTTAGTTGCTTTAAATTCTTAAAATGAGTTTCACCAGGCAAAATAAGAGAGTTATTATTAGATTTTTTGGAACTTTTTTTATTGAATTGTCCCATTGCAACCAATGGCAAAAAAAGTATTAAAAAAACTAGCTTTTTCATATTTTTGTTGTTTAAAATAAAACTTTACAAAAATAGCGATTTAATCATGAAAAAATTAGTCAAAAGCCTTTTATTCTTATTAATTTCAATCTCCTTTTCTCAAGCACAAGATCAAGAAAAAATATTAGAAAATATGAAGATAGATGTTACTTATCTAGCTTCCGATGAACTAGAAGGTAGAGCAACTGGAACAATAGGGGAAACAAAAGCTGCAGAATACATTATTTTAAAATTCAAAGAGTATAATTTACTACCAAAAGGTCAAGATGAATTCTATCAATCTTTTGAAGCAAAAATTAGAAAAAACCCACATAGTCAAGAAGTCAAAGAAAAAATTATTGGGAAAAATGTTATTGGATACATTAACAATAATGCAGTAGAAACTATAATAATTGGAGCACACTATGATCATGTTGGATATGGTTCATTTGGGTCTCTTTATGATGGAGAAAAAAAAGTTCACAATGGAGCAGATGATAACGCAAGTGGTGTTAGTATTTTAATAAATCTTGCAAATTCTCTTAAAGAAATAAAAAACTATAACTATTTATTTATCGCATTTTCAGGTGAAGAACACGGTCTATTTGGCTCTTCCTTTTTTGCCAAAAATCCTACTATTGACCTAAATAAAGTTAGGTTTATGATAAATTTTGATATGGTTGGTAGATTAAATGATCAAAAAACACTAGCAATTAATGGTATAGGAACAAGCACTAAGTGGCAGGAACTAATAAATGACGCAAATACATTTGATTTTCAATTAAAAACTACTGAATCTGGTATAGGACCATCAGACCATACATCCTTTTATCTTCAAAATATTCCTTCAATTCATTTCTTTACAGGACAACACTCAGATTATCATAAACCAAGTGATGATGTAGAGAAAATAAATTTTGATGGCATGTTTTTAATTCATGAATATGTAAAAAAAATAATAGAATTATCAACTAAAATTGAAAAATTTGATTTTCAAGAAACAAAAAGTGACTCTACAACAACACCTAGATTTAATGTTACTTTAGGGGTTATGCCAGACTACCTATACGATGGAGAAGGAATGAGAATAGACGGTATCTCCAAAGGAAAAACAGCAGAGAAATACGGAATTGCCAAAGGAGATATAGTGGTAAAAATTGGTCATATTGATGTCGTAGACATGAATTCTTACATGAAAGGACTTGGAGCCTTTAATAAAGGTGACGCAACAACTGTAAGAGTTAAACGTGGCAATAAATTAATAGATATAGATATAATTTTTCAATAAATGAATATTAGAAAAGGTCTTAAAACTGATTTGCCTTACGTTCTTGAGCTAATTAAAGAACTTGCCGATTATGAAAATGCGATTGAAGAAGTACAAATAACACTTAAAGAACTCGAAAATGATGGTTTTGGAAAGAAGCCATTATATTATTTTTTGGTAGCTGAAGATAAAAATAAAATTATTGGATTGTCCTTCTATCATATTAGATACTCAACATGGAAAGGGAAATTTTTATTTCTAGAAGATTTTGTTATTAAAAAAGAATATAGAAATTTAGGTATTGGTAGTCAATTGTTTGAAGCAACTATTAAAATCTGTTATGAACAGAATATGAAAGGAATGTGTTGGCAAGTCTTAGACTGGAACACTCCAGCAATCAATTTTTATAAAAAATATAATGCAGAAATAAGTAGTAGTTGGCTAAATGGCAAGCTTGATAAGTTATCAATTAATAAAATTTACACCAAATTTAATGAATAACTACCTTTCTTTCAACTGAGCCATCATCATAAATATAAAGCAAAATTTTATAATTTGAAGTTTTTGTATTTCTAGCTAATAAATCAACAATTCTGACTAAGCTTTTGTTTGGTAAATCAAGAAATTCATTATTTGATGATAATACTAAAAAAGTATAGTCAAAATTTTGAACATCTGTTTGGCCGAGCTCAGAGTTTATTGAAGTGGTAAAAGTTAAAATTCCACAAGGATTAATAAATAAATTTTCAAACGTTATCGAGCTCATGTTACCTGAAGTATAATTATTGCCGTCAAAAACT
>JAYZXD010000026.1:0-72281 GCA_036141595.1 Bacteroidota bacterium
AGTGTGAGTTATGATGAAGGTCCATTAGGTGCGATAGATATTAGTGATTTAGAGATAGAGGTTTATCCAAATCCATTTAGGGATGAAGTGACTATTGATTTTGGAAGGGTTATTTTTGATGGTAAGATCAATTTGGTGGATATTTATGGAAAGTTGGTGGAGACGTATGAGTTGTTGAGCACAGATAAGTTTGTGATAGAAAGGACAAATAAGTCAAGCGGTATTTACTTTATAGAGCTTGAATTAGAAGGAGAATACATAGAAAATATAAAACTAATAATAGAGTAATCTAATCAGAAAATGAAGTTAGTTAAGATAATATTTTTAATATTAATTACTACAGTTGTTTATTCACAGACAACAGACTGGGTTAAATCTTTTGGTGGACCTGAGTCTGATAAAGGAATTTCAATAGGCTGTGATTCACTAGGGTTTATATACATTAGTGGATACTATAATTCTGAAGCTGATTTTGATCAAATCTTTTTAGAGAATGACCCTTCTCAGGGTACAAACAAAGAAAATTTTGTAGCTAAACTCGATTCTAACGGAAATGTATTGTGGGCAGTCCCTGGTGGTAATCAAGCATATGGTTGCTGTGATGATAGAGCTCTTGGCATGCATGTTACGCCTGGTGGAGATGTGTTTATCACTGGTACTTTTTGGAGTAGCTATAAGTTAGGTGTCGATGGTGCTCCAGGAACAGTAAGTGTTCCTGGTAATCAAACAAATGCACATGATAATTCCTTGTTAGCAAAGATTGATACAGACGGAAATCCACAGTGGGTAATTGGCTTTGGAGGAGATAATACATCAGGTGGATGTCCTTATCCAATATATGATGCCGATGATCATTCTTATGATGTTAAAGTCGATAAAGATGGTTTTATTTATGTTACGGGTTTCTTCTCTGGTTATGATGCTGATTTTGATACTTTTACTATAGAAAATCCAGAGTGGGGTAATGATTGCCAACCCATGGGATATATTGGAAAACTAGATTCCTTAGGGAACTGGCTTTGGGTAGATAAATTTGATGGAATTAAAGATCAAAGAGGTTCAAGAGATAATAGACTTGCAATTGATAATTTTTCAAATATATATGTAGTTGGTGGATTTCAGGAAAGAGGACCTAATCAAGTTGCTACTTATGGACCATTTACTTTATCTTCTAATGGGGAATGGGATGGTTTTATCTTTAAGATGGATAAAGATGGTAATTGGCTATGGGCTGAAGGTATTGGTAGTAATAAAACCGATAGGATTAATAGTGTTGCTGTTGACGTATGTAATGATGTTTATGTTACAGGAGAATATAGAAATCCAATGGTATTTCCTGGAGCTAACGCATCAAATGGTAGTGATACTTTGAGTCACAAGCAAAAGAGAGATATTTTTGTTGCCAAAATGAATAATCAAGGGGAGTGGAAATGGGCAAAAAGAGCAAGAAGCTCGGGTACAGATAAACCCTATCAGATGTCTGTTGATGCTAACAAACAAGTGTTTCTTGGTGGTACAACTAAGGATACACTGGTATTTAATGATAACTTAGCTGTTGGACCTCAAATTACTGGAGATACTACTGCTTCAGCATGGGTTGCGCAACTTGATGGATCAACAAACACAGGTGATTGGGTATGGGCTAAATTAGCTGGAGCAGATACAGATGATGATGATAGAACAGGAGATATTTGCCCTGATGGATTTGGAAATGTGTATGCTGTTGGCTTTTTTGAAGATTTAGCTGACTTTGATGGTACTGTTCTTGATGCTACAGGAAGGAAGAAAGATATTTTTGTTTGGAAAATGAGTATGACACCTGGTAGTTTTACATATAACAATTCTTATGATACTGTATATGTTCCTGATGTTATGGTATTTAACCCCCAAGATACAGGAGTTTTTGTTAATTCATCAATAATAATAGATGGCTGTGATACTACATTTGTAGATACTATAGTAAATCGAAGGCTAGGCGTACTGATTAATTATAATATTAACAATCCAGGTACGGCAGATGTTTATATAGATGGTGTTTTACAAAATATGCCTTATTCACAAAATTATTGGGCTGGAGATTTAGTTACAATAAATGCAACGGTTCAGCCTAATTGGCTATTCAGCTATTGGAAGACATTTAATAATACCGTTTTACCTTCAAGCACTACATTAAATGCATCATTTTTTGCCAATAGCTCTGATTCATGTGTTATTTATATATATCCAAAGCCACCTTTAGAAGCATTTATTTCAGGAAATGACAGTATCTGTAGTAATAGCTCTTTTCCTGCAGAAGTAAAAATATCTTTTAGCGGCGGAGAACCTCCTTATAATTTTATTTATTCAATTGATGGGACAAATCAAAATCCAATTACTACTAGTGTAAATCCATACATTGTTAATACATATACAGCTGGATCATATAGTTTAGTTTCTTTTTCTGATGTTAATGAAACAGGTTCCATTTCAGGAAATGCATTGGTAACAATAAAAGATGCTCCTACAGCTAATTTCATTGGTACAGATGATACTTTAACTATTTTATATCCATCTGTTAGTTTAAGTGATATTTCAGAAGGAAATGTTAGTTCATGGGAGTGGAGCTTTGGAGATAATACAAATAATGAATTTGTGCAAAACCCATTTCATACATATGATTCTTTAGGTATTTATCAAATAAGCTTAGTAGTTACAGATAATGTAGGGTGTCAAGATACTATTAGAAAACAAATTTGGGTAACGGATGAGTATTGGATGTATATTCCTAATTCTTTCACACCAGATTACGATGGTATAAATGATAAATTCTGTTTACAATATAACGGTATAAGAATAGAAACTTTCTACTTTAATATCTACGACAGATTTTCTAACCTTGTATATGTAACTGATGATATTACAGACTTAGAATGCCTATTAAATTCTAATGGGTGGGATGGTAAGCATTATGATACAGGTAATGACTTACCTACAGGAGTATATATTTATGAAGTATATTTTCAAGACTTTGAAGGCTGGAAACACCAAGAGCAAGGTCAAATTTATATAATCAGATAACTTCTAATTATTTATCCCTTTCTAACTTATCTATCTTTGATTCAAGAGCGTTGAGTTTATTTAGAATTTCATCTTCTTTAGAAAGAATTTCATCTTGATTTTCTAATTGCTCCTTATCATTTTTTGCAAACTCTGCAGAAACAATACCGGTAGGAACAGCAATGATTGCATAACCAAGCATCATAATTAATACAGCTATGCCTTTACCTAATTCTGTTACAGGAACAACATCACCATAACCAACAGTAGTCAGAGTAACTACAGCCCAGTAAATAGAATCTGGAATATTGTCAAACCCATTTTTCTGTCCTTCAACTATGTACATTAATGTTCCTAGAATTATAACAATCAAAGAAATATAGAGAATAAATACAATTATTTTGGGTCTTGATGATTTTAAAGCAATTTCCATTCTATGACCACTTCTCAAATATGGAGTAAGCTGAAATATTCTAAACACACGAATTAGTCTCATAATACGAATACCAATTAGTGATCCTATTGGAGGATAGAATACTACTAAATAGGTAGGTATTATTGAAAGTAAATCAATAATTCCCATAGTTGAAAAAATATATTTTCTTTTACTACGTACGCAGTAAATACGAAGAATATATTCAATAGTAAACAATACTGTAAACCCCCATTCAATGTCTAATAATAAATCTCCATGCTTTGTATGTATTTTGGACTCGCTATCAAGAATTACTCCAATTACAGACAGTAGAATTGCTATGAGAAGAAATATATCAAAAAGTTTACCTGCGCGTGTTCTATATCCAAAAATGACCTCTCTTATTTTATCTTTATACATGCTATGGTAATTTCAGCAAATCTAATTTTTTTTTTGTTATTAATATGAAATTGCAAAAAAATTACATTTTTATCTCTCATTTTAAAGAAAAAACTAAGGTGAAAAATTTATTGCTGATAAAAAATATCCTAACTTTAGCATTTAAAAATTTATTGATTTGAAGAGCAATTTTCAGATATATCATTCATCTGCTGGAAGCGGAAAAACATATACTTTATCATTAAGCTTTATTGCTTTAGCGCTACAAGGCAATAATTTTGGTTATAATAATTATTATAGAAGAATTTTAGCAGTCACTTTTACAAATAAGGCAGCTACTGAAATGAAAGAGAGAGTATTAAAGTATCTAAATGCATTGTCTTTAAAAAAAGATGTTGACGGTATATTGAAGTGGTTGTTAGATAACACTCAGTTAGATAAAGATGAGATTTTTAATAGATCCAAAGACGTACATCTACATATTCTACATAATTATTCAGATTTAGCTATTTCTACTATTGATAAATTTACTTATAAAATTGTCAGAACTTTTGCACTTGATTTGGGATTATCTCAAAATTTTGAATTGGAAATGGATAATAAAAAAATTATTCAACCAGTTGTTGCTCTTTTGTTAAATAAAATTTCAGATAGTGGAGGAGATTTATCAAGCACATTAGTAAATTTTGCATTACAAAAAGTAGAAGACGGAAAAAGTGGCAATATTGAAAATGATCTAGAAGAGTTTTCAGAGCAACTATTTAAAGAAAACGCACAAAACTATATTGCCAACAAAAGTAATTTATCTTCATATAAAAAGATTAGAGAGAAATTATACATAGAAAAAAATAATTTATCTTCAAAAATTAAAGAGTTATCTAAAGATGTTTCTATTTTCTTTGATAAGCATAATTTGACCAAAGATTGTTTTAAATCAGGAATTTTCTATAATCATTTTATTTTAAAGCTTGTTGATAAAGATGATTCAAAATGGCGACCTACTGCTTCATTATTACAAAATATTTCAAATGACATTTGGTATGCAAAAAGTACTAGAGAAGAACATAAAGATTTAGTAGAAAGCACAAAACATCATTTAATTAATTTTTTTGATAAGTTAATGACCTTACTAACTCACTATTATTCTGTTAAGGCAGTATTAAAAAATATATACTCTACAGCACTTTTAAGTGAGTTGACCAATGAAATGATAAGTTTTAAAAAGGAAAATAATATTGAACATATTTCTGAGTTCAACAAAAAAATACATCAAATTGTTATACAACAACCATCCTCTTTTATTTATGAAAGAATAGGGGAGAGATATAATCATTATTTAATTGATGAGTTTCAAGATACATCCTTGTTACAATGGCAAAATATTTTGCCTTTGGTTACTGATTCTTTAGACATTGGTAAAACAATGATAGTTGGTGATGGAAAACAATCTATTTACAGATGGAGAGGAGGTGAAGTACAGCAATTTTCCAAATTACCAGAAATTTACAAAGGAGAGAATTTAAAGTATATCAATGATTGGCAAAAAAAGATAAATAGCCACTATGCTTCTTTAAACTTAATTGAAAACTATAGAAGTAGAAAAAATATAGTAGAATTTAATAATATATTCTTTAAGAATGTCAAAGATATTTTATCAGATGATTTTAGAAGCATTTATGATCATGTTGAGCAAAAAACATCAAAGGCTGGTGAAGGGGGGTATGTTCACTTGGAGCTTTTTGGTGATAAAGAAAATGATTTTAAACAGTTGATCTTAGATAAGATGGTTGATGAAATTCAAAACCTCACTACATTACATAACTATAATTTTAAAAATATAACTATTTTATGTAATAGTAGAAAAAGCGTAAGTCTTGTAGCTGAATATTTTTCTAAAAATGGAATACCTGTTATTAGTAACGAGGGATTGTTACTTGCAAATTCAGAAGAGATTAAAACCATAATTGCAATTTTACAATACCTTAAAGAAAAACAAAATACCATTGCTAAAGTAGTGATAGCTGAATATTTATTTTATAATAATTCAACAACTTCTAAATTAAGTGAAGTTCATCAGCAAATAAAGTCTAACAAAGGATTTTTAGAGTTTTTAAATCAATTTAATGTTTATTTAAATCCAATTAAAATTTTACAGTTTACCTTATATGAAATAGTTGAACAAGTTTTAAGTGTTTTTAAAATTAAAAATGACGTTTATATTGATTTCTTTTTAGATGCAGTGTTATCTTTTTCAGAAAAGAATGGTAGTTGTATAACTAGTTTTTTATCTTGGTGGGAAGATAGGGTGGAAAAGGAATCTATAGTCGTTCCTGAAGATAATAATGCAGTAGAAGTGATGACTATACACAAATCTAAGGGACTGTCTTTTGATATAGTTATGATTCCTTTTAACTGGGAAGACAGAAAAAAAACAAATGAAATATGGGTAAATACATCAAATTATTTTGATTCTCAATTACAGACGGCTTTAATTAACAGTAGTAATCAGTTGGAACTTTCATACTTTAAAGAAAATTATCAGTTAGAAAAAGAAAAAACTTTGCTCGATTCATTAAACAAGCTATATGTTGCTATGACAAGGCCTGTAGAGAGACTTTATATTTTTTCAAAGTATTTGCCAAAGAATTTAAAACAATATGAAAAAAAAGAAAATTTAAATTCTTTCTTATATAAATTTAGTGACAAATTTCCAGTTATTAAAGGAGATTATAACATGAACTATCACAGTAATAAAAAATTTAAAAATAAGTTTAAAATAAGTGATAAGGATAAGTTAAAATGGAGAGATATAATTTCTGTAAAACATTCTTCTAATGATATTTGGGATCTAGAAGATGTAAAAAAGAAAAAAGATTGGGGTAAGTTGCTACATTTAACTTTATCAAAAATAAACTATTTTGAAGACAAAAAAACAGCTTTAAAAAGCTTATATGATTTAGGCTTCATAACAAAAGAAGATCAAAAGAAATTAGAAGAGACTATTGATAGTATCCTCTCTCATGAAAAAATATATCCTTATTTTACCAAAGAATGGGAAATTAAAAATGAGCAAGAAATTTTATTGGAAAATGGAGAAACATATATTCCTGACAGAATAGCTTTTTCAAAAACTTTTGATAAGGTAGTTATAATTGATTATAAATCTGGAAGCTATTCTGTAGATGATGAAAAACAAGTTGTTGATTATGCAAAAACCCTAAGCTTAATGGGTTATAAGAACATTGAAAAAATGTTGATTTATACTTCTGAAAATATTAATATCGTTAATTTATGACACCTTTTTTAGATAAAATAGCTGCAAGACTAATAGATAAATTTTCTTATGATATGAGTAGTGTTGCAGTAGTTTTACCTTCTAAAAGAGCAAAGGTTTTTTTGAAGCATTATATTTCAAAAAAAATTAACCGACCAATTTTTTTGCCAGAACTATTTTCAATTGAAGAATTTGTTGAGAAGATATCCAATTTAGAGGTTTTAGACAATATATCTTTACAATTTAGACTTTACAAAACTTATTTAAAAAATCCTCCTAAGAAGGTTGATTCATTTGATGATTTTTTAAAATGGAGTAGTACTTTACTATATGATTTTAATGAAATTGATAAAAGTTTAGTAGATGCATCATCAATATATACTAATTTATCAGATATAAAGAAGTTGGAAAGCTGGAGTATTGATAATTGGAGTTTTTCTAACTCTGATTTAACTGTTATGCAAAACGATTATGTTAATTTTTATGAAGGTATTTTAAAGTGGTATAATGATTTTAGTTCTTCTTTATTATCTGAAAATTTAGCTTATCAAGGATTAGCATATAAACAAGCTGCCAATAGTATTCAATCAATGGATAAAGAATGGTCAAGGATTTGGTTTGTTGGATTAAATGCTCTAACTAAATCAGAACAGGTTATATTAGATTTTTTGAAAAACAAAAATATTGCTCGTGTGTTTTGGGATGCAGATAAGTATTATTATGAAAATGAGATGCATGAAGCAGGTAGTTTTTTAAGAGAACAAAGAAGCAAATGGTCAGAGATAGATTTTGATGGAGTAGGAAACTATTTTAAATCAAAAAAAAATAGCTTTAATATAATTTCTTGCCCAAGAAATATTAGTCAAGCAAAGGTTGCTTCTGAAATTCTATCTTCTTTAGAAGAAATAGATGTTAATGAAAGCAATACCGCTTTAGTATTATCAGATGAATCTCTTTTATATCCTGTATTACACAATTTACCATCATCGATACCGATGATTAACGTTACTATGGGTAATCCTTTGAAAGCATCGTCATTATTTTCTTTCTTTGAAGTATTATTCGATATACATTTAAATGCTTTAAAATATAAACATGATGGATTTCATATTAGGGACATTAAAAGATTAATACAACACGCTTATTTTAATTTGCTTGTCACTTCTGAAGCTATAGAATCTTTTAATAATTATACTAACGAGAGAAATATTGTCTTTATAAACAAGATAGCTATTGATAATATTTTTAAAAACCAATTATTAAATGATATTTTTCAAAATGATCAAAACCCAAAAGACTTTGTTTTATTATTAGTAAATATTATTGAAGAAATAAGACCACATGTGTTAAGTGATAAAGCATCAGTAGAGTCAGAGATTTTTGCTACTTTTTATAGAAGCTTGAACATAATAAATAATTTGTTAGATCAAAGTCAGTTTGATTTTGAGTTAAAAACTTTACATGTAATTATGCAACAATTAGTTGCAAAAGAAAGTATACCGTTTAAGGGAGAGCCTCTTAAAGGCTTACAGATTATGGGTATACTTGAAAGTAGAACACTAGATTTTGATAATGTTATTATGTTGAGTGTAAATGAAGGTAAATTACCAACAGGTAAATCAGTAAACTCTTTTATTCCATATGATTTGAAAAAATATTTTAAATTACCTACATACTCTGAAAGAGATGCTGTTTTTGCATATCATTTTTACAGATTGTTACAACGTGCTAAGAATGTAAGTTTAATTTACAATTCTGAAACAGATGACTTTGGTAATGGAGAAAAGAGTAGATTTATTACTCAGCTTCTTGCTGAATATGATGGGAAAATCAATGAATACGTTTATGATAGAATTTTAGATAATAAAATACAAATTAATCAACATATAATTAAAAATGATGGCTTAAAAGAACAAATAAAATTATGGGCAAAAAAGGGTGTTTCTCCATCTGCTTTGAACTTATATAATAATTGTAGTTTGCATTTTTACTATCATTATTTAGCTGATATTAAAATTAATGATGAACTAACAGAACATTCAGATGAAAGAACGATAGGTAATGCTATACATAATACACTCGATGATGTTTATCCTTTGGGTAAACTCAATAAAGATTTTATAAAGAAAAATAAAGATAAAATAATTAATAATTTGATTCTAAATTTTGAAAAGCTTATGCCTGAAGGTTCAGTTATTTCAGGTAAAAATTATTTAAATTTAGAAATCGCCAAAAAATTAATTAATAACTTTTTAAAATTTGAAGAAAAACAATTAAAGAAAGCTTCAAGTAATAACAAAGACCTCAATATATTAGCTAAAGAAGATACTTTAGATTACAAAATAGAGTGTGATGGAATCGATTTTAATTTAATTGGAACTATTGACAGAATTGATCATGTTGGAGATGAAATTAGAATTATAGATTATAAAACAGGTAAAGTTGATCCTATGGATCTTGTCTTTTATGAATACGAGGAACTCATAAACGGTAGCAAACCCAAGGCATTACAACTAATGATGTATGCATATTTATACTATAAAAATGCAGTTCATTCAACTAATAAAAAAATTAAAGTTGCAAATATTTCATTTAAAAATATACAGACCGAATTAATATATTTATCTAGAGCAGAGTCTAGAAAAAAATCTTCTCCTTTAATTATAAACGAAGATGTTATAAATATTTTTGAGAAGATAATAATTAAAGTTCTATTAAGAATAATTAGAGAAGATTTTGTAAAATCTGATGACTATAAATTTAGTAAATGGTGAAATTATATAGATAATATCAAAATATGAAATTTAATAAATACATTTCGAAGAGATTAGTTTTGGTATGTGTTATATTTTGTTGTTGCATTAACATGTCAGCTCAAGAAAGTGTTTTTGAATTTAGTGAATCATCTTATAAAGTAACAGAAAAAAAAGAGAATTCTATTGGTTTAATTTTTAATAATGAGGTACTAATTGATAAAATAAATCAAAGTAATATTTGTGAAATCAATTTACCTCTTCTCAATAAACAATTTATTTCAGTTAATCTAGTTGAGTTTTCTATTCTTGGTCCTCACCATCAGTTGATAATTTCTAGTAATGATGGAAATAAGGTTATTCCTTATGAACAAGGTTTTAAATCCTATCAAATTTTGTTAGATAATTTATCTATTGGAACCCTCTTACTCTTTGATGATTCTATAATTGTTACTTATACTTTTAACAAAAAACAATTTGAAATTAATAATGTAGAAAATGAATTTATTTTATTTGATGTCAATGATTTTTTACATTCAAAAAGTTTTTCATGTCAAGTTGAAGATAAGAAGATAAAAATTTATAATAATAATGAGCAAATAAAATCATCATTATCGAATCCAAAATGTATAGAATTAGCAGTTGAAGTTGATAATTACACAAGAAATACTTTTAACTCCACTACATCAACTACAAATTGGGCGCTTGCTATTATTGCTGGTGTTAGTCAGGTTTACGATAGTGATGTAAATCTTAATATATCTGTTACAACAACGATTATTTGGGAAACTACAGACCCGTATGCTTCATATATAAATGATGCTAGTAATATGTTATCTGCTTTAAGAAATCATTGGATTTCAAATAATGGATCAATAAGTAGAGATTTGGTTCATTTAATGACAAAAAGAAGCAATACAGGTACAGGAGGTATAGCATATTTAGATGGAATATGTAATAATAGTTGGGGGTATGCATTTAGTTCAGATTTAAATAACACTACAAGTTTTAATTTTCCAAACCCATCATATAGTTGGAATTTAATGGTATGTACTCACGAAATAGGACATAATATAGGCTCAGAACATACACACTGGTGTGGATGGCCAGGAGGTCCAATAGATAATTGTGTTGATGTTGAAGGAAGTTGTACAAATAACCCAACTCCACAGTATGGAACAATTATGAGTTATTGTCATATTGGTGGATATGGAATAAATATTGATTTTCATCCCATCGTAATTAATAATGCTTTAAATCCTGGAATTAATTCGGCAAGTTGTTTAACTACATGTGATTTCTTTGGGTGTACTGATGCTAGTGCTTCTAATTTTGATCCAAATGCAACCATTGATGATGGAAGTTGCTTATATATTCCTGTAATAACAGCTATAACTTCAAATGTTTCTTGTAGTAACGGTTCTGATGGTAGTATTAATTTATCAGTATCAGGAGGAACTCCTCCATATTCATATCTTTGGAATAATGGTGCTACTACTCAAAATCTTTATAATATTTCTAGTGGTTATTATAGTGTTACTGTAACTGATGCTTTAGGACAAGTAGAGAATAGTGTGTTTTATATAAGTCAGCCTACTCCAATTATCGTATCTTTTTTAGTTGATTCCACTACTAGCTCAGGATATAATGATGGAAGTGTTTCTGTTATTGCTTCTGGAGGAGTTTCTCCATATTCTTTTTTTTGGTCTGGCCCGAATGGATATACAGCTTCAACTCAAAATATTACAAATATTATTGCAGGAACTTATAATCTATATGTCACAGATGATAATGGTTGTATACAAATTTTTTCTATTATTGTTCCAGAAGGACAAATTTCTTCACTATCAGTAATTGATAATATTTCAAATATAAGTTGTTTTGGTGAGATTGACGGATCAATTGATATAACTGTTAATGGTGGATTACCGCCGTATATTTTTAACTGGAGCAATGGATCATTTAGCGAGGATATATCTAATCTTAGTGCTGGTTCATATACTGTAGTTGTTAGTGATAATTTTGGTCAATTTATTACTGTTACATATTCTATCACAGAACCCGATTCATTAGATGCATTATTTGTAGTAAATAATGTGTCTTCACTAGGAGGTAATGATGGTTCCATCGATTTAACACCCACAGGAGGTACACTTCCATACAGTTTTTACTGGACTACAACCCCTATTCAAAATACTGAGGATATATCAAATCTTTCAGCTGGTACATATAGCGTATATATTGTTGATGCTAATAATTGTTTTATTGGCCTTGATATTGATGTTATTGAAGAAATAGTTCAAAATTGTAATGTAGATTATCCATCAAATTTATTTAGTTCAGATGTTATTCATGATAGGGCAAGAATTCATTGGGATAACATGAATTCTACCAGCTGTGTTGTTGATCAGTATAGAATAAATTACAGACCTGTTGGTTCATCTTACTGGTTGCAAAAAACAATGGGGGGACCAATTGGAAGTTGTAATTCAGGAAATCAAAAAACAGACAGGATGTTATATGACTTAATACCAAGTACTCAATATGAGGTTAGGATGAAAGCTTGGTACTGTGGCAGTGGAAGTAGTTCATGGTCACCTTTGCATTATTTTACAACAGCTGATTCTTGTCCTTTGGTAGAAAATTTTGTTGCAACACCAATTTCTTATACTAAAGTAAGATTTGATTGGGCGTTAAATGGCCAATATGAATTTCTTAGAATTAAGTTAAGAGAAAATTATGTGGGAGCACCTTGGTTTAATGCAGGTGGTTTTGGCGTTAATTATCCAACTATTACCAAGAACAAAAATGGTTTAATACCAGCTCAATCATATAGAGCGCAAGCGCGTACTTGGTGTGATCCTAATGGTGGTGCTTATCGTTCTTCTTTTTGGACAAATCTTGTTTTTTGGACGATGCCTAATCCTGCAAAGATTGATATATATGAGAAAAAAAAGTTGATCGCTGTAACTGATTTATTAGGCAAAAAAGTTAATTTGAATAAAATATATAAATATGATGTAATTCTTCATATTTATGATGATGGTTCAGTTGAAAAAGTAATAGTTATTGAATAAACATATGGTCTATATTAGCTGTTTAAACTAAATTTTAAATTAAATTTGTATAAAATAAAAAATATGAAAATATTAAAATCACTTATGTTGCTTTCTTTTTTATCAGCTTCTTGCTTTGCTAAGGATATTAAGCTCACAGAAAATGAAAATAAATTTTCTATTACTACAAAATCAATAACTGGATTTGATTTTGTTAATCAATTGTCGGAAATTAATACTAGTAAAATTAAAAAAAATGACCTCCAGTTTATTAAGCTCAGTGTTGATGGATATGGAGAAAATGCCGATAATGGTTTTGCCTCTTTACCCGTCCTTGAACAGTTAATTAATATTCCACAGGGAGCTACCATAAATATTAATATAATTCAAAAGGTAGAAAAAGAATTTTCTTTAAATGATTACAACATAAGTGACTTGATTTTTCCATCACAACCATCTTTATCTAAAAGTGAAAATGCCGAAAATGCAATGTTTCATTTTGATAAGGAATATTATAATTATGATGGTTTTCATAATACAGATTTAGTTTCAATTGAAATATTAGGAGAAATGAGAGGACAGCAGCTAGCTAGACTTACTTTATCTCCAATAAGCTACAATCCTAAAAAAAATAAAATTTCTGTTGTCACAAAATTAGAAGTAAGTATTGACTTCAATAATGTTAATTACGACAAATTAGATGAAAAAAGAAGTCGTTTTTTTTCACATGAATTTGAACATCTTTTTAAGCAATGTGTCAATTACATCGAATATGACGGAGCTAAAGATGTAATTACAACATACCCTACAAAATATGTTATTATTTCTGATCCAAATTTTCAATCTGCTTTACAGCCATTAATTGATTGGAAAACTAAAAAAGGTTTTAAAGTTATAGAGGCCTATACCAATGATCCAAATGTTGGTAATACTCCTATTTCTATTTATACATTTTTAAAAGACTTGTATGATAATCCCTCGGATGGTATTTCACCTACATACCTTTTAATTGTTGGTGATGATGATCAAGTTCCTTCTTTTGATGGAAATACTGGTAATCATCTTTCTGACATGTATTATTGTGAATATGATGGAGGAGGGGACTTCTATCCAGAAATGTATTTTGGTAGGTTTTCAGCTACCAATTCCGGTCAAGTTGAAGCCCAAGTAAATAAGACTCTAAAGCATGAAAGATATTTATTTTCAGATCCATCATTCTTAGATGATATGGTTTTAGTAGCAGGTGTTGATGCGAGTATGGCACCAACTTATGGCAACGGACAAATTAATTATGCAACTGACAATTATTTTAATATTTCTAATGGTATAAATACTCATACCTATCTTTATGGAACTGGTTCACCTATTACCTCTGATCAATCAGCAGCTTCAGCAGCTATTATATCAGATATAAGTGATGGAGTTTGCTTTGCAAACTATACAGCTCACTGTGGTAGTTTTGGCTGGGCTGATCCAGCTTTTGAAACATCAGATATTGCTACTTTACAAAATGATGATAAGTTTGGGGTGTTAATTGGAAATTGCTGTCAATCCAATAAGTTTGATATTCAAGAGTGCTTTGGAGAGGCAATTTTAAGAGTTAACAATAAAGGTGCTGTTGCTTATATTGGAGGCTCTAATAATACTTATTGGGATGAAGATTACTGGTGGGCTGTAGGAAATGGTACAACTCCACCTCCTGCAAATCCTTTATATACACAGACAGGTTTAGGTGTATATGATTGTTTAATGCATGAAAACGGTGAACAACAAAATGATTGGTTTATAACAACAGGGCAAATTTCACATGCGGGGAATTTAGCAGTAACTGAAGCAGGAGGGTCTGAACAGTATTATTGGGAAATTTATCATGTAATGGGGGATCCATCACTAATGCCATATATTGGTGTACCTACTAATTTAACAGTATCTCATTCTTCTGTTGCTCCTGTAGGAACTACATCAGTTGTAGTAAATACTGAAGAAAATGCTTATGTTGCTATTTCTATGAATGGAATTTTATTGGATGCTAAGTTAGCAGATGCGAGTGGAATAGTTAACTTAACATTTCCTGCAATCGCAAATATAGGAATTGCAGATATTGTTATCACAAAGCAATTTAAACAGCCATATGAGGGTACAATACAAATTATTTCTCCTAATGGACCATATGTAATTTATTCTTCACATACCATAGATGATAATACAGGTAATAATAATCAAGAGGTTGATTTTGGAGAATTTATAAGTATGGGTGTTGATGTTCAAAATGTTGGTTCATCAGATGCTAATCTTGTAAATATAAATATCTCTACAACAGACCCATACATCACTTTAATAAATGCAACAGATATCATTAATTTAATACCATCTCAACAAATTGTTAGTACAAATAATCCATTTACTTTTCAGGTTTCAAATCAAATTCCAGATCAACATGAAGTAGTTTTTGACTTGCAAATGACAGATAATTTAGGTAACTCGTGGAATACAATACAAAATATATCTGTAAATGCTCCACAAATTGATCATATTTCTTTTAGTATTGATGATGTAACTCTGGGTAATGGAAATGGTAAATTAGACGCTGGTGAAACAGTTAATCTCATTGTAGATGTAACAAATATTGGGCATGCCGATTTCGATCCATTATCAATACTTACAGCTAATATGAGTTGTTTTACTAATTATGTTAGTTTCAATAATTCAAATGATAATGTTTCAGGTATGAGTATTAACGGACAGCAGACTGCTAGTTTTAATGTAAGTATTGCTCCAAATACTCCTGTAGGAACTCCAGCTGAATTTTCTTTTAATATTGGTAACAGTTCTTATTCACATTCAGCAATTTTCAACGAAGTAATTGGTGTTATTAATGAGGATTATGAAACAGGAGACTTCACTCAATATGCATGGGATAATGATGTTGACTATCCTTGGATAATAGACAATGTAAATGTTTATGAAGGTAATAATTCTTGTAGATCAGGAGCTCTTCCAAATAACGCTGTCTCTAATCTAAAAATTAATGTTAATGTAATTGCACCTGGAGATATTTCCTTCTGGAAATTTGTGTCTTCTGAACAACATTGGGATTTTTTGCAATTTTATATCGATGGAAATAAAAAAGGAGAATGGTCTGGAATAGATAATTCTTGGAGTTTTGTTTCTTACCCTGTTACTGTAGGCGTACATGAATTTGAATGGGAGTATGATAAAGACGGATGGACAGAGGAGGGGGAAGACTGTGCATGGGTAGATTATATTGTTTTTCCTCCTATTGATTTAGGACAAACTTCATTTATTTCTGAAGATGATTTTAGTTTTAAATTATTTCCAAATCCGTCTCCTGGTATTTTCTATTTAACATATAATGACAATAAAATTCATTCAATAAATATTTTTGATCATAATGGAAAGTTGCTAGAGAAAATTGATAACAATAAAGATCAAACTATTATTGATTTACAAAAATATTCTCCAGGAACATACACTATTCAAGTAAAACCTGAAAATATTACATATCAAATTGTTAAATATTAATGGCAAAAGCTTTGGGTATTGATTATGGGACCAAGAGAACAGGTATTGCGATCTCTGATGAAACTAGCACAATTGCCTCTTCTTTAGATACTATTGAGACATTTCGTTTAGATGATTTTATTTCAAATCTTATAAAATTTGAGAATATTGATTGCTTTGTGGTTGGTTATCCAGTTGATTTAAAAAATAATAACACTGATGTTACAGGACATGTAAAAGGTTTTGTTAAAAGACTTAAAGAAAAATATCCTAACAAAAAGATATGTTTGGTAGATGAAAGATTTACATCTAAAATTGCACAAAAAGCTATTTTTTCTGGTGGCGTTAAAAAAACAAAAAGAAAAGATAAATCATTAGTTGATAAAGTTAGTGCAACAATTATTTTACAAGATTATTTAAATTCTAACTGATATATTTTTTTAAATATTTTCCTGTGATTGACTCTTTGCTTGTCACTATTTCTTCAGTAGTTCCACTGAATATGATTTTACCACCTTCAATACCCCCCTTGGGCCCCATGTCGATTATCCAATCCGCACTTTTTATGACATCTAGGTTGTGTTCAATACAAATAATTGAATGACCTTTTTCTATTAATGCATTAAAGCAGATTAGTAGTTTGTTTATATCGTGAAAATGTAGGCCTGTTGTTGGTTCATCAAACATAAATATTGTTTTCTCTTTAGTACTACCTTTACTTAGAAAATAAGCTAACTTGATTCTTTGAGCTTCTCCACCACTAAAAGTACTTGATGATTGTCCTAATTTAACATATCCTAGACCAACATCTTGTAATGGTTGAATTTTTTTAGCAATTTTTATTTCATTATGTTCTTTAAAAAATGTAATTGCCTCGTCAATTGACAGATCTAAAATATCAGAAATATTCTTGTCAAAGAATTTAATTTCAAGTATTTCTTTTTTAAATCGTTTTCCTTTACATTCATCACATGTAATTTGCACGTCTGCCATAAATTGCATTTCAATTGTATTTTCTCCTTCTCCTTTGCATTTATTACATCTACCACCATCAATGTTAAAAGAGAAGTAACCTGTCTTATAATTTCTAATTTTTGATAGTTTTTGATTTGAATATAATTTCCGTATGTCATCATAAATTTTTAAATAAGTTGATGGATTAGATCTTGATGATTTTCCAATTGGATTTTGATCAATAAATTCATAGTCCTTAATTGCCTTATTTGTTATTTTAACATCAGAATATTGTTTTGTATTTGTTATGTTATGATTAAGATAATTTTCTAATGCCCCTTTTAGTGTATGCTTCACTAACGATGATTTTCCAGACCCACTAACTCCAGATATTACAGTCAAGCCTCCTATTGGTATTTTTACATTTAAATTTTTAAGATTGTTTTTATTTATTTTATTTATATGTATACTTTCTTTAAGTATTTTTCTTTTTTTAGGAGTAAATATTTTTAAATCATCAAATAAATATTTTTTTGTTAATGAATTTTTATTTTTTTTGATTTTATCAAGACTTCCTTGAAAAATAATTTCACCCCCATTAATTCCAGCATTTGGACCTATATCAATAATTTGATCTGCTTCATACATTATATCTTTATCATGCTCAACAACAATTACTGTGTTACCAATATCTCTAAGATTCTTGAGTATTTGGATTAGTTTTTCAGTATCTTTTGGGTGCAATCCAATACTGGGTTCATCTAAAATGTACATAGAGCCAACCAATGAACTACTTATAGACTTTGCTATATTTATTCTTTGAGATTCTCCTCCTGAAAGAGTATTAGATTTTCTATTAAGTTTTAAGTATCCTAATCCTATGCTTTGAAGATAATTTAATCTAGAATTAATTTCTAATAATAGTCTATCAGTTATTTTTTCTTCTTCAGATGATAATTTGATATTGTTAAAAAAATCGAGAGCAACATCAATACTCATATTGTTTATATCAGCAATACTTTTTTGTGCAATTTTTACAAATAATGCGTCTTTTCTAAGACGTGTTCCATTACAGCTATTACAAATTGTTTTTCCTCTATACCTTGCTATTAAAACTCTATTTTGTATTTTGTATTGTTTTTCTTCTAATTTTTCGAAAAATTGATTTATTCCTTTACATTTTTCTTTTCCATCCCATAATATATTTTTTTCTTCATTTGATAATTGAATGTACGGCTTGTGAATTGGAAAGTTAAACCTTACAGATTCATTTATGAATCTATCTTTCCACTTACTTAATTTTTTCCCGTTCCAGCAAGCAACAGTGTTCTGAAATAAAGATAAATTTTTGTTAGGTATAACTTTATTTTCATCTATACCTAAAACAGATCCATATCCTTCACATACATTGCAAGCTCCATATGGGTTATTAAATGAAAATAAATTTACGGAAGGATAAGTAAATTTTATACTATCTTTCTCAAATTTATTGGAAAAATAATGTTTTTTGTTATTTTGATAAACTATACATTCACCATTTCCTTCATAGAAAGCTGTTTCTACAGATGTAGAAATTCTAGCTTTATCATTTTCCTTTTCTGTAATTATTCTATCAACAACTACTTTAACTTTATTTTGACTTAAATTTTTATTGGATTTTAAAATTTCTTGTATCCTATGTACGTTATTGTTTACAAGAACTCTTGAATACCCTCTTTTTATTAGACTGTAATAAGTATCTTCACTTTTAATTTCCTTACTGAAAAGGATGAGAATATCAGAATTTTCTTTTTGTCTGGCAATGAAATTTATAACATCTTCAATTGAATCTTTTTTTACTTCCTCTCCAGAAATAGGAGAAAAAGTTTTACCAATACGTGCAAACATTAATTTTAAATAATCATAAATCTCTGTTGAAGTACTTACAGTTGATCTTGGATTATTAGTTTTTGTTTTTTGTTCAATTGCAATTGCAGGACATATTCCTTTTATTTCATCGACATCTGGTTTTTTTAATTTACCTAAAAATTGTCTAGCGTATGCAGATAAGCTTTCTATATATCTTCTTTGACCTTCTGCAAACAGTGTATTAAAAGCCAATGATGATTTTCCACTACCTGAAACTCCGCAAATTACTATCAATTGGTTTTTGGGTATTTTCAGAGATACATTTTTTAAGTTATGTACTCTTGCTCCATTAATTTCAATGTAGTGATTTTGATCTTTTTTTTTCATTACTTTTTTTAAAAAATCTTACAAAATTAAATAAAGGATTTGATATTATTTCTCATACTTTAATATATTTTTATATATTTGTAGTATACTTATTAACCAAAACACTGCCTATAGATCAACATTTACTTAAATTTTTTATTAACTAAAAACAAGTATATGTTGACTCAAACAAAATCAGACAAGGATTTGGTAGTTAATTATTTAAAAGGGGATAACAACTCTTTTGAACAGTTATTAAATCGTCATAAGAATAAAGTTTTTTCATTTATATTTTCTAAAGTTAAAAACAGAGATCTTGCTGAAGATATTTTTCAGGATACGTTTGTTAAAGTGATTAATTCGTTGCAAAAGGGTAAATATAATGAAGAGGGTAAATTTTTGCCTTGGATGATGAGAATTTCGCATAATTTAGTAATAGATTATTTTAGAAAATCTAATAAAGTTAAAAATATACGTTCAACAGATGATTTTAATATTTTTGATATATTAAACAATGGTGCAAAGTCTCAAGAAGAAGAAATGATTCGTAAGAGAATTTATTCTGATCTTAATTTGTTAATAGATTTATTACCAATTGAACAAAGGGATGTCATCAAGTATAGATATTTTGAAGATAAGTCTTTTAAAGAAATTGCTGAATTAACTAATGTTAGTATTAACACAGCTTTAGGTAGGATGAGGTATGCTTTAATAAATTTACGAACTATCTCTGAAGAACGTAAAATTGATTTGTCACATAGATAATTATCAATTATTTTACAATATTTTTTTTCTCTATTCGTTCAGATTGATGATTAAACAACTAAACAATATTTATGAGAAAAAATTCTACTTTATTAACTAAAGAAAAATTAAAGAAACAACAAGAAAAAATTATAATTAAAAATCAACTCGAATCTGGACCAAGTCTACAATCCGTATCATTTATTCTTGCATACGCTAAATCAACAAAGAATATAAAGACAAATAGCGGAAATGATTTTTTAATATCACTAAACTAATTTATTTAATTTTTTTAGTAAAATCTATTTATCTTTGATTAATGAAGAAATCAGAGAAAGTAAATTTTATTGTTGACACTTTACAAAAACTATACCCAAATCCTTCTGTTCCACTTAATCATAAGGATCCTTATACATTACTTATTGCTGTATTGTTGTCAGCACAATGTACTGATGAAAGAGTTAATAAAATTACTCCAATTTTATTTGACAAAGCAGATACTCCAAAAAAGATGGTGAGCTTATCAGTTGCACAAATTGAGGATATAATTAGACCGTGTGGTCTTTCACCTATGAAAAGTAAAGGTATTTATGGGTTATCGAAAATCTTAATTGAAAAATATAATGGCATTGTTCCTGCAAATTTAGATGAACTTGAGTCTTTTCCATCTGTTGGACATAAAACAGCGAGTGTAGTAATGTCCCAAGCATTTGGAATACCAAGTTTCCCTGTTGACACTCACATACATAGATTAATGTATAGATGGGGTCTTTCAAGTGGAAAAAATGTTCAAATTACAGAAAGAGATGCAAAGAGACTATTTCCAGTAAATTTATGGAATAAGTTACATTTACAGATAATATTTTATGGACGAGAATTTTCACCAGCCAGAGGATGGCAACTTGATAAAGATATAATAACAAGTAAAGTAGGTCGAAAGAGTCTTTTAAAATAGCTTTAAATAGATTTGTTAATAAATCTCTTTTAATTTTACTTCTTTTTGAAAAAGAATTACTGAATTTTGTATAAAATATATTTATTATGAATGAAAAAGAAAAAAATGAAAAATTAAAGGTATTAGAACTTACCATAGGTAAATTAGAAAAGTCTTATGGTAAAGGCATCTTGATGAAATTAGGAGATAAAGTTGATGGTGATGTTGCGTCAATTCCTACTGGATCAGTAAGTTTAGATATAGCTTTAGGAGTTGGAGGTTACCCAAGAGGAAGAGTTATCGAGATTTATGGACCCGAATCATCTGGTAAAACAACATTAACAATACATGCAATTGCTGAAGTTCAAAAACAAGGTGGTGTCGCAGCATTTATTGATGCCGAGCATGCATTTGACTCATCATATGCATCTGCATTAGGTGTAGATCTTGAAAATTTATATATATCACAGCCAGACAATGGAGAACAGGCATTAGAAATAGCAGATCATCTTATCAGCTCTGGAGCAGTAGATTTAGTTGTTATAGATTCAGTAGCAGCTTTAACACCAAAATCAGAAATAGAAGGCGAAATGGGGGATAGTAAAATGGGTTTACATGCTAGATTAATGTCTCAAGCTTTAAGAAAATTAACTGCAACTATTCACAAAACAAACTGTACTGTTATATTTATAAATCAAATAAGAATGAAGATTGGAGTCATGTTTGGTAATCCTGAAACTACAACCGGTGGAAATGCCTTAAAATTTTATTCATCAGTGCGTCTTGATATTAGAAGAGTAGGAGCTATTAAAAATGGAGATGAAGTTATTGGAAATAGAACAAGAGTCAAAGTTGTTAAAAATAAAGTCGCGCCTCCCTTTAGAAAAGTTGAGTTTGATATTATGTTTGGTCAAGGTATTTCTCGTTCTGGAGAAATATTAGACATTGCAACAGAATTAGGAGTTATTCAAAAATCTGGCTCATGGTTTTCTTATCAAGACACAAAGTTAGGTCAAGGAAGAGATGCTGTTAAGAAAATCATTGCTGATAACCCAGAGTTGTGTCAAGAAATTGAATTAAAAATTAAAGAGGGCGCTGAAGGATAGACTGATGTATAAATTTTTTTTTCTTTTTATTATTTTATTTTCAAGCTGTGGTAATAAAAAAGATGATAGCTTTTATAAACAAGATAAGAATCAAATATATAAAACTACTTCAAATTTAATTGGTTACAATCAAAATAATAAAATAGATTATTTATCTCTTTTTTTATCATCAAATTATATATCTGTTGATTCTTTGTATAAAACAATTAATTACCTTATTTCTATTAATGATTTGAGCGCGGCTATTAAATATGCTGAGGATATTATTAAGCTTGAACCGAAAAAATCTAAAAGTTATTTAAATCTTGCCAATATTTACTTTGAGCTTTCTAAAAAGAGAAATGCTAATCCTTCATTTCCATCTTTGGTAAAACAAAATCTTGAAAAGTCAATTGAATTAGATAACCAAAACTTTATTGCATATTCTTTAATGGGTGAGTTGCTTTTGGCTTCTGGGGATTATCAAGAGTCTGTAAATTTTTTAACTAAATCATTACAAATTAATTATAATCAAGAAAATACACATCTTTTATTAGGATATACTTTTAAGCAGTTAAAAGAATACCCTAAAGCAATCGATTGCTTTAGAAATTCGTTACTAATTAATCCATCTTTTTTTGAAGCTAACATGCAATTAGGTCAGATTTATCATTTGTTAAAAGACAAAAATGCAATACTTTATTATGATAATGCAATAAAGTTAGATTCAAAAAATGAACTTGTTTTATACAATAAAGCTCTGTTTTATCAAGATATGCAAGAATGGAATAATGCATTGTCAGCATATGCAGAACTTCATGAAGTAAATAAGTTTCATTCTGATAGTCATTATAATTTAGGATTTATTCATATGGAGCTTGAATTATATGATATCGCTGCAAATAATTTTTCAGATGCTATCTATTCCAACTCTTCATTTTATCAGGCTTATTACGCAAGAGGAATATGTTTTGAAACTTTAGGTAATATTAAACAAGCAGAATCAGACTATAAAAGAGCTATTCAATTAAATCCAGATTATTATTACGCCATTGATGCTTTAAGTCTGTTGCAACAAAAAAACGATGTAATTAATTAGTGATATAGTGTTTACTTGATCAAAGCAAATAAATTACTTTACTTTTTCTATAATTGCCTTAAATGTAGTGGGATGATTCATTGCTAAATCTGCTAACACTTTCCTGTTTAAGTCAATTTTGTTGGATTTAATTTTTCCCATAAATTGAGAGTATGACATCCCATGCAATCTAGCCCCCGCATTTATTCTTTGTATCCAAAGTGCTCTAAAATTTCTTTTTTTGTTTTTTCTATCTCTATATGCATATTGTAGGCCTTTTTCAACAGCATTTTTTGCTACTGTATGAACATTTTTTCTTCTACCGAAATATCCTTTAGAGGCTTTTAAAATTTTTTTTCTTCTAGCTTTGGCAGCTACAGAGTTTACTGATCTTGGCATTTTTCTTTGTTTTTTGTTGTATAGTGACTTTTAAGTGCTTAAAACTATAAAACTGGTTAATAACCTATTTTCAATTATAAACCTAACTGAAGTTTTACATTTTTTGTATCTGATTTCGATACATATGCTGTTTTAGTTAAGTTGTGTTTTTGTTTTGTTTCTTTTTTTGTCAAAATATGTGATTTAAACGCTTGTTTTCTCTTTAATTTTCCGGAACCAGTTAACTTAAATCTTTTTTTGGCTCCAGCTTTAGTTTTCATTTTTGGCATTGTCTTATTTTTTTATTTTTTTTGGTGCAATTATCATTATCATTTTTTTTCCATCTAGCTTTGGCATTTCTTCAACAACTCCAACATCCTCTAAGGCCTGAGCTAGCTTCAGAAGTAAAATCTGTCCTTGTTCTTTAAAAACAATTGTTCTTCCTCTAAAAAATACAAAGGCTCTCACTTTTGCTCCGTCTGCAAGAAAGCTTTTTGCATGTTTTAGTTTGAAATCAAAATCATGATCACCAGTGTTAGGACCAAATCTTAATTCTTTAATAACAATTTTTTGACTTTTATTTTGTATGTTTTTTAATTTCTTTTTTTGGTCATAGATGAATTTTTTGTAATCTATTATTTTGCAAACAGGAGGATCCGCGTTTGGAGAAATTTCAACAAGATCAAGACCCAGTTTTTGAGCTGTGCTTATTGCATCATCTAATGAGCATATTTTTGCTTCTACGTCATCACCTACCATCCTCACAAATGGTGATGTAATTTCTCTATTTGTCTTGTGTAATTTTTTCTTAATTACTCGTCCTTTAAATGATTTTCTCCTTTGTACGATTTTTCTTTTTTTTTAGTTATTAAATTTTATTATACTTCTGATTTCTTTTTTTATTAAATTCTTAAATTCATCAACCTTCATACTTCCTAAGTTTTCGCCTCCATGCTTTCGTATTGTAACTACATCTTCTTTAACTTCTTTCTCACCTACTATTATTATGTATGGCAATTTTGAAACTTCAGCATCTCTAATCTTTCTGCCTGTTGTTTCTGCTCTACGATCAATAGGGCCGCAAATATCGTATTTTTTTAGAAAACTCAATACTTTTTCAGCATAATCATGGTATTTTTCACTTATTGGAAGTATTATAAATTGTTCAGGCGCTAGCCATATAGGAAAATTACCATTACAATGTTCAATAAGAACAGCAATAAACCTCTCCATAGATCCAAAAGGAGCTCGATGAATCATTACGGGTCTATGCTTTTTATTATCTGGCCCAATATACTCTAGTTCAAAACGTTCTGGTAAGTTATAATCTACTTGTATTGTTCCTAACTGCCATTCTCTTCCTATTGCATCCTTAACCATAAAGTCTAGCTTAGGACCATAAAATGCAGCTTCACCATATTCAACAACAGTATCTAATTTCTTTTCGTTAGAAGCCTCAATAATGGCTTGTTCTGCTTTTTCCCAATTATCGTCAGATCCAATGTATTTTTCTTTATTTTCTTTGTCTCTTAAGGAGATTTGAGTTTTAAATTCTGTAAATCCAAGTGCATTAAAAATGAAAAGGACTAAATCAATAACATTAATAAATTCTTCTTTTAATTGGTCAGGACGTGCAAAAATATGTGCATCATCTTGAGTAAATCCTCTAACACGAGTTAATCCATGAAGTTCTCCTGACTGTTCATAACGATAAACGGTTCCGAACTCTGCTAATCTAATGGGAAGATCTTTATAAGAATACTGTTTTGATGCATAAATTTCACAATGATGTGGACAATTCATTGGTTTTAAGAAAAACTCTTCACCCTCGTTTGGTGTTTTTATAGGTTGAAATGAATCCTCTCCATATTTATCATAGTGACCTGATTGAATATATAACTCTTTATTTCCAATGTGTGGAGTTGTTACAGTAAGATAGCCAGCTTTTTCTTGTGCTTCTTTTAAAAAATTTTCCAATTTTTCTTTTAGTTTAGTCCCTTTTGGTAGCCACATAGGCAAGCCTTGACCTACTTTTTGAGAAAAGGTAAATAGTTCCATTTCTCTACCAATTTTTCTATGGTCACGCTTTTTTGCTTGCTCTAAAAAATCTAAATAGCTGATTAGTTCTTTTTGTTTTGGAAAAGATATACCATAAATACGTGTTAGTTGCTTTCTTTTTTCATCTCCTCTCCAATAAGCACCAGCAACATTTAATAGCTTTATCGCTTTTATTTTTTCAGATGAGGAAATATGTGGACCTTTACATAGATCAGTAAAGTTTCCTTGAGTATAAAAAGTAATATCGCCATCTTTTAAATTTTCAATTAATTCTAGTTTATACTCATCACCTTTTTCTTTAAAGTAAGAATAAGCTTGACTTTTTGAAACTTTTTTTCTTTCAAATTTTAATTTCTTGGAAGATAATTCTTTCATTTTTGATTCAATTTTTGAAAAATCGTCTGATGAAAGCATCTTTCCGTTTAAATCAATATCATAATAGAAGCCATTTTCTATCGCAGGACCAATACCAAATTTTACTCCTGGGTAAAGCTCTTCTAATGCCTCGGCCATTATATGTGCGGTAGAGTGCCAAAAGCACTTTTTTCCTTCAGAATCACTCCAAGTATGAAGTTTTAAAGATGAATCTTCATGAATTGGTCTATCTAAATCCCACAATTCTTTGTTAACACTTGCACAAAGTACATTTCTGGCTAATCCTTCAGAGATACTAATAGCAATTTCTAGCGGTGATGTACCCTTATTAACTTCTTTTATGCTACCGTCTGGTAAAGATATTTTTATCATTTATTAATTTAAAGATTGCAAATATAAGAATTGGATCTTATTTATGTTTGTATTACTCCAGGATTGTATCTTTCTTTTATTGGAGAATGATTGGCTGCTTCAATTCCAATTGAAATGATTTCTCTTGTCTCAAGTGGATCAATTATATTGTCAACCCACAGACGAGATGCTGCATAATATGGTGATGTTTCTATTTCATATTTTTCTTTTATGTTATTTAAAATAGATTTTTCTTTGTTGGTATCAATTCTTTCTCCATTTGCTTCAAGTTTTGATTTTTCAATTTGAAGTAATACTTTAGCGGCCTGCTCTCCCCCCATAACTCCTAATTTTGCTGTAGGCCATGCTACAATTAACCTTGGGTCATATGCTTTACCACACATTGCGTAATTACCAGCGCCATATGAATTTCCAATAATGATTGTGAATTTTGGTACAACAGAATTAGACATAGTATTTACCATTTTAGCTCCATCTTTTATAATTCCTGCATGTTCTGATTTAGATCCTACCATAAAACCTGTAACATCTTGAAGAAATACGAGGGGGATTTTTTTTTGATTACAATTTGCAATAAAACGTGCAGATTTATCAGCAGAGTCAGAGTAAATGACGCCACCAAATTGGACTTCTCCTTTTTTAGTTTTTATAATTTCTCTTTGGTTTGCAACAATACCAACTGCCCATCCGTCAATTCTTGAATATCCACAAATGATTGATTTACCATAATTTTCTTTATATTCTTCAAATATTGAATTATCAACTAAGCGATATATAATTTCTTTCATGTCATATGGTTTAGATCTCTCTCTTGGAAGAATTCCATAAATTTCTTTTTCATTTTTTTTTGGTTTGACAGCTATAGCTCTATCAAATCCAGCTTTATTATAATCACCTATCTTATCTACTAAAGATTTAATTTTATCAAGCGCATCTTTATCATTTTTAGCTTTATAGTCTGTTACACCAGAAATTTCGCAATGAGTTGTTGCGCCACCAAGTTCTTCATTATTAATATTTTCACCAATTGCTGCTTTTACTAAGTAACTTCCTGCTAAAAAAATATTTGCAGTTTTATCTACAATAATAGATTCATCACTCATAATGGGTAAATATGCTCCTCCAGCTACACATGAACCCATTATTGCTGAAATTTGATTTATTCCTAACGAACTCATTTTTGCATTATTTCTAAAAATTCGTCCAAAATGTTCTTTATCAGGAAATATTTCATCTTGCATTGGAAGAAATACACCAGCACTATCAACTAAGTAAATTATTGGTAGTTTATTTTCTATAGAAATTTCTTGAAGTCTTAAATTTTTTTTTGCTGTAATTGGAAACCAGGAACCAGCTTTAACCGTGGCATCATTCGCTACAACTACGCATAATTTACCTCCTATATAAATTAATCCACCTACTACTCCTCCAGCAGGACATCCGCCATATTCCTCATACATTTTGTATCCTGCAAAGGATCCAATTTCTAAAAATTTTGAATCAGAGTCTTTTAAATAATTAATTCTTTCTCTAGCTGTGAGTTTTCCTTTTTGATGTTGTTTTGTTATTTTTTGTTTTCCACCCCCTAATGATATGATAGAATACTTTCTTTTCATATCAGAAATTAGCAATCTTATTTTATCATCATTTTTATTAAAATCTAAATCGGCCATAAATATTTTTTTTCAAAAATAGAAAAATAGAAATTATAAAATTATGAGACTACATTAACTTATAATTCCTATGTCATTAATGTGTGCTGTCTTATTAATGTTTTTAAGATAATTTTGAGATTCGGGACCTAAATTAAAGATAAGATCAATTATCGATAGGTTATTTATAAATGCAGATTTATTGTAAAAAACTTGGTCATATTTTTTTAAACTTATACTGTCCCAGCTAAAATTTCTTAAGTCTATAAATTCTCCCTTTTTATCATAAATCAGTGTTTTTAGAACATTATTTTCATAATTTAAAAATTTGAGTATCTTTTTATTAATCTTTTGCGTGAATGAAAATAAATAAGTTTCTTTTTCAATAAAACAATCGTACAATTCGTTTTTATAGTATTTGAAAAATGGAGATGAGTTGTAATTAGTAATTATAGAATTCCAATGTTTTTTTTGCCAATTTTCATTATAGCATATTTTGATTTTAGTTATTTTTTTATCAGTATTTTTTTTAACTGGAATACTTAATTTTAGTTTTCCATTTGAAGTGTATATGTTACAGTGATTTCGAATACTTCTTCTTACAAAATTTTCTCCTGAGTCAATTATACATTTATTATTCACTAGAACTCCAAAATACATAATTGGAGCGAAATATGCAGATGGTAAAATGATTTTACTTGACACTTTTGAAAAGTCTATTCCACCTAATTTTTTTGAATCCTTTTGCTCTCTTATCCCAACTCATCCAAATAAATAGTGCTTTTCCTACTATATGATCTTCTGGAACAAATCCCCAAACTCTACTGTCTGCAGAGTTATGTCTATTATCACCCATCATCCAGTAGTAGTTCATTTTAAATGTATATTTTGTGGCTATTTTATTGTTTATATAAATGATATTATTTATTGTTTTTAAAGAATTATTCTCGTATCTTTCAATAATATCCTTATAAAGAGGAAGATTTTTACTTGTTAAGTTTATTGTTACTCCCTTTTTAGGAATGGTAATCGGGCCATAATTATCTTCGTTCCAATTATATGGATTATTATAAAGAAATTTATTTGGATTACTAAACTGCCAGTTATTTGAAAACATTTCAAAACCGGATCCATCTGTTTGTTTTGTGATTTCAGATATATAAGGTTGTGTTTTTAAATCTAAAATAGCGTCAGATGTGGCATTAAAATTATACTCAATAATGTTATTTTCTATTTTTTTTATTTGAAAATCAGAATTTTGATTTGATGCATTAATATCAATATTATAGTTAGTATTTATATCATATTTCTCATATAGAAGTTCCTCATTTAGTCTAGTTTTTGATTTAATAATATATTTAGCTTGCTTTTTCATTCCTTTGGGCTCATTGTGAGGTAATTTGTTAATAAATAAATCACCATCTTTAATTTCAATAATATCGCCAGGTAATCCAACACACCTTTTAACATAATTATCTTTTTTGTCAATTGGTCTTCCTTTATTTTCAGCAGGCCAGTTAAAGACAACACAATCATTTCTTTTTATTTTACTTAACCCTTTCATTCTATGAAATGGAATTTTAATTTTTTCGGAATAAGATTTACCTCCAGTTAAAGGCATTGTATGATGTACTAAAGGAAAAGCAAGTGGTGTCATTGGAACTCTGGGGCCATAGCTTAATTTACTTACAAACAAAAAGTCTCCTACTAACATAGATTTTTCCATGGAAGATGTAGGTATTGTGTAAGCCTCAATTAGAAATGTTCTTAAAATTGTGGCAGCAATTACCGCAAAACCTATTGCATCAACCCATGTTCTGAATTCACTTTTTTTTCTTTTTTCTTTTTTTTCTTTGTTTTTCTTCCAAAAATGCCACGGGATTGTTTTCCAAAATAAAATATCACCAACTAATAAAGGAACAAAATAAAGCCATTCCCCTCCAATTAAATAAATAAAAATAGTCCATATTATTGTTCCTAAAATAAATAAGAACCCTGTTGATTGTTTTTTTAAAAAATTAAGTGCTTTGTTGATCATATCATATTAATTCGTGAATAACGTCAGACATTTCAAAAATACCTTTTTTATCTTTAATCCATTCCGCCGCCATAATTGCCCCTAAAGCAAAGCCATCTCTGTTAAATGCTGAGTGTTTTACTTCAATCTTATCAAAATCTGAAACATAATTTACTAAATGAGTACCTGGCTCTTTATTGACTCTTTCGCTAGAAATACTGATATTTTTATTTAAAATTTTTTCTAGTTTTTTTGATATTGTAATTGCTGTGCCGCTTGGTGAATCTAATTTATGTTTGTGATGTATTTCATGTAATGAAGTGTCATAATTTTTATTCTTCATAATTTTTGCTATTTCTTCATTTATTTTAAAAAAAATATTTACACCGATACTAAAATTAGATGCGTATAAAAATGTTCCATTATATTCAAGACATTTTTTATTTATTTCCTCTTTTTTTTCTAACCAACCAGTAGTTCCAGCTACAACAGGTACTCCATTTTGAATTGCATATTTAATATTTTCAAATGCAGTGGTTGGGGTACTAAATTCAATTGCAACTTCAGCATTTTCAATTGTTGAGAATTTGGCAGGTCTTTTTGAATCGGTAATGCACACTATTTCATGACCTTTTTTAATAGCAATTTGAGAAATTTTCTTTCCCATTTTTCCATTTCCAAATATTGCGATTTTCATAACACAAACTTACAAATTTAATGACAATAGAATTCCAGCAGTTTCAGTATCATGAATGTATAGCGGTTGAAGTATGAGCGATAAGTCTTCATTAATGTCATAACTAAATAAATGAGCATTAACTGATGCATCAATAATATTAATTAAATAAACACCAAGTAAACATAACGTAGACACTTCTCTATTTCTTTTGTGGTAATTGGTCAAAGTTACTAGCTGAGCATTAGAATATTCAGAATATACAAGACCATTTCCTGATATTCTTTCTAGATACCCATCTCTATAATTTTTAAATTTTGTATTTGATTCAATTACGTAGTAGAGGGATGTAGCTATTCCTGCATAGATAATAGGTATTTTCCAGTATTTTTTTGTGTAAAATTGTCCAGCTCCTGGTAAAATACTAGAGTATAATGCTGCTTTTTTTGGATCTTTATTTATTTTTTCTTGTGATTTAGCAGAAAGATAATTAAAGGCTAATAAAATGACTAAAACGGATTTTATTATTTTTAACTTCAAAATTTATTTATTAAAACTATTAGTTATTCGCAAAAGATCCTCTTCGTTTTCAAAATAGATAACTAATTTGCCTTTACCTTTTTTATTCATTTTAATATTTATGTCTGTGTTAAGACTTTTTGAGATATCGTGAAGTAACTTTTGATTTGAAAAAGACAGATCAGGTGTTTCAGTTTTTTTTGAAACTCGAACATATTTCTTATCAAAGAATTCTTTACAAATTTGTTCTACTTCTCTTACTGAGTATCCATGAGCCACTATGTCATGAAATAAATTAATTTGAGATTCCTCAGAGTGTATTGCTAATAATGGTCTAGCGTGGCCGTTGCTAATAACTTGTTCACGTAGTCCTTTTTGAATTATTAATGGAAGTTTTAATAAACGTAAAAAATTAGCCACAGTACTTCTACTTTTTCCCACACGTTCACTACAGGCCTCTTGACTAAGATTAACTTCATCAATTAGTCTTTTATAGCTTAGTGCAATTTCAATTGGATTTAAATTTTCCCTTTGGATATTTTCAATCAAGGCCATTTCAAGTGTTTCTTGATCATTAGCTATTCTAATAAATGCAGGAATTTTTTTTAATCCAATTAATTTAGCTGCTCTTAATCGTCTTTCACCAGAAATTAATTGATAATTATTATTATTCATTCTTCTAACTGTTATTGGCTGAATAATACCTAAATTTTCTATTGAAATAGCCAGTTCATTTAATTTTTCCTGGTTAAACTTTTCTCTTGGTTGAAACGGATTGATAATAATTTGTGAAACAGATATATTAGTAAAGTTTTCTGACTTATTTAACGTGTTAGATTTTTTTTCAATTTTAAAACTTTTTGAACTATCATTGCTAACACCTAAAATTGATGATAGTCCTCTACCTAAAGCATTTCGATCTTTTTTCATATTATTTATTCAACACTCAGTTCTAATTTTTGCAACAATTCATTTGCTAAGTTCATGTAATTTATTGCGCCTTTGCTTGTAGCATCATGAACTACAATTGTTTCACCAAATGAAGGTGATTCTCCTAAGCGAACATTTCTATGTATAATAGTTTTAAATACTAAATCTTGAAAATGTTTTTTTACATCTTCAACAACTTGATTAGAGAGACGAAGTCTAGTATCGTACATAGTTAATAATAATCCTTCTGTTTCTAAATTAATGTTAAATTTCTGTTGTACAATCTTTATTGTGTTTAGTAGCTTCCCAAGCCCCTCTAGTGCAAAGTATTCGCACTGAATAGGAACAATTACGCTATCTGCAGCAGATAATGCATTAAGTGTTAAGAGCCCAAGAGAAGGTGCGCAATCAATTATTATATAATCATACTCATTTTTTACAGATGTTAATGCATTTTGCATTTGAAACTCTCTATTTTCGAGATTAATTAATTCAAGTTCTGCACCAACTAAATTTATATTTGAAGGAAGTAAATATAAATTTGGACTTTTTGTTTGCAAAATACAATCTTTAGTATTTGCCATGTTTATTATACATTCATAAAGCCCAATATTAATTTTTGTTGGATCATGACCAACACCAGAAGTTGAATTTGCTTGTGGATCTGCATCAACAAGTAAGATTTTTTTTTCTAATATTCCAAGACAAGCTGCTAAATTTATTGCAGTTGTAGTTTTTCCAACTCCTCCCTTTTGGTTAGCAATTGCGATAACTTTACCCATAATTTAAGTTATTAATTGAGATTGTAAAGGTAATATCTCTTTTCAACTTGATAGTTCACATATTAAATAGAATTATCAACAAAAAAGCTGAGTTGTTAAGATAATTTGGTATAATTATAATGAGTAAAAAAAATAATTAGTCTTTTCCTAAGTCTTCAAAGCTAACTTCAGTAAAATCAGTTGTGTCCTTGTCACTAGAATTTTTTTCAGAGATTTCTTTAGATGATTGATCTTTTTTATTAGAAATAATTTCTTCGCCTTTTTCAGAAATAATAAAGTCACTTACCTCGCTAAAGGTATTTTTAAAGTTTTGAAATTCTTCTTTGTAGAGATATATTTTATGTTTTCGATATGAAGGAGTACCTTGCTCATCAAATTCTTTTATACTTTCTGTTATAGTCATATAATAGTCACCTGCTTTCGTTGACCTAACATCAAAAAAATAAGTTCTTCTGCCGGCGCGAATTTTTCTAGAAAAAATTTCTTGCATATCATTTGTTGCGCTCATTGTTCAAATTTAATTTAGTTATTTTTCAAATATAATAAAATTTATATCATTATTCATTTTTGTGAGAAACTATTGTCTGTCATTTATGCTTTTATTTTGTTTTCGTTCTAATCTGTAGTATGGTCCTTTGTTTTTCATAAGTACTTTGTGGCTACCGACTTCAATTATTTTTCCATCATCAATATAGATAATTTTTTTTGCATGTTTTACTGACGCTATTCTATGACTAATAATAATTGTTGTTTTATTATCACTTTCTTTATTTAGACTTTTAATTATTTCTTTTTCCTTAACAGCATCTACAGAAGATAAACAGTCATCAAAAATAAATATTTCGGGATTTTTATAAAAAACACGAGCAATAGATAATCTTTGCTTTTGCCCCCCCGATAATTTAACACCTCTTTCACCTATTAATGTGTCAAATCCTTGCTTAAATTTTTTAATTTCACTATATAACTTAGCTTTTTTTGAGGATTCAATAGTTTTAGAATTATTTTTTTCAGATTTTGAAAAGCAGATATTATCTCTAATCGTTCCAGAAAATAAATATCCATCTTGTGGAACATATCCTATTGAACTGCGTAAATTGTACAAATTAAGTTTTTTAATATCAGTTCCTGATATTTTTATATTTCCTTTTTTTATATCATACAGTCTACAAATTAAATGAGCAATTGTCGATTTTCCACTACCTGTTTTACCAATTATACCTAAAGTTTCACCTTCATTTAAAACAAAGCTTATATTTTTGAGTGCTTTAATATTAGTGTTTTCATATGTGAAGCAAACATTTTCAAATACAATGCTGCCATTTATTTTTTTTGAGTCTAAACTAAAGTTTTTAATTTCTTCTTTGAAATGTAAAAAACTATTGATTCTTTCTTGTGAAGCAGCAGCTCGTTGAATTATAGAAGTAACCCATCCAATTGACGCAACTGGCCAGGCAAGCATATTTACATAGATTACAAATTCTGCAATATTTCCTGTAGTTATTTTATTATTGTAACTTTCAATACCTCCAGCATAAATAATTAAAATTGTACTAATACCAATCATAGTTAGTATTGTCGGATAAAAAAAAGCTTCAATTCTTACTAGATTAAGTTGTCTTTTAGTGTACTCTTTACATGCTTTAAGAAATGATTCTGAGGTAATTTTTTGGCTATTAAATGATTTTATGATTTTTATTGCAGAAAATGATTCTTGAGCTATTTCGGTTAATGTAGACAACTGTTTTTGAACTAATTCACTTTTTTTGTTAATGCTTACGCTAACAAAATATACAAGTATTGCTAGCACTGGTAATGGTAACAATGTATAAATTGTTAATGTAGTATTAATTGAAAGCATTTTTGATATTACAAGATAAAACAAAATTGTTATATTTATTCCATACATTACAGCTGGACCTAAATACATTCTTACTCTGCTAACATCTTCAGAAATTCGATTCATCAAGTCTCCAGTTTTATTTTTTTTGTAAAAATTAAAACTTAGTTTTTGATATTGTTGATAAATTTCATTTTTCAAATCAAACTCTATTTTACGACTCATAACAATAATAGTTTGTCTCATAAAGAACATGAATATTCCTTTAAGGATTGCGAATAAGGCAATTAATCCAGCATATTTAAATAAAATATTACTAACGCTTTTACTTTCAAGTTGTTTTCTTTCTAGTACAGTGTCAAATGCTTCTCTGACAAATTCAGCAGGATATAATGCAAATACATTCGAAATGAATATAAAAATAATTCCTAAAAATAAACGTATTCTATATTTCCAAAAAAATTTATTTAAATATCTTAAATGCCTCATGATTTGATTGGGTACTTAATGAATTTGCCAAAAATAATAAGTAAATTCGCGAACGTTATAAGATTATGCATTTATTTTGACTAAATAATAAACTTATTAATATAAAATGAAAACCGTAAAGAAAACAAAAATACTTAATGACTTAAAAGTTTTGAGTGAAATGGAGTTTTTGGGTCATGAGCAAATATTGTTTTGTCAGGACAAAGAAACAAGTTTAAAAGCAATTATTGCAATTCACGATACAACTTTGGGACCTGCCTTGGGAGGAACACGAATGTGGAATTATGATAATGAACAAGATGCAATTAAAGATGTTTTACGTTTGTCAAGAGGTATGACATACAAAGCTGCAATTTCAGGCCTTTCATTAGGAGGTGGTAAAGCTGTGATAATTGGAGATTCAAGAAAAGATAAAACTCAAAAATTAATGCGTAAATTTGGTCAATTTGTTGACTCACTTGGCGGTAAGTATATAACTGCTGAGGATGTTGGTATGACACCAAAAGACATGGAATATGTTAGAATGGAAACTAATCATGTTACAGGTATTCCTAAAAGTCTTGGAGGTAGTGGTGATCCTTCTCCTGTTACTGCTTTTGGTGTTTATATGGGTATTAAGGCATCTGCAAAATATAAATGGGGTAATGATAATTTGAAAGATAAAATTATTTTGGTTCAAGGAATTGGTCATGTTGGGGAAACATTAGTGAAGTATTTGTCTGAGGAAGGAGCTAATGTTATGATAAATGATTTGGATTTAAATAAACTTCAAAATATTTCAAAAAAATTTAATGCAGAAATAGTTACTGGAGATTCTATATATGATTTAAATATGGATATTTATGCACCATGCGCCTTAGGAGGAACTGTAAACCCAAGTACTATTAAAAGACTTAAATGTGAAATCATTGCTGGTGCAGCAAACAATCAATTAGCAGATGAATTAAGAGATTCACAATTATGTTTAGAAAAGGGAATATGTTACGCTCCTGATTTTTTAATAAATGCTGGTGGTCTCATTAATGTTTATTCAGAATTACATAATTATGACATGAATCACGCATTAAATCAAACAAGAAAAATATATGATACAACTCTTGATATATTTAGAAAAGCTGAGACACGTAATTTAACCACAAACGCCGCTGCTTTACTGGTTGCTAAGCAAACAATAAAAGAAAAAAATCTTAATTAATGCTTAGTAGAAGACACATTCGAATCAAAGTAATGCAATCTTTGTACTCATTCTTTTCACAAAAGAATGTAAATATAAACGATATTGAAAAATCTTTTCTAAAAAATTGTAATGAAATAGTTCATCTAGCATATTCAGTTGTCTCTCTAATGCTTGAGATAATAAACTATGCAGATAATTTTTATGAAGATGGAAAAAATAAGTTTCTTCCTGATGAAGAAGATTTAAATCCGAATAAAAGATTTATTCAAAATAAATTAATTGAAAATATAATTTCTGACAAAGACTTAATAAAAAGAGCATCACGCTTTAAATCTATATGGTTAGAAAACGATCATGACATCATTAGTAAAATTTTTATAAAAATTTATAAATCTCAGCTTTATGTAAATTACTTAAAATCTGAGGATAAGTCATTAAAATGTGATAAAATATTTTTTATTGATTTAATGAATGATTTTATTCTTAGTAATGAGCTAGTAAATCACGTCTTAGAAGAAAAAAGTATTTATTGGGTTGACGATCTTCCATTTGTGGCAACTGTGATTTTTGGTAGTATTAAGGAATGTTCTAACATAAAAATTAATGGACCATTCAAGCATATTTCAGATGAAAAATTTGCATTAGATCTGCTCAGAAAAACTATCACAAAAAATGAAAGTTATGAAAAGATAATTAAAAATTATGCCAAAAATTGGGAGCTTGAACGTATTGCAATTATGGATCAAATTTTTTTAAAGATGTCATTTGCAGAAATTTTATTTATGCCAAATTTACCCGTAAAAGTTTCAATGAACGAATATATTGAAATATCAAAATATTACAGTACATCAAAAAGTAAATCCTTTGTAAATGGTATGCTTGATAGTTTTGTTAAAGACTATAAAGAAAAAGGAAAAATAAATAAATTAACTAATTAATAATTAAAAATTATTTTAATTTTGAGTATGAATTTAAACATATCATTTTTAAGTATAATATTTTCAATTTTTTTTCTTGTATCATGTGTTGAAAGCAATAGCCAAGAAGAGGTTAATTTAGAACCAACAAAAGTTAAAATTGAAAATGAAACTTTTGATTTTGGTGTCATTAAACAAAATACTTCTGTAAGTACTGAGTTTATTATTGAAAATATTGGTCCTGAACCTTTAATAATTCGTTCTGCCAAGGCAGGCTGTGGTTGTACAGTTCCACAGTGGCCAAAAGAAAAAATAGCTGTTGGTGATAAAGCAAATATTAAAGTAACATTCAACAGTGGTTCAAGACAGGGGAAAATTAACAAAAATGTAACACTTGTTACAAATGCTATCCCAAGTGTTCAAGTTTTAACTATAATTGGTACAGTTGTACCTTAAATTTTTTTATATGATTTTATTAAATACTGGAGGAGGTATGCCTTTTCTTTTAATGATGGGAGCCATGTTTATTGTAATGTATTTCTTTATGATTCGTCCCCAAATTAAAAAACAAAAAAAGGAAGTTGCCTATAGATCTTCTTTGAAAAAAGGAGATAAAATTATGACTATTGGTGGTATACATGGAAAGGTGTTAGATGTTAAAGATACTGTAGTTTATATTGAAGTTAGTGCAGGTATTAAGTTAAAAGTTGAAAAGTCAGCTATTTCTATGGGAGGAGAAACTACTATAGAAAAAAAGTAAATCTATCTTCAATTTATTTTTAATTCGCAATAAATGGCGAAATGATCTGATAGTTTTTTATTGATTTTTTTATAATTAATACTTTCAATATTTTTGTCATGCAATATATAGTCAATTCTTAGTGCAGGTATTTTTGTAATTGTAGAACCAATACCATATCCCGAAGAATTGAATGCGTCTTTTAGTTCACCCTTAATATGATTATATGCATATGATAAAGGTGTGTCATTAAAGTCCCCGCAAACAATAACTGGATAAGGACTCTCATTAATATGGTTTTTGATTATTTCTACTTGCATAGATCTCTTTAGATAACTTTTTTTCATTCTTTTAATTATGCTTATTGTACCAGTTTTTAGCTTTTCTTTACTTGGATTTTGCATAAATTCATATTCAGATTCATTGAACCAATTACTTGCAAGGTGTATATTGTAAATTCTCACTGTATCTGTATTAATTTTTATATCTGAAAATATAAATGTATTTTTCATGTTTTCAGTATTTTCCAGTACTGATTTATTTTTAGTTTTTTCTATTATTGGATATTTGCTATATATTAAAAGTAACGAGTTCTTTTCTGTATGATTCTTATAAAGATAATTTTTATTAAGTTTTGAAATGTCACTATTGTAAAATTCTTGAAAACAAATTATATCAGGATCTTGTTTTACTATTAAATCAATGATTTTTTCTTTAATCATTGGTTCCGGTATATTTTGATTCTTATTAAATAAACGAACATTATAGCTCATAATTTTCATATCATGCTTTAAGGCTTTTTTTGGAATAGAAAATCCAATATACGAATCTACAAAAGCTAGACCTATTGCCAACACAATTACGTTAGGCCAAATTAATTTCTTGAGTTTAAATAACCACAAAATCAAAAAAAATAAATTTATTATGAATAATATGGGAAATAAAAGACCTAAAAATGCAGTAGGCCAAAATAAAGATGGACTAATATATGGAGCTGAATATGATAATAGTAATAGCAATAAAAAAATAAAATTTATTACAAATAAAATTTTATTTAAAAAAGAAAAATTTTTCATTTATTTTTTACTTGCGCTAAAAAGTATATCTTTCTCCTTCTGACTTAAACTCTCATATCCGGATTTTGATATTTTTTCTAAGATTTTATTAATTTCTTGTTGTTGATTTGCTTTCTCTTCATTAAATTCAAAATCAGTTTTTGGTCTTTTATGTACCTTCTTAAACTTTGGTTTTTTGTTAAAAGTATTGATTATTTTGTCTATAATTTTAGTCAGTGTTATCGAATAGTCTTTTCCTCTTTTTAATTGATTTATGTAGAAGAAACCAAAAATTGCTCCTCCAATATGTGCTATGTGACCTCCAGCATTTCCCTTTGGTATGCTTATTATATCTAAAGTGATCATAAATATGGCAATATGTTTAAGTTTAATACTTCCAAATAATGGTAACTGTATTAGTAAATTTGGACTATATGTAGCAGCAGCAATCATAATTGCAAATACTGAAGCTGATGCCCCTAAAGCAAAAGAAGATAAATAAATTTCACTAAAAGCTGGTATAAAATTATAAGATAAAATAAATAGAATACCCCCACATATACCGCCAATTAAATAAGAACTTAAGAATTGTTTTGCATTTATGTAATTAATAAGAATTTTACCTCCAAAATGAAGCCAAATCATATTAAATAATAAATGTAAAAAACTATTATGAAAAAACATATATGTAATTATTGCCCAGGGCTGTTTAACAAATATATCAGTGTTAGAAGGTAGTTCAAATTTATTTGTAAAATTATTTACATTAGCATTAATAAGGTATGAAATAACATCAATCAGACTAAAAAATATAAAAATAGCTACATTAGCATAAATCAATTTATTAATAATTGACGCTTTTTTAAATTTATTTTTTATTTGTTTTAGTATACTACTCATTTTAATAAAAAGTATTTCTATCCTGTTTCCAGTACTTAAGAATAATATAACCAGCAATCATTCCTCCCAAATGGGCAAAATGAGCAATATTATCTGAGGGGTGATTTCTTAATCCGAGAAATAATTCCATAGCACCGTATATCATAACAAAATATTTGGCTTTTATTGGTATAGCGAAATATATGTATAATAAGGTGTTTGGAAATAGTAAACCAAAAGCCAAAAGAATTCCAAATAATGCTCCAGATGCACCTACCATTGGAGCATTTATTAGTCCATTCATTTTACCTAAGATTGGATTAGTATAATTTTGACCTTGGCTAATGACATCTGCTCCTTGATTTTTAACTACATACAGTAACTCTTGAAGCTGTGAGGGATCTATATTTTTAGAAAAAACATTAATTTGAAATTGAATATATCCCATGTAAATTAAAGCTGCTCCGAGGCCAGTAATAATGTAAAACTTTAGAAATCGTTTACCTCCCCAAACATTTTCCAAAACTTTACCAAACATCCAAACAGCAAACATGTTCCAGAATAAGTGCGCAAAACTTCCGTGCATAAACATGTGTGTAATAAGTTGGTGAGGCCTGAAATTAGGTGATTGAAATTGATGTAGGCCCAAAATTTTTGTTAAGTTGATTCCTTGACTTTCTAATGTAATGGTAGCTAAATAGAATAAGCAGTTAATAATAAGTATATTTTTTATTACATCCGGTAATTCTCTGAAAGACGATATATTCATTTTAAAAATATTTTTTTAAATCATCAATTTTAAAATTTTTTATAATTGATTTTCCGTTAGGGCATAAATTTGATACTTTACATTTTAATAACTCATTATACAATGAGCTCATTTCTTCTGTTTTAAGCATTTTAGAATTACTAATTGCAAGAGATTTTGCAAGAGATTTTGCTATTTTTTTTGTCTGATTTACTTCAATCTCTAGATCACTTTGAGCTTGATTTAAAATGTCTTCAATTATTTCTTTGATATTTTCTTCTCTACATTCAGTTGGAACAGCATATATTTCCATATTTTGATTTTTCAATTTAAAAATAAAACCAAGGCTATTTAGATCTTTTTTTAAATTTCCAATTAAGTTTATTTCTTTCAGACTTAATTCTATGCTTTTGGGAAACAATAAGTGTTGTGATTTTCCATTTCCTTTTTTGAGTGAGTTAGTATAGTACTCAAATAAAATACGTTTGTGCGCTCTTCTTTGATGTATAATTTTAATACCATTTTTATATGATATAGCTATAAATTGATTACTGATTTGAAATGGTATACTTATATTATTATCTGAAATATCACTATCAAATAGTGAATTATCTTTAACATCTAAATTATTTTTAGTACTACTAACACTATCTATTTTTTTATGATTAAATGGATTATAATTTTTATCTATTTTAATTGTTGGTTGTTTGAAGTTTGTATTTTCAATGTTTTTAAAATCTAATTCAAATGCATTTTCTTGAGAAAAGTCCAATGAGGGAACAATATTAAACATTCCAAGTGATCTTTTTATGCTTGATTTAATTATTGAATATATTGCTTTCTCATCTTCAAATTTTATTTCATGCTTGGTTGGATGAATATTAATGTCTATTAACTTTGGATCAATTTTTAAATTAATAAATTGAGAAGGAAAATATTTAGTTGGGATTAAATCTTCAAATGCTTTAAATACAGCATGCTGTAAATAATGATTTTTTATAAATCTTCCATTAACAAAAAAATATTGCTCACCTCTTGTTTTTTTTGCAGTCTCAGGCTTTCCTATAAACCCGTTCAATTCTATAATACTAGTTTTTTCTGAAATTGGAACAAGTGATTCATTTTTTTTATTTCCAAAAAGATTGATAATTCTTTTTTTAAAATTAGATATAGGTAAATGATAAAGTTCTTTATTATCATTGACTAATTGCATTTTAATATTTGGATTTGCAAGTGCAATTCTAGTAAATTCTTCTGTAATATGACGCATTTCTACATTATCAGACTTAAGAAAGTTTCTTCTTGCTGGAACATTATAAAAAATATTTTTAACTTTAATTGAAGTACCGTCATTAGTACTTGATTCTTTTACTTCCTCAATTTTTCCTCCTTCAATTCTTAAGTATGTTCCAGTTTGCAGATCTGTTAGTTTAGTATTTATTTCTACTTGAGAAATTGCGGCAATAGAAGACATCGCCTCACCTCTAAAGCCCATTGAGGTAATATTAAATAAATCTTCAGCATTTTCTATTTTTGAAGTTGCATGTCTTATAAAACATTTTCTAGCATCTGATTTACTCATTCCACAACCATTATCTACCACTTGAATTAATTTTTTACCAGCATTTTTTATTAAGAGTTTAATTTCTGTACATCCAGCATCAAGTGAATTTTCTAGCATCTCTTTAACAGCTGATGCAGGTCTTTGAATTACTTCGCCTGCAGCTATTTGATTTGAGACATGTTTTGGAAGAATTTTAATTATATCCACCTTCGTTAATTTATTAAATAGTTATAAGCAATCATGTATAAAAATACAACTAAAATGATTATTCTGATTAATCGGTTGAATTTATTTTTTTTGTGCTTTTTTCTCTTAAACTTTATATTTATATTTTCTTTATTTTTTAAATTTTCAATCCTTTCTTTTGTTTCGTTATAATATCTAGGCTGAAAATTAAATTTTTTAGCAGTGCTAGACTTAAAAAAAGATGGTATTTGAGGTGCTTTCATATTTGCAAAAATATTAAATATTTTAGTTGAAAAGTAATCATTTTAGTTTTGTTAATTTATAATCTAATTTAAATATCATTATGTACATTTACACCTATGAGATGTTTTGCATACGTTTTTATTTTTTTTGTACTTTTTTTAAGTAAATATCAGCTTGTGTATGCTCAAAAAAGTACGGTTTTTTTATCAGAAGATACTCATTGGGCAGATAGTATATTGTCTAAGTTGAGTGATGAGGAAAAGATAGCACAGTTATTAATGGTCGCTGCTTATTCTAATAAAGACGATAATCATAAGACGTATGTGTCAGAATTAATTAAGAAATATAAAATAGGGGGATTAATGTTTTTGCAAGGAGGGCCTGTTAGACAAGCTAAACTTACAAATTATTATCAATCTATTTCTAAAACACCACTAATGATTGCTATTGATGCAGAGTGGGGAGTTGCAATGAGACTAGATTCATGTTTACGTTTTCCATGGCAAATGACATTAGGCGCTACTAGCGACAAAAGTTTAATTTATGATATGGGTGTAGAAATTGCACGTCAATGTAAGATACTTGGTATACATATAAACTTTGCTCCAGTAGTAGACGTGAATTCTAATCCTAATAATCCAATTATTAATAATCGGTCTTTTGGAGAGAACCCTGTCAAAGTTGGAGAGTTGTCAACAGCATACATGAACGGGATGCAGGATAACAATGTTTTAGCATGTGCCAAGCATTTTCCCGGTCACGGAGATACAGATGATGATTCTCATAAAACTTTACCCGTAGTTGAAAAGAGTAAAAAAGAGCTAGATATTGTTGAATTACTTCCTTATAAAATGTTAATTGATAGCGGACTTGGCTCTGTTATGACAGCTCACTTGCATATACCTTCATTAGACAACACAAAAGATCTAGCAGTTTCATTGTCCAAAAAGGTAGTTGAAGGTTTGTTAAAAAATGAAATGGGTTTTGAAGGTCTTGCCATTACTGATGCTTTAAATATGAAAGGGGTTAGTCAATTTTACAAGCCTGGTGAAGTAGATGTCATGGCATTACTTGCGGGTAATGATGTTTTGTTATTTGCTGAAGACGTGCCAAAAGCAATAGAGAATATAAAACTAGCTATAAAACAAAATAAAATATCTCAAGATGAAATAGATGCTAGGTGTAAAAAAGTACTTATGGCAAAAAAGTGGATGGGTTTAGATAAATATGAGCCTGTTAATATTAACACAATAAAACAGGAAATCATTACAAAAAATACAGAAGTCATTAACAGAAAATTAGTTCAGTCTTCTTTAACTTTATTGCAGAATTATGATGATTTATTACCATTACAAAATTTAGATACATTGAACATTGCTTCAGTTTGTATTGGAGAAAACACATCTGTGTTTCAACAGGTTCTATCAAAGTATACAAAGGTTACTCATTTTACAATTTCTGAGAATGCAAGTTCAAAAGAACAAGCACTTTTATTAAATAAATTATCTGAATTTAATCTTGTTATAGCTAGTGTACATAAATCAAATTTAAACCCTTGGAAGTCATATAAAATTAATAGAAATACAGATATCTTTTTGCAATCTGTAGCTATGCAGTCAAAGGTTATTCTTGCAATTTTTGCTAACCCTTACAGTTTAAATTCTCTTTTCATTACTAATAATTTTGATGCATTAGTTTTATCATACCAAAATAGTGAGATTGCTCAAGATAAAACAGCTCAGGCTATTTTTGGAGGTTTTGCTTTTAAAGGTAAAATACCTGTGTCAACTAAACACTTTAATTTAAATCAAGGAATTAAAACATATCCTATAAGAATGCGTTATGTTATTCCAGAAGAAATAAACTTTAAATCTGAAAATTTATATAAAATTGACAGTATTGTTGAAAGTGCAATTTCTGAAAAAGCGACGCCAGGATGTCAAGTTTTAATCGTTAAAGACGGTAATGTTTTCTTTAACAAAGCATATGGTTATCACACCTACCAAAAAAAAAATCATGTCTTGACAACTGATGTTTATGATGTTGCTTCTATTACAAAGATCGTTGCTACACTACCACTTCTTATGAAAATGGTTGATAGTGGATATTTAGATTTAGAAAAGACATTGGGTGATTATTTAGACTTAGATTCTACAAATAAAGATACATTAGTTCTTAGAGATATTTTAGCTCATCAGTCTGGATTAAAGCCATGGATACCTTTTTATACAGAAACTTTAAACTCAGATTCTACTGGTCTATTTACATTGAGAGACACATTATACAGTGAAATTAAAGACACAACTTTTACAATTCAGGTTGCAAATAATCTTTTTTTACACAATAACTATCCTGATTCAATTATAGATCAAATTGTACAGTCTGATTTATTGAATAAGAGTAAATACAAATATTCTGACTTAGGTTATTACTTTTTTAAAAAAATTATTGAGGATTATTATCAATTAAGTTTGGATAAAATACTCGAAAGTAAATTTTATAAAAGTATTGGGATGCAAAGTCTAGGATATAACCCTTTAGAACGAATTAATTCTTCAAGAATTATACCAACAGAATTGGATTTTGTTTTTAGAAGTCAATTATTAAAAGGCTATGTCCATGATCAAGGTGCAGCTATGCAGGGTGGTGTTGGTGGGCATGCCGGTATTTTTGCAAATTCAAATGATTTAGCTAAAATTATGCAAATGTATCTTCAAGATGGAGAATATGCTAACCAAAAGTATATTTCTAAAAAAACACTCAAAGAATTTACTAAGTGCCAGTTTCCCGAAGATGATAATAGAAGAGGTGCTGGTTTTGACAAGCCAGTTTTAGATGATAAATTAGCAGGTCCAACTTGTAAGGGAATTTCAAAAAACAGTTTTGGGCATAGTGGTTTTACAGGTACTTTAGTTTGGGCTGACCCCAGCACAAATATCATTTATGTTTTTCTTTCTAACAGAATTCATCCGGACGCCGAGAATAAAAAACTCATTAAAATGAATATTAGAACGGAGATAATGAAAGTAATTTACGATAGTATATGAACGAAAATTTAAAAATAGGAGTTGTCTGTTATCCAACTTATGGAGGAAGTGGTGTTATTGCAACTGAACTTGGTATTGCACTAGCAAAAAAAGGTCATGAGGTTCATTTTATATCTTATGACCAACCCTTTCGTTTAGATATATTTTCTGAAAATATACATTATCATGAAGTATTAGTTCCTGACTATCCATTATTTGAATATGCTCCTTATGAACTTAATTTAACATCTAAGCTTGTTGATGTTGCTATTCATGAGAAATTAAATCTTTTACATGTTCATTATGCCATACCACATGCTTCAGCTGCTGTAAACGCACAACAAATTTTACTTTCTTATGGTATCAAGATTCCCATTGTTACTACTTTACATGGGACAGATATTACTTTACTAGGGAAAGACAAGTCTTTTAAACCTGTAATTGAATATGCTATTAATAAATCTGATGCAATAACTGTAGTATCAGAAAGTTTAAAAAAGGATACACTGAAGAATTTTAATATAACTAAGAAAATAAATACAATTTCTAATTTTATTGACATCAATATATATAAAAATAATTATGATGTTACTTTGAAAAAAACATTTGTTAAGAATGATGAATATCTTATAACACATATTTCTAATTTTAGGAAAGTAAAGCGAGTATGTGATGTTATTAGAATTTTTCAAAAGGTAAATTCAAAAATTCCATCAAAACTATTGATGATAGGAGATGGCCCAGATAGAATTAGAGCTGAAACTCTTGCTCGAGATTTAGGAATTGAAGACAAAGTACGTTTTTTAGGAAAAATTAATATTACATACAAAATTTTAGCTTGTTCTGATATTTTCGTTTTACCATCAGAATCTGAAAGTTTTGGATTAGTTGCTTTAGAGGCGATGGCTAGTAAGAATGCGATAGTGTCAACAAATATTGGTGGTATTTCTGAACTAAATATTGATAAAAAAACAGGTTTCTTGTCAAAAGTAGGTGACATTGAAAAGATGACAAATGATATAATTTTGTTATTACAAAAACCAGTGCTTTTAGAAAAATTTAAAACAAATGCTTATGAAAGATCTTCTAAATTTGATTTACAAGAAATTCTTCCTATGTATTTAAATATCTATTATGAATTATGCAAACCTCAAAATATAAAGTAATAGGCTTAACCGGAGGCATTGGGTCAGGTAAGACATTTGTTTCAAATATTTTTAAAAGGTTAGGTATTCCTGTTTTTAATGCTGATTATGAGGCAAAAAAAATAATGCATCAATCTTTAGATTTGAAAAATAAAATTATTAAAGCATTTGGTGATGAGATTTACAAAGATAATCAACTTCAAAAAAAACTTTTGTCTAAACTCATTTTCAATAATGAAAAAAAATTAACTTTATTGAACAGTCTGGTACATCCTTATGTATTTAAAAGATTTAACCAGTGGTGTTTAAATAGTCAATCACCAATACTTTTAAAAGAGTCAGCTATTTTATTTGAAAGTCATTCTAATAGAAAATGCGATAAAGTTATTTGTGTTGTTGCTTCCAAATCGATTAGAATTGCTAGGGTAATGAAAAGGGATAATGTAGATAAAAATCATGTTCAATCAATAATTAGCTCGCAAATTAGTCAAAAAGATAAAGTAAAAAAGTCAGACTATTCAATTAATAACAATGAATCAGAGCTAATTTTACCGCAAATTATCGAAATTATTAATAACATTAAGTCTACGATTAGTTAAAAAGTAATTTTATAACATAGAATAAAATTGCTAAATCTATAAACAAAAGTAACCCAAATAAAGTAGGATTTATTTCATATAGCTCTTTTAGTTTTTCCCAAATATTTTTCATTGTATATTTTTTGTAAAATGTTCTAAAACTAGTATGTTTTCCACGTGATGAGTTTGTGGAAACATATCAACTGGTTGAATATTTTTAACTACGTATTGTTCTTTAAGTAATGATAAGTCTCTTGCTTGTGTTGCCGAATTGCAACTCACATAAACTATTCTTTTAGGTTGGATTTTTAGTATCTGTTGAACTACTTTTTTGTGCATTCCATCTCTTGGTGGGTCTGTAATTATCAGATCAGGACTTTCATTTGCTTTTATAAAATCTTCGGAAAATATTTCTTTCATGTCACCTGTAAAGAAAGAGCAGTTTTTTATATTATTTTTTTTGGCATTTTCTACTGCTGCAACTATTCCTTCTTGTACTGAATCAATACCAATAACTTTTTTTGCATCCTTAGCTATGTATTGGGCTATTGTTCCAGTTCCAGTATATAAGTCATATACAATATCTGACTTTTTAATTTTAGCTAATTCTTTTGTTTTTTGGTACAAAATTTTTGTTTGTTTGATGTTTGTTTGAAAAAATGTTTTTGCTCCTATTTTAAATTCTAGTTCATCAATTTTTTCAGTTATATGGTCCTTGCCATGATAGCATATAATCTTTTGATCATAGATAGTGTTATTTGCTTTTTGATTGATAGTATATAATAGAGATGTAACACTTGAAAAAGAGTTTTTAATATGTTCAAGAAGATATTTAATTTGTTTTGGATTATTTTCAAAAAATTGTACAAGAACCATGAACTCATTCGTCGAGGATATTCTAATTAGTAAATTTCTAAGAAGACCTTTTTGTTCTTTTAAATCAAAAAAAGTTAAATTATGTTTTTCAGCAAATTTTTTAACAGATAATCTAATTGAATTTGAAGGTTCTTTTTGTAGATGACAATTATTTATATCCAATACTTTGTCAAACATTCCTGGAATATGAAACCCTAAACTATTTTTATTTTTTATTTCTTTTTTTGATTTTATTTCATCTGAACTCAACCATCTTTTATTAGAAAATGTAAATTCCATTTTATTTCTGTAATAATATTGATCTTCACATCCAATAATGGTATTGATTTTTTTTAAACTAACTCCTCCTATTTTAATTAAATTATTAAGAATCTCTTTTTCTTTAAATTCTAGCTGAGATTGGTAATTCATATTTTGCCATTTGCATCCACCACAACTACCAAAGTGTTCGCATTTTGGTTTGATTCTCCTTTTTGAATAACTTATAGTCTTTTCTATTTTTGCTTCCCAGTATTTGCGTTTTTTTTTAAATACTACAATATCACATATATCTCCTGGTACACCTTTATGCACAAAAATTACTTTACCATCATGCCTGGCTACTGATTTGCCTTTGGATGCAATATCTGTTATTAAAATTTGTTTTAACAACATAGGTTTTTTGTTTCTTCTTGCCATTTTGTAAAGTTATATATTTACTTATTAATACTGTATATTTGCAATAGTAAATAACACAAAATGAATTCATCAAAATACTACATAAACTTAGAACATGAGTATGGGGCTCATAATTACCATCCGCTACCAGTTGTTTTAGCTAGGGGGGAAGGTGTATTTGTATGGGATGTAGAAGGTAATAAATATTACGATTTTCTCTCTGCATATTCTGCTGTAAATCAAGGGCACTCTCACCCAAAAATTATACAAGCTTTAAAAGAGCAGGCAGATATTTTAACTCTTACTTCAAGAGCCTTTCATAATAATACTTTGGGTGAATATGAAAAATATATAACTGAATATTTTGGCTATGAAAAGGTATTACCCATGAATACCGGAGTTGAAGGAGGAGAGACTGCTAATAAGTTGGCTAGAAAGTGGGGGTATATGAAAAAAGGAATTCCAAATAATAAAGCAAGAATAATTTTTGCTAAAGGTAATTTTTGGGGGAGAACATTAGCAGCTATTTCTTCATCTGACGATCCATTATCATATGAAGGATTTGGACCATATATGCCAGGATACGATTTAATTCCATATGATGATTTAGATGCACTTGAAAAAGAGTTTAAGGATCCAAATGTAGCGGCATTTATGGTTGAACCTATTCAGGGAGAGGCAGGAGTTATTGTTCCATCAGACGGTTATTTATCTGGTGTTAGAAAATTATGTGATAAATACAATGTATTATTTATTGCCGATGAAGTTCAAACAGGAATAGCTCGAACAGGAAAATTGTTAGCAACTGATTACGAAGATGCTCGTCCAGATATTTTAGTTTTAGGTAAGGCCCTTTCCGGCGGTGTTTTTCCAGTTTCTGCTGTTTTAGCAGATAATGAAATAATGATGTGTATAAAGCCTGGTGAACATGGTTCCACTTATGGAGGTAATCCATTGGCTAATAAAGTTGCTGTTGCAGCATTAGAAGTTATTAAGCATGAAAGATTAGCCGAAAACGCGCTAATTTTAGGAAATATTTTGAGAGATGAGCTTAAAAAAATAAGTTCTGATATGATAACTACAGTAAGAGGAAAAGGTTTGTTAAATGCAATTGTTATAAAACCCAAAAATGGAAAGGATGCATGGGACGTATGCTTAAAGTTAAGAGATAATGGTTTACTAGCAAAACCAACCCATGGTGATATCATTAGATTCGCACCTCCTTTGATTATAACTGAAAAACAATTACATGAATGTATTTCTATAATTAAAAAAACAATACTTTCATTTTAAACATGAGTAAAAAATTAAAAACAGTTGATGAGATTGTCAATAAATATTCTGTTGATAGTAGCCCCCTTAAAAAAAAGTTATTTGTTTTTTTAGGGTTTTTGTTTGTTGTTTTTGCCATCATTGGAATTTGGATTCCTGGATGGCCTACTGTTTCTTGGGCAGTGCCTGCTGCGTTTTTATTTTCTTTATCTAGTAAAAGACTTTTTGTCTGGACACTATCAAACCGTTTTTTTGGTGCAGCAATTTTTGATTATTATGCATCTGGAAAAACTTTAACAAGTAAGGTTAAAAATATTATTATGCTAATGGTTGCATTTATGACTATAATGTCATCTATTTTTGTTTTTGTGCTTTCGACACTTGGCAACGGAGATATATTTGATTATACAAGTTGGGACGGAAAAGACGAATATGCTCTAGGTTCTTTATCTATTTTAATTTCTGGATTAATAGGAGTTTTGTATATTTATAAAATTAATTTAAGAAAAAAATGAGAATAAGTAATTTAATAGTTTTATTTTTTTGCTTCATATTGAATGCAAAGTCTCAGTCTAATATAGTTGGTAAAGTTTTTGAATTTTCAAGTAGTGGTGATACAATTCCTATTTTTAGTGCAAATGTATACTGGAAAAATTCAACAATTGGAACAACTACAGACAAAAATGGTGTTTTTACTTTAAGAAATATAAGTGATGATTTATCTGATATAGATGTTAGTTATGTTGGTTATAATTTATTAAGTACTCAGTTTATAGATAATACTCTTTTTGTTGTAATGCAGAATTCAGTAGACTTAAAAGATGTTGAAATAAATGAGAAAGTAAATGCAACTCAAATTTCTTTAATAAATCCTGTAAATACCCAAACAATAACTGTTAAAGAAATTCACAAAGCTGCTTGTTGTAATCTGTCAGAAACTTTTGAAACAAATAATTCAGTTGATGTTACTTATTCTGATGCAGTTAGTGGTATCAAACAAATTAAAATGTTAGGTTTAGCGGGTAATTATGTTCAAATTACAAGCGAACTACTTCCATTAGTTAGAGGGATGCAAAGATCTTATGGTATGACTTATGTGCCTGGAGCTTGGATCGAAAATATTCAAATTACTAAGGGGTCTGCTTCAGTAGTTAATGGTTTTGAATCTTTAACAGGACAGATCAATGTTGAATACTTTAAACCAGAAGATTCATCAGATAAAATTAAATTAAATTTATACGCAAGTTTGATGGGGAAATTAGAAAAAAATTTAATTTTAACTAAACATTATGATAAATGGAGCTCAAATTTATTTACTCATGTGAGTTATTTTGATAAAGAAATTGACCATCATGGAATTAGTTTAAATTCATCTGAAAACGGAGATGGTTTCATTGACATGCCCAAATTCAAACAATTTAATATTATCAATAGATGGCAATATAATGGATCTAATAAATTAAAATATCAAATAAATTTTAGAGGTGTTTTCGAGGAAAGATTAGCTGGTCAAATCACATCAATTGATAACCCATACAAAGCTGATATAAATAATAATATACTTCAAGTGTATGGTAAGTTAGGTTATATTAGCGATACAGCAAAAAGTATAGGATCTCAGTATAGTTTTACCTCGCATAAAATAGATGCAGTTTTCGGTAATAATAAATATGATGCAACACAGGAAAGCATATCATTTAATTTTATTAGCGAAGAACAAACAAATGAATTTAATCTAATAAAGTATGGTTCAAGTTATTTTGCTGATAGATATGTTGAGTCATTTACAGGAAATATATCAAACCCTTTTAATAACCAAAGACGAGTTGACTTAGTTTCTGGAGTTTTTCTGGAGCATCAATATGAAAAACAAAAGTTAAATTTGATTTCAGGTATTAGATCAGATTATTACAATAATAAAAATAAGATTTATGTCTTGCCAAGATTTAATTTAAAGTACAGCGCCAATGATAATACAGCTCTAAGAATTTCAGCAGGTAGATCTTTTCGTATATCAAATATCTTTTCTGAGAATCTACAATATTTAGCATCATCACGACTTATATTTAATGATTATACACTTGATCCGGAAGTTGGATGGAATTATGGCTTAAATTTGTCACATTGCTTTTACTTTCTAGATAATGAAGGAGTTTTAAATGTAGATTTATATCGAACAGTATTTAATAATCAGATTATCGTTAATCTTGAAGAAAGAAATGCATTACAATTTAGTAATCTTAATGGAGTATCATATTCAAATGTACTACAAATTGATGCAGACTACAATATTTTATATAATTTGAGTTTACGTTTAAGCTACAAATTAAATAATTCTATTTCTACATATAATAATATAGAAAAGGAACTGCCTCTACAACCATTAAGTAGAGCGTTAATAAATCTATCATACGAAACTAATGATGAAAAACTGTTGTTTGATATTACACTAAATTACAATGGAAAGAGCAGACTTCCTGAAAACTTAGTTTCAAATGAAAAATTTTCTGATCCATTTTTAATTTTAAATAATCAAGTTACTTATAAGTTTGAGTCATTTGATTTATATTTAGGTGGAGAAAATATTACTAATTTTACTCAGCCTAATCCAATAATAGATTCTGAAAATCCTTTTGGTAATGATTTTGATGCTGCATTAATATGGGCACCAGTTATGGGAAGGAGTTTTTATTTAGGTGCCAGATATAACTTTAATTAATATTTATGAAAATGAAAAACTTAACTCTACTGAAAATGAAAAATTTACTATTTCTTTTGCTATTTATTTTAAATTACTCTGTCTATTCACAGAATAATGCTACTGATTTTACAACTGAGGATTGTAATGGTGTAACACATAATTTATTTGATTCTTTAGATGCTGGAAATGTGATTGTTATTTCGTGGGTAATGCCGTGTGGTCCCTGTGCTACATATACACTTCCTGCCTACAATGCAGTTCAGACGTTTTCTTCAACACATCCTGGATTAGTTGATTTTTATTTAGCTGATGATTATGCAAATAGTTCCTGTACATCGATTGCTAATTGGGCAATTAACTATAATATGCCAAATCATACTGCCTTTTCTTCACCTGCAATAAACATGCTTGATTACGGTTCATTAGGCATGCCAAAAGTTGTTGTTTTAGGAGGAGAAGATCATACTGTTTTTTATAATGAAAATGATGATAAAATTAATTATGCGGCCGTTGAAATGGCAATAAATAACGCTTTGACGCCCAGTCTTGTATCAAATATTGCTACTTCATCAATAAATGTTTTTCCTAATCCTGCCAGTAAAACTTTAAATATAACTTTCACTGAAGAAAATTTCATTAATTTTAAAAGCTTAGAAATAAAAAATATTTATGGCAAAGCTATAGAATCTTATTCTTTTAAGAATCTACAAAGTTATTTAGATAATTTGAAAATTGATATAAGCCACCTTGAAAATGGAACTTACTTTTTGAGTTTTTTAAGTGGTAAAAATAAAACAGTTGCAAAGTTTGTGGTTTTACATTAACTTATGTAGTATTTCAATTGCAGATTTTGCTATAACACTGCCAGGGCCAAAAATCTTAGATACACCAGTTTTATATAAAAAATCATGATCTTGTTGAGGTATTACACCTCCTGCAATTACTAAAATATCTTGACGATTATGCTTTTTAAGCTGCTTTATTACTTCAGGTATTAATGTTTTATGACCTGCAGCAAGAGATGAGATTCCAATCATATGAACATCATTTTCAATAGCTTGATTAGCGACTTCCTCAGGTGTCTGAAATAGTGGTCCAATATCTACATCAAATCCTAAATCTGCAAATGCAGTAGCTACTATTTTGGCTCCTCTGTCATGTCCGTCTTGTCCCATTTTAGCTATCATTATTCTTGCTCTTCTTCCATTTTTTTCTGCAAATTTATTTGATAAATTTGAGGCTTCATCAAAATATTTATTCTCTTTTATAGCCATTTTGTATACTCCTGTTAATGTTTGGTTTTTAGCAACATATCTACCAAAACTTTTTTCTAATGCCTGTGAAATTTCTCCCAATGTTGCCCTTTCTTCCGCAGCTAATATAGCTAGTTCTAAAAGATTATCATTATTATTACATGCATCAGTAATCTTTGATAGTATTTTCTTGACTTTTTTATTGTTTCTATTCTTTTTAAGACTCTTTAGTTTTTTGATTTGGGATTTTCTGACTTCATCATTATTTATCTCAAGTATATCTATTGAACTATCTTCATGTTCAAGCGGGTTAAAATTAATGCCAACAATTATATCTTCATTATTGTCAATTCTTGCTTGTTTTTTTGCTGCAGCTTGTTCAATTTTAATTTTTGGCAAACCAGTTTCTATAGCTTTAGCCATTCCTCCAAGTTCTTCAATTTCATTAATTAGCGACCATGCTTTTTCAGCAATCTCATTTGTAAGATATTCAATATATACTGATCCACCCCATGGGTCAACAACATCACATAGATTTGCTTCTTTTTGCAAATAAAGTTGAGTTTCTCTTGCAATTTTGGCAGAGAATTCTGTTGGTAGTGCAATAGCTTCGTCCAGAGCGTTTGTGTGAAGACTTTGTGTTCCTCCCATCACTGCAGCCATCGCTTCAACACATGTTCTTGTTATATTATTAAATGGATCTTGTTCTGTCAAACTCCATCCACTTGTTTGGCAATGAGTTCTTAGCATTAACGATTTAGGATTCTTTGGATTAAATTTGGAAATTAATTGAGCCCATAATAGCCTAGCTGCTCTCATTTTGGCTATTTCCATAAAATGATTCATACCAATTCCCCAAAAAAATGAAATTCTTGGGGCAAAGTCATCAATATTAATTCCTGCTTTTATACCTGTTCTCACATATTCTAAACCATCTGCCAATGTATATGCAAGTTCAATATCTGCAGTTGCACCTGCTTCTTGCATATGATATCCAGATACAGATATACTATTAAATTTTGGCATTTTTTGAGAAGTATATTTAAAAATATCTGAAATTATTCTCATCGACTTTTCAGGAGGATATATGTAAGTATTTCTTACCATAAATTCTTTTAAAATATCGTTTTGTATTGTACCAGCCAGTTTATCAATTTTAACATTTTGTTCTTTAGCTACTGCAATATAAAAAGCTAGTATTGGCAATACAGCACCATTCATAGTCATTGATACTGACATTTTATCAAGTGGAATTCTATCAAAGAGTATTTTCATGTCTTCAATAGAATCAATAGCTACTCCTGCCATTCCTATATCTCCTTTTACTCTTACATGATCTGAATCGTACCCTCTATGCGTTGCAAGATCAAAAGCAACAGACAATCCCTTTTGACCAGCTTTAAGATTTTTTCTATAAAATTTATTTGATTCCAAAGCTGTGGAAAAGCCTGCGTATTGTCTTATTGTCCATGGTCTTGTTGAGTACATCGAAGTGTATGGTCCTCTTAAATATGGGGGTGTGCCAGAAACATAGTTTAAATGTTTTATATTTTTTAGATCATCTTTATTAAATCTATTTTTTATTATAATATCCTCCGCTGTTTTCCAAAAAGATGTTGCTTTTTTATGTTTTATACTATTTGTTATGTTAAACTCTTTTAAAATTTCAGCTACTAAATAATCAATAAAATATGAGCCCTTTGTGGGGTCTTCAACTTTATCAAAGAAACTTTCTTTTTTAAGAATAATTTGCTGATTTCTGCATATTCTAGCTTTAAAATCGTCTCCTTCTTTGAGTTTAAGTTCTTTAGGGTAACTCATAATAGCATTAGCACCCCCAAAAATTGCTGACATACATTGTGTTGTGTTTTTAATTATATTATTGTAGGGAAATGTATCTTCTTTGTCTTTTGAATTGTTAATAGATAAAATAAATGGATCAAATCCTGATTTGTTTTTCCATATTATTCTAAAAGCTTTAATTTTTGCTATCTCTAAAAAATAGTCACTACCTGTTTCAAAAATAAACTGATAGTTTTTTTTGATGCCTTTAGTTTGAGATAATGCACTTTTAATTTGTTCATTCACAGTATCACCTTTTACAATTATTGAGTTTAAAAAATTTTTGGTATCAAAATCTGTGTTACTATGAAATGCTCCTTGAACTTTTCTGTTTTTTGAAAATTCATTCCATTTTTTTGGGAAATTTTTGTCATAATTAGAAAAATCTATTCTAATATGCTCAATAGATATATCTTTAAGTAGACAAGATAAATTTTTTGGATTAGAGAAGCAAATACCATTAACATTGTTTTTTAAAGCATTCAAAGCTATCTTATTTGCTTTTTTTGCATCTACAACTTCTATAAATTCATAAATATGCCAACTTTCTGGAAAATTTATGTTATACGTTTTAATCTTGTCGTCATAATGATACAAAGTATCAATATTTATTCCTTGTCTCTTTTTTTTTAAATTATTTTTATTTGTTAAATTTAAGTTGAGGTATAGTTGTTTCTCCCACTCTTTCTTTGTAACAGCTTTGAAATTATATTCTAATTTTTTGTTTTTTTTCATCTTATAATAAAAAGATCTTCATTATCTTTTTTCATTAGGTATTTCTCTCTAGCTATTCTTTCTTGTTCATTAACATTATTTTCTAAAAGTACTTTTTTTATACTATCTTTTTTTATTTCGTTGCTGAGAAATTTCTTTCTTTCTTGTAAATAATTTATTTTTTCGATTGTTGCTTTTTTATTAATTAAGTTATAGTCATCAATAAAAAGCATCCAAATTGAAAAAAGAAAAATTGTTATTATGTATTTGTTGGCTATCAGCTTAATAATTTGGATGTAAAATGATTTTTCTTTACCCATAATACAAAGATATAAAAAGCAAAAAAAAATACTTAGGTTAAAAAATATCAAATAATTATAAGTTTTTACCTAATAAGAAAATGGTTGGTTTTTTTTCTAATTTTACTTTTTGTGACTTCCACTCATAGAGATATTTTGTTTTGATATATTCTTTGGAAGAGGTTAAATCGCATGCAATGCACAACTTTATATTGTTAGAGCAAGTATTTAAAATACTTGAAAATAGTTGATTATTTCTATATGGGGTTTCAATAAATATTTGTGTTTGATTTTTTGATAGAATAATTTGTTCAAATTGTTTTAGTTGTTTTTCTCTCATTTTTTTTTCAATAGCCAAATAGCCATTAAAAGTAAAGTTTTGTCCGTTAAATCCAGAACCCATTAAAGCAAGTAATATTGACGATGGGCCAACCAAGGGTACCACATCTACTTGATATTCGTGTGCATAACAAACAATTTCAGCGCCCGGATCAGCAATACAAGGCATACCGGCATCGGATAGTAGCCCAATATTTTTATTTAGTAAAATATTTTTTAAAAAATCTTCTTGTAAGTTTATTTTATTATGCTTACCATTTAATAAAAATATTATATCACTGATATTTTTTTCTTTATATATTTTTTTGATGTTTCTTCTCGCAGACTTTATGTTTTCTACAATAAAAATATCTATTTCTTGAATCGCTTTTTTAATTGGTTTAGTTAAGGATTCTTCATGTCGATTTTCAGCTATTACTGAAGGTATTAAATATAGTTTTCCTTTACTCAATGTTTTCTATTATTTTATCGCAAGCTTCATCTAATAATTTAAAAACTATTTCAAATCCGTCTTTGTTTCCATAATATGGGTCTGGTACGGATTTATTTAAGCATGGCTCTATTTCATTTAAAATTAGTTTGATTTTTTCTTTCTCTTTAGTTGTAGTAGCCTTCTTTTTTAAATCATTATAATTATTAATATCCATAGCGAAAATAATATCGAACTTGTTGAAATCAGATTTTTCAAATTGTCTCGCTTTATATTTGCTGATATTGATATTATTTTTTTCAGCAATTTCTATTGCTCTTCTGTCAGGTGATTTGCCTGAATGATACTCTGCTGTTCCAGCAGATTCAACCAATTTAATTAAATTTTGTTTATTTTTTTTTTAAGAATTCCTTCAGCTAAAGGAGATCTACATATGTTGCCTAAGCAAACCATTAGTATTTTCATTACTATGATAGTGTTAATTTTTTTTCTATATCTGAAAGATATCCCTTAAAGCGCTTGTCTGTGTCTGCAAGATTATTTACTGTTTTACAAGCATGTAAAACAGTGGCGTGATCTTTATTTCCGCAATGTTTTCCAATCATAGCTAGTGAATTTTTTGTCATTTGTTTTGAAAAGTACATTGCTAGTTGTCTGCACTGTACAATTTCTCTTTTTCTAGTTTTAGATTTCATTGTTTCAATAGGAATATCAAAGTAGTCACATATTACCTTTTGTATAAAATCAATCGAAACTTCGCGGACTGTGTTTTTGACAAATTTATCAAGCATGCTTTTTGCTAAATCTATCGTGATTTCCTTTTTGTTCAATGATGATTGTGCAAGCAAAGATATGAGAGCGCCTTCAAGTTCTCTAACGTTAGTTGTTATAGAATATGCGATATACTCAATAACTTCATACGGAATTTCAATTCCGTCTTTTTTGATTTTTTTCTTTAGAATGGCAAGTCTTGTCTCTAGTTCAGGTGATTGTAGATCGGCAGAAAGTCCCCATTTAAATCTAGATAATAGCCTTTGTTCCATGCCAACTATGTCAACTGGTGCTTTGTCAGAAGTAAGGATAACTTGTTTTTTATTTTGATGTAAATGGTTAAAAATATGAAAGAAAACATCTTGGGTTTTCTCTTTACCACATAAAAATTGTACATCATCGATAATTAAAACGTCTATAGATTGATAAAAATGAACAAAATCATTTTTTTTATTATCCATTATTGCGTCTACGAACTGAGTTTGAAATTTATCAGCTGAAACATATAAAACTGTTTTATCAGGTTTTGTATTTTTTATTTCAATTCCAATTGCATTAGCAAGATGAGTTTTTCCTAGTCCTCCGTTACCGTAAATAAATAATGGATTAAAAGATGTTCCTCCTGGATTTTGAGAAACTGCATATCCTGCAGAGCGAGCTAATCTGTTACAGTCACCTTCAACAAAAGCGTCAAATGTATATGATTCGTTTAGTTGAGGATTTATATTTATTTTTTGCAGACCAGGAATAATAAATGGATTTCTGATTGAAGAGCTGCTGCTCATATCCATTGGTATGCTGATAGGCTGGTTAGTTACTGTTTCTTGTCCTGTGCTTGGAACTTTAGTGATGTAGGGTTTTTTAGATCCTGGATTGTCTAATAAAATATTATACTCAAGTTTAGCATCTTTTCCTAGTTCTCTTTTTAGTGTTTTTTTAATTAGTGTAATGTAGTTGTTTTCAATCCATTCATAAAAGAATTGACTTGGTACCTGTATCGTTAGAATCTGTTTATTTAGACTTACAGCTTTTATTGGTTTGAACCATGTTTTGAAGTTTTGTGCTGTAACATTATCTCTAATTATATTTAAGCAATTATTCCAAATTTCTTGACAACTTGTTTCGGGCATTTTAGATACTTATTTAGCTTTTGTTTTACAGTTTATAATTTGTTTTAGTGTTAGCAAATATTAAAAAGATATTGTTAATATAAAAGAAAATTTACGCTTGACTTTTAATTTTTTTTTACTTGTTAAATTTGCTAGATAAGGGTTTTTTCTAAAAATCTTAAAAAAGCATCAATTTTATGCATTTTTTGTATTTTTTTTAACAAAAATGGGGCTTCCAAAAACTTTTTTTAAATGCTTATTTTGATAAAAATTAAAATCAATCCTGCCAATATTTATTCCACCCCAACCCACTTGATTTATTATTACATCTTTTTTTTCTTTATTTTTAACGTACAAAGGTTCTTCAAGAAACGAATGTGTGTGTCCACCAATTATTAAATCGATATGTTTACTTTCTTGAGCTAATACTATATCAGAGACTTTAGATGTTTTATATTTTAGTCCAAGATGGGATAAACATATAATTAAATCACATTTTTTTTCTTTTTTGAGAAATTTGGCAGTATTGTTAGATTTGATTATTGGATCTTCATATATAACATTACCATAAAGTTTTTTAGGTACAAGTCCTTCAAGTTGAACACCAATTCCAAATACACCTATTTTAATTCCTCCTTTTTTAAAAATTTTGAATTTTTTAAATTTATTTTTCAAGTTAGTTTTTTCAAAATTATAATTTGAACTTATAAAAGGAAAATTAGCATATGGTAATTGTTTTTCAAGTTCATCTAGTCCATTATCAAAGTCATGATTTCCTAATGTTGCGGCATCATATTGCATTTCACTCATAAGCTTAAGTTCCAACTCACCTTTGAAGTAATTAAAGTATGGGGTTCCTTGAAATATGTCTCCTGCATCAAATAATAGTACATGTTTATTTTTTTTTCTTATATCATTAATTATTGTTGCTCTTTCCGCCATACCACCGTAACCTTTATATTTACCTGTTTTAAATGGATGTATTCTACTGTGAGTGTCGTTTGTATGTAAAATAGTAAGTTTTGTTAATTTTTCATTTTTGATAGTAAAGGATGGTAATATTGTCATCCCTAATGCACCAATGCAGCTATTTTTTATAAATTTTCTTCTACTATTCATGATTTAGAATTATTCTTTCGTCTAATGTCACTTTTAGTGTATCAATCTGACTACAGTAGTCAATTATAACATCTCTTAATTTTAAATTTAATTTCTTCTTCTCAATTTTTTTGAAGAAATTCATGTTATCACCTCCATTTGCTAAATAATCAGATGTTAAAATTTTAATTTTTGTATTAATTGCAAAAAAGTTATCTATATTTAACGTGTCGTTTATATGTACTTTAGTTTCATTTTTAAATGATTTAATGTTCATGCCTGAAAATGGTTCTCCTGAACGATTAATTATATAATCTATAAGTAATTTAAATGTCTCTTTATTTGTTTCTAATATAACAAGTTCATTTTCAAAAGGCATTAACTCATATATTTTTTCTCTTGTGACGTGTCCTTGATAGATTTCAGTTCTAAGTCCTCCTTTATTCATAATACAAATGTCAGCATCAGCATAATGCAGACAAAGATCAGCTACAAAATTACCAATTGTACTTTCAGGAGTATTTTTTGTGAGATCATATTTTGAATAACATAAGGTATCTTTCATATACTGATAAATAATTTTATCATAAGGTTCTATTAAAGAACTAACTTTATTATCAGATTTTATATTTTGAACTTTAATATAACTTTGACTTTTATTAAATTTTGTATTGTAAAACCCATTTGAGCATGCAAAGAAAAGCAATGCAGATAATAAAAATAGTTTGTTTTTCATTTTCATAAACAATGCAATATTAGAATTTTTAGTTTTAATATGTATTATTGCAATATGTATTTTTTTGAAACTACATTAAGAGTTAGGTATGCAGAAACCGATCAAATGGGTTTTGCTTATTACGGTTCCTATGCGCAATATTATGAAGTTGGAAGAGTTGAGTTACTTAGGTCACTTGGTTTTTCATATAAGACAATTGAAAATATGGGCTTTGCTTTACCTGTGATCAATTGGAATATTTCTTATAAAAAACCTGCTTTTTACGATGATGAGTTAACTATTAAAACAATGATTAATAAAGTTCCATCTAAAACAATTGTATTTGAATATGAAATTTACAATGAAGCAAATGAATTGTTAAATATTGGACAAGTTACTCTAATGTTTGTAAACATTCAGACAAATAAAACTTGCACGGCACCTCAGTTAATAATAGATAGCATAAAAGAAAAATTAACCTAATTTAGTAAAGATATTTTTTTTAAAACTAAGTCAATCATTTTATTTACAGTAAGATAGTAGTTTTTACTGTAACTTTTAGAAAGACGATTTCCAATCACAGCACAAATTGTTAAAGTGTTATGACCAAGAGTTTTACCCAAAAAATATAGAGCAGAAGTTTCCATTTCAAAATTTTTTATTTTTAAATTTTTAAATTTAAAATTTTGCATTTTTTCTTCCAACAATTCAATTGAGGGAGAAATTCTAAGTTCTCTTCCTTGCGGCCCATAAAATCCTGGAGCAGTAGCGGTAATACCTTGATTAATATCTCCAAAAAGATTTAATAAATTTTGAGAAGCTTTCACAACGTATGGTTCTGATAACTTTTTAGGCCATTTCATATGTTGTAAAAAAGCTTTACTAAGATCATAATTTAATACATTTTTGTTGATGTAGTAGTGAGCTAAGTTATCTAATCCTAATGCGTATGAAGAAGCAATTAATGAATCAACTTTTATATTTTTTTGTAGTGCACCACAAGTTCCAATCCTTATAATATTTAATGATTTTGTTTTTTGTTTTTTGATTCTTGTTTTAAAATCGATGTTGAATAATGCATCTAATTCGTTTATTACAATATCAATGTTATCAGGGCCAATACCTGTTGAAATGACACTTATTTTTTTTTTATTAATTAATCCAGTGTGAGTTATAAACTCTCTATGTTGTGTTCTATGAATTACTCTGTCAAATTTATTTGAAACCAGCTCTACTCTTTCAGGGTCTCCTACTAAAATAATTGTGTCAGCTATTTCTTCTTTTGATAAGTTTAGATGATAAATTTTATTTTTATTTGAAAGTATTAGTTCTGTGTCAGCTATGCTATTCATAGTAAATATGTAATTTTGTAATTACAAATTTAACTAAATAATACAAGTATGTTAAAAAATAAAATATTAGTTCCAATAGGATTTTCAGAACAGTCAATTTGTGCTTTAGAGCAGGCTATAAATCTAGCTAAGATAAACAATTCAGACATTGTTCTATTGTCTGTAATTAAAGAACAAAGTACTATACAATCATTATTTTTAGATGATAATTCAGAGGAATTAAAAGTCAAAGTTAAAGACAAGCTGGATAGTCTAGCTTTAGAATATCATCAAAAGAAAAATATTTCAATTGATACTATGATTGCAAAAGGCAAAATTTATGAACAAATTAATATAGTTGCTGACATTATTTCTGCAGATTTAATTGTTATGGGGACAAATGGCTCACAAGGAAGAAAGAGTAAAACTATCGGTTCCAATGCTGAAAAGGTTGTAAGGCTAGCTAAATGTCCTGTTATTACAATTAAGGGTAAAGATCATAGAAAAGGATGTAAAAATATTATACTTCCTTTAGATATGGAAAAAGAAACTAAGGAAAAGGTTACTTATGCATTGGAATATGCAAGATATTGGGATGCTACAGTACGAGTAGTTTCTGTTTTGTTGGAAGACAATAATTTAGTTAAAGAAAAATTAATTAAAAATATTAATCAGGTTAGAGATTTCATAACAAAAGCTGGTGTTAATTGTACTTCAGAATTAGTTGAGGGTGAAAAGAAACAAACATTAGGTGATTTTGTGTTTGAATACAGTAAGAAATTTGAAGCAGATTTAATTATAATTATGACTAAAAAAGAAGAATTGTCATTCTCTAATAACATAAGTGTAACAGCTAGATACATAATTAATAATTCTGAAATCCCTGTTATGAGCGTAAAACCTAAAGAATCAAAATACATTAGTCCTCCAACTACTTCCTTTTGATGAATTTAGTTACCAAACTATACAATGTTTGTAAAAGCAATAATTTAACTATTGCCACAGCAGAAAGTTGTACTTCTGGTCTTATCTCATCAACAATTTGTTCAATAAGTGGTGCTTCATCTATTTTTAAAGGTGGTATAATTGCTTATCAGGACATTATAAAAATAAATCAATTGGGCATACCTAAAGCATTAATTGAAAAAGAAACTTCTGTATGCATAGAGGTAGCAAAAAAAATGGCTGAAAATTCATTAAAAATTTTCAAGTCAGATTATTCTATTTCTTCTACTGGATATACTGGTCCAAATGGTGGAAATAATAAATATCCCATAGGAACTGTGTTTATTGCTATTTCAAATAAAAAGGAGACATACGTAAAGCATTTTTTTCTAACTGGTTCAAGAAAATCTGTTGTTAATCAAGTTGTTCAAAATGCGATTCAATTATTGATTATACAAATAAAAAAAAATCAGTAATAGAACTTTTATTTTATTTTAGATTGTATATTTGCACACAAAATTTTTGAAAATGTCTAAGATTTGTCAAATTACTGGAAAAAAAGTAATGGTTGGAAATAACGTTTCACACGCAAACAATAAAAACAAAAGAAAGTTTTATCCAAACTTGCAAACTAAAAAGTTTTTTGTTCCTGAAACTGGAGAAACAGTAATATTAAAAGTCTCTGCTAAGGCAATTAGAACCATTAATAAAAATGGTATTGCATCTGTTTTAGCTAAAGCTAAATCAAACGGTAATATTCTCGTTTAATCTTCTAAAAGTATTTTACAAATAAGTTGTTATATTTGGAAAATAATACTTTCTAATTTTAAATAATATTATTATGAAAAAAAATAAATTAAGTTTATTGTTTTTATCAGCTTTAATTTTTATGATTTCATCTTGTAAAAAAGAAGAATCAATATTAGGTTGTACAGATTCTACAATGTTTAATTACAATCCAGAAGCTACCGAAGATGATGGTTCGTGTATATCAATAATTTTAGGTTGTACAAATGCAACAATGTTTAATTATAATCCTAACGCAAATACAGATGATGGAAGTTGTTTATCGGCTTTTGATGTTGCTTTAGGTGAATGGGATATCAACCCTGATTGTGATGAGTTTACTATACCAGTTATTGGTACTACAATTTCATTAAACGATCAGCTACCTGAATCCATAGAGGTTATGGGAAGTAACGATATTCTTTTTATAGAAATTGGTGAAACAGAAGTTAATGGTACCATTGATAATTTTGGTATTATAATAGTTCCTTCACAAACTGTATCAATTGATATGGGTTTTGGTCCAATGGATATTGAAGTTGAGGGAGATGGTATAATTTTGACAGAATCATCTGGAAATATAGATCTAACATATTCATTTGAAATAGAAATGATTCCAAACTTTCCTATTACAGAATCTTTAGATTGTTCAATTTCTTTATCCAAGTAATATTAATTTAGATGAAGTGGATCTCTCTTTTGTTATTACTAACAAATAGTTCACTAATTTTCTCTCATGATTTTAACAAAGGTGATACTTTGCGAGGTTTCTTGAGCGAATACAGGTCGTGTTACGATGTTAAATTTTATGATTTACGGGTTACTATAGATGATCAAGAAAAGTCTATTGAGCAGTCTTCAAACACAATACACTTTCTAGCCCTAGCTGATTTCAGTACTTTTCAAATAGATTTAGCATCCAATATGCAAATTACATGCATTGAATTCGAAGGAGATAGTTTACAATTTACAAGAAGTTTTGATGCGGTTTTTGTAAATTTCAACAGGAAAATTTTTATGAACGAGAATAACAAGATTACCGTTCATTATTGGGGTTATCCAAAAGAAGCTAAAAATCCACCCTGGGATGGAGGATTCTCATGGCAAACAGATGAAAATAATAAGCCGTGGATAGGTGTTTCGTGTCAGGGTATAGGCGCTAGTTTGTGGTGGCCATGTAAGGACCATCAATCTGATAAGCCTGATAGTATGCTAATAACAATTGCGGCACGTGATCCATTGAAAATCATATCAAATGGAAATTTAATTGAAGAAAATATTGTTTGGAATTCATACTATAGCTCATGGATGAATGTAAGCAAGTGGTTTGTTTCATATCCAATAAGCAATTATAACGTAACTGTTAATATTGGAGACTATACTCACATTGAAGACTATTATGTTTCAGTAAATGATACATTGCAATTAGATTACTATGTTCTTTCAGGCTATAAGTCCAAAGCTTTAAAGCATTTTGTTCAAGTAAAACCAATGATGAAATGTTTTGAAAATTATTTTGGTGCTTATCCGTATATTAATGATGGATATGCATTAATTCAAACTCCATACCTTGGCATGGAACATCAGTCTGCTATTTCATATGGTAATAATTTCTTATCAGGATACTATGGTAATATAGATTTCATTGACAGTTTAGATTTTGATTATATTATCATACATGAAACTGGTCATGAATGGTGGGGAAATTCAATAACAACAAATGATATTGCGGATATGTGGGTTCATGAAGGTTTTTGTACATACTCTGAGGCTTTGTATGTTGAATGTATTTATGGATATGAAAAAATGTTAAGTTATATAAATAATCAAAAAAAATATGTTAAAAATGATAAGCCAATCTTGGGCAATTATAACTTAAATAATGCTGGAAGCTCTGACATGTATTATAAAGCATCCTTAATGTTACATAGCTTAAGAACAGTCATTGATAATGATTCGCTGTGGTTTAAAATAATATATGAAATTGCAAATAATTTTAAATATCAAACTATTGATGGTCATGAAATTATTAATTACATTGAGCAAAAAAGTGGTAAAGAATTATCATCTTTTTTTAATCAATATTTAAAACAAAATAAAATTCCTGTTTTTGAATATTCATTGCAAAAAAATGGTCGAGGTACAACATTAGTTTTCAAATGGGATGCAGTAGAAAATTTTAATATGCCACTTTTAATTAACACAGGAAAAGAAGATTTTTGGATATATCCATCAGATGATTCAAAAGAACTTGATTTAGGACTTTTTGATAGAAACACATTTCATATTAGAACTGATCTAATGTATTTTGAGGTTAAAAAATTGTGAATTATATATATGTTTAGAAATTTTATTTAAATTTGCAATCCAAAATTTATTGATATGGCAAAAAAGGGAAATAGAATTCAAGTTATTTTAGAATGTACTGAACACAAGGCAAGCGGTATGCCTGGAACTTCCCGATACATTACGACTAAAAACAAAAAGAACACACCAGACAGACTTGAATTAAAAAAGTTCAATCCCATTTTGAAAAAAATGACTATTCACAAGCAAATAAAATAAAATGGCTAAGAAAACAGTAGCATCATTACAAAAAAAAGGAGCAAAGTCTTTTACAAAGGCAGTTAAGCTAACAAGATCTAAAGTTGGAAGCTACTCATTCAAAAGTGAGGTTGTTCCAAAGGATAAGGTTAAAGAATTCTTTGCAAAAAAATAAATTTTTTTTATTTGAAAAGATAAAGCTTCTTTCTATTTTTGAAAGGAGCTTTTTATTTATGATAAATTTTTAACTATGGGTGTATTTGACAAAGTAAAAAAACTTTTAAACAAAACTGAATCTAAACAATCTGATGCTGATACTGTTGAAAATATTGATCAGTACTCTGGCTCGAATAAAAAAAACAGTGATAACAATTCAGAAAAACAAACAATTAAATCAGGAATTGAAAAAACTAAATCAAGTTTTTTTAGTAAAATAGCACGTACAGTTGCTGGTAAATCAAAAGTTGATGAATCTGACCTCGATGAAATAGAAGAAATTTTAATTACTTCGGACATAGGTGTTGACACTACATTAAAAATTATAGAAAAATTAGAACAAAGAGTAGCAAAAGATAAATACATTAATGTTTCAGAGTTAAATAACCTTTTGAAGGAAGAAATCTCTTCTCTTATGCAGGATTATAATGAAAAGGAGATTAATACAACTAATCCCTATGTCATTATGGTTGTTGGTGTAAATGGTGTTGGTAAAACAACAACAATTGGAAAGTTAGCTAACTATTTTAAAAATCAGAATAAAAAGGTTGTCTTAGGTGCAGCAGATACATTTAGAGCTGCGGCTGTTGATCAGCTAGTTCTTTGGTCTGAAAGAGTAGGTGTAGAAATTATAAAACAAGACATGGGTTCAGATCCTGCGTCTGTTGCATTTGATACTATCCAGTCTGCAAAATCTAATAATGCTGATGTAGTTATTATAGATACAGCCGGAAGACTTCATAATAACGTTAATTTAATGCGCGAATTATCTAAAATAAGAAATGTAATGGGAAAAGTAATTAACGATGCCCCGCATGATGTAATGCTTGTTTTAGATGCTTCTACAGGACAAAACGCAATAGAGCAAGCAAAACAATTTACGCAGGCCACCAAAGTAGATTCTATTGCATTAACAAAATTAGATGGTACAGCAAAAGGAGGTGTTGTTATTGGAATATCTGATCAATTTCAAATACCTGTTAAATACATTGGTGTTGGTGAAGGAGTTGATGACTTGCATAAATTTAATAAGAAAGAATTTATTGATTCATTATTTAGCTAATGCGAACTAAGTATACTAAAAAGAATAAGGTTAATATTATTACTCTTGGATGCTCTAAAAATTTATATGACTCAGAAATTTTAATGGGTCAGTTAAATGCTAATAAAATTTCTGTTCAACATGAATCAATAAATGATGATGCAAATATTGTTGTGGTAAATACTTGTGGTTTTATTGACAATGCCAAGGAAGAATCAATAAATACTATTTTACATCAAGCCCAAAGGAAGCAACTTGGTTTAATTGATAAATTATACGTTATGGGTTGTCTATCGGAAAGATATAAGTCTGATTTAGAAAAAGATATTTTAGATGTTGATCAGTACTTTGGAACAACCGATCTTCCTAGACTACTAAAAGTATTAGGAGCAGATTATAAACACGAACTATTAGGTGAAAGGATTATGACTACTCCTAAACACTATGCTTTTTTAAAAATATCTGAAGGATGTAATAGACCCTGTTCTTTTTGTGCAATTCCGCTCATGAGAGGAAAACACAAATCAAAACCCATTAGTCAATTAGTTAAAGAAGCTTGTTCTTTAGCAAAAAAAGGGGTTAAAGAACTTATTCTCATAGCTCAAGATTTAACTTTTTATGGATTAGATTTATACAATGAAAGAAAACTAGCTGAATTAATTGAAGAATTATCTAAGGTTGATGGAATTGAGTGGATAAGATTACACTATGCTTTCCCTAGTGGTTTTCCAAAAAAAGTTTTGGATGTTATGAGAAAAAATAAAAAGATCTGTAACTATATTGATATTCCTCTTCAGCATATAAACGATGACATCTTAAAATCAATGAAAAGAGGTACATCACATAAAAAAACTGTTGATCTTTTAAATTTCTTTAGAAACAAAGTTAAAGGTATTACAATAAGAACAACATTAATAGTTGGTTATCCAGGGGAAACAGAAGAAAAATTTCAAGAGTTAAAAAAATGGGTATCTGATACAAAATTTGATAGATTAGGTGTATTTACATATTCTCATGAAGAAAATACTACTGCTTATAATTTAGAGGATAATATTCCTGACAAAATAAAAAAGCAACGAGCTGAAGAAATAATGAATCTACAGTCAAATATTTCTTATGAATTAAATCAAAAAAAAATTGGCAGTACTTTCAAAGTTTTGTTTGATCGAAAAGAGGGTGATTATTTCATTGGAAGAACAGAATTTGATAGCCCAGATGTAGATAATGAGGTTTTAGTTAAAGCAGATAAAAACTACGCTAGAATTGGAGACTTTGCTTATGTAAAAATATTAAAGGCAGATCATTATGATTTATATGGAAATATAGTTACAAAATGAATGAAATAATTAATTTTGTAAAATAAAGAAAATCATATGTTTGAGAATTTATCCCAAAAATTAGAGAAAGCTTTTAAAGTACTTAAGGGTCAAGGAAGTATTTCTGAAATTAATGTTGCTCAAACAATGAAAGAAATTCGTCGAGCATTAATTTCCGCTGATGTTGATTTTAAAACAGCTAAATTATTTACAAATAGCGTTAAAGAAAAAGCAATTGGTCAAAAAGTATTGACTTCAATTGACCCAGGTCAACTTCTAACTAAAATAATGAAAGATGAGTTAGCATTACTAATGGGTAGTGAATCTTCCGAAATTAGTTTGTCAGCTAATCCTACCGTTATATTAGTAGCTGGTTTACAAGGAAGTGGTAAAACAACATTTACTGGAAAACTTGCACTTCATCTTAAAAGTAAAAAAAATAAAAAGCCACTAATGGTAGCTTGTGATGTTTATCGTCCCGCTGCAATTGATCAAATAAGTGTTTTAGCTAATCAAGTTGATGTAGACGTATATAAAGATTTAGAAAAAAAGGATCCAATAAAAATTGCAAATGACGCTATAAAATATGCTAAAAAAAATGGTCATAATGTAGTTATAATCGATACAGCAGGAAGATTAGCAGTTGATGAAAAAATGATGACTGAGATTACAAATATTAAAGAAACTGTTAATCCTCATGAAATTCTTTTTGTTGTTGATTCTATGACGGGACAAGATGCTGTAAATACTGCAAAAGCTTTTAATGATAGATTAAATTATGACGGCGTAATACTTACTAAACTTGATGGAGATACAAGAGGAGGAGCAGCTTTAACTATTCGCTCAGTTGTAGATAAACCTATTAAATTTATAGGTACATCAGAAAAAATGGATGGTCTTGATATCTTTTATCCTGATAGAATGGCAGGACGAATTTTGGGTATGGGTGATGTGATTTCATTAGTTGAAAGAGCACAGCAGCAATTTGATGAAGAGGAAGCTAGAAAAGTTCAAAAAAAGATCGCAAAGAATCAATTTGGATTTGATGATTTTTTAAAGCAGATTCAACAAATAAAAAAAATGGGAAACATGAAAGATTTAATGGGTATGATTCCTGGAGTTGGAAAAGCCATTAAAAATGTGGATATTGATGATGATGCGTTCAAAGGAATAGAGGCTATAATACATTCTATGACTTTAGAAGAAAGAAAAAATCCAAGTGTTTTAAATGGAAATAGAAAAAAACGTATTGCCAAAGGAAGTGGCACATCAGTAGCTCAAGTGAATCAACTGATAAAACAATTTAGTCAAATGGGAAAAATGATGAAAATGATGCAAGGAGGAGGAGCTAGTAAAATGATGCAAATGATGAAAGGTAATGGTAGAATTCCAGGAATGTAATGCTATGATATTATTAGATGGAAAAAAAGTAGCACATGATTTAAGAAAAGAAATTTCTGACAGAGTATCCTTATTATTAAAAAATGGCCATAAAAGACCACATTTAGCCGCAATTCTAGTTGGAAATGATGGGGCTAGTCAAACTTATGTTAATGCAAAAGTTAAAGCTTGTAAAGAAGTTAACTTTCAATCAACACTATTAAGATTAAATGAAAATATTACCGAATCTGATTTGTTAACTGAAGTTGAAAAAATTAATAACGATTCTTCAATTGATGGATTAATAGTGCAACTTCCTTTACCTAATCATATAAATGAAAAAAAAGTTACACAGTCAATTTTACCAAGTAAAGATGTTGATGGGTTTCATCCTGTAAACATAGGTAAAATGGTTTTAAATTTACCGTCATATGTTCCAGCTACTCCAGCAGGAATTATAGAAATTTTAAGAAGATATAATATCAATTGTTCTGGTAAACATTGTGTAGTTATTGGAAGAAGTCATATCGTAGGTTCACCAATGAGTATTTTGATGGCAAAAAATTCTAATCCCGGAAATTGTACAGTTACTATAGTTCATAGTAAAACAAAAAGACTTCACGAGATTACAAAAATGGCAGATATTTTGATAGTTGCTATTGGAAAAAAGAATTTTGTTACTGACGACATGGTAAAGGATGGAGTATGTATAATAGATGTTGGAATTAATAGAGTAAAATCTGATAAAACCAAAAGTGGATGGAAATTAGTTGGTGATGTTGATTTTGATGCTGTTAAGAACAAATGTAGTTATATTACTCCTGTTCCAGGTGGTG
>JAYZXD010000027.1:0-8739 GCA_036141595.1 Bacteroidota bacterium
ATTGTTGTTCTTGGAATAGCACAAGATGCTGGTTATCCGCAAATAAACTGTGAAAAAGAATATTGCGCTGAAGCTTGGGAAAATAGCAGCTTACAGAAAAAGCCTGCCTGTATTGCAATAGTTGATCCTTCAACAAAAGAGCAGTGGATTGTTGACGCAACACCAGAGATAAAAAACCAACTATATCAACTAAAAAAAATTAGTGGTTCAAATAAGATGAGTGGTATATTATTAACTCATGCACATATTGGGCATTATACTGGTCTTATGTATTTGGGGAAAGAAGCGTTAAATACGCATAAAACGCCTGTTTTGGCTATGCCAAAAATGAAACTTTTTATAGAAAAAAATGCCCCCTGGAGTCAGTTGAATGACTTAAAAAACATTAAACTGGTGGAATTAAATAATAATTTAAAAATAAACTTAAGCAATAAAGTAAGCATATCACCTTTTTTAGTTCCTCATAGAAATGAGTTCTCAGAAACTGTTGGTTATAACATCAATATAAATAATAAATCTATTATTTATGTGCCAGATATTGATAGTTGGAAGAATTTAGATTTTAGCATACATGATGTAATAAAGAAATGTGACTATGCATTTATAGATGGCACTTTCTATGACCAAAATGAATTAGGAAGAGACATGAAAAAAATTCCTCATCCAACCATAAAGGACAGCATAAATCTTTTTGATAATTTGCCAGAAAAAGAAAAGGAAAAAATACACTTTATACACTTTAACCACACCAACCCCGTAATATCAAATGAAAAATTTGGAAAACAAAATGTGTTGGACAAAGGGTTTAATCTAGCTTATGAAGGACAAATAATTAGGTGTTAGTTTGAGCAAAATTTAAATACTTGAGAATAAAAATCATCTGGATTCTCAGCGTGCACCCAGTGCCCTGCCCCATTTATTGTTTCAATACGTAAATTAGAAAAATGTTTTTGTATTAAAAATTCATCTTCTTTGTTTATGTAATTTGAGTTTTCTCCTTTTATAAATAAGGTTTCTATATCACACTGCCCGTTTAAAAAGCTTGCTTCTTTAATATTTGATATTTGCTGAATAAGTATTTCAACATTAAATCTCCAAGCAAATGTTTTATTTATATCTCTGTACAAATTTTTCAATACAAAACTTCTCATTCTAAAATCTTGAATATCAGCACTTAAAGCCTCTTCAACATCTGATCTTTTATCATAGTCATCTAAGTTAACTTTTATAATCTTGGATAATAAGTCTTTATGAAAATCAATTGAATATTCTCTTGGAGATATATCAACGATTACTTGTTTGAGCAAAATTTCTGGATATGAAAAAGCAAGTTTCATAGTCACTTTCCCTCCAAGTGAATGACCTAATAAAATTGGTTTTTTAATATTATGATCATAAATATACTCTACGACATCATCACTTAAAACATCATAATTAAAAACCTCAGAATGAGGTGATCTACCATGGTTTCTCAAATCCAATAAATGCACCTTGAAATTAGCAGCTAACCTTTTAGCAATTGTACTCCAATTATCAGACATTCCAAAAAGACCGTGGATTATTATTAAATCTGTATTGCCAGAGCCATATGTTTTTGCAAAAAGTTTCATTTATAAAAGTCTCTTATACATCTGAATGGTATTTTCTAAACCTAAATATAAAGCATCACTAATTAAAGCGTGACCAATTGACACCTCATCAAGATTTTTAATGTTATGAGAAAAATATGCTAAATTCTCTAAATTTAAATCATGTCCAGCATTTATCCCTAAACCTATTTCTGTTGCTTTTTCAGCAGCTAAAATATAAGGCTCTATAGCTTGCTCTTTATTTGAATTATATTGATTTGCATAATTCTCTGTGTAAAGCTCTATCCTATCAGTGCCACATAATTTTGCTGCTTCAATAATAGGTGTTAGCGGATCAACAAAAATCGATGTACGAATGCCTTGATTTTTAAACTGTTGTATAATAGGTTTTAAATATTGTTGATACTGTATTGTGTCCCACCCAGCACATGATGTAAGTACATCTGGACCATCAGGAACTAAAGTAACCTGATCTGGTTTAATTTCTAATACCATTTTAATAAAATCTTCTGATGGATAACCTTCTATATTAAACTCAGTAGTAATAGCTGATTTTATGTCGATAACATCTCTTTTTGTTATATGTCTTTGGTCCGGTCTTGGATGTACTGTTATACCATCAGCCCCAAACAATTGACAATCAATAGCAGCTTTCAACACACTAGGAGTAGCACCCCCTCTTGCATTTCTTAAAGTAGCTATCTTATTTATATTTACACTTAACTTTGTCATTACTCATTGCAAAAGTAAAAATAGTATCTTTGTCACATGCAATCAAACGCACTTATTTCTTCAAGAATAGAAAGTATTTTACCTGATGAAGATGGTAAAAGAGCTTTAGAAATGATGAAAAACTTTAGAGTACATCATCTTGCAGTAGTTAAAAAGGACTACTTTCTTGGCGTAATATCAGACAAAGAGATCAATAATTGGGACTCTACCAGCGAATATATTGAGGAACATCTATCAAATCTCGCTTCTCCTTACGTAAAACATGATCAACATCTTTTTGATATTATACAAGTGCTTGAAAAAAACAACTTATCCGTTGTTCCTGTGCTAGATGACAACAATAAATACTTAGGTGTTATAACTCATAGAAAATTACTATATACGATTGCAAAAACTGCTACAATTCAGTCTGTTGGAGGTGTTATAATTTTAGAAATTGAAGAAATTGACTATTCACTAACTGAAATTGCAAGCATAGTTGAAAGTAATAATGCCAAAATTTTAAGCTCTTATATTATTTCAAATCCTGATTCAAAAAAAATAGAGGTTACACTAAAAATCAATAAGCAAGACATTCGCTCAATAATCAAAGATTTTGAAAGACATGATTATATTGTACAAGCATCATATAAAGAAGAAGAAGTAGATAGTGACTTTACAGACAGATATGAATCTCTCATGCGATTCTTAAACCCTTAAGATGCGTAGATTCTTTTTGATCTCATTATTATTTTGTTATTTTTTTAGTTTTGGTGAAGAAATACTTACTATTTCAGAAATAGTAATTTCTGGTAATAAGGTGACTAAAGAAGAAATTATAATAAGAGAACTTGAGTTTAAAAAGTCCGATAATCTTAGCATTAGTGATCTAAATGAAAAAATTAAAAAAAGTAAATACAATCTAATAAACTTAAAAATTTTCAACTTTGTTGAAATAAATCATTCTAAAATAGATAATGAAATAAAGATAAATATTGATGTTGTAGAACAATGGTACATTTGGCCATATCCAATATTTGAGATCTCAGAGAGAAACTTTAACACTTGGTGGAAAGAGTTTAGTAAATCCAAATTTTCTGATTTTTCTAGACTAAACTATGGTGTTTTTCTTAACTGGAATAATTTTAGAGGAAGAAACGAGATACTATTATTAAAATTCCGCAAAGGATTTAAAGAACACTATTTGTTATCTTATCAAATACCCTACTTTAACAAACAACAAAATATCGGCATAAACACAAATTTACAGCTGTTTAGAAGAAAGAAATCATTTTATAAAACAGAAAAAAATAGATTAGTTTATTATGAAGATGAAAATAATTTTACAACTCGAGACTATGAAATGCACACCGAGCTGTTATATAGAAACAAGTTAAATAAAAGCCATAAAATTAAATTTCATTATTTTGAAACCATTGCTGACTCAATTATAGTAGCAGAAAACTCTAACTATCTAAGAAGCAATACTACAAAAGGAAGTTATGCCAAAATAAGCTATGAGTATACAAATGAAAATAGAGATTATATTGAATATCCGCTAAGTGGTAATTATTTTCAAATTTCAACTTCAAAATACATTGCGGGATTAAGTCCTGTTAAAAACTTTGAAATTCTTGGGCATATAGAAAAACATGGTGAAATTTCTAAAAATTTGTTTGTTGGCTCAAGTTTTAAAGGGAAGTGGTCTTCTAACTCATATCAGCCATATTTCATGCAAGTGGCATTAGGATTTGATGATTATGTTAGAGGTTATGAGTATTATGTAGTAGATGGACAAGATTATTGGTTGTCAAAAAATGCGATTAAATATGCTATTGTTCCTAAAAAAACATTTGAAATTCCTTATTTAAAAATGGATCAATTTAACAAGTCACATTATTCACTTTTCTTAGGAGTTTTCTCTGATTTAGGATATGTTATTGATAAACAAACAAATCTTCAAAACCCTCTTGCCAATACTGTTTTATGGAGCAGTGGGGTTAGTCTTGACTACGTAACTTATTATGATAAATTATTAAGAATTGAGTTTTCAATAAACCATTTAGGAGAAAAAGGAGTATTTTTACACTTCTCAAATCCATTTGGAACAAAAAAAGAATTATGACAATTGCAATTTTTGGCAGTCCGTATCCAGAACACTTCACAAAATATATCCAGCATTTAGTAAAGAAGCTAGAAAGTGAACATGTTAAAATTATAATTGAAGAAAATTTTAATAATTTTTTACAAAATAATATCCGATTTACATCAACAATAGATGTATTTAATTCTTATGAGTCACTTAAAGAAAAAGCAGACTTCTTAATAAGTATTGGAGGCGACGGCACATTATTAAAAGCCGTTACTTTTGTTCGGGAACTTAATATTCCAATTATGGGCATTAATACTGGAAGACTTGGATTTATATCAAGTATTTCAGCCACACAAATTTCAGATGCTATTAATGATATCTTAAGAAAAGAATATACAATAAATGAAAGAACACTTTTACAATTAGATACTAATAAAAATCTTTTTAAGGACAAGAATTTTGCTCTTAATGAGGTAGCTGTTTCTAAAAAGGATACATCATCAATGATAAGAATAGACGCCTTTATTGATGATGAATTTTTAAATACATACTGGGCAGATGGGTTAGTTATTTCAACTCCAACAGGGTCAACTGGATATTCCCTGAGTTGTGGAGGTCCAATTATAGTTCCAGGAACGAATAATATAATTATAACACCTAATGCGCCACACAACTTAAATGTTAGGCCAATAGTAATTAATGATAATAGCGTCATAAAACTTAAAGTAGAAGATCGTGATCAAATAGCCTTAGTTTCTCTAGATTCAAGATCAAGAGCGTTTGATAGTGAAACCGAACTAATTATTAAAAAAACTGACTTTAAAATAAAACTAATTCAGCCTCAAAATAATTCATTCACTTCTACAATAAGAAATAAACTTATGTGGGGGTTAGATAAAAGAACATAATATCTCCTTGTAAAAACAGAGAATATTTATATTTGCAAAACATTCAAGAAACCATAGCTATGAAAAGATGTAAATTTATTTTAACTTATTTTTTAGTAACTTGTTTTTATATTCAATTAATGCAGGCTCAACAATTTCAAACTAACACTGAGGTAGGAGCTATTATTGGTACATCATATTATCTTGGGGATTTAAACACAAATCACTTTAATCAATCCTCAGCAGCAGCTGGTTTAGTAGTTAGAGAAAATATTGACCGTAGATTTGTTTACAAAGCCGAAGCAATGTTTTTAAATATTAAATCTGATGAAAGAGATTCAGAAGACACAATTGCTTTAGATAGAGGTTTGCATTTCAAATCTCCTGTTTTTGAAATTTCTGGTCAATTAGAATTTAACTTCCTGCCTTACCAACCTGGAAACCCTCTTTACACTTGGACCCCATTTATATACACAGGGCTATCGATTTTTAATTTTAATCCGAAAGCTGAAAACCAAAATGGAGAATGGGTAAATCTTCAAGAACTTGGTACTGAAGGGCAAGGAACAACTACATATCCAGAGAGAAATAAATACTCATTAATTCAATTTGCAATTCCAATGGGTGGCGGCTTAAAAATTGCTGTTAACGAATCATTTAATATTTTAATTGAATACGGTATCAGAAAAACTTTTACAGATTATTTAGATGATGTGAGTACTACATATCCAGGAAGCAACTTAGTAGACATGTCAAATGAAGCAATTTATATGTCTGACCCACAAGGAACACATTTAAAAGATGACCAAAGAGGAGACGATACAAAAAAAGATTGGTATTCTTTTGCAGGAATTACATTATCATTCAAACTAGATAAAAGAAATGATTGTCCACCTTACTAGACTTTCACTTTGATGATAAACAATATAAATAACGAAAATCTACCCAAGCACATTGCTATTATTATGGACGGAAACGGCAGATGGGCACAATCTAGAGGCAAAATGAGAGTTTTTGGGCATAAGAATGGGATAAAAGCGGTCAGAGAAACTGTCGAAGGAGCTGCAGAAATCGGTATAAAATTTTTAACATTATACGCATTTTCAGTTGAAAATTGGAAGAGACCCAAAAAAGAAGTTAATGCATTGATGAGTTTATTAGTAACGGCAATCAATAATGAAATGCAACGATTAATAAAAAATAATATTAAATTAACTGTTATTGGAGAAACAGATAATTTACCATCAAAAACCAAAGAAGAGCTAATGCAAGCAATAAATATTACAAAAAATAATACTAGAATGACTTTAACGCTTGCTTTAAGTTACAGTGGAAAATGGGATATTTTAAATGCAGTAAAAAAAATCATTAATGACAAGATTGACCCTCAAAATTTAAATGAAAAAATTTTTCAACAATATCTTACCACTAAAAACGTTCCTTATCCAGAACTATTAATTAGAACAAGTGGGGAGCATAGAGTTAGTAATTTTTTACTCTGGGAGATTGCCTACTCAGAATTATATTTCACTGATACATTATGGCCAGATTTTAGAAAAAAAGATCTAAAAAAAGCTATAATTGAATATCAAAATAGAGACAGAAGGTTTGGCAAAACTAAAGAACAAATAGAAAATTAAAAAGTTGAAAAAAATTACATTTATAATTATTACACTTTTATATTGCCTGATTGTTCAGGCCCAAGAAAAAAATATAAACTATGCAGAACCCCAAATTTTTGAGGTAGGTGGTATAATTGTAAATGGAGCCAATCATTTAAATGAAAAAACATTAATCGCAATTAGTGAATTAAGTATTGGTGAAAATATTAAGGTCCCCGGTGATGCAATAACAAATGCCATTAAGAAACTTTGGGATCAAGGACTGTTTTCTGATGTAAGTATCTCTATTGACAAAAAAATCAATAACTCTATCTTCTTATCTATTAACCTAAAAGAACATGCGAGACTTTCTCAATTTAAGTTTAAAGGTAAAAAAATCAGCAAGTCTGACATAACAAACCTAAAAGAAGAGCTTAAGCTAATGAGAGGTAAAGTTTTAACTCAAAACTTAATACAGAATAGTTTACAAAAAATCAGTAAATACTATGTTAATAAAGGATTTTATAATGTACAAGTAGGCTATGTAACCAACATTGACTCATCTGTTGTAAATGGAAAAAATCTTATTTTTAATATCAATAAAGGTGATAAAATGAAGATAAAAGAAATTTACATTAAAGGTAGGAAAAAAATAGCTAATGATAAACAAAGTTTATTAAATTCAAATGACTCAGTTTATGCATTAAGTAATAGAAAAATCAAAAAAAGTATGAAGGATACAAAAGTTAAAAACTTTTGGAGATTCTGGAAAACATCAAAATTTATAGATGAGAATTGGACAAATGATAAAAAAAATATAATTGAAAAATATAATGAAATAGGATATAGGGATGCTCAAATTACTCATGACACATCATACATTAATGATGACAACACAATAACAATAGAAATCACAATAAATGAAGGAAAACCCTACCAATTTGGAAGTATTGATTTTATAGGTAATTCTATCTATTCTTCAAGCTTCCTTAACCAAAAATTAGGAATAAAAGATGGAGATATATTTGATCAGTCAATTTTAAACTCAAGATTATTTGGAGACCCAGAAGGAACTGATATAAGCTCATTGTATCTTGATGACGGCTATCTATTCTTTAATGCTACACCAATTGAAACCAGTATCAATGATAATAAAATCGATTTAGAAATTAGAATTTATGAAGGGGAGCAAGCTAGAATAAGTAATGTCAAAGTAAAAGGTAATACTAAAACAAATGATCATGTAATTATGCGAGAAATTAGAACTCGTCCAGGTGATCTATTTAAAAGGTCAGATATAATGAGATCTCAAAGAGAACTTGCTCAAATGCAATACTTTAATCCTGAAAAATTCGACGTAAAAGTTGATCCTGATGGGGTAAGAAACGAAGTAGATATAACATATGTTGTTGAAGAAAAATCTTCGGATCAAATTCAACTTCAAGGTGGATGGGGTGCTGGTAGAGTTGTTGGTTCTCTTGGTCTTAGTTTTAATAATTTCTCAACAAAGAATTTTTTCAAAAAAGAAAAATGGACTCCTCTTCCTTCTGGTGACGGGCAAATCTTGTCACTTTCAGCATCATCAAACGGTATTTATTATCAAAATTATAATATTGCATTTACAGAACCATGGCTTGGAGGAAAAAAACCTAATTCTCTATCTGTATCCCTATATAAATCAATTTCATCTAATGGACAACAAGGTGATTCAAGACAAGCAATAGAAATCGCAGGTCTAACTGTAGGATTAGGAAAAAGACTTAAGTTTCCTGATGATTATTTTACTCTATATAATGCAATAAACGTCCAACAATACAAATTAATTAATAATCAATCTTTTTTTTCATTTAGTAATGGGT
>JAYZXD010000028.1:0-23999 GCA_036141595.1 Bacteroidota bacterium
CCTATTACATTATTTACATCTGCTACTGTAGGAGATGCTTTTAAAGTTATGCGTGAAAATAGCATAGGTGGAATACCAATTATTGATAAAAATTCTAATTTGTTAGGTATTGTAACAAACAGAGATCTAAGATTCGAAAAAGATATGTCAATGCCTATTACAAACTTAATGACATCAACAAATCTTGTTACAACTGAAATAAATGATTTAGATAATGCTGAGAAGATACTTAAATCTAATAAAATAGAAAAATTACCAGTTGTTGATTCAAACAATAAACTTCTTGGTTTAATAACATTTAAAGATATAATTAAGAATAGATTACGACCTAATGCGTGTAAAGATAAATTTGGTAGACTTAGAGTTGCTGCTGCCATAGGAGTAACGGCTGATAGCTTAGACAGAGTAAAGGCATTGGTTAAAGCTTCTGTTGATGCCGTTATAATTGATACTGCTCATGGACACAGTAAGGGTGTTTTAGATACATTGAAAAAAGTAAAATCATTATACCCTAAATTAGATGTAGTTGTTGGAAACATTGCTACTGCTGAAGCAGCTAATGATTTAATAAAGGCTGGAGCTGATGCTTTAAAAGTTGGTATTGGACCTGGATCTATATGTACTACCAGAATTATATCTGGAATTGGAGTTCCTCAGTTAACTGCAGTTATCGATGTTGCCACTGTCGCTAAAAAGTCTAATATTCCATTAATTGCTGATGGAGGTATTAGATATTCCGGTGATATTGTTAAGGCACTTGTAGCAGGAGCAAGCACTGTTATGCTAGGTTCAACTATAGCAGGAGTTGAAGAAGCTCCTGGAGAAACAATTATTTTTCAAGGAAGAAAATTTAAGGCATATAGAGGTATGGGTTCAATTGAAGCTATGGAACAGGGATCAAAAGACAGATATTTCCAAACAGATGAGCAAAACTCTAATAAACTTGTACCAGAGGGAATAGTTGGGAGAGTTGCATACAAGGGCAAATTAAGTGAAGTTCTTCATCAAATGATTGGAGGACTAAGAGCAGGCATGGGTTATACTGGCTCTGAATCTATTTTAGCACTAGGCAATTCCAAATTTTTGAAGATAACAACTGCCGGAGTTATTGAGAATCATCCTCATGATGTTACAATAACCAGAGAAGCCCCTAATTATAGTAGAAAATAAATTAATTAATAATGAAAAAAATATATTTACTTATAGCCACGCAATTCATTTTTTTATTGTCATTTTCACAAGAAATTATTAGAATTTCCGATACAATATCACAGAATTCAACAATAGTTGATTTAGATGAATTTAAAAATATTTTTTATAAGAACAATAATAGTGCTGAAGTATCTTTAGACTATCTGGACGAATACATGGAGCTTTACATAAAATTTAAACTTAAGGTTATAGAAGCGCAATCTTTGGGGTATGATACTTTGAAAAAGTTTAAAACTGAATTAGAAGGATACAGAAAACAATTAGCCAAGCCCTATTTAAGAAATAAGGATTTCGATAAACAAATGCTTTCTGAAGCTTATCAAAGAATGCAATTTGATATAAATGCAAGTCATATTCTTATTGCTTTAAGTCAAGAATCTACAAAAGACCAAGAAAAAAATGCTTATGATAAAGCAATAAAAATAAGAAATAGTATTTTAAATAAAGAATTAGATTTTGCTGATGCTGCAAAAAAGTTTTCGGACGATCAATCAGCTAAATATAATGATGGAAATTTAGGTTATTTTACTGCTTTTATGATGGTTTATGATTTTGAATCTGCAGCGTATAATACTAATGTCGGAAATATTTCACTTCCTGTAAAAACCAAGTTTGGTTATCATTTAATTAAAGTAAATGATAAAAGAAAAGCTGTAGGAAATGTTAAGGTTGCTCATATAATGTTTAAAACAGCAAAAGATGCAAGTGAAGACCAAATCAACGAGGCATATCAAAAAGCAATTAATGCAATGAATTTACTAAAGGATGGTGATGATTTTGCTGATGTTGCAGAAAGATTCTCTGAGGATAAAAAGACTGCAGTAAATGGTGGAATACTTCCTGAATTTGGTGTTGGAAAAATGGTTTCTGAATTTGAAAATAAAGCTTTTTCACTACAAAATATTGGAGACATTTCTCAGCCCTTTAAAACTGATTTTGGGTGGCACATTATTAAACTTGTAGATAAAAAGCCTATTCCTTCCTTCAAAAATTTAGAATCTGAATTAAAATTGAAAATAGAAAGAGATAGTAGATCGCAATTAAGTACTCAAGCATTATATGAAAAATTGCGAAATGAATATAAAGTTATAAATAAACCTTCTACTTATGCAGATTTTAGAAAAAAATCAAATTCTGCAATCAAAAATGGAACTTTTAAAATTGAATTAATAGATAATACAGAATTATTTAAAATTGATGGGGAGTCTGTAACTATAAATGAATTTGCGGAGTATATTGTTCAAAATCAAGCAAAAAGTAATGACATAGATCAATTGTACATAGATTTTGTAAATGTTAGTTTATTATCTTATGAGGATAGTAAGTTAGAAGAGAAATATCCTGAGTATAAAGCTATTCTTAATGAATATAAGGAGGGTATTTTATTATTCGATATAACAAGCGACAACGTATGGAATAGAGCAATAGATGATACTTTAGGTATGCAAATATTTTTTGATTTATTATCGTATAAGTATACTTGGCCTGAAAGACTAAATGCTACAATATACACATGTATAGATCAAGTAACAGCAAATAAAGTATTAAAAAATATTAATGGTAAAAATAAAAAAAGTTTAGGATGGACGATGAGTAATAGAAGTACCCAATATAGTGTTGAGGACTTGTTAAAGTTATGTAATACTGAAAAACCACTAAGCTTGCAAGTAGAAAATAACAATTTCGTAAGAGGAGAAAATAAATTTATTGATGAAGTTTCTTGGAAAAAAGGTGCGATTAAAAAAATCGAACTCAATAATAATAATTTTATAATAATTGAAATACATGATATTTTATCACCATCTGAAAAAACTCTTGATGAAACAAAAGGAAAAGTTATTGCAGATTACCAGAACTTTTTAGAAAAAGTATGGATACATAAATTGAGATTCAAATATAAAATTGATATTGATTTGAATGTTTTGTATAGTCTTTCTGATGTCGATAATGAAAAAATCTCTAATCATAAAAGCAGTAAAGTTTTAACTTCAGATGATTTTTGGAGTTCTTATTCAGATAATAAATTATGGAATGGTGAATATGATAATACATATTATGAAACTTTATTTAGTAATTCAAAATTGCTAGCTGAATTACAAATTCCATTAACTAGAGAAGAGTTAGGTTTTGTTATGTTGGAATGGCAAAAAGATCAAATCGATGTTGTAAATCAACAAAAGTTATTTGAAAAGCTACTTAATAATAAATATTATAAAAACAAAAAGCACATAAGATTTGGTGATGAATAAAAATTTTTTATATTTTTTTTGTTCATTTTTTATGGTGTCTTTTTTTTCCTGTCTGTCTGATAAAGATGAAGATATTATAGCTAGTGTTAATGAAAAAAAATTGTATTTGTCAGATATTAAGTTAAATATGCCAAAGTATTTAGAAGATTCTTCTTATTTTGTTGAAAAGTTTATAAATGATTGGACTAGAAAACAAGTTATGTTATCAGAAGCAGAAATGAACTTGAATTCTAATTTAGAGAAATATGAAAAGCAAATAGAAGATTACAGAGCATCTTTATTAATACATGCTTATCAGAAGGAACTGCTGAACCAAAATTTTGATACTACAATTACAAGTTTTGAAATTGAAGAATATTATAGCAAATACAAAAAAGACTTAATTTTATCAAATAATATTTTTAAAGGTAGATTTATTAAGATTGAAAAAAATGTTCCTGAAATTGATAAAATAAAAATCCTAATCAAATCTGAAAATTTAAGTAAAATTGAAGATTTAAAAGAATACTGTATTCAATTTGCTTCTGACTTTTATTTAAAAAGTGAAGAATGGATGTACTTTAAAACTTTAAGTCAAATTTTCCCTATTATTATTGACGATGGGCTGGCTTTTTTAAAAAACAATAAAGTTTTTATAGGCGAAGATGATAAATATATTTATTTTTTGTATGTTAAAGAAAGTCAAGCTAGAGGGTCAATAAGTCCTCTAAGTATTGTTAAAGATCAAATAAGATCTACCATTTTAAATACAAAAAAAGTAAACTATTTGAAAAATATTGAAGACGATTTGTATCAAAAGGCCTTATCTAAAAATAAAATAAAAATATATTGATGAAAAAATATTATATTGTATATACATTGTTATTGTCCGTATTTATATCTTTTGGACAAACAATTGATAGAGTTGAAGCAATAATTGGAGATGAAATTTTACTCTCATCTGAAATAGAAACTCAATATCTACAATATTTATCTCAAGGGAATGTTGAGTCATTGTCAATAAAATGTGAAATTATTGAAGATTTGCTTTTTCAGAAATTATTAGTTAATCAGGCTAATGTAGATAGCGTTGAGATATCAGATGAAGAAGTTAGATCGGAGATTAATAAGAGAATAAATTATTTTGAAAATCAATTAGGGTCTGTCAGTAAAGTTGAAAATTATTTTGGAAAAAGTATAGTCGAAATTAAAAATGAACTCACAGAAATAGTAAAAGATCAATTTTTAGCTCAAAGAGTTCAAAGTTCTATTTCTAACGATATTAGCATAACTCCATCTGAAGTCAGAAGTTTTTTTAGAAAATTACCAGCTGAAGAGATTCCTGAAATTCCAACAAAGTTTGAACTAATTCAAATAATTATAAATCCAATAATTTCTCAAGCTCAAAAAGATAAGTTACGAGAGAGACTAAATGTTTTTAGAGATAGAGTTTACAATGGTGAAGACTTTCAAATGCTTGCAACATTATACTCCGATGATCCTGTATCTGCTTCTAAAGGTGGTGAACTTGGTTTTGTGAACAGAGGAGATCTAGTTCCTGAATTTGAAAGAGCAGCTTTCAGATTGCGTCAAGGAGAAATATCTGAGGTAATAGAGTCTAAATTTGGATTTCATATTATTCAATTAATAGAAAGAAGAGGAGATCAAATAAATGTAAGACATATATTGTTAAGGCCTAAGGTTTCTGCAACATCATTAAACGATGCTAAAGTTAAGATAGAAAAAATTGCAGATGAGATAAAATCAGGAAGTATTACATTTGAAGAAGCTATATTGAAATATAGTGATGATGATAGTAAAAATAATGGAGGAGTATTAATTGATCAAAAAACTATGTCTAACATGCATATTATTGAAGATATGGATCCATCCTTAAAATTTCTAGTTAAGGATTTAGATGAATCAGAATTTTCATCCCCAAATATATTTAGTAATTCTGATGAAACAAATGCTTATAGGTTGATAAAAGTCAAAAGTAAATTAAATGCACATAAAGCTAATTTATCTGATGATTTTTCCATGATCAAAGAATTTGCTTTAAATATAAAGAGACAAGATGAACTGTTTGAATGGATTAAACGTACTGTTGATACAACATATATTGAAATTAACAGTAATATTTTGAGTTGTAATTTTAAAAACAAATGGATTAAATAATATGAGTGATTCTGTTAATGACATTAAAAAATTTGTCAAAAAATTTAGTGATTTAAAGCAAGAAATAGGTAAAGTTATTGTTGGTCAGACAGATGTAATTGATAAAGTTCTAATTTCAATTTTTTGTGAAGGACATTGTCTACTTGTTGGTGTTCCTGGATTAGCAAAAACATTACTAGTTAAAACTATATCTGATGTTTTGGGCTTAGAATTTAAACGAATACAGTTTACTCCTGATCTAATGCCATCTGATATAATTGGTTCTGAGATCTTAGATGAAAAAAGAGAATTTAAATTTGTAAAAGGACCATTGTTTGGAAATATTATATTAGCTGATGAAATTAACAGAACACCTCCTAAAACTCAATCAGCACTACTAGAGGCAATGCAAGAGAAATCTGTAACTAATTCTGGAATTCGTTATAAATTATCAAATCCTTTTTTTGTTCTTGCAACACAGAATCCAATTGAACAAGAGGGAACATATCCTTTACCAGAAGCTCAACTAGATAGGTTTATGTTTAATGTTGAGTTGTCTTACCCAGATTATAATGAGGAATTACAAATTGTTAAGAGCACTACAGTTTATAATGAAATAAAATTAAATGAAGTTATTTCCTCAGAAGAAATAATATTTTTTCAAAATTTAATTGCAAAATTACCAATAACTGATAATCTTTTAAATTATGCAGTAAAGCTAGTTACAAGTACTAGGCCAAATAATGAAAATGCTCCAGATATAGTAAAAGATTACATTGAATGGGGAGCCGGTCCCAGAGCATCACAGTATATTATTAAAGCTGCCAAATGTCATGCTGCAATCAAAGGAAAATATTCACCAGATATTGAAGATGTCAAAGCAGTAGCTGAGCCAATTTTGATGCATAGAATGGTTAAAAATTACAAGGCTGAGGCAGAAGAAATAAGTATTAGTCATATCATTAAATCAATTTTGTAATGATTTATCCAATAGTATCTTATGGTAATCCAATATTAAGAATTAAGTGTAAAAATATTTCTAAAAATTTTGATGATTTACAATCTTTATTATCAAATATGTGGGAAACAATGTATGATGCTAAAGGAGTTGGATTAGCAGCTCCACAAATTAACAAATCGATTCGAGTTTTTATTATTGATACTCACCCTTTTTTTGAAGATGATAACTCAATTGAAGGTTTTCCACTTAAGAAGGTTTTTATAAATGCAAAAATATTAAATGAAGAGGGAGAGTCATGGCTTTTTAACGAGGGTTGTTTATCAATTCCAGATGTCAGAGAGGACGTAAATAGAAAGCCTAAAATCACAATCGAATACTATGATGAAATTTTTAACAAACATATTGATACATTTAGTGGTTTAACAGCCAGAGTGATTCAGCATGAGTATGATCATATTGAAGGAGTTTTGTTTATTGATAAGATCTCAACTTTAAGAAAGAGAATGATAAAAGGAAAACTAAAAGATATAACAAATGGAAAGGTAAAGGTAAATTATTTAATGAGGTTCCCTAAGTAATTTATTTAACTTGAACTTCTAGCAATTTTTGTGAATTTATAAAGCCTTCTAAAACATCATATTTTTTAACTTTTCCAACACCAGCTGGCGTTCCTGTGTAAATTAAGTCTCCAATCTTTAAAGTGAAAAATTTAGATATATAAGATATTATGTAGTCAAAAGAAAAGATCATGTCTTTGCTATTACCATTTTGCATTGTGTCACCATTTTTGGTCAGTGAAAAATTTATATTATTTAAAATCAAATTTTTCTTATCCAAAAATTCATTGCTTATTTGGGCTGAGCCATCAAATCCTTTTGATATTTCCCATGGTAATCCTTTTTTTTTGCAAATGTTTTGAATATCTCTTGCAGTAAAATCAATTCCTAGTCCTATTTCAGAATAATATTTATGTGCAAATTTTTGTTCAATATGTTTTCCAATCTTATTTATTTTTAACACAAGTTCCACTTCATAATGAATGTTATTAGAATGATGTGGTATAAAAAAGGGGTGCCCTTTTGGTTGAATAGCGGTATCTGGTTTTAAAAAGAAAATAGGTTCACTACTTATTGTGTTGTTTAATTCCTTAGCATGTTCAATATAATTTCTGCCAATGCAAATAATTTTCATATCAAGATTTAAACTTATTTTCTAATTTCATTTTTATTACAAAATTTTTTATAATTCTTTTTGTAAACATTGGGAAATCAGCATTACTTATCCATGAGAAGTATCCAGGATTTTCTTGCCATATCTTTTTTAATGTGACGTTACGGTACTTTCCAAAAGATAATATTTCATCTCCATCATTATTAAATTTAATAAAACCAGCTAAATCAGCACATTCTCCTCTTACATTAGAGAATTTAGAAAGAGATTCAATATTATTTTCAATTTCATCGTACTTGGAAATTTGTGCTAATAGAATTTCATAAGTTGCTGACGTATCAGCCATGGCAGAATGAGCATTATCTAAATTTTTATTACAATAGAACTTATATGCAGCAGTCAAAGTTCTTTTTTCAAGCTTATGAAATATGTTTTGAATATCAATAGTATTCCTATTGTCAAGATTAAAATCAAGATCAACTCTAATGAACTCCTCTGCAAGTAAAGGGATATCAAACTTATCAGAGTTATACCCCCCAAGATCGCAATCAGAAAAAAAATCAAAAATATCTGTTGCTTTGTCTTTAAAAGTTGGTTTTTCTTTTATTTTTTCGTTTGTAAATCCATGTATTTCAGATACTTCTTTAGGAATAGAAATAGTAGGATTTAAAAGCCATGTTTTGGTTTTTTTATTACCGTTAGGAAAAAATTTGATAGCTGCTAATTCAATTATTCTGTCTGTAGATATTTTTAAGCCTGTTGTTTCTAAATCAAAAAAAATAATAGGCTTTTTAAGATTTAACTTCATATAACTGATAAAATAAAGTTTATTCTAAACCGTTTGATTTATATCAAAACCTTCAAGATAATCTCCAACTTTTCTTACAAACTGACCACCTAAAGCGCCATCAACTACTCTATGATCATATGATAGCGACAAGAACATCATATGTCTGATAGCAATAACATCTCCGTATTCGGTTTCTAGAACTGCTGGTTTTTTTCTTATTGCTCCAGCTGCCATAATAGCAACTTGAGGCTGATTTATTATAGGTGTTCCCATTACATTTCCAAAAGTTCCAACATTAGTCATAGTAATTGTTCCACCTTGAATATCGTCTGGATCTAGATTTGATGCGCGCGCTCTCTGTGCTAAATCATTCACAGACTTAGTAATACCAATTAAGTTTTTATTTTGACATTCTTTGATAACAGGAACAATTAAATTGCCATCTGGTAAAGCTGCAGCCATTCCAATATTTACGTTTTTATGTATATGAATTTTTGTCCCATCTACAGACACATTGATCATAGGAAAGTCTTTTACTGCCTTAGCCATTGCTTCAATTATAATTGGAGTAAATGTTATGTTTTGTCCTTCTCTAGATTTAAATTCTTCTTTTACTGAATTTCTCCAATTCACAATATTAGTCATGTCTACTTCTACCATTGATGTTATATGAGCAGAAGTAGATTTTGACATTGTCATATGATCAGAAATTAATTTTCTCATTCTATCCATTTCAACAATTTCAATCTCACCAGTGTTAGGAATATTGACCTTGTGATTTTGTTGTTTTATACTTTCAGATTGAGTTTTTTCTTCTGTAGGTTGACTTACGCTTGTTGCTGTATTTTCTTCAGTTTTTGTTTGTGGTAGTTTTCTGTTATTCAAATAATTGATCATATCTGATTTCGTAACTCTACCGTCTTTTCCAGTACCTGAAATATTTTCTAATTCATTTTGATCTATACCTTCTTTTGATGCCATACTTTTAACAAGTGGGGAGTAGAAACGATCAACCGAACTTTTTATTATTACTTTAGATTGCTCTTTATTACTTGAGCTAGTTTCTTCAACTTGAACATGTTCTTTAGCGTTACTGTTAGTATTGGTCAATTCTTCAATTTCTTCTTCTTTCTTTTCTGAAGCTTCAGCTTCTACTTCAATAATAGCAAAAGGCTCTCCAACTTGTACAACATCATCAACTTGAAAAAGCATTTCAACCAATTTTCCTTCGTGAGTTGATGGTACTTCCGAATCAACTTTGTCTGTAGCTATTTCAATAATCGTTTCATCAAGTTCAACCTGGTCTCCAATATTTTTGTTCCATGTAATAATTGTTGCCTCGGAAACACTTTCACCCATTTTGGGCATTATAAGTTCTACCTTTGCCATAATTTTTTTTTGCAAAATTAAAAAAAGAATGTAAAAATATATTCTTTTTTAATGATAGTTTTCCTTAGTAAATTGTTAGAAATTATTGAATGTATGGTATTCTGCTTGAAATAGCAGCACCTAGCGTTATTTCGTCCGCATATTCTATGTCATCTCCTATAGCTATTCCTCTAGCAATTGATGAAATTTTAACGTTGTATTTTTCTAAAACTTTAAATAAGTAATAATTTGTAGTATCTCCTTCCATAGTAGTACTTAGTGCAAATATTACCTCTTGAATTTTTTCATTTTCAATTCTTTGTATTAACTCACTAATTTTAATATCATTTGGCCCAATGCCATCTAGTGGAGATATTAACCCACCAAGAATATGATATATCCCATTGTATTGTGAAGTATTTTCTATTGCCATCATAACTCTAATATCTTCGACAATACAAATTGTAAAATTATCTCTTTTAGAATTATTACATATGCCACAGATATCGGTGTCTGAAATTGCATAGCACTTATCACAGTATTTTATTTTGTTTACTAGCTCTAAAAATGATTCACCAAATTTCTCAACTTGTAATTTATCTCTTTTTAAAAGATGTAAAACAAGTCTTAACGCAGTTTTTTTTCCAACACCGGGTAGACTTGATAAGTGGTTTACAGCATTTTCAACAATTTTAGATGGAAAATTCATATTGCAAATTTACTATTAATGCTTAAATGTTTTAGTTTTGTGTTAAAATAAATAAAATGTCACCAACCTTAATTATTTCAGTAATAGTATCTTATTTTATCTTACTATACATTATATCTTATTTTACTGGAAAAAATGACAGTAATGATACTTTTTTCTTGGGAAATCGAAAATCTCCATGGTTTATAATTGCTTATGGAATGATAGGGACAACACTTTCGGGTATAACATTTATATCCGTTCCCGGATGGGTTGAGTCTAATCAATTTTCATATATGCAAATGGTCTTCGGGTTCTTTGTTGGTTACTTTATAATTTCACGTGTTCTCTTGCCATTATATTATGGTCTTGGATTAACATCTATTTATACTTATTTAAGAGATCGTTTTGGAACAAATAGCTATAAAACTGGTTCATCTTTTTTTCTTTTATCAAGAACAATAGGAGCTTCGTTTAGATTATTTTTAATTGCAACTGTTCTTCAGTATGCTGTCTTTGATTCTATGGGGATTCCTTTCTTTCTTACCGTTCTTATTACGATTTCATTGATTTGGTTGTATACATACAGAAGTGGTATGAAAACTATAATTTGGACAGATACATTACAAACCACTTTTATGTTATCTACAGTGGTAATAATCAGCTACACATTGATGAATAAAATGAATCTAGATATATCAGGTTTGTTTTCTTCTATTAGTAACTCAACTTATTCACAGATATTCTTTTTTGATGATGTGTCAGATAAAAAGTATTTTTTTAAACAATTTTTCTCAGGTATTTTCATGGCAATTGTTATGACAGGTCTAGATCAAGATCAAATGCAAAAAAACTTAAGTTGTAGAAACTTAAAAGATGCACAAAAAAACATGACTGTTTTTAGTGTAATTTTAATTTTTGTTGATTTAATTTTTCTTTGCTTGGGAGCATTATTATATATAAATTACTATTCAATGCCAGAAATTAATCAAATTCTTGTTTTACCTGAACAAGCTGATATGTTGTTTCCTCACATTGCAATTGCTTCTGGTCTTCCAGCTTATGTAGGTATTTTATTTATTATTGGAATTATAGCCGCAGCATATTCTAGTGCTGATTCTGCTCTCACTTCTCTGACTACATCTTTCTGTGTTGATATAATTGAGTTTGAAAAACAAGATGCTGAAAAACAAATTAAAACTAGAAAATATACGCATTTGATTATGTCTTTGGTTCTTTTTACAGTTATAATGATATTTCACGCAATTAATGATCAGAGTGTTGTAAAATCTTTATTTACTGTAGCAGGATATACATACGGTCCATTATTAGGAATGTTTGTTTTTGGATTATTTACTAAACACAAAATAAATGATAAGCTTGTTCCTTTTGTTGCTATTTTATCACCAATTATTTGCTACGTTTTAAATTTATATTTTGATTTTGGTTTTGAGTTATTAATGCTTAATGGTTTAATTACTTTCATAGGTCTAGATATTGTAAGAAAAGGTAAATATAACTGGTAAAACATATTAATTAATGAATTTAAAAGATAGAATCGATGCCATTGTAAAACTTGGTTTATACATAGAAAAATCATTTATTAAAGAGAATTTAGAACTTTTAAATAAAGTTGAATCAACTAATGCTTGGTTTACCAAAGAAAATGTTAAAAAAGCTATTGCTATTTGGGGTAGTCAATTAAAGCTTGATACAATTAATTCATGGCTAAACCCATATAGTTTAGCCTCAGAAACACCAAAAAAAGAAGTATTAATAATTATGGCAGGAAATATTCCTTTAGTTGGGTTACATGATTTTATTTCTGTAATTATTTGTGGTCATAAAGCGGCTATTAAGAAATCATCAGCTGATTGTATTTTAATTGATGTGTTAATAGATAAGCTTTTTAAAATAGATAAAAGATTTAAAAGTTATGTAGAATTTGTTGAGAATGTCAAAGACATGTCATTTGATGCAGTGATTGCAACTGGAAGTAATAATTCTGCAAGGCACTTTGATTATTATTTTAAAGATTCAAAAAGAATTATTAGAAGAAACAGAAGATCTATTGCTGTTTTAGATGGAAACGAGTCTCAAGATGATTTGAAAGGACTTTCAGAAGATATCTTTTCGTACTTTGGCCTTGGTTGTAGAAATGTATCCAAATTATTTTTACCAAAGGGATATGATTTAGATAAATTATTTAACGTATTTTTTGATTTTTCAGATATAATTAATCATAGAAAATATGCTAATAATTACGAATACAATAAAGCTGTTTATCTACTTGGAGGAAATAAAATTGTAGAGAATGGGTTTGTTATGCTAAAAGAAGAAAAGTCATTGTTTTCTCCTGTAGCTATGATATATTATGAATATTACTCAAGCATTGATAAAGTAAATTCATTTATTGATAAAAATAATGATCATATACAATGTGTAGTTTCATCAGAAAAAACTCCTTTTGGTGAAGCACAAAATCCTAATTTATGGGATTATGCTGATGGGGTAGATACTGTTCGTTTTTTAAAATCACTATAAAGCTTTTTAAGAATTAATCAATTTCTAATTGGTTAATTTTAAATTATTCTACAAGCTCATAACTTCCTAAATCAGGATCACTTCTAACATTACCTAAAATATCTAAAGTAATTGATGTTTCTCTTCCAAAGTCAATTACTGGAGATATTTCTGACAAATTAAAATCATTTTCATTAGAAAATTCTGGTGATATATTTTTTAAAATATTTATATAGTTACTGTTATCCGTGTCAATTGTTGGATCTATTTTTAATAGACAGTGATCAAATGAATAATTAAAAATTCCTGATTCATTATTTTGATAGCTTATTTCACTAGAAAGCGATCCGTCAATTATACAATTAACAAAATTTGCTGATTCAAGATTTCTTATGTAAACATTACCGTTCGCTCCTTCATAATAGTTGTTAAGTAGAATAGATGGAGTGTTTCTTCTGTTGTAGTTCCAGTAATTAGCAAAAGTACAATGAGTAAAATTATAATTTCCTCCAATGTTACATGCTACCATAAATTGACCGCATTCACTTATTACGGTATTTGTAACTTCAATATCTGCTCCTTGACCTAAAATACCAATTCCGGACATGTTTTTAATAATTGAATTGTTTACTTTTAATGTTGGGTTATTGTTGTATACTGTATCTGCGTGAAGTCCAATGTTACCGTTTTTAATGATAGCATAATTAATTTCATTATCTATACTTCCAGGAGTAAACCAAATTCTATCCCATTGACCAGGAATATCTTTATACCAATTGTCTAGTCTGTCACCTTGAAAAACTACTTCGTTTCCTAATGCGCCATGAACTTTTAAAGTTCCTCCAGTCTGTTCTTTGAATGGATTTCCAACTAATATACCGGAGTTTTTATGCATGTATATTTGACATCCTTCATTTATTATAAGTGTATTTTGAGGGTCTATAACAGCATAACCATATATTACATGTGGCTTATCATTTTCCCAAGGGATAGAACAATCTAATAAATGGTAATAGAATCTAGTTGTATCTGTTCCGTTAATAATATTGCCAAAAGTATTTGCAGTATGGAAGTAAGCATCTTGACCCCATGCAATTAGATTAACATTTTGAACTGAATTAGCTGTTGTAAAAACTAGTGAGTCTGAAAGTATGTATGGGGTGTTATTGTTAGAAGGGTCTATTGTTACTTCTAAAAAAACAAAAATACTATCATTTGAGGGGATTAGAATATTCCGTTGATTATTTCCAGCTATTCCGTCTATATTTATACGAAAATTTGCAGCTGATACACCCCTAAGATCTACGTTAGTAGTGATGTCAAAGTCATTGTGATTGTAAACAGTTAAAGTTTTTGTAATTGAACCAATTGATGCAAAAATTGTGTCAAAAGTTATTGTATCTTCTGAAAAATGTAATTTGGCATTTTTATTATTTTCTAAATTTTCTTTTTCACAAGAAATAATTATTATTGACAATATTAAAAATTTAAAAATTATACGAATCATAATATTTTATTATTTCTGTCTAATTCTCTCTGTTGGTCTTTTCTTTTGATACTTTCTCTTTTGTCATATATCTTTTTACCTTTTGCTAAAGCAATTTCTAATTTAGCTTTTCCTCTTTCGTTAATAAATAATCTAACAGGAATTATTGAGTTTCCTTTTTCTTTAACTTTTCCTGATATTTTTTGTATTTCTTGCTTATTTAGTAATAAGGTTCTATCTCTTTTAGGTTCGTGGTTAACGTATCCAGCATTGGGATACTCAGAAATATGAAGATTTTTAACAATTAAAATATTATCAATCAAAAGACAATAGGCATCTGAAATATTTGCTTTATTATTTCTTATTGATTTAATTTCAGTTCCTTTTAATGAAATTCCCGCAATAAATTTATTAATAAACACGTATTCAAAGCTTGCTTTTCTATTTTTAATATTTATAGGCATATGCAAATTTAAAAAACATTTTTATCCAAGAGAAACATCTAAAATCATCATGACAATAAATCCTGCAATCAATCCCATACTAGCTAAATCTGTATTTCCTCCTCTTTGGCTTTCCGGTATTACTTCTTCCACAACAATAAAAATCATAGCTCCAGCAGCAAATGCAAGTGCATATGGAAGAATAGGGTATACAATCATAACTATTGCTGCTCCAATAACAGCAAATATTGGTTCTACAATTGCAGAAAGCTGACCCCATTTCCAGGATTTTATTTTTGAAAAGCCCTGTCTTCTTAATGGCATTGATACAGCAAATCCCTCAGGGGCATTTTGTATTCCCATTCCTATAGCTAAAGCAATTGCTCCCCCTAACTCCATTCCTATATCCATTCCTGAGGCTAATGCTCCAAAAGCAACTCCTACGGCTAGTCCCTCAGGAATATTATGTAAAGCAATAGCAAGAACAAGTAATTCTGTTTTTTTTAAATCAGTTTTAGGTCCTTCAGCATTTTCTTTTTTTTCAAATAAATGTAGATGAGGTATTTTTTTATCTAGGTAGTATAAAAATAATGCTCCAAGTAAAAATCCAATAGCAGGAGCAAACCATACTGGAAGATCTGTGATGCCATTTTTTTGTTGTGTTTCAACTGTTGCAATAGCTGGAGACAGGAGTGACCAAAAACTAGCAGCAATCATTACTCCACCAGTAAACCCAAGACACATATCTAATATTTTTCTGTTACTTGATTTAAAGAAAAAAACAAGGCTAGCTCCAATTGCTGTAAGCATCCATGTAAAAAGACCTCCAAGTAGAGCTTGTATTATTGCGTTTTGCTGTGTAAACCATTTATAAATTTCGTATTCTTCCATCTTTAATTTAATTTTTTTACTAATATGTTTTCTGAAATTTCTTTACTTAAATGTTCAATTTTACCTGAGTATTCTATTTTCATAGATAAATCAAACTTTATTTGTTCTATAATTTTTAGTTCAGTACCAATACTAATTTTCAGTTTTGTTAGATAGTCTAAAAAATCTTTGTCGTCAAGTGATACGCCCATAATTTTTGCTTTATCATTATGTTGTAGATTAATTAAAGCGATATTTTTAGCAACAGGTAATTTACCTTCTTTTGAAGGTATTGGCTCACCATGAGGGTCAAATTTAGGATAGTTTAAGTACTTTTCAATTCGATCTATCAGTTCACTTGATTTTATATGTTCTAGTTGTTCAGCTATTTCATGTACTTCACTCCATTCGAATTTTAATTTTTTAACTAAAAAAGTTTCCCATAATCTATGTTTTCTTATTATGCTTATAGCAAGAGAGTTACCTTTTTTACTTAATTTAACTCCTTTGTATTTTTCATATTTTATTAATTTTTTTTCCTCTAGTTTTTTTAGCATATCGCTAACTGATGCGGGAGTTGTGTTAATTGCCTCTGCAATTGCATTTGTAGACACTTTATTACCTGTTATCATGCTGACAGATAAAATCGCTTTTAAATAGTTTTCTTCTGTTAAGGTTATCATGCTGTAAAATTAATAATTAAATTGATATAAAAAAAAGTTTAGACTTGTCTAAAATTTATTCATATTTGCATTCTTTAATTTTTTATGTTTTTTAGATTAATAATATTTTATATTTTAATTTTTTTTGCTAATAATGTGTATGCACAGTCATTAATTGGTAATGTTAGTTCTAAATCCGTAGATATTGCATATGCAAATATTGTTGTAACTAAAAGTAACGATTCATTTGGATCTTCAACAGATGATAATGGTGTATTTAAAATAGATGACCTTTCTGTGGGTAAGTGGAAAATAACCATTACAGCAATTGGTTTTGAAAAATTGGATTCTATTATTTATGTTAACTCAGGTGTTAATGAGGTTAATTTTATTTTGAATGATTTAATCTATGGAATTGATCAAATTGTTGTAACTGGCACAAAAACTTTTAAACGTAAAACTGAATCTGCCGTAATAGTAAATGTTATTGATGATTTGGCGTTATCAAATGTTCAGGCATGTAATTTAGCTGATGGTTTAAATTTTCAGTCTGGATTACGTTTAGAAGTAGATTGTCAGACATGTAATTATACACAATTAAGAATGAACGGCTTAAGTGGTAGTTATTCTCAGATATTAATTAATGGGAGACCTGTTTTTAGTCCACTTACAAGTCTATATGGATTAGAGCAAATACCTGTTAACATGATTGATAGATTGGAGATTGTTAAAGGAGGAGGGAGCGCATTATATGGTTCATCTGCAATTGGCGGTGTAGTAAATGTGATAACTCGATTGCCTAAAAAAAACTCATATAATTTTGGATATAATTATAATAATATTAATAATGTTTCAAATGATCTTGTTTTTTTTGGTAACTTTTCTGTTGTTTCTAAAAATGGTAAATCAGGAGTGTCTTTTTTTGCAAATCAAAGAGATAGAAATTGGTATGATCATAATGATGATAATTTTTCTGAATTACCTCTAATTAAGTCACGCTCATTTGGAATGAATTTATTTCTGCTTCCCAGCAATAATCATAAAATAGAGATTAATTTAGGTAGTGTTAGTTCGTATAGATTTGGTGGAGAAATGGTTGAAGTTGAGCCTCACTTTGCATTGCAGGCTGAAGAAAGGAATCATGATATTTTAATAGCTAACATTGATTACAAGATTAATTTAAAAAATAATTCTTCTTTAGTAAGTTATCTTTCATTACAAAAGACAAATAGAGATCATTATACAGGTGTTCGTCCTCAATTAGGTTCGTATGATGATATTTATCATTTACAAAACCCTCCTTATGGAAAATCTGAAAGTAAAACTAGTCTTATAGGAATTCAGTATAATCGAACTTTAAATAATTTTGCAGGAAAGAATACAATTTCTATTGGTTCCGAATTATCTCGGGATGATGTTTTTGATAAAATTTCTGCTTATAATTATTTGATTGATGATAATACTTATAACTCTAGTTTTTTTATACAGTCTGATTGGCTTTTAAGTGATGATTTAAATTTGTTAAGTGGTTTTAGATTAGATAAAAATTCTATAATTGATAATATAATTTTTAGCCCAAGAGCTTCTTTGCTTTATGATATGAATAAAAACACTCAAATAAGATGTTCATATGCAAGTGGTTTTAGAGCCCCTCAGGCTTTTGATACTGATTTGCATCTTGCGTTTGCAAATGGTGGTGTTTCTAGAATATTTTTAGATAATGATTTAACAGAAGAGAGATCTAATAGTTATACTTTTTCTATCAATCATGATAAACCGTCTTACAATTATATATATGGCTTTACTCTTGAGATGTTTTATACAGAATTAATGGATGTTTTCTATCAGGAATATTCTGGTTTTGATGAATTTGGTCAAATATTTACTAAAAAAAATGGATCTGGAGCAATTGTTTATGGTTTTAATATTGAGAGTAGATTAAATATTGCTCAAAAATTTCAGTTTGAATCAGGTTTTACTATACAAGAATCTAATTACAATTCAGCAGTTTTGCATTCTGAAAATTTAAGTCCTATTAGAAAGTTTCTTCGTACTCCATCTAAATATGGTTATTTTACGATGTATTACTTTTTTTCAGATGTATTTAAACTTTCAGTTAATACAGTTTATACTGGTTCAATGGAATTAGTTCATTTTGCTGGAGCGCCCGGCGTTGTGTATGATAAATATGTTAGTACTCAAGATTTTTACAATACAGGCGTAAGGATTTCTTATACAAAAGAGTTGAGTAGGCTGGGGTTTTCTGTTGAGTCAAATATTGGTGTTAAAAATTTATTCAACGCTTACCAAAGCGATTTTGACATGTTTGAAAATAGGGATAGTAACTTTGTCTACGGACCTGCAAATCCGCGAGTATTTTATTTAGAATTTGTATTTAATTCACTGTTATAAATTAACTTTTGTAAACAATTTTTAGCTATATTTTTTTATTTTTTTCCAAACTTCCTTATGATTTTATATAATTAAATTTAAAATATTCTTTTTCAATTATTTATAATGATTATATAAATAATAAATAGACTCTTTTTATTGTGTTAATCACTCATTATAATAAGATTTTATATATTTGTTTTATAAACTCGTGTTAACAATTGTAAATTATTAAAAATGCACTTAAGAATAAGAAAATGGTTGGATTTAAATAATCAAAAAGCTTCAGAATTAGCGATGAATATTGGTGTTAATAGAGCTACAATTTCACATATTTTGTCAGGTCGAAATAAACCAAGTATTGATTTTTTAGAAAAATTATTACATGTTTATCCAAATATAAATGCAAATTGGTTAATTACTGGTGTTGGAAATATTAATCTTGAACATGTCGATGGTATTTCTGATAGAAAATTATCAAAAGTTGTAGTTTTTTATAATGACAACACTTTTGATGAACTTCAAAATAAGATTATTAAATCTTCTTAACAATCTGATGATTTAACTAACCTATTATAACTCAATATTATTACTTTTGTCTAAAAATTAGTATGTACAAGCTAATTAGATCTATTTTGTTTTTATTTAAACCAGAGTTAATTCATCATTTTAGTTTTAGCTGTATAAAATATTTATCAAAAATCCCGGGTTTTTCTACATTAATGCATTTTTTTTATAGTATTAATAGCAAAGATTTAGAAATTAAGGTTTTTGGTTTAAAATTTAAAAATAGGGTTGGTCTTGCAGCTGGATTTGATAAAGATGCAAAGCTATATAATGAATTAAGTTCTTTTGGTTTTGGCTTTATTGAAATAGGTACTGTTACACCTTTACCTCAAGAAGGTAATCCTAAGCCTAGATTATTTCGTCTTAAATCAGATCAAGCCATTATTAATAGAATGGGCTTTAATAACAGTGGCTTAAAAAGTATTGTGAAAAACTTAAAAGATAAGCATACTGATATTATCATTGGTGGAAATATTGGTAAAAATAAAATAACCAAAAATGAGGAGGCTGTAAAAGATTATATTCTTTGCTTTGAAGCATTATTTCCATATGTAGATTATTTTGTGGTTAATGTTAGCTCACCTAATACACCTGGATTACGCGATTTACAAGATAAGGAGCCTTTAACAAAACTTCTAAATACATTGCAAAAAATAAATTTATCTATGTCAAAAAGAAAGCCAATATTATTAAAAATTGCACCTGATTTGACAAATGAACAATTAGATGATATTGTAGAAATAGTTAAATTTACAAAAATAGATGGGGTTGTTGCAACCAATACAACAATAAATAGAGATGGACTATTAGAGAGTCAGAATAAGCTGAATTTTATTGGCAATGGAGGTCTTAGTGGCAAGCCTTTAAAAGAAAGATCTAATGAAGTTATTAAATATTTATCTGTAAAATCGAATAACTCTTTCCCAATTATAGGAGTAGGTGGAATTCATTCAGCAAATGATGCCTTAGAAAAAATTAAATGTGGAGCAACTTTAGTACAATTATATACAGGTTTTGTATATGAAGGTCCCTATTTGATAAAAAGTATAAATAAATCACTTTTAGATTATGAAAATAATTGAATGTCCTAGAGATGCAATGCAAGGGATTAAAGATTTTATTCCTACTGATCTAAAAGTAAAATACATAAATCAATTACTAAATATAGGTTTTGACACCATTGATTTTGGAAGTTTTGTTTCTACAAAGTCAATTCCTCAGCTCAGAGATACTAAAGAAGTTTTAAATTTACTTGATTTATCCACTACAAAATCTAAACTGTTAGCTATTACTGCAAATATTAGGGGTGCACAAGATGCATGTAGATTTAGTCAAATTAATTTTTTAGGATTTCCCCTTTCTATTTCACCAACATTTCAGAAAAGAAATACAAATAAAACTATTACAGATTCTTTTGAAGAAGTAAAAAAAATAAAAGATTTAACAGCTTTACATGATAAAGAGTTGGTTGTTTATTTATCTATGGCTTTTGGCAATCCATATGGTGAGAATTTTCATCCCGAAATTGTTCTAGATATGGTTGAATTACTAAATACAATGGAAATTAAAATTATTGCATTGTCTGATACAATTGGTGTTGCTACTCCTTCTGTTATTTCTTCTGTTTTTGATAATTTAATAAAAAAGTATCCTCAAATTGAGTTTGGTGCACATTTTCACTCTACAAAAGATAAATGGAAAGAAAAAATTGATGCAGCATATAAAAGTGGTTGCAGAAGATTTGATGGAACACTTAGGGGATATGGTGGATGTCCAATGGCTAAGGATGAATTAGTTGGTAATATTGATACAGAAAATATTATAAATTATTTTAATTTAAACCTTGATAATAAGTCACTTAATAATGCAAAATATTTTTGTGATTTAATTTTTAATTAATAATTACTATAAGATGAAAAATATACTGTTTTTATATCTTTTTTCCCCTTTATTTTTATTTTCACAAACTAATTATTATGTTGCTCTAGACACAGATGGTGGAAATGATTCCTTGAATACGGGTACTATTAACTCTCCTTTCAACACTGTTAACAAAGCCCTTAGTTTAATGAATTCAGGTGATACATGCTTTATACGATCTGGTGTATATCATGAAGAAATTATTATTGATGGTAAAAATAATATTGTAATTACCCCTTATAACAATGAGTATGTTTGTTTTGAAGGAACACATCAAATCACTTCCAATTGGAGTCAATACAGCGGAAATATTTATCAAACTACACTTAGCAGACATATCTGGCAACTTTTTGTTGACAATAAAGAAATGGTTATGGCTCGGTGGCCTAATGCTAATTTTACAGATACCTCAATTTATAGTTTAGATACCTGGGCTTCTGGAATAGAAGATTCTGTACCTGGATATCCTGATGGTTCGTACAACGGATTTCAATTGGTTGATACCACTAAGTATAATCTGGGATTAACAGGATTAGATCTTACAGGTGCTATAGGAATAATGAATGTAGGTTCTTTTAAGACTTTTAATAGAGAAATAACATCTCATAATACAGGAGATAATTTTTTCAATTATGATGTTGTTCCAAATAATGCTTACAGAGATAAGCATCACAATTTTTATTTTGAAGGAAAGTTAGAGTTGTTAGATCAGCCAAATGAATGGTTTTATGATACAATATCAAAAATTCTTTATTTATATTCAGATAATGGACAAAATCCAAATGGTAGAATTATAAAAGGAAAAGTTCAAGATTATGCAATAAATATCACTAATTCTAGTCATGTTACAATCAGTAATCTTTTCTTTTTTTCTACTACCTTTTCAGCTAAAACATCAAATAATGTAGTAATTAATAATTGTAATTTTTCACATCCTAACTGTTCAAAAAGAATGTTAAAAGATTTTTTAACGCATCCAAATGTTTCTGTTCTTGGAAATTCTGGTAGTGCTAATTTTGTAAATAATAGTGTTATAAAGAAATGTTTATTTGAGCATACTGATGGTGAAGCACTAAGAGTTTATGGAAATAATAATTTAATTGAGAATTGTTATATGCGCTTTATTGACTATACAGTTTCTGAACTTCCTTTTTTAATGGTAGGAGTATATATTAATGGAGATTCTAATAGATTTATACATAATACCATACATCATTCTTCTGCATCAGCATTTATAGCTCCTGGAACAAGTCCTGAGTTTGCTTATAATGAAGTTTATGCTACAGGATCATTACAATCTGATGGATCAGTATATCAAGGCACTGCCGCTACAGTAGAAAACTCAAATATTCATCACAATTATATTCATGATACACCAAAATATGCATTGCGTTTTGATGCACCAGGTGGATCTCCTGGACAGGCTGGTCAGTTTGGAAAAATGCATCATAATATAGTTGTTAGAACTAATGGAATCATGGTAAAAGGAAATCATCACTACATATGTCATAATACGACTTTTTCAAGTAAAAAAAATGGCCTAATTATTTTAGACGAGGATAATTCCAATGATAGTTCTTTTATATACAATAACTTTAGTGAAAAGATGAGTGCCCATAGATCTAATCAAACATCCATCCCTGGAATTCATTCAAATAACTGGAATGGTTATGATAATCCAAATATTAATTTCTTTACACAATTAGATACCATCAACTATTTACCACTGGCTAATTCATCGCTTCTAGATTCAGGTATTACTATTTCTACTATACCTCATCAAATTTTTAATACTGCACCAGATATAGGAGCTTTGGAATTTGGTATTGTACCTTGGTCAGTTGGTGTAGATTGGTATCCTGTTCATTTTCCCTGGATCCTTGGATGTACAGATATTAATGCATGTAACTTTGATTCTTTAGCTACAATTAGTGATAGCAGCTGTACTTATCCCGTCACAGCAATAACAATTGATACTGTATGTGATAGCTATACATGGGGAGTTAATGGTCAAACGTATAGTTCTTCAGTTATTGACACTGTAATAGGTACTGATGCTAATGGTTGTTTAGAAACAAATATCTTAGACTTAATAATTTATACATCTACAATATCTACAGTTATTGATACAGTATGTGATAGCTATACATGGGGAGTTAATGGTCAAACGTATAGTTCTTCAGTTATTGATACTGTAATTGGAGTTAATGCATTAGGATGTACGGAGACTAGTATTTTGAATTTATTAATTAATAATCCAACATCATCTAGTGAAATTGTATCTGCTTGTGATAGTTACAATTGGAATGGACAAACGTATACTTCAAGTGGTAACTATACTTATACATCATTAAATTCTGATGGTTGTGATTCTGTTGCAACACTTAATTTAAGTATAGATAGTATTTATTCTATTACAAATTACTCTAGTATTTGTTTTGGTGATAGTATTTTAGTTGGTAATAATATTTATAACCAAAGTGGTATATATTCTGATTACTTTATTTCCTCAAATGGTTGTGATAGTATTATAACAACTAATTTAACAGTTTATTCAGAAATT
>JAYZXD010000029.1:0-46996 GCA_036141595.1 Bacteroidota bacterium
TCATTTAATAATTTTATCACAATTTCACAAAGTATGCTTAGCGTATTTTATGCAATAAATAAGAATGCTAAACTTTTTGATTTGCAGCATGGAACTATTCATGCAAATAAAGATACTTATTTAGTTAATGGCTATGTATATGATAATTTAAAAAAGAATGATGTGTATCTTTTACTCAACGGAATTGGATTTAAAAATATTTTAGTCCAAAATAATAATAAGTATTTCGAAAAGCATTCGCAAGTTATTGGATCAATTATGCCAAAAATAGATTTCCAAAGAAACCGTAAAAACAAAAATGTTTTGGTTTCATTACAGTTCACTAATGACCATTCAAATGCTGAAAACCAGATCATTGCTGAAGCTTTAATGTATCAAATTAAACAAAATAATGATTTTAGTTTCTTTTTGAGACAACACCCAAGATTTAACAATGAAGTTGACATGTCTGTATTTATTTCTATGCCCAATGTTTCTATAATTGATGGTAAGTTAGAAGATAATTTTAGAATTTGCTCAATTCATTTAACTACTTATTCAACTGTTGTTTTTGAAGCAGCTTTATTAGGAATTCCTTCAAGTTTTTTAACAATTGATAATTGTAAAATGAATATTTTTAATTCTCAATATGATTATCCATTTTTTAGATACAATTTAAGAAAAATTTATGAAAATTATAATGAGTGTTCTTTTGAATCAAAACAATGGGTTAAATCATACTATGAACCTTTTTCTGAAGATAAATATTTGAAGGTATTGAAGAAATGAAAAATAAGAAAATTAAAATTTTTTTAGGTGCCTATTTAAATTATGTTAATGCTCAAAATTTAAATTGTTTTGCATTAGCAAAATATTTAGATTCAAAAAAATATGATATCTACGCTTTGAAAATAAATAAATTCAAAGATGTAAAAACAAAAGCAGTTTTATTAAATTGTTTTATGCCACTTAAAATTACTACTACTATTTCGATTATTTATGCAATTATTATTTGTCATATTATTTATTTACCTAAACATAAAATAGTTCATCCCTGGCTAATTGTATTTGCAAATCTATTAGGTAGAAAAGTTTTTACAACAATTGAAAATAATATGTGCGACATAGACAAAGAAAGTATGCTTCAATCTTTTGGAGGCGAGACAAAATTAAAAAATCACTTTAGATTTACAAGAAATATTTTTGGCATAACTAAATTTATTATAAAAAACGCAACATGCGGTGTTCGCTTAAATAATTATCCTTTATATCTTGGCGTTGATATTAACATGTATAATTTTCGTCAAAGAGATCAGCTTAAAAATATAGTTTTTATAGGCAATTTAAAGAAAAGAAAAAGAGTTGATGAATTCATTAAGCTGGCTACATATTTTAAAGATATTAATTTTTTTGTTATTGGTTCTGGTTCTGATTTACTTTTGCTCAAAGATAAAGCGCATCAAAATGTTCATTTTTTAGGACAATTAAGTCATGAAGAGATATCACAAAAAGTTGAAAAAATGGATTTACTATTTTTACCCTCAAAGTCTGAAGGATTTCCTAAAGTAATTCTTGAAGTTGCAGCATGTGGTATTCCCTCAATGGTATATTCTGACTACGGTGCTAACGAATGGATGAAACACATGCAAGATGGTTTTATAATAGAAAATTTTGATGATGCAATTAAGAATATTAAAAAGTTGCAAGTTGATAGTATTCTTATACAGAAAACATCAAAAGGCGCGTTTGAGATGGCAAAAAGATTTGATTGGAAAATAATCATTAAACAATGGGATGAAGTAATACGTAATCTTAAATGATAAATTGGATTAGTCATAAATTACATTGGAATAAAGTTTATAGAGACTTAAAATTTTTTTTAAATGATATTCAACAAGAAAAGATTTTACTTTATGGTTACCCAAAGAGTGGAAATACATGGCTAAGATTTTTTCTGTTTAACTACAGGTCTTTAATGTTAAATCCCAAATTAAATGAAACATTAGACTATACACAATTAAACACATTACAAAATAATATTTTAGATCGAGGTACAACATATATGCCTGTACAAGGAATGCCTGTTTTATATAGGACACATCAGTTACATTTTAAAACTTTTAAGTTGTTTGATAAAAAAATATTTGTTCATAGAAATCCTCTTGATACTTTAATTTCAGCCTATTATTTTTATGGTCAAAGAAAACTTCCATTTCCTGATGATAATTCTAAAATTAGATCCAAATTACATGAAATTGATTTTTATGTTAAATATAAACTGGACGATTGGATAACTTTTTATAGAAAGTCTGTACAACAAGCTGATTTTAAAATGAATTATTCGCAAATGATGAAAGACCCTGAATTGATATTTAGTAATTTAATTATTTATTTAAATTGGGATTTTGATAGTGATTTAATTAAAAAATCAATAGAGCTCTCTTCATTTACTAATATAAAAAAAATGTCAATTTTTAAAAAACAATTTTATGGCAATGGACCTACTGATGGTAGTTTTAAAGGTGAATTTACTAGATCTGGTGTTGAATCCCAATTCTTTGGTGAGTTAGAAAAAGAAACTATTAACTTTGTAATAAATAGATTTCCTGAATTTATTAAACTTTATCCCGACTTAATTGAATAATTACAAAACATATCTAGTAGTAACTCCCTTTTTCCCTTCAAATTCAAATTTTGTTGGAAATTATATTCTCGACCAATTGATTGAGTTACGTAACAAAACCAATTTTAAAATTAAGATTGTTAAGGTCGTATCTATTTTTTCAAATGAAAAAGATTATGTTTATAAAGATTTTGAAATAAGTATTTTTAAAGTATTAGATCTACCTTTTTTTATTTTTCCAGGTATTTTTAATTTTTTAAATAAAAAAAGATTTAAGAAGTTTCTTGAATTAAAGAAAATAAATAATATTTTAATTTCTCATGCTCATGTAGTTTATCCGAGTTTATATCTATTAGATATAGTCAAAACCAAAAAGATTGTTCAGCATCATGGTTTAGATGTTTTACAACTCTTAAATGGCCGAATTAATTTTTTAAATAAGATTTACAAAAATATTTTAATTAGAAATTCTTTTTTTCATTTAAATAATGCAGATTTAAATATTGGAGTTTCACAAAAGGTGTTAGATAATCTTTCTTTTTATAAACAATACACTCCAAAGGATGAGCTTGTATTATATAACGGAGTTAATAAATTAAAATTTTTTAATGTTGAATCACAGACTAAAAATAAATCATTTATTATTGGATGTATTGCTAATTTTTGGAGAATTAAAGACCATATTACATTAATTAAATCTGTTCACTTACTTATTAAGGATGGTGTTGATTGTAAGTTAAGATTAATAGGATCTGGTAATACTCTTAGCTTATGTAAAAATTATGTCAATTCTAATTCCTTAAATGAAAATGTTTTTTTTGAAAAAGAATTACCTCACTCGCGGTTAAACAAATTTTATAATGAAATTGATTTATTTGTGATGCCATCATATTACGAGGCTCTTGGTTGTGTCTATTTAGAGTCATGGGCAACTAAAACACCATTTATAGCAATTGAAAATCAAGGAATTTCAGAGCTTGTAACTATTTCAAATAAACATATTTTTTTCTCAGAAAAACAAAATATTTTTATGCTTAAAGACAAAATAAAATATTTTATTGACAATAAATTTGATATGGTTTTTAATTCAAACCTGTACATACACAATACTATTAAAAGTTTAATTAAAAAAATAAATAAATTAGCATAATGATTAACTTTAGCTTAAATAATATTAAGGAAAGAAATCTTGCAAAGTCAAAAATTCATTTACTAAATGATAAAGAAAATTTACTTTATTCTTTTAAAAAGACTAAAACTGTTTTTATACACATACCTAAAACAGCAGGTATATCGTTAATTAATGCAATTTATGGAGATGTAAAAGGGGGAGGTCACAGAAGTTTTTACTTTTATAAATATATTTTTGGAGCTGAACTCAAAGAATTTTTTTCCTTTTCTTTTGTCAGAAATCCTTATCAAAGAATATACTCTGCGTATAATTATCTAAAATCCGGTGGTATTAATTTACATGATAAAAAAGCTTTTAAAATGCATCTTTATAAATACAAAAATTTTAAAGATTTTATTCTAAATGGTCTAAATCAAAAGCTAATTACAGAAATCATTCATTTTACACCTCAATCTAATTTTATCTGTGATTCTTCAGATAATATTTTAATTGATTTTGTTGGAAAGTTTGAAAATATTTCTAAAGATATTAATCAAATTGAAAATAGGATGAACTTATCTTTAACCCTTCCTTATTTAAATAAATCAAAATCAAATAATTATATTTTTGATGATGAGGTTAGATCTAGAATTTTTGATATTTACAAAAGAGATTTTAAAATATTTAATTACGATTAATGCTAAGTTTAATAATTAAACAAACTAATTGGAGTATAATTGGAGCTATTTTTGGTTTTCTAATTGGATTTTTAATAAAAATATACTTAATTGATATAGTTGGTTTAGTTGCTTGGGGTAAATATGTTGCTGCGCATACTTTTGCCTCTGGTTTTGATACAATTTTATCTCTTGGTATTCCTTATGTATTGTTAAAATTTGTTCCTAATTATTTAAATAATAATATTGAACTTGCTAATAAGCTGATTAGTAAATCATTTAAATTGTTATTAAAAATTTCTTTGATTTTTCTTGTACTTATTTTTTTTCTCTCTGATCATATTGATAAATATTTTTATGCTCATATTGATGATTTTGATTTGATTTTATTACTAGTATGTGTTCATGCTCCAATATCAGTATTCACAGGTTTTATTACCTCTTTGTATCGTTCTGTTTTTAAAATTAAAGAATTGGTAATTATAGGATCTTTTATAATCGTACCAATTAGAGCATTATTAACATTAGTTGTTTTCTATTTTACAGATAATATTATACATTTTATTTTGATTGAGTTATTTACAACTAGTCTCAGTTTATTATTGTTATTTTATTTTTTTAATGAGAAAGAATTTAGTTTGTTTCGTTATTTTAGAAATAGAAATAAGTTAAAATCTAATGAATCTGTCTATGCTCAAAAAATGTATTTTAATTCTCTTGTTTCCTTTTTTTCTTCTAAATCTTTAACTATTATTCTAAGTCTTACCTTACCTGCAAAGCAAATAGGTGTTTTCGGTATATTACTTACTGTTACAGGAATTACTATGTTTTTAGTTAAAAGTTTAAATAAAGTTTTTGCTCCCGCTATTTCTAAATTATTTTATGAAGGAGAAAATATTGAACTTGGTATACTTTACAAACAAACAGCTTTTATTGTTAATTTTTTAGCATTACCTTTTTGTATATTAATTATTTTGTTTGCAGAGGATATTTTGTTTCTTTATGATAAATCTGGAGATTTATCCTTGTACAAGACTTACTTATATGTGCTTATGCTTTCTAGAGTGATCTCTTTATTTGTAGGTAGCTCAGGAACGTTTATGGTTATGGCCGGTCTTGAAAAAAAAGAGTTAAAAATTAAAATCATAAATACTTTATTTTTAATAATAACGTCCACTTTGTTTATAAAAGAGTATGAATTATTAGCGGTTGTTTGTTTATATGTACTTTCAAGCTTATTTGTAAATGTTTCTCAGTTGTATTATATTATCAAGAATATCAAAATTACTCCTTTTAGCAAAAATTTTTTCTATTTATACTTAATTTCAATTTGTTTAGTCTTTTTTGTAATTAATTATGATATGGATTTTGGTTTGTTTCATTTTTTTATTATTCCATTAATAGTTTATGTTTTTTATTTTGTTATTTTTTATAAGCACATTTTACATATTTTTAGAAAAATAATTAGAAGTGATTAGTTGGATATTTAAATATGGCGTAGTTGTTTTGGTATTTAATACTGTTTTGTTGTCTATCAAATCTACATTTGCAATTGGGCAACAAGTTTTTTTATCCTTAATGATTTTTTATTCTTTTGCGTTAGTAATTAATCCTGTTCAGTTAAAAAAGGTTATCCTGAACAAGTCATTTGCTTTTTTACTTATATTAAATATAGTTAATTTAGTCTATTTTATCTTTTTTCATTCTATAAATGATATAGATGCTCTTCAGTATCTTTTAGCTAGAATTGTTCAGTTTTCAATTGTTTCTTTTTCAGTTTATTTCTCATATAATTATTATAAGGATTATTTTTTAAATCACATTGTTTATTTAGTTTTTGCTACTATCATAATTGGACTTTTCGTTAATCCAAATATTCTTGAAGGTCGTTACTTTGGTGTTATTTGGAATGCAAATATGTTAGCATCATTTAGTATGGTCGCTTTTTCTATAGTTTTTTTGAAAAAAACAAGCTTTAATTCATTTTTTAGACTTTCTTCAATGTTATTATTTTTAATTGTTGCTTTATCTACTGGATCTAGAGGCGTAATTTTAGCTTTAGCGTTATTATTTATTTTTAAGTACGGACTTAGTTTAAAAAATATCGCATATTCATTTATAGTATTATGTTTTTATTTCATAGTGTTAAATTTTCAATTTGATACTTCATTTAATCGTTTTGCTGAACAGGACTTATTTAACGATAGGTTAATTCAATATAATTATGCATATCAAACTATTATGCAAAATCCTTTTTTTGGATCTGGTTTGGATAAATATGCGTACATTGATAATAATTTAGTGCCAATGTCATTAAAAGGATACATTATTTCAGCACATAACGGTTATTTAGCATTGCTTACTCAGTATGGTTTTATAATTGGATCATTTGTGATTTTTATAATTTTACGTAAATGTTGGATTTTGGGTAATTATTTTAAGTTCTCTAGCGAAGAAGAAAGAACTTATGTTTTTATTTTTATTTACGCACTATTTGCTTCTATATATGAAACTATGTTGACAGGAATAAATGAATTTCATACTATCCTATTTTGGTTTTCATTAGCTTATTTATCATTTGTTAAAAATACTAATGAACTTAAAAGTTAATATAATTTCTAAACTAAATGAGTTGAAAACCTATAAAAAGGAGTGGGATAATTTGTTTTTTTCTTTTGGTAAAAGCGCTTTTCAATCATTTGAATTTATTTATTTTTCCTGGCTTAATGAGTTTTCATTTATTAAAGATAACAGAATTGCAGTTGTTATTTTAAAAAAAAGAAGGTCAATTGTTGCTATTTTGCCACTATATATTGACTCTTATAAGCGATTAAGATTTATTAATGATGAACATTCTGATTATTGTGACTTTATATATTCTGACGACATTAAATTATCAGAACTCAAACTTAATTTTTTTAATTTATTAGACATAAAAAGTATACATTTAATTAATACTCCTAAAGATTTTATCTATTCCTCAATAACTTCTAACTTTAATAATTTGTATAATTTTTCATTAAATAATACGAGTTATTCTGAAATGATCTTTAAAAAGTCAACTTTTCCTGATAAAATTATTAAATACAGATCAAAAGAAAAAACAGAGATAAGAAGAATTAAAAAAATTAATATTAATAATGACTTTTTTTTATATTCAAAGGATAATTTTGTTTTTCCTTCCAGTGAAATTAGTGAATTGAGAAATGAGATTATTTCATTAAAGATTAGAGGTGAAAATTTTTTAAAAAAAGAAAGATTGATGTTATTAGAAAATTTATACAATTCAGGAAAATTAATTATTAGTGTAATTAAAAATCAAAATAAAATACAAGCATTATCTTTCATTCTTAAAAAATCAAATAAGTATACTTTTTGGATAGATATGTACAATTACAGCACAAAAATGTTGAATTTATATAATTATATTTGTTTTATGGAACATATACAGAGTTTTAACGATGTTAAAATATCTTTTGGAAGAGGTCTTTATGATTATAAAATAAAAAATTTTTTACCTGATAAAAAGAAATTATTTGCATTTTATACTTATAAAAGTTACCCAAATTTTCTTTTATTTCGTTTAACTTTTCAATTTAAGAATTTTATTAAATCAGTATATAAAATCATATTTAAATGAATGTGTTTTGTTATCTTGTAGAACCTGCATCATATAGTATTGATCTTGTCAAAAATATTTACAATAAAAAAGGAATAGATTTTTGTTTTATTAAATCATCCTCATTAGCGAAATCCTCAGAAACAATTAAATCAGTTTGTCTTGACAAATTATCAATTTTAGCTAAACTAAAATTTATTTATCAAAAGCACAAGGAAAGCAAACTCATAGTAATTAATGGATATAATAATTTTCCTTTCTTTCTTTCATTTTTATTAAATTTTTTTACAAAAAATAAAAAATATATAGCTATTGAGTCCGATTCTCAAAAAACTAAAAATATGTTTTTTTTAAAGCACTTACTCAAGAGGTTAACTTTAGGTTTTATTTTTAAAAATAAATTTGTTTTAGGTTTTGCTGGTGGTACTCATACACATATGCAGTATTTTGAATATTATGGTATGCGCAAAGAAAATATTTTTTTAATGCCCCTTGTTATTGACAATTTAAAGTTTCATCAAAAATCACCAAGAAAAAAAAATAATTTTATTTTCTTATATGTTGGAAGAATTGTTCCTCAAAAAAATGTTGAGTCATTGATTATAGAGTTTAATAAATATTTTTCTAAAACTCAAGCAATTTTAAATATTGTTGGAAATGGATCAGAGTTATCCTCATTAAAAAAGAAATATAATTTTAGAAATATTAATTTTTTTGGAAGTATGTTTGGAGATGATCTAATAGCTAAATATAGAGAAGCAAGCTGTTTTGTGTTACCATCAAATTTTGAGCCTTGGGGTCTTGTTGTTAATGAGGCACTTTCGTCAGGCCTTCCTGTAATAATTAGTAATAAAGTAGGATCAGGATATGATTTAGTTAAAGATAAAAATAACGGTTTTATTTATTCAGAAATAAATGAGTTAGGTATTAATATGATGAATTTTTTTAATGATGAAGATTTGTTAAATAAGTATTCAAAAAATGCTTCTAATTTTATGCTAAATAAATGGAATTATGATTTTTATAATAAATGTTTTAATGATGCTATAAACCAAATAGATAATTTTAATGAAGGCTAAAATTAGAGTATTATTAATAAGATTTTATGCTTTGTTTTATTTTAAAAAAAGAAGTAAAGTGATTTTTTATCATGATATACATTCAAATAAAAAATATACAGAAATGTCAACTTCAATTGACTTGTTTATCAAGCATGTAAAAATTATAAATGATTCTGGTTATGAAATTGTACCTAAAATAACTAAAAGTTATGGGCAGATAGAAATTTGTTTTGATGATGGCTTTATAGGATTATATGAAAATTTTGATATTATAAAAAAGTATAATATCCCTATTAGTCTTTTTGTTATTACCTCATTTATTGATAAGAAAAAATATCTTAACAAAAACCAAATTCTTGAGCTTTATAAATCTGGTTTGGTTTCTATTTACTCCCATACTCATACACATTCTAAATTAACAAACCTTTCTGAGGTAAAAATTGATTTTGAGTTATTAGAATCAAAAAAAATAATTGAAAATATTATAAACAAACAAATTGATTCTATTTGCTTTCCACAAGGAATATTTAATAAAAAAGTGATAAACTCGTCAATTCGTGCTGGATATTCAAAAATTTATACTTCACTGCCTGGATTTTCAAATGCTTCTCAAAATATAATTAAAAGAAGTTTAGTTCAATTTTCTTCCGTTAAGACATTTTTAGCAATTTTGAAAGGGGGTGATCATTGTTTGTTTTTTTGGTATAAATTAAAACATTTTTCAAAATGAGAATTTGTTTAATTTCTTCCTCTTTTTACCCCGCAATCACCTATGGTGGACCAATTAGTGCTACATTGGGACTTGCTAAAAGTATTGCTTGTGAGGACTTTCAAGTTTTTATTTCTACAACCAATGCTAATGGAAATGATAGATTAAATGTACCCCTAAATAAATTTGTTCAAAAAGAAAAAAATTTATTTATTAAATATTATCATGAAGAATTCATCAATAGATTTTCTTTTTCCTTTTTATTTGGCATATGGTCTGATATAAAAAAGTCAAATATTATTTATATACAGTATTTATATAGCTACACGGTTATAATTTCTCTACTTTTTGCACTCATTCAATTTAAGAAAGTTGTTATTTGTCCAAGAGGAAGTTTTTCTTCATATACACTAACTTACAAAAGACCATTACTAAAGCGTATTTGGATAAGTTTATTTTTTGCCCCATTCAGAAATTCAATTATATGGCATGCATCTTCTTATCTGGAAAAAAATGATATTAAAAAAATCTTTCCAAAGTCTAAAGTAGAAATTGTAAATGATGGTGTTGATTTTAATTCGTTTCAATCTTCAAATATTTTAAAGAAGGATGAATTAATCTTTAAATATACATCCAAAAAATATATGCATATTTCTAATATATTTTTTTCTATGGGAAGGTTACATAAAATAAAATCATTTGATATTTTAATAAAATCATTTTCAATATACATTAAAGAAGATAAGAATGCAAAATTATTAATAGCTGGCGCAGACGATGGAGAAGAAAAGATGTTATCTTTACTTATAAAAAAACTTAAACTTCAGAATAGTGTTTTTTTGATAGGATTAGTGAATTTTGATGATAAAAAAATATTATTAAATAATTGTGATTATTTTACTTTAGCATCTAGCTTTGAAAGCTTTGGAATTGTTATTGCTGAGGCAATGTGTTGTGGAAAACCAATAATTTTGTCTAATAAAACACCATGGTGTGATTTAGAAGCTAACAAATGTGGTATTTTAGTTAATAATGATAGTAAAAGTTTTGCTATCGCATTTAATAAAATAAGTTCAATGAAATTTAATTTTGAAAATATAAAAAGCATAGCTAAAGAAAGTTTTGATTGGAAGAATATTTCTAAAAAATTTTTAGAAAAATTTATTAATAATTAAATGTATATTTTAGGAATCAACGCATACCATGGAGATTCATCAGCTTGTTTGCTGAAAGATGGCAATATTTTGTTTGCCATAGAGGAGGAGCGAATAAGAAGAATAAAACATTGGGCAGGCTTTCCTTCTGAATCAATTAAGTTCTGCTTAAAAGAAGAGGGTATAACAATTAGTGATATTAATTACATAACAATTTCAAGAAACTCTAAAGCTAATTTTTTAAAGAAAATAACTTACCTTTTTTCAAATTCATTAAATTTTTCTCTTTTAGTTGATAGATTTAAAAATTTGCTTAAAGTTAATTCTGTAAAGAAAGAGTTAGCAAGTTTATTTTCAATAAGTAAAGATGATATTAAAGCTAAAGTTTTTAATATTGAGCATCATAGAAGCCATATTTCCTCAGCCTTTTTTGCATCATCTTTTTCTAAATCTGCTATTTTATCAATCGACGGATTTGGAGACTTTACTTCTACAATGACTGCATTTGGTAACAATAATAAATTTCAAATAATTGATCAAGTTAATTACCCCCATTCATTAGGAATATTTTATACTGCATTAACTCATTTTTTAGGTTTTTTAAACTATGGTGATGAATATAAAGTTATGGGTTTAGCTCCTTATGGTAAGCCTAAATACTTAAATCAAATGAAACAAATTATAAATATTGATAATAATGGACTATTTAAATTAAATAAAAATTATTTTAAACATTTTAATAATGGTGTTGAAATGGAATGGAATAATGGAGTACCTAGCATTTCAAAATTATATACTAAAAATTGGATAGATTTATTTGGTTTATCAAGATCTAAAAATGAAAAAATAGAACAAAAGCACAAAGATCTTGCGGCTTCAGCACAAAAATTAACTGAGATTATTATTTTTCACATTCTGGACAATTTATATCAAAAAACAGGCTGTGAAAATATATGTATTACTGGTGGAGTTGCACAAAATTCAGTTGTAAATGGAAAAGTTTTACAAAATACAAAATTTAAGAAAATTTATATTCCCTCAGCTGGTCATGATGCAGGAACTGCCATTGGTGCTGCTTTATATTTATATAATCAAATATTAAATAAAGAAAGAATACCAGAAATAAAATCTAGTTATTTTGGTAGTAGATTTTCCAACAATCATGTTATAGAGATAATTAACAAATATGGGTTGAAATACTCATCGCACAAAGATGATGAACTATTTGAAATAGTTACTAATAAAATTATTTCAGGAGGTGTTATTGGGTGGTTTCAGGGAAGAGCTGAATTTGGCCCTAGAGCATTAGGTCACAGATCAATTTTAGTCGACCCTAGAAGAAAAGATGCAAAGAAGCTGCTTAATGATAAGATAAAAAAAAGAGAGCATTTTAGACCTTTTGCCCCATCAATTTTAAAAGAGTACGTTAATGAATATTTTGAGCAAGATGATGAAGTTTGTTTTATGGAAAAGGTTTTTAAAATACGAAAAGAAAAACGTAAACAGATACCTGCTGTAACTCATGTTGATGGAACAGGAAGATTGCAATCAGTTAGTAAGGAAACTTGCTTTAAATTTTATAAATTGATTAGTGTTTTTAATGATAAAACTGGAGTTCCAATTTTATTAAATACCTCTTTTAATGAAAATGAGCCTATTGTGAACAGTCCTAAAGAGGCAATAGATTGCTTTTTACGAACCAATATGGATATGCTTGTTATGGAAAATATAATTATTCAGAGATAATTACTTTTATATGCTTGAAAATAAAAATATTGAAAACAGAGATGATATTAAGCTTTCTATTATTACTGTATCTCTAAATAGTGTTAATACAATAGAAAAAACTATTCAAAGTATAATCTCCCAAGACTATACAAATGTTGAATATATTGTCATTGATGGAGATTCAAAAGATGGAACAATTGATATAGTAAAAAAATATTCTGATTATGTTACATATTATCATTCTGAAAAAGACAAAGGTATCTATGATGCAATGAACAAAGGAATTAGTGTAGCAACGGGTGAGATAGTTGGTATTCTAAATTCTGATGATTTTTATCCAAATTCATTTATCCTTTCTAATGTAATAAAGACTTTTAAAAAATATCAATGCGATGCTGTCTACGGAGACTTAGTTTATGTTAAAGCTGATGATATCACTAAAATTAAAAGATATTGGAAAGCCGGAGAGTACAATACAAAAAAAATCAAAAATGGTTGGATGTTACCCCATCCTACTTTTTTTGTTAAAAGAGAAGTTTATAAAAAATATGGACTGTATGACACTGAATTAAAATCAGCTGCTGACTATAAGATGATTTTAAATTTAATATACAAACAAAATATTATTGTTTATTATATCCCCATGATTTTAGTTAATATGAGATTGGGAGGAGAAAGTAATAGGTCTTTAATTAATAGAATTAGAGCTAACAAAGAAGATAGCTTAGCATGGACAAAAAATCAATTGAATAAGCCACTCTTTATTCGATTTAAAAAGCCATTGCAAAAGCTTAAACAATTTTTTCTTAAGCCTAAATTATAAAATGAAAGTACTAATAATAGACAATAACGATTCATTTACATACAATTTAAAACATTATGTAAATACTTTTTGTGATAATATTAAAGTACTTCGTCACTATGATGTAAATTTGAAAATTGTAGAAGATTTTGATAAAATACTATTTTCACCAGGCCCTGGATTGCCCTCTGAATATGTTATTTTATATAAAATTTTAGAAAAATATCAAAGTTCAAAATCAATTTTAGGAATATGTCTTGGTCATCAGGCAATTGCTGAGTTTTATGGTGCTAAACTTTATAATCTTGATACTCCTTTACATGCATATAAATCTAGAATAACTCATTTAGATAATTGTTATTTATTTAAAAATTTAGAATTAAATTTTGATGTTGGACATTATCATTCTTGGGCTGTTTTACCTACCTCACTGACAGAAAAATTAGAACAAACATCTTATAATAGTGATGGAATTATAATGTCTTTAAAGCATATAAAATATGATGTTAGAGGTATTCAATTTCACCCAGAATCAATTTTATCAGAATGTGGGCTAAATATTATTAAAAATTGGCTTAGTAATTAATTATAATCCGGAACAAACCAATCTTTCTTTTTTTCATATTTCAAGTCTTTTAATACATCTGCTTTAACTCTAATTGTTAAGGTGTAGCTTTGATGGTATCCAATAGGAATCCAGTTAAAAAGTAATTCCCAGCAGTGTAAATCTCGATAGATATCAATTGATGAATATGTTAATTCTTTTGATTCAAAATCATATCCAGATCTAAACCCTACTTTCCATTTATTTGTTATTTTCATGTTACCAGAAAAAATTAATGATTGTGTAGTATCTGAAAAAGCTGAAGAATTATTTCCCTTATTATAATTTAAAGAATAATTTGCATTTAAACTCCATGGGATTTCAAAGAATTCTTTTTCTTCGTCTGTGTCTTTATTTTTTGTGTCAAAAAAACTATTATCAATTCTTAAACCTATTGAAGTGCTAAACGATTTTAGTCTAGCTATCCTTTTGTTTGTATTGATTTCTAGTTGGTTTAATCTCCCTGTTTTTTGTTTGTTTACAATATATGGGTCATAATCACTTGTAAATGTGATGTCTAATATGTTGAGTAATCTTGTTCTAGCATTTAATCTAATATTACTTAAGTTCATCGAGTCAGCAAATACATTATATGATGTGCTAAGATTTAAGCTCACAATTAATTTAATCTTTTTGAATTCACTTGTACTATCACTATCATTTTTAACTTTCATATCCAAAATATTTCCTAAACTAAAATTGATATTACCTGTCTTTCTATTAGTCGGTGATCCATATATTCCATTACCCATAATGGAATATTGCTCAGATTCTCCTTGACTATTTATTTGAACGTTTTGGTAGTAATTATATTTTTCACTTGAAAAATCTGGAGTGTATCTAAATGAAATACTTGGTGTTATAACATGTCGTAATGCTGCAATTTTTTTATTTTTAAAATTAAATAAACCATAAATTTTAGTATTTAAACCAGCAGACAAATTATAGTCCAATCCTCTAGTAAATTTATTAATAGTATCAGTTAATAGAGTATTATTTATATCATCCCATGTTTTTTCTATTCTGTTTAAATACCATCTTTCAGTAATATTTAAGCTAGGGTTAAAATTAAAATGCTTTAAAATTTTAAAGGATGCAGTAATTGGAATATTATGTTTGATTCCGTTTCTAAATTTTGAAATCGAGTTTTGTGTAAACAATAATGAATCAGCTGTTGTAATTGTATTTCTGCTATTCATATTATATCTAATAGATATTTTTTCATACCATTTCTCGTTTATTGATTTATTTAAAAACTTAAATGGATAAATTCTTTGAGAATTAATAGATATTTCGGGAATCGTTAGACTGACAATATTGTTAGATGTATTTTGTGTATGTCTTAAACTAATATACATATTATTTAAAAATAAGTTATCAAACGATTTTGATAGGCTAATATTCGAAGTCATAGTATTTTTAAGGTAGTCATCACTATATGAATTATTCCTATGATATGTGCTGGTTCCAGCATCTATATTTGCAGAGAAATTAAGTGATGGACTCGCTTTTGGATCTTGTTTATGAGACCACTTAATATTAAAATCTTGTTTTTCACTATAATCGGGAAAGCCTTTATAGCTATTTTTAAGAAAACCATAGCTAATGTTAAAATTACCATTATATTTATATCTACTTTTATATCTCATATTTGATTTAATGTTCCAGCTACCTCTAGAATATATATCGCTTTTTAATGATAAATCTATTTTATTATTTATAGCAAAATAATATCCTCCATCTTTTATGAAAAAACCCATGTTAGCAGATTCTCCATATGCTGGCATAATAATACCTGAACTTTGTTTATTATTATGATTTGGAAAATAACCAACAGGTAAAAATAGAGGAGTAGGTACACCAAAAAAAGATAGGTATGCTGGGCCGGTTATTATTTTTTCACCGGCAATCACTTTGATTTTATTAGCTTTAATTGAAAAGTGTGGCTTTTCATGATTACATGTTGTGTAATCTCCTTTTTGTAAGTAAAATACTTCGTCTATTTTTTTGACATTTTTACCTAATATATATCCTTCACCCTCTTTGGTAACAATATTTTTAATGTATGATTTTTTGGTTTTAAAATTATATTTAATCTCTTCAGCTGTAAATTCATCATTTCCTTCAGAAAAAATAGGTTTTCCTATCTTATTATTATTTGAATCTAGTGTGTAACTTGCCGTCAGAATATTTTCCACCCAGTCAATTTCAATGTAAGATGCAGAAATTTTTGTTTTTTGGTATTCTATTCTAGCATTTCCAAAAAGATATGCTTTTTTTCCGTCAATACTAATTTTTATTGAATCGTCAGCATATTGTTTTATTTCCTCTTCAAAAAAGAAGTTATTTTCTGTTTTTTTATTTTGAAGAGCATCATTAGAAAGAGCTATTATTTTATTAAAAAAACATGTTGATAAGAATATCAAGACGAGTAAAGTTTGTTTTTTAAAGTCCAATCTTAGTGTTATATTTGTAACGTTAGTCTCTTTTTTTAAGAAACAGTGTCAAAACTAATTAAATTATACAACATAATTTTATATAACGCCGTATGCTTTTTTTTATTTAGTTTATTTTTAATTTTTTCTAGTGATTTATTTTCACAAGAAATTACAAAAAATAAGATCAATAAAATAGTTATTGATCCTGGTCATGGAGGAAAGGACCCAGGAACTTTAGGTACTAAACGATATAAAATATATGAAAAACATATTGCTCTAGCTGTTGCTCTTAAGTTAGGTCAATATATTTCTGATGAATTTCCAGAAATAGAAGTTATTTATACTAGAAAGACTGATAAATTTCTTTCATTGTTTGAGAGGACGGAATTAGCAAACAATAATAATGCTGATCTGTTTATATCAATTCATTGTGATGGTTTTAAGAATTCTGCTGCTTATGGTGCGAGTGTTTTTGTTATGGGTACTAGTAAATTAAAAGCTAATTTAGATGTAGCTATGAGAGAAAATGCCGCAATTTATTTAGAGGATAATTATCAACAAAAATATGATGGTTTTGATCCTAAATCTACTGAAAGTTATATCGTTTTTAGTTTAATGCAAAATACTTATTTAGATCAAAGTTTATTGTTAGCACAAGAAGTTGAAAATCAATTTTCTACTAGAGCTAATCGTAAAAGTAGAGGAGTTAAACAGGCTCCTTTTTATGTTATTAGCAGAACCAATATGCCCTCAATTCTTATTGAATGTGGTTTTTTAACTAATCCAAAAGAAGAAGATTATTTACATTCTGAAAAGGGTCAGGAATATATAGCTTCTGCTATTTTTAGAGCATTTCGATCATACAAAGAAAATTTAGAGAATGTAAGCTCAAATCTCAAAGATGACTCTTTAGTTGTAAATAAATCTTATGTAAGTGACAAATTAAATGATACTGTTAATACAAATAACGTAAACAATAATTTAATTTATAAAGTGCAAATTGGAACTTTTTTAAAGTCAATGATAAATGAAAAATTATTTATTGATATTAAATCTGAGGAAGTATTTGTAAACGGAATCTTTAAGTATTATGTTGGAAATGAACTCAAAAAAGAAGATGCAGAATATATTAAACGCAAAATGATTAATTTAGGATTCAGTGGTTCTTTTATTGTACCTTTTTTGAATGGAGAACGAATATCTATAAAAGAAGCATTAAATTTGCAAATGAAAACACAAAACAATGAATAGAGAGTTAAAAGTTGGTTTAATTGCTTTATTGAGTATAACAGTTTTAGTTATTGGTATAAATTATCTAAAAGGTATCAATGTATTAAATAAACATAAAGTGTTCTATGCTAAATATGATAATATTGGTGGTTTACAGGTTGGAAGTTCTGTTTCCTTAAATGGCTACAAAGTTGGATCAGTTTCAGAAATTAGTTTGCTAAGAAAAAATAATCTTTTAGTAACTCTTAATATAGAGAAGGATTTTGATATCCCAAAAAATACTATTTGTAAAATAGTAAACAAGGATCTAATGGGAGCAAAAAGTATTGATTTAATACTTGGAGATGCTAATAAATTAGCAATAGAAGGAGATACATTATTTAGTAACATTGAAGGGTCACTTCAAGATGAAGTTAATGCTCAAATTTTGCCACTAAAGCTAAAGACTGAAGAGCTGATTGGATCAATTGATTCAGTAATGACAATTATAACTGCTGTTTTAAATAAGGATACAAGAAAAAATTTAAGAAATAGTTTAGCATCACTAAATGAAACTTTTGAAATTATGACTCAAACTATGACTAAAATTGATAGTATTGTTATTAAAAATGATGATAGATTAACTAGAATTATTATAAATTTAGAGTCAATTACAAAAAATTTAGAAGAAGGTAACGAAGACATAAAAACAGTGTTGGTAAATTTTGCCTCAATTTCAAATTCTTTAAATTCTGTTGATATTGAGGCGTCAATTAAAAATATAAACGATATTACTTCAAAAATTAATAATGGTGATGGTAGTCTAGCACTTTTATTAGAAAATGATGAAATTTACTTTAATCTTGAGAAATCTACTAAAGAATTGGCTGAACTAATTGAAGATATTAAAAATAATCCAAGTCGATATGTTAACTTTTCTCTAATAGGAGGGGGCAAGACATATAATCCAAAAGATAAATAAATTATGGGTGTTTCTAATATACTATTTCTCTTCGTGTTTTTATTTGCTGTAACTATGTTCTACATAAATTTAAAAAGAATCATTGCGAATATTAATTTAGGCAAAGATATTAATAGATCTGATCGCCCTTTAGAAAGATGGAAAAATATGATAAGAGTTGCACTAGGGCAATCTAAAATGACACGTAGACCAATTGCTGGTATTTTACACATAATTATCTATGTTGGTTTTGTCATAATAAATATTGAAGTTATTGAAATTATTGTTGACGGTATTTTTGGTACACATCGATTTCTTTTTTCTGTTTTACCACAGTCATTTTATAATTTTTTAATTGGTTCATTTGAAATTTTAGCACTTTTAGTTCTTATTGCATGTGTATTTTTTTACACGAGAAGAAATCTTATGAAAATCAAACGTTTTTGGAACCGTGAGATGACCAAGTGGCCAAGAACAGATGCAAATTTAATTTTGATTTTTGAAATATTGTTGATGATGGCTTTTTTGACAATGAATGCTGCAGATAGTTTATTACAGACTAAAGATAGTCATTATGTGGTAGCTGGTTCATTTCCTGTGAGTACGTCCATAACACCTTTTTTAAATGGCTTAGAACTATCTACTTTAATTTTTATTGAGCGATTTTGTTGGTGGTTTCATATATTAGGAATTCTTGCATTTTTAAACTATGTTTTGATTTCAAAGCATCTACATATCTTTTTTGCATTCCCTAGCACATATTATGCAAATTTGAATGCATTGGGAGGTTTAGATAATTTAGATTCTGTTACTAAAGAGGTTAAGTTAATGATGGATCCTAACGCAGATCCTTATGCTGTAGATAACACTTCCTCAGCTCCGCAATCATTTGGGGCTAAAGATGTTACTGATTTAAATTGGGTACAGCTGTTAAATGCATACAGTTGCACGGAGTGCGGTAGGTGTACATCAAACTGTCCAGCAAATCAAACCGGTAAATTATTGTCTCCTAGAAAAATTTTAATGGACACTAGAGATAGAATTACAGAATATTCAAATAATAAACGAAAAGGGATAGAAGACAATAAATCATTACTCGGAGATTATATCAAAGCCGAAGAATTATGGGCATGTACTTCTTGTAATGCTTGTACTGATTCTTGTCCAATAGAATTAGATCCTCTATCGATTATTATTGATATGAGAAGATATTTAGTAATGGAAAAATCTGCTGCTCCTACTGAACTAAATATGATGTTTAATAATATTGAGAATAATGGTGCACCATGGCAATTCGCTGCGGCAGATAGACTAAAATGGAAAGATGAATAAATTAAAAGAAAAAAAAGTAAATGGAGAATATATTTCTCCTGTCTTACCAGACAATATTAAAAATTATTTGATCGATATTGATGGAACTATCTGCGATGATATACCAAATGAAGAGCCTGAAAGGATGGAATCAGCAAAATTATATCCTGATGCACTAGAAACTTTAAATAATTGGTATGATGCCGGTCATTACATCACTTTTTTCACATCGAGAATAGAAGAACATAGAAAAGTTACAGAAAAATGGTTGAAAAAGAATGGGTTTAAGTATCATGGATTATTAATGGGTAAGCCTAGAGGAGGTAATTATCACTGGGTTGATAATCATATTGTTCGAGCAACAAGATTTGATGGTAAATTTACTGACTTAGTAGAAAAAGAAGTATCAATTCAGGTTTTTAAATCTTAAAATAATGAGTGCATTAAAAGTCAAAACAATGGCTGATTTTTTAGCAGAAGGCAAGGAACCTGATATTCTTTTTTGGGTAGGAAGTGCTGGTAGTTTTGATGATAGAGCAAAAAAAATAACAAAATCTTTTGTTAAGATTTTAAATAGTGCTCAAGTAAATTTCGCTGTTCTCGGAACTGAAGAATCATCTTCTGGAGACGCTGCGAAAAGAGCTGGTAACGAGTTTGTTTTTCAAATGCAGGCTTTAATGAACATTGAAATACTAAATGGGTATAATGTAAAAAAAATTGTTACAACATGTCCTCATTCCTACAATACTCTAAAAAATGAATATAGCAGCTTAGGTGGAAATTACACAGTGTTTCACCATACAGAATTTATTATTGACTTAATTAAACAAAACAAATTAAAAATTAAGGGTAACTTAAAAAACAAGAGAATTACATATCACGATCCTTGTTATTTAGGAAGGGCAAATAATGTGTACGAACAACCTAGGGATGTAATAAAATCTTTAGGTATAGAGATTATTGAAATGAAAAGAAGTAAAAGAAAATCTTTTTGTTGTGGTGCTGGAGGGGCACAAATGTTCAAAGAACCTGAAAAAGGAAATCAAGATATTAATATAAATAGGACAGAAGAAGCATTGTCACTCAAGCCAGATATTATTGCGACTGGTTGTCCTTTTTGTAATACTATGATGTCTGATGGAGTAAAATCAGTAAATGAGGGAGCTGCTGAAGTTTTAGATATTGCTGAATTAATAGCTGAAAATATCTAATGTTAGTTGATTTTGATACGATATCTGATAGTTCAAGGATTTGGATTTATGCCTCTGAAATTAAATTAAATCGAGTAGCTAAAGATTCTATACTAGAAACACTTTTTTCTCATTTAAATTCATGGGAAGCACATAAACAACCTTTAGAGGCTTCCGCTTGTATTTTAGAAGATCATTTTGTTGTAGTTGCTGTTGATGAATCAAATACTTCAGCTAGTGGATGTTCAATTGACACTTTACAAAGAGTTATTAAAGATTTAGAGACTAATCTTTCAATTTCATTAATGAACAGATTGAATGTTTATTGTCAAATTGATGATACTATAAAATGTATTCCATCTTCTCAATTAAAAAATAATGTTTCTGAAAACACATTATTTTATGATCTTACAATAAGTTATAAATCTGATTTAACTCATTTTTTAAAACCAATTAAAGATGGTTGGTGTAAAACTTTAATTTAAATAAATGAATAAAAATATTTTTGGAGAACCCTTAATTACATGTAGTACTAATCCTATGACAGGTTTTTTTCGAAATGGTTGTTGTGATACTGATAAAACAGATTTAGGTATGCATACCGTTTGTGTTATTGTTACAAAAGAATTTTTATTATTCTCTAAAGCAGTTGGTAATGACTTATTAACCCCTATGCCTGAGTATGGTTTTGATGGACTTAAAGAAGGAGATAGGTGGTGTTTATGTGCTTTAAGATGGAAAGAAGCTCTTAGTAACAATGTAGCGCCAAAGGTAATACTTGAAGCAACAAACGAAAAAACACTTAGTGTTATTGACATAAAAGATTTAATAAAGTATTCACATAAAAAATAGTATAAAGCTGGAGTACAACGCGGAAAGCCAGTAAAGATTATATATACAATTCCGATTAATTTCAGATTGGATTAAATACTTGCTGTTACAGTACTTTTCGTATTCTTATAAGCTTTGTTAATAAATCTTTTAATTTATTAAGCTCTAGCATATTTTCTCCGTCTGATTTTGCAATTTTTGGATTTGGGTGTGTTTCTAAAAATATTCCATCAGCTCCTGCAGCAACTCCTGCCTTGGCTATTGTTTCAATCATTTCTGGGTTACCACCTGTCACCCCACTACTTTGATTTGGTTTTTGTAATGAATGTGTAATATCTAAAACAACGGGAAATTTTAACTTTTGCATTGTAGGTATCCCTCTGTAATCCACAATAATGTCATGATAGCCAAACATTGTTCCTCTTTCAGTAAGAATTATGTTATTGTTTCCACTAACTTGTATTTTATTAACTGCATGTTTCATAGATTCGGGTGACATAAACTGACCTTTTTTTATGTTTATTGGTTTACCAGTTTTGGCAGCAGCAACTAATAGCTCGGTTTGTCTACTTAAAAATGCAGGAATTTGAAGTATATCAACATATTTTGCTGCTATTTCTGTTTCATAAGTAGAGTGAATATCTGTTATTGTTGGTATTTTAAGGTTATCTCCAATGTTTTTAAGTATTTCTAGTGCTACTTCATCTCCAATTCCAGTAAAAGAGTCTAGACGACTTCTATTTGCCTTTTTATAACTTCCTTTAAATATAAATGGGATTTTTAGTTCATTAGTTATACTTAAAATTTTTTCTGCAATTTCTATTGTAGTTTCTTCACTTTCTATTGCGCACGGGCCTGCAATTAAAAAGAAATTATTTTCTTCAAGAAATTGTATGTTTTTAATATTATGTAACATTTTAGAATTGTAATTTTATATTTATAAATAGACTTAATGCTTGAGCTTCTTCTCCTTTAAAAAGATCTTCTAAATGATTTGTACCTACAATCAATTTATTTTTATTTCCTTTTGATATAGCTAGACCTATATTTTCTTCTTTTGTAAACCCTCCATAACTAAAGCTAGGTAATAAATCAAAATTTTTATTTTTAATTATTGATGTAATATAGAATAATGGCATATAGTTTGATTCTATAAAACCTTGATGGACTTTATCAAAAGATAACTTTTTGTCGTCCATATATGGTTGCCATTTAGTTATCATTCCGGTACAAAAATTTTTTAGGTATTTATAATTTGATTTTCCAGTTAAAGATAGATGTAATGTAGCAGGAATATAAGACTTAAATGATTTATTATTTGATGGTGTAATATTATCGATTACATTATTTGCATCTATTAGTGAATCATTAAAATTATAAATGTTGTCTATTTCTATCCCTTGAAAATTAAATGAGCTATCTGCTGATAATGCAGCAGATGAGGTATTCCACATAATAAAACCTAAATCCTCAAGTGATAAATTAAATTTTAAGTTATTTATGTTAAATGTTGTGCTAAAGTCTAAAGCTAATCCATTACCGTTTTTAGCTAAGGCAGATAAATCTGAAGTGTCAGTAATAAATGAACTGATATCATATGCTATATCAAGGTAAGTCCCATTTGGTGCAGTAAAAAGAAATCCTTCATTAATTATATATGAAAGATGATGATTTCCGACTAAATAAGCTATTCCAGCTGAAGCGCTTATTTTATTGCCCTTTATACCATATGTTAATTTATATTGTTGGTATCTTACTGCTCTGATATTACTATTACTAAAATTCAATGTTTCATTTTGATAATCATAATTTCCTTTTAGTATTAATTTGATGAGATCTTTTCGAATATTAGCATTTAAATAATTTATGTCACAAGCACTAAAAGTGATAAATTTATTTTTAAAATTATAAGAATACTCTATTCCATTACTAATTTTTGCATACATTATATTTGATTGCTTGGAAAGATTTAACCAACCTGTCTTTGTACTGTCATTTATATATCCTCCAAATAGTAATGCATCGAGAAATTGTTTGTTTAAACTATTTGTTTCAAATATAAAATTACTTCGCCAATTGACTTCATGATTATTTTCTTGTGCATCTTGTAAAAAAGGAAAAAATAAAAAAATAAAAAAAAACTTTTTCATTATTCTTCTACTTTTTTATTGATTTTAGCACTTAAAGTTACATCTAAATTATAGCTTGAATATAATTTAATATACTCATTATTAGAAGCAGTTGAAAAATTGGAATGAGTTATTATTTTTTTTATGTTTTCAAAATTAGTGTAATCTATTTCTATTGAACTTGTACTATTTTCTATAACTATATTATTGTCATCAATTATAGCAGACATAATAGAAGTATTTTGTAACAGAGTATCAATAATCAAATTATTTTCATCTAAAAGGAAGAGTTTTATTTCGGCATCAAATGGGAATCCGTTATTTATCGTTAGAAATATTTTATCAATTTCGAATTCTTCATCATTTGGAAGCGTCATATTAGTTGTATCAATAATTGCTAAGTTATTGGCTATGAGGTTGAGTGGTATTTCTAAATTTATTTGTCCATTTATTGATTGGGAGGGATAAATGAAATCTTGTTGGGAAGATGATCCATTTGGGTTTACATAAAATGTTGCACTTGTATTTATTTTATTTGGAAAAATTTCAATAATTTCATCAGCATCAATATTAATTTGAGTGTTTGTAGGTATTATGCTATTATTAGATGTTAAGGAAGCTCTTTGAATATCATAGGAGCTGCCATCTATCATTGCTGAAATCTCTGTATCACCGTTAATAGCACTTAGATTATTTATCATCATTATGGCATCTGCTCCAATGTAATTATTAATATTGATGTTCATTGAAGCTTCTTTAAGATCAATATCTCCTGATTCTATAACATTAAATATATCCGTATTAATAATTTCGGGCCCAAAATTTATAGTATCCTGTCCAATATACCCTTTTGCATACTCAGTTGTAAGATCAAATTCTATAAATGAATAAAAACTATCTGATTGATTAATTTCCTCTACTGTACCAGTATAATCAATAAAAGTATATGCTTCAGTATATATAGTGTTAACTGTGTCTCCACCTAGTCGACCTTCTTGTCCTGTTAAGTCAAGCACATATCCTTTAAAATCAAATGAAAATGTTGTAAGTTCATTATCTGTTGCTTCTGGAACAATCATATCACCACTTGTAAAAGGTATACCATTTTTTGTTAATGATGGAATATTATATACCATTTTACCGTTAGGAAGCGTACTTAAAACATTAATTTTTACTGTTCCTTCTTTAATTCCTATTTCTGTAATTTGTGCTTCTCCAAGATCAAAGCTGTGTTCTTTTAATTTTTCAGTTAGTTGTTGTTCTGGAAATATAGCTGTAGCTTCTGTAATACCAATGTCAGAAATGTTTATTGTTGTAATAATGGCATCAGAATAGTCAATAAGAACTGACCCATTACTAGCATTAATATCCATGTTAATTAAAATGGCAAAAATATTTTCATCTATTGTTTGTCCTCCTATAAAAACACTATCTATGGCGTTACTTCCTGATTGAATTAAAGGAAATGAAAAATCAGCTATGGTTGTTTGATTTGATGCGTTTACTAACTTTAGTAATATATTAGAAATATCTGTTGGGAAATTATTTTTTATATCAACTATCAAGCTTCCTTTGTATAAGGTCATAGTTTCAAAATATTCACTGGCATCAATATTTATGGTATCGTTTTGAGCAATATTAGGAATATCAGGAATCGTTGCTGTAGTTCCGTCAGGAAGAAGAAAAGATAATCCTGGTATTTCATTTATTGTTTCTCCAATAGTAGCTGTATCTGATATCACTACGTCCTCAAAGCTTGCTGAGTCTAATGTATGTGTTTGTTCATCTGCAATTGCATCAATTTTTATTAATGTGTCAAAATTTACATTTAAAAATTCTTCTTGCAAAACAAGTGATATAAAACCGGATGCATCTTCATTAACTGATATACTGGAATCAGATATAATATTATTTATATTCATTTTAGTATGTGCAATTGGTATGATTAAATCTATATCCCAGTTTGGTCTTTCAATTTCATGTTGGCATGATAAAATAAAAGCTACTAAAAGCACCAATAAAGATTTTTTCTTCATATTACAAATATAAATTAATTATACTTTTGTTGAGATAATGTTAAAAGCATAAGGAAGTATCATTTTTTTCAAATAAGATAATTGTGTTTAATTGTTTTATCAGTATTAATGTTTAGTATGTTTTTAGCTAAGTATTATGGCTTAATATTTTCTAACAAATACTCTTAATTAATCTGAGTTTATGAGTATGCGATCCAATTTCAGTATTAAAAATCCCTTGTTGATCTATTCTATCTATTCTTACTTTTCCTGAAGCATGAATAATGTAATTTTCTTCAAGAATGATTCCTACGTGTATTATTTTACCCTCATCGTCGTCAAAAAAGGCCAAATCTCCCGATTCGCTTTCGTCAACAAAACTTAAAGTTGTTCCAACCTTTGCTTGTTCATGAGCATCTCTTGGAAGATCAATACCCTGTAACCTGTAAATCATTTGAGTTAAGCCAGAACAGTCAATTCCAAGAGGAGATCTTCCGCCCCACAAATAAGGGGCATTTAAATATATTAACGCATTATCTCTAAGTTTTTCTTTATTGACATAACCTTGAGTAGTTAATCCCTCAAATTTATATAAATCATGATTTATACGTGCATGACCACTTTTAAAAAAAGGTAGTATACTTCCAATAACAATTGGTTGCTGATGCTCTTTAGTTACAATGTCTAAAATATCGGTCGTGATTGTGGGTATATCCTTGTCCAGTTGTTTGTAATCATCTTCACTTATGTTCTGCCATTGCTTATTACATATCCAACCTTCATAACTATCATGTGCTAATCTAATTTTGACCCATTTTTTCCTCGTATCTAGTACTTTAAAATGTTCTCCAAATAATATTTGATTAACCATTTCTGATTGATCAGAAGCCTCTCTTCTTATTGGTACAATAGAGATATTAGAAATACCGTATTTCATCTAAATTAATTCAATAACCATAGCAGAGGCACCACCACCTCCGTTACAAATACCCGCAACACCTAATTTTGCTTCATTTTGAGCTAAAACATTTATTAAAGTAACTATTATTCTTGAGCCAGAGCTTCCAAGAGGATGACCAAGAGAAACTGCCCCTCCATTAACATTTACTTTATCATCATTAATACCTAAAATTTTCATGTTAGCTAAACCAACAACTGAAAAAGCTTCATTTAATTCATAATAATCAATATCATTTTTATTTAGTCCAGCTTTTTTAATTGCTAAAGGGACAGCTTTAGCTGGTGCTGTTGTGAACCATTCCGGTTCTTGTGCTGCATCACTAAAACTTCTAATTTTGGCAATAGGCTGAATTTTCATTTCTTTTGCCTTTTGAGCACTCATTAAAATTAGTGCTGATGCTCCATCATTTAAAGTTGAGGCATTAGCTGCTGTAATGGTTCCATCTTTGTCAAATACTGGTCTAAGTTGAGGAATCTTTTCTAATTTAACATTTTTATATTCTTCATCTTCAGTGACAAGTATTGGATCTCCTTTTCTTTGAGGAACTTCAACATGAACTACTTCATTTGAAAATTTACCTGATTTCCATGAATTATTACTTCTGTTATATGACTCTACAGCAAAATTATCCTGTTCTTCTCTTGATAAATTCATTTCTTTAGCACATTTCTCTGCGCATAATCCCATATGAACATTTGAGTATACATCAGTTAATCCGTCTTTAACCATACCATCAATTAGTTGCATATTACCTAATTTTTGTCCTGTTCTTCCTTTAGTAAAATAATGAGGAACACTTGACATATTTTCCATTCCTCCAGCAATAACAATATCATTATCACCACACATTATTGTTTGTGCAGCTATCATTATTGATTTCATTCCTGATGAACATACTTTATTAATTGTTGTACATGGAATATTTTCTGAAAGACCAGCATATATAGCAGCTTGTCTTGCCGGTGCTTGACCTAAATTAGCTTGTAAAACATTTCCCAAAAATACTTCATCTATAGTATCTTTATCTAATTTAATCTTATCAATTGCACCTAATATTGCAGCGGCACCTAATTTTGTGGCAGATACAGAGGACAGTGCACCGCCAAAACTTCCTATAGGAGTTCGTACAGCGGAAACAATAACAACTTCTTTCATTATATTTTTTTTTGATTAACAGTTTGCTAATTTATACATTTTATAAAAATAATCATTATTCAAATATTTGCTTTATAAAAGTATTAATTTGTTAAAATTTTAGTATTCTAAAATTTCTTTAATTTTTTTACTCACTTTTTCAGAATTTGGAAGCATTGTCTTTTCCAAAGTTGAGTTTAAGGGTATAGCAGGTAAGTTTTCAGATCCCATAGTATATACAGCACAATCTAAATTCTCAAAACAATGTTCTTGAATTTTACCTGATAATGCTTGAGCAAATGAATTATTATATGGCTCTTCGGTTAATACCAAGCACTTTCCATTTTTTCTAACAGAATCAAATATTAATTTTTCGTCTATTGGGTTTATGCATCTTAAATCAACTATTTCAACTCTGCCATCATGCTGTTGCGCCGCATTTAAAGCCCAGTGAACACCCATGCCATAGGTAATTATACATACAGAATTTTTGTCTTTAGCTTTGAGGACTATTCTACCTTTTCCAAGTGGTATTTTGTAGTTTTCACAGGGTTCAATTGTTTTTGCTGAGGAAGTTCCTTTTATTTTACTCCAATACAGTCCCTTATGCTCTAGAATAACCACTGGATTTGGATCATAAAATGCTGCTTTCATCAAACCTTTTAGGTCAGCACCATTAGATGGATAAGCTATTTTTATGCCTTTAATTTGAGCTAGTACTGATTCTATTGAAGAAGAGTGGTATGGACCGCCACTTCCATATGCTCCAATTGGTACTCTAATTACACAGCTTACAGGCCATTTACCATTTGATAAATAGTTTGATCGGCTTACTTCAGTAAATAGCTGATTTAAACCAGGCCATATATAATCTGCAAACTGTACTTCCACAATTGGTTTTAACCCCACAGCTGACATTCCTACAGTACTTCCAATAATAAAAGCTTCCTGAATAGGTGTATTAAATACTCTATTATCACCAAAAGTTTCTGCAAGTGTTGCAGCTTCTCTAAAAACACCTCCTAAGCGTTTTCCAACATCTTGTCCATAAAGTAAGCTCTCGGGGTGTTTGTTCATTATTTCTTTAACGGCAAACAATGCTGCATCTACCATTACTATTTCATCTTTGTTTTTTCCTTCTCTCTCACCTTCTTCTTTGGTAATTGAAGTTGGAGCAAACTGATGTGAAAATAAGTCTTGAGATTCAGGCTCATCAGCAGACAATGCTTTTTTGTAATCAATCAGAACACTATCTTTTGAATTTTTTTCAATATCTATTATTTGTTTTTCTCCAATGTCATTTTTGAGAAGAAGAGTTCTCAGTTTAGGAAAAGGATCTCTTTTTTTTGCTTCTTCAAGGTCATCTCTATACCATTCCATCCTTACTCCTGAAGTGTGATGATTCAATAAAGGTACTTTAGCATGAATTAATATAGGGGATCTTTTATTTTTAATTTCGTTTAAAGCTTTGGTTATTGTATGATATGATTCTTCAAAGTTTGTTCCATCAATAGTATAAGTTTTTAAGCCAAAGCCTTTGGCATACTGTGTTGCATCAACAGCTCGTGTTTCAGTAGCATGAGCAGATATATCCCATTCATTATCTTGTACCAAATATAAAATGGGTAATTTCTTTAAAGATGCCATTTGAAATGCTTCAGCTACTTCTCCTTCCGTGATAGATGCATCACCAAACGAACAAACCACTACTGGTTCTTCTCCTTTTTTTGGTTTACTAATGCCTTCTTTTTCTTTGTATTGTATACCCATAGCTGCTCCAGTTGTAGGAATTGCTTGCATTCCAGTAGCAGACGATTGATGAGGTATTTTAGGAAAACCTTTTCTATTTAGTGATGGGTGCGAATAGTATGTTCTTCCAGCTGAAAACGGATCATCTTTTTTACATAAAAGTTGAAGCATTAATTCGTATGGTGATAATCCAATTGAAAGTAAGATTGAGTCATCTCTGTAGTAAGGAGCAACCCAGTCATGTTCAGTTAATTGAATTCCCAAAGCTATTTGTATTGCTTCATGACCTTTAGAAGTTGCATGTACATATTTAGATGTTACCTCAGAATTTTCTTCATAAATTTCACTCATAGCTCTTGCTTTACACATCAATGCAAAAGCATGCTCTAGGATTTTATTATCTATTTTATCATTCATTTTAAGTAGCCTTGAACTTTTTTATAGCATTTTTTGTGAAATCAGATAACACAAGCTTGCCACTATTTTCTGCTCGTTCCATCAAAAGTTCGTCCCAGTTCTCGGTTCCTTTCCACATAATTTCTTTTAATTCTTTCATTGCTTGCGGATTTGAATTTGATAGAGTAGAGGCAAGAACTTGAATTTCTTTATCCATTTCTTCTGTGGAATCAAATACATCACTAAATAATCCTTTTTCTCTAGCCCATTTTGCATCAAACCATCTTGTTGCGTTAATTGTCATTGATGAAAATGCTGAATTTCCAATTTTTCTTTCAACAGCTGGACCAACTACGAATGGTCCTATGCCTATAGCAAGTTCAGATAATTTAACTGAAGCATATTTCGTTGCAAAACAGTAGTCTGTTGCGGAAGCCATACCGACTCCACCTCCTACAGCTTTTCCTTGGACACGTCCTAAAATAAGTTTAGGGCATTTTCTAGCTGCATTAATAACATTTGCAAATCCAGCAAAAAACTTTTTCCCACTTTTTTCATCTTTAATTGCTATTAATTCATCAAAAGAAGCTCCTGCACAAAAGGCTCTTTCACCTCCGCTTTTTAAAACTATTACATTTATATCGTTATTTTCTCCAGCACTTTTGATGGTATAAGCTAATTCATTTAATATATTACTCGGAAGTGAATTACTTTGAGGATGATAAAATTCTATTGTTCCAATATTATTCTCAATCTTTAATTTTACATATTCTTTCATTTTTATATTTTTATGATTGATCAATTTTTTTAACCATTGTAAGTATTGTAGCTAACATTACAGTATCTCCCTCCTCATCATATACGTCAACAAGAAACTTAACGATACCTTTTGCTATATCATCCTTATCTCTTTTTTCTTGTTCAATTTTTTCTTTAGCTGTAAAGCGAACACCAACTGTCATGCCAGGATATACTGGTTTAGTAAATCTACATTCATCTATTCCGTAGTTTAATAAAACAGGTCCCTTTGGAGGATCAACAAATAAACCTGCTGCTTTACTCATAATAAAATATCCATGAGCCACTCTTTCTGTAAATATGGTTCCTTCAAGTGAATTTTCGTCCATATGGGCATAGAATTTATCACCAGATAGCTCAGCAAAGTTTTCAATATCACTTAAAGTAACAGTGTGTTTTTTAGTAATTACAGTATCTCCAATATTAATTTCCTCAAAGTGTTTTCTGAACGTATGAGGACCCTTGGTGTTTTGTGCTGCTCCAACTTGATATTGCTTGGTTAAAGCAGTTACTGTTGTAGGATGCCCTTGTACAGCAGTTCTTTGAAGATAATGCTTAATCCCTCTTATTCCACCCATCTCTTCACCACCACCTGCTCTTCCTGGGCCTCCATGAGTTAAAAGTGGCATAGGAGAACCATGACCAGTACTTTCTTTTGCACACGCTTCATTTAGTACTAGAATCCTGCCATGCATTGATGCTGCTCCAACAACAAATTCCTCAGCTATTTTCATATTATTTGTAACAATAGAACAAACCAAAGACCCTTTACCCATTCTTGCTAAATCTATTGCTTCATTAATATTTTTGTATGGCATTATTGTAGAAACTGGACCAAAGGCTTCGATGCTATGGCAGTCTGTATTCTTAAAAGGATTATTATTTAAAAAAAGAATGGGAGAGAAAAAAGCTCCTTTATTTTTATCTCCTCCATTTACCTCAAAATTTTCTAAATCACCAAATACAATATCTTGTGTTTTTGAAAGTTCATTAACTTTTTCCTTTACTTCAATTTTTTGATCATTACCAGCAAGAGCTCCCATTCTAACTCCCTCAATTTTTGGATCACCTATTGTAGTTTTAGCTAGTCTTTTTCCTAATGCGATTTGAACATCTTCAACTAATTTTTCTGGAACAAGTATTCTTCTAATAGCAGTACATTTTTGTCCTGCTTTAACGGTCATTTCTTTTTGCACTTCTTTAATAAACAAGTTAAACTCTGCTGTTTCTGGTGTTGAGTCTTCACCTAAAACACAACAATTTAATGAGTCAGCTTCCATGTTAAAAGGAACTGCTTCTTCTACTATCTTTGGGTGTGATTTTAACATTTTTCCAGTAGATGCACTTCCAGTAAATGTTACAATATCTTCAGATGTAATTGTATCTAAAATTCCTCTAGCACTTCCACAAATTAGCTGAAGCGATCCCTCGGGTAATATTTTTGAATCAATTATTTCTCTAACCATAAACTCAGTTAAATATGAAGTAATTGTAGCTGGTTTAACAATAGCTGGAACGCCAGCCATTAGATTAACTGCAATTTTTTCTAACATTCCCCAAATTGGAAAATTAAAAGCATTAATATGAATTGCAACCCCTTGTTTTGGTACCATAATATGATGACCAATAAATGTTCCGTTTTTTGATAATGGAGCAGCGCTACCTTCAACGTGATAAGGAAGATCTGGAAATTGTCTCCTTAGTGACGCATTTGTAAAAAGATTACCTATTCCTCCCTCAATATCAATCCAGCTATCAATTTTTGTTGCACCAGTTTTATAACTTTCAGGATAAAACTTTTCCTTCATAGAGTGAAGATGAAGTGCTAACTTTTTTAACATTAAACCTCTTTCCTGAAAAGTCATTTTTCTAAGTTTTGGTCCTCCAATTTTTCTGGCATAATTCATCATTTGAGAAAAGTCAAGTCCCTTAGAACTAACTCTTCCAATTTCATCACCTGTTATTGCATTAAAAAGAGGTGTGCCTTCACCATCTCCTTTTATCCATTTACCTAAAGCATAATTTTTATAATTTTTCATTGTGTTTTTTTCCAAGTATTAAAAATCACTTCTTGTTTTTCTTTTCTGTTTTTCTCTATGTTAGTAAGTGGTTTACACTCCATCATTAATTTTTTACATTCTTCTGGTAGTTGCTGATATAGTTCAGTGCCTTTATTTTTCCAATTAAGCATTTTGTCTGAAACACTTCCTTTTATTTGTGCAGGGTTACCTACTACAATCTTTCTATTTGGTATTTCCATTTCTCCTTTGACAAAACATAAAGCACCAATAATGCATTCATCACCAATTTTTGCATCATCCATTATTACTGCGTTCATACCAATTAATGTGTTTTTGCCAATATTTGCACCATGTATAATAGCTCCATGACCTATATGTGCATTTTCTTCTAAAATAACGTCTTTACCAGGAAAAATATGTACTATGCAGTTATCTTGTATGTTACACCCATCTTTTACAATTATTTGTCCCCAGTCTCCTCTTAGAGAAGCACCTGGGCCGATATAAACATTTTTACCAATAATAACATTTCCAATAATAGTTGCTTCTTTGTGAACAAAGGAAGAGGGGTCAATTACCGGCTTATATCCGTCAAATTCATAAATCATATTATATTCTTTCGATTATCGTTGCATATCCTTGTCCTACACCTATACACATAGTTATTAATGCATATTTTTTATTTTTCTTTTGTAGTTCAATGGCAGCCGTTTGGATAATTCTTGTTCCACTAGCTCCAAGTGGATGACCAATCGCAATAGCTCCACCATTTGGATTTATTCTTTCATCATCATCTTTTAGTCCCCACTCTCTAATACAAGCTAATGCTTGTGCCGAGAAAGCCTCATTTAACTCAATTATATCCATATCAGCCATTGTTAACTCAGCTTTTGAAAGAGCTTTGTTTGATGCCATTACAGGTCCAATACCCATTATTCTTGGTTCAACACCGACAACAGCAGAACTGACAATTTTTGCCATAGGAGTTAGGTTATTATCTTTAATACCATTTTCTGATGCTAATAGCATTGCAGCAGCACCATCATTTAGACCTGATGAATTACCTGCTGTTACAGTTCCTCCATCTTTCTTGAATGCTGTTTTAAGCTTTGCTAAAACTTCTAGAGATGTCTTACCTTTAATAAACTCATCGTGTTTAAATATTATAGGGTCTTTTTTTCTTTGAGGAATCTCAACGGCAACTATTTCTTCAGCTAATCTGCCTGAACACTGTGCATTTGTTGCTTTCATTTGAGAATGATAAGCAAATTTATCTTGATCTTCTCTAGAAATATTATATTTATCAGCTAGATTTTCTGCAGTAACTCCCATGCCATCTACACCATACAACTCTTTCATTTTAGGATTTACAAAACGCCATCCAAAGGAAGAGTCAAACATTTGAGCATCTCTTCCAAATGCTTTAGATGCTTTTGAAATAACCCAAGGACCTCTTGTCATATTTTCTACCCCTCCAGCAATAAATAAATCTCCATCACCACTCATTATAGCTCTATGAGCATGTATGACTGCAGACATTCCTGAAGAACATAATCTATTTACTGTTTCTCCTGGCACACTAAAAGGAAGACCTGCTAGCAATAATGACATACGTGAAATATTACGATTATCTTCTCCTGCTTGATTTGCACATCCGAGTATTACATCATCTATTTTACAAGGATCAACTTTGTTTCTTTTAATCAATTCTTTTATTGGAATTGCACCTAAATCATCTGTTCTTATACTTTTAAGTGTTCCGCCAAAGTTTCCTATAGGTGTTCTTATTGCATCTATAATATATGTAGTCATATTTATTGTATTATTATTTTTAATAAGTTAAAACCAATAATTTTTTGTTATATATACTTTGCCATTAAATTCTGCTACTTCGATTCCTTCTTGATTTACTATGCTAATTACGTAAGACGCAGTTTTTTCTTTTTGCTCTATCTCTTTTGTTTCAGCAATTAGTGTATCACCATTCATTACTTTTTTTGTATGGTTAATTGATGTTTCAACTGATAAAGATTGAATACCATAAGAATTAGCTGCAAAAGCTAAAGCACTATCAGCAAGTGAATATGTTATACCTCCATGAGCTATATTAAATCCATTCGTCATTTCTTTCCTAACTTGCATTCTGAGTTTGCAATATCCGCTAGAAATTGCTAATATTTCAATTCCAAGCCATTTGCTAAACGCATCACCACTTAACATTTTATCAACCACTTTACTTGCTAAATCCATTAGAAAAAAGTTTGATTATTTTTTATCATTCTTTTTAAAATAGGAGAGGGTCTATATCTATCTTCATTGTATTCATTATATAGCTCATCTAGTTGATTAAATACTTTCTTGATACCTATTTCATCAGACCAGCTAAGTAGTCCTTTTGGATAATTTACTCCCTTAGTCATTGCTAAATCAATGTCTTTTTTGGTTGCAATATTTAGAAATACTGCATCAGCTGCTTCATTAATAAGCATTGAAAGTATTCTAAATAATATTTTTTTCCCCAATTCATAATCTTTTTTTGGCTCTGGCAAATCTTGGGAATAGTCATAAAAACCTTTTCCAGTTTTTCTTCCATAATAACCGGCTTCCTTCATTCTTTTTTGCGTAAATGATGGCTTGTATCTAGGGTCAAAATAAAAAGCAGTAAATACAGTTTCTGTTACCGTATAATTTACATCATTTCCAATGTAATCCATCAGTTCAAAAGGTCCCATTTTAAATCCTCCAATTTCTTTCATTGCCCAATCAATTGTTGCAAAATCCGAAATTCCTTCTTCATATATTCTCAAAGCTTCTCCATAAAAAGGTCTTGCAACTCTATTAACTATAAATCCTGGAGTATCTTTTACAATAACAGTTACCTTATCCCAACCATCAATCAATTCTTTAGTTTTTTTATTTGTTTCTTCAGATGTTTGTACTGCAGGAATAATTTCTACTAATGGCATTAGAGGTGCTGGATTAAAAAAATGTATTCCAATAACTCTATCTGCTTCTTCACAAGCTCCTGCAATTGATGCAATAGAAAGAGAAGAAGTATTTGTTGCAATTATGCAATTTTTATCAACAATTGATTCTATTTCTTTAAATAGTTTTTGTTTAATACTAAGATCTTCTATTATTGCTTCTATTACTAAGGAACTTCCTTGTATATCTTTTAAATTACTTGAAAATTTTATTCTAGAAATAATTTGTTCTTTCTTTTCATTATTAATTTTCTCCTTCTCAACTAAACGATTAAGTATTTTTTTGAGTTTATTTTTAGATTTGTCTAAAGAATCATTAGAGTAATCATAAAGGCATACTTCATGGCCTTTAGTGGCTGCTATTTGAGCAATTCCAGAACCCATTGTTCCAGCACCAATTACACTTACTTTTATCATTTTAATTTCCTTTAAAAATTGGTTTTCTTTTTTCTAAAAAAGCTTGTACACCTTCTTTATAGTCGTTGGTATTAGCAGCTATTGTTTGATATTCTTTTTCTAATTCAAGTTGTTCATCAAGATTATTATTTAAAGAGAAGTTAAGAGCTTTTTTTGTTAAGCCAAGTGCTTTGGTTGGCATCTTAGCTAATTTTTCAGAAAGTTTTATACTTTCCTCCACAAATTTTTCTGCTTCATGAACTTTGTAAACTAAACCTATTTTTTCTGCATCATTTGCTGAAATAGGGTCCCCAGTTAACATTAGAGACGAAGCTCTTTGCATACCAATCAGCTTTGGTAATATGAAAGTTGCACCACTATCGGGTATAAGTCCAATTTTACCAAATGCTTGAATAAAACTTGCTTTTTCACTTGCTATAATAATATCACAGGCAATAGCTATGCTTGCTCCTGCACCAGCAGCTACTCCATTAACTGCCGCAATAACTGGTTTTTCAATACTTCTGATTATTCTAATAATTGGATTATAATGTTCTTCAATAATTTGGGTTATATCTGGTTGGTTTGGATCAATCGCTTCATTAAGATCTTGACCAGCACAAAAGGCTTTTCCTTCAGCAGTAATTAAAATAGTTCTCACATCTTCATTATTCTTAAATTCGTTAAGAACGTTCTGAAGCTTTAGTGCCATTTCTCTTATAAATGAATGATATTTATCTGGCCTATTTAAGTATATTTTTCCTACGTTATTTGTTATTTCAGATTTTATCATACTCTATATTTATTTAAGCTAAAATAATAAAATTTAATCTTAGATACATTTAAAAGCCTCGAATGGTTCTAAACAATCTAAACATTTGTGCATTGCTTTGCATGCAGTTGCTCCAAATTCACTAATCAATTGTGTATTTTTGGACGAACACAGAGGACATAAAACAACTTTTGATGGGGGAGCAATTCCGAACTTTTGTAATTTTTTCTTTGTATTTTCAGACATCCAATCTGTTGTCCAAGCTGGAGAATACACTAATTCTATTTTAAAGTTATTAATTCCATTTTTAACCAAACATGTTTTAATATCATCTGTAAATGTTTTTACAGCTGGACATCCAGAATATGTTGGCGTTATGCATATTTTGTAACTATTGTCCTCATAGGTAACTTTTCTTATTACCCCGAGTTCAACAACTGAAATAACAGGAATTTCTGGGTCAGGAACCGAACTTAGTAATTTCCAAATATGTTTAGTTTTACCATTTTGCATCAGGGTATGCTCTTGGTAAATATTGCATCTCAGCAAGTAAGAAGCCTAAATGTTCAGTATGTATACCTTTTTTACTTCCAGTGGCCATATATCCATCTTCAGGTTTTTTTAATTTTGCTTTGTTTAACGTATCGATAATAAGTTTATCCCACTTACCTTTTAATTTTTTATTATCAACACCAATTCCTTCATTCAACATTTCTTTGTCTACATCATCCATTTCAAAAAATTCTCCTGTAAATTGCCATAAAAAATTGAGAGATTGCTGAACTTTACTATTACTTTCATTTGTTCCGTCTCCCAGTCTTATGACCCAATTAGTTGAATGACGCAAATGGTATTTAACTTCTTTAAGAGACTTAGACGCTAATGCCGCAAGAGTTACATCATTACTCTTTGACAATTCATTATAAAAAAGATATTTAAATGCATCTCTAAGAAAATTACGAACCATGGTAGTACCAAAATGTTCATTTTTTTGCTCAGAAATTTGAAAATTGTAAAACTCTCTTTCATTTCTTTTAAATGCTAATTCATCTGCAGATTTATTTCCATCAACTTTACTAGCATACTCATAAAAACCATTAGCTTGACCAAATAGATCAAGGCCAATATTTGACAAAGCAATATCCTCTTCTAATGTTGGTCCTTTAGAGCACCATTCGCACATTCTTTGACCCAATACTAATGAGCAATCAGCAATTCTTAATGTATAAATTAGTAAACTGTTCATTTAAATATGTTTTGCGCCATCAGGCATGGTATAAAATGTTGGATGTCTATACATTTTGTCATTTGAGGGATCAAAAAATGCTTCGCTGTCTTCTGATTCTGAAGAAACAATTTCACTTGACTTGACAACCCAAATACATGATCCTTCATTTCTTCTTGTGTAAAGTTCTCGTGCATTTTCAAGAGCCATAATTTTGTCTGTTGCATGAACATTACCAGCATGCTTATGTGCAAGACCATTTTTACTTTGAATAAACACCTCCCAAACAGTTGTTTTCTCTGTCATGAATTATTTTTAATTAGTTAATTGTTTTTTTGCAAATTCCTGTGCTGCCTTTCTTACCCAAGCACCATCTTCATGTGCTTTTCTGTGGTGATCCAATCTCTGTTTGTTACATGGACCGTTTCCATTAACTACACTCCAGAATTCTTCCCAATCCATTTTACCAAAATCGTAGTGTCCTCTTTCTTCATTCCATTTTAAATCAGGATCAGGAATTGTCAATCCAATCACTTCTGCTTGGCCTACAGTTTTATCAATAAAATTTTGACGCAATTCGTCATTTGTTTGTCTTTTGATTTTCCATTTCATTGCATTTCCACTTCTTGGGGATTCTGAATCCTGTGGCCCAAACATCATGATAGAAGGCCACCAGAATCTATTAAGAGCATCTTGTGCCATTTCTTTTTGCTCTGGTGTTCCTTTAGCCATCTCTGCCATAATTTCATAACCTTGCCTTTGATGAAAACTTTCTTCTTTACATATTTTGATCATTGCTCTTGAATACGGTCCGTATGATGTTCTTTGAAGAGATACTTGATTAACAATAGCTGCCCCGTCTACCAACCAGCCAATGGCACCCATATCTGCCCATGTTAATGTTGGATAATTAAAAATTGACGAATATTTGGCTTTTTCATCGTGAAGTTGTTGTACAAGTTCTTGTCTACTTATACCCAATGTTTCACATGCAGAATATAAGTATAACCCATGACCAGCTTCATCTTGAACCTTTGCTAAAAGAATCATTTTAGCTCTTAGCGATGGTGCACGAGTAATCCAGTTTCTTTCTGGTTGCATTCCAATAACCTCCGAGTGAGCATGTTGAGACATCTGTCTAATTAAATGGTTTCTGTAACCTTCTGGCATCCAGTCTTTTGGTTCAATTTTTTGTTCTTTGTCTATTTTTTCTTGAAATTTGTTTTCGTCCATAACATTTAATAATTATTGCAAATTTATTAAATTCTATTTCAAAAATTATGATATTGAGGTCTTAAATTATTTACTTTTAAATTGGTATTTTTGCAAAAAAAATTGAAATGAGTAAATTCCATAGTTTAACAGTAACAGATATTAATAATCTAACGTCCGATGCTGTAGAAATCAATTTTGATATATCTAAAACAAATGATTTTGATTTTCTGCCAGGTCAATATATAACACTAAAGCACGAAATTGATGGTGAAGAAGTAAGAAGAGCGTATTCTATTTGTTCTGCCCCATCTGAAGGTTTGTGTATTGGTGTTAAGAAAGTTCAAGGAGGGAAAATGTCAACATTTTTGGTAAATAATTTAAATATTGGTGACACATTAGAAGTTATGCCTCCTTCAGGTAATTTTATTTTTAATGGAGACCAGAGTCATGCTGTTGCAATATGTGCAGGAAGTGGTATTACACCTATTTTCTCAATGATTAAATCGTCTAGTCTTAACACTAGGTTTTCCCTCTTGTATGGTAATAAATCTGAAGAATCTGCTATGTTTCTTGATGAATTAAAAGATATTAAAAAATCAAAATCAAGAAATTTAGATTTACATTTATTTTTCTCCAAAGAAAGAGTACTTTCTTCAATAAATGGACGAATTGATAAAAATAATTTACAACAATTGTTAAATACTTTTAATGATTTAAAAGAAGCAGATGAATATTACATATGTGGTCCAGGAGATTTAATTGATAATGTAAAGGAGCTATTACTTCTCAATAATGTTAATGAATCTAAAATTCATTTTGAACGTTTTACAGCTTCAGAAAATGCTGACAATGTTTCAAGTAAAGATAATGACATATTGTCAAATGTAACTGTATGCGTGGATGGCGATGATTTTGAATTTACACTTTCTTCCAAAGGTCAGTATATTTTAGATGCTGCTATGGAACATGGAGCTGATGTTCCATATTCTTGTAAAGGAGCAGTTTGTTGTACCTGTAAAGGCAAAGTTATGGAAGGTAAAGTTACTATGGATGCAAATTACTCTCTTTCTGAAGATGAAGTTGCTCAGGGATATTTTTTAGGTTGTCAAGCTAGGCCTGCATCGCCAAAAGTTGTGGTTGATTTTGATGAAATGTAGTAGTTAGCTTTTTAATTTTGGGTCTAAAGCATCTCTCATTGCTTCAGCAATTGTATTGTATACAGTTATAGTAATGAAAATAGCAATTCCGGGAAATACTATTACCCACCAAGCCTCTAAGTTAGCTCTCCCTTGATTAAGTTGTGATCCCCAAGTTACAATATCAGCGGGAACTCCAATTCCTAAAAATGAAAGTCCTGACTCAATTAAAATTGCTGATGCGATACCAAAAGCGATACTAACAAATACTGGTGCAAGAGCATTTGGAAGAGCATGTTTAAAAATTGTTCTAACTGATGAAAATCCTAAGGATTGTGCTGCTTGAACAAACTCTAATGAACGAATTCTTAGAAACTCTGCTCTTGTAAATCTAGCAATACCAGTCCAACTTGTCAAACCAATAATTACCATCACAATCCATATACTTCTAGTTACAATAGAAGATATAGTGATTATCAAAAGCAATCTAGGAATTGAATTTAAAAGCTCAATACCTCTAGAAACAAATGAATCGATAGGAACATTTACCTCTTCTTTTAAAAAACCAAATTGAAATAATCTACTGAGTAATCTAAATAAGACAATAACTCCAATTATAACACCAAAGCTAATTAAAAGTTGAATAAGACCACTACTTACACTTTGACTAAATGCCTCCCCGATTTCATATTTTCTGCTTCCAAACCCGTAGAACATTCCCAAAAAGATACCTACTAAGGTAAACCAATATTTTATTCTGGGCATTTTTAATCTTGTATCCCCAAAAAAACCGGCAAGTGCTCCAAGGATAATACCAATTATTGAAGCGATTCCCATTGAAACTAATCCAACTAAAAGAGCAATTCTAGATCCATGAACTAGTCCAGCAGCTAAATCTCTTCCAATATTATCAGTTCCTAAATAATGTCTAAACTTGTTTGGTATTTCAGTTATTTTACCATCACTATTTTTATATCTCTGTTTTCCACCAGGAGACACATAGTTTCTGTTGTATTTATCTTGAAATGTATTGTCATATGTTATTGGAGCCCAAACAACTTTTTCGTATTTTAATGTTCTCCAGTCTGTAATATCATATTGTAATATTGATTCAAATTCACCTTTTTCATTAAAAATTGAATCTCTTTGTGTTTCATCCGCGAATGCAGGATAAATGGATTTACCTTTATATTTAGCATAAAGAGGTCTTTCATTTGCTATGTAAGGAGCAAATAATGCAATAATAACTATTAAAATTAGTAGATATAAAGAGAATTTTGCAGGTTTATTCTTTTTAAATTGATTCCATGCATATTTTTTGAAAGAAAAATTTTCAAGTTTTGTTTTTTCTGTTTTTCTGTCTTTACTCATGATATTCTATTTGTATGATATTCTTGGGTCTGCTACAGCATAAAGTAAATCTGAAACAAGATAACCAATCATTGTTAAAAAACCTGAAATTGTAAATATTGTAATAATCATTGGGTAATCACCTCCAGTGAGTGAGTTTAAAATTTCAACTCCAATTCCTGGAATTGAAAATATCACCTCAATTATAATACTTCCTCCAATAGCCATAGGAAAAATAGCAGCAAAAACAGTTATAATGGGAAGTAGTGAGTTTCTTAAAGCATGCTTAAGAATAACCTTTTTTTCTGATAATCCTTTAGCTCTTGCAGTTCTTATATAGTCTTGATTTATTACATCTATCATCCCAATTCTCATAATTCTACTTAAAAATGCAAATGAACCATATGTATATGTTATAATTGGTAAAATTAAATATGGAATTTGATGTTCAATAGCTTCCCAATGCCACCATTTCCATTCTGGATTCCAAGTTGTAGGATCTTTAAGACCACCAACTGGAAAAAAGCTGTAGGTGTCTGGGTTTGCAAAAGCAAAAAGTAATAACAGTCCCACAAAGAATGATGGCATAGCATATAAAACAAACAACACTACAGATATTGTCCTGTCAGCTGTAGAGTCCTTTCTGTAAGCAGAAAAAATTCCTATAGGAATACTAACAAAGTAAGCTATTAATATAGATATGAGAGAAAATTTGAAAGAAACTTCAATTTTTTCCCAAATTTTGTCTTCAACTTTTTTTTGGTCTCTGTAAGAAAAACCAAAATCACCCCTTATTAATCCTTTTCTTTCTTTTCCATTTCCAAATAACCATGTATGGTATTGATTTTTAAATCCATACCAGTTTATGCTGGGAATATATGTCTTCCATTTTGTTTTGTTCGATTCTAAATAGTTTTTTGATTTTTTGACTTTATTTACATATGTCTCTAGAGGAATCAAAAATTTATTTTCATCAATTAATTTATAAAGAGTTGCTATCCCACTATTAATTATTCTGGAATCTGAGTTAGCTAAAAGATTTTTAACAGTACTTCCAAATTGATTTTTCGCTTCATTAATTACATTAATATCTAATGTGGAGTCTTTTTTATATAATTCTTTAATATTTATTTTTTCGTATTTTCTTTCTAACGTTAACAAACTGTTATAGTAATTAGAAACTGCTTCCCAATTTCCAGTATTATGAGTTAGTTTATTTAAGTTACTTTGGTGATCTCTATCTTGAATTTTGTAAAGAGTATCAATGGCAGCAAAATTTGATATACTAAAATAAAAAATAGGTAGATCTAAACCTAATTTTTTTCTCCATTCTTGCTTTTGAATTTTAGTCGCTACAGAAGATGATCCCGCTTCACCCTCGCTTTCTGCAGCTCTAGTTAATTTCTCAATTGGATCAACAGGTGCATTAATGCTAATAATAAAAGCTAGTAGAGATATTCCTATTAGCATAGGAATCATAGTTAATATTCTTTTTACAGTGTATTTTAACATTCTTTAATTTAGTTCAAGATTATTTAATAAAACACCCGGTCTTTCAAAATACATTTCTCTATTATCAAATCTTTTGTGGATAGCAAATTTTCTTTTAGAACAATATAAAAACACATATGGTTGATCTTCATAAATTCTAGCTTGTAGTTTTAACAAGGCATTTCTGTGTGTTTCGTAATCTAAAGTGTTATTTGCTTCTTCAATTAAAGCATCACTTTCAGCGTCACCAAATCCGCAAAAATTAGAACCTTTATTAACCCATGAGGTGGTATGCCATAGTTGCATTGGATTTGAGTAAGCTGCGCTACTTCCCCAACCGGCTAACATAGCATCAAATTTATGGTCTGCTGCATTTTTATAAAACAAATTAAAATCCATTCCTTCAGGCTCAGCAACTATACCTGCCTTATACATACTTTCTTTCATTATTAAGACTATCTCCGTAGAAATAGGACTTTGCATGTAGCTAAATTTAAATTTAAATGGTGTTTTTACGCCATTAATTATTTTATCTCTTATGTTATCACCATCAGTATCAATCCACCCAGCTTCATCTAGAAGTTTATTAGCTTTATTTATATCAAGTTCTATAAGCTTGAGTGTATCATTGTATGTTTTCTTTAAAGGAGATACATTAGCCGCTTGTCTTGTAGCATGACCAAACATTACAAAATCAATAATTTCATCAACAGGAATTAAATGTGCAATTGCACGTCTCACTTTTTTGTCAACAAAAAAAGGTTTATGTTTTGTTCCGTCTGGTTTCATATTTAAACCAATATATGAAATCCCATATCTATCTTTAAAATCAGAGTCATAATTTTCATTGAAATAATCTCTTTCTTGAAGTTTCATTAGATCTAGTGTTCCTAAATTAGTTGTAACATCAAGATCTTGTTTTTTTAAAGCAAGATAAGCAGATGCACTTTCTTTAATTACTCTATAAATAATTTTTTCTGGAAATGAGTTGTTGTATAGTGATTTTTCGTTTGATCCCCACCAATTTTTCTTTTTAGTTAAAATGATATATTGTTCTGTTTCCCATTCACTCACTTCGTATGGCCCAAGTCCCTTTAAATTTTCAACTTCAAACCCATTTTTTGCATCGTTAAAACTATTAAACCAATTAGCTATTTCATCTGTTTCTTTGAAACTTTTATTCAAAATCTGTTCAAATGTAATGTCATCAAAAATACCATTAGGATCCCAATATGATTTTTGTTGAATATATATACCCCCCATAATTGTTTTAGCAGTCCATTTGATGTCTTGAGCGGTCATACTAAACTTAAATGGATTCGTTGGATCCAAATCAACTGATTTAATTACTGAGCTGTAAACCGGTCTTATTTGTGCATTATTTGTTAGATGGCATAACATTAATTTAGTTGAAAAAACTACATCTTCTGCAGTAAGTGAAGATCCGTCATCCCATTTAATATAATCTTTTAATTCAAAATAAAATGTTTTATTATCATCTGAAGAACTAGGTAGTTCTTTCAGAAGAGTAGGAATATAATCTAATGAATTTATATCAAGTTGAAGTAGAGTTTTTTGAGTATATGCAAATATCTCTGACCTCATAACAGAATTGTTGTTAAACGGATGCACGCCATCTGGTTCTGAAAGCATGTGAGCTACAACTGTGTTTGTTTTTAGTCTTTTACTATTGTCATTTTTAATACAACTTAAAAATAGACAAATGGTAAAAATTGTAAGTATTTTTTGAGTCATAGCAGTATTTGTTTTGCAAATATAACATTTGAATAAAATTATTAGTTAAAATATGCGATTAAATAATTTAATAATAAAGTTTGTAATAAAATAAGATTAGTTTACATTTGCAGACCCAATTTTAATTGGGTAATTTGGAGAGGTGCCGGAGTGGCCGAACGGGGCTCCCTGCTAAGGAGTTGTGCGCTTACGCGTACCGGGGGTTCGAATCCCTTCCTCTCCGCACATTTTTTAGATTGCAAAAGTTTTATATTTTTACAAACTAAATTTTCGGGGTATAGCGTAGCCCGGTTATCGCGCCTGCTTTGGGAGCAGGAGGTCGCAGGTTCGAATCCTGCTACCCCGACTTTTTTTCTTCATATTGAAGTATCCGTTTATTTCTAGATTTAATAAAATTTACAACATTATTTTTATATAATAAATATTCGTCTAATGTGTTGGGTAAAGGATTATATTCTTTATTGAAACTGTTAAATGGAAGGTAAAATTTAATTGACAAGTAATTGTCATCAACTAAATCGTTCAGAAGAAAGAAATCTACATATCCTTTGAAATTTTTAAACAAACTAAAAAATGACGAATATCTTTGTAGAGTATTAGTTAATGGATTTAATTCATTAATATAGAAACACCTGATACATTCTAGAGTTAGATCCCACCTGTCACAAATTTCTGCACTTTTACCACGTGATTGATTCATTGTATCTTTTTTTTCAATTTGATTTGCTGGAAAAATAATATATCCTCCAATTGTACTGCAAATAGAAAAGAAATCATTCATTTCAGACTTCTGAATTTTATTTATGATGTGACTCATTCTTTTCCACTTTCTATAAGTGTGACCTAATGAGTCACTTGATAAAATAAATTTTCCAAGCTCAGATTTATGATATAGTCTTAAAGGAACACTATGATTATCATGAAGATCAAATTCCTTCCCATTCGGCAAACCTTTACTCCAGAGAAACTTATGATATTCTTTTAATGTTTCGCTATAAGCATCTGGATCTTTTCCTTTTGGTGTGTCAGAATAAAATTTAAAATTTATATCAATTAAACTCATTAAAAAAAATTTGATGAGCAAACTTAATTTATTATTTTAAGAAATAACTCATTACTCAGAAAATCAAATTAATTTTTTAAGTTTGTATTAGTAGATTGATTAGCGGTGCAAAAAGCGGAGCAATTTTTAGTTTGAAAGCTTGCTGTAATCATGTAAAGAGGGTAGAGGTTGTAATTCTGCTACCCCGACTTTTTTCTCTTCATATTTCCCATAAATTTTCTTTATTGTAACTTTTTATTTTTTCTGTTCGTTATAAATAATAAGAAACAAACTAAATATCCTATATGTAACAGCTTTACTTTTTCATTTGATCTTAAAATTAATATTATGAAAAAAATATTTGTTATTATATTATTATCCATCAACACAGTTTTGTTTTCTCAAGAATATTATAGAGAT
>JAYZXD010000030.1:0-9624 GCA_036141595.1 Bacteroidota bacterium
ATTATTAATTATATCTTTTGAGTGGTTTTTGAGAAAAATTAATGGTGTAATTTAATGCTTATTTGTTTTTAAAACTACATAAATATTTTGCATATTTGCAAATAAAACAAGTGTAATTTAAATTTAACAATTATGGAAAACCAAGGTATACCTAAACCAATACTTATTGGAGGTGCAATTTTAATATTCTTTCTCTTTTTTGGATCAAAAATGTTTTATAACATCAAACCAGGTGAAAAAGCCGTACAATTTTTTACTTTATCTGGAGGTTTAGACAAAGACAAAATATATAATCAAGGTTTAAATATTATAGCACCTTGGAATAGGCTAGAAGTTTATAATGTTAAATTTCAATCTACTGCTGAGATTATGGAAGTTTTGTCAGTTGATGGTCTGCCAATTAGAGTTGATTTATCATTTAGATACAATCCAATTCCTGAAAAAATAGGTTATTTACATGATGAAATCGGAAGAGAATATTTAGAAAGTATTATAAAACCAGAAATACGATCTATCACAAGAGAGGTTATAGGAAATTACGAAGCAGAAGAGTTATATTCTGCAGTTAAAGGAATAAAAGCTATCGAAGAAGAAATTTATAGTATTGCGTCTGCCTCCTTAAATCAAAAGTTTATTTTTCTTGATGCAATCCTTATTAAAGATATAACATTGCCTCAAAAATTAAGAGCAGGTATTGAAAAGAAATTAGTACAGGAACAGGAAGCTTTAGAATATAAATACAAGTTAGAAAAAGAGGAAAAAGAGGCTGAAAGAAAGCGGATTGAAGCTCAAGGTATTGCAGATTTCCAAAGCATTGTAACTAAAACTATAACAGAAAAATTATTAAAATGGAAAGGAGTTGAAGCAACTCAAGAAATTTCAAAGTCAAATAATTCTAAAGTTATAGTAATTGGAAATGGTAGTGATGATCTTCCTATTATTTTAGGGCAATAATGATAAATAAATTTCGTTTATTTCTAAAATTTCAAATATGAATAAAATAATTTTAATTACCTGTATCACTCTCATTCCTTTTTTATCTTTTGCACAAAAGAATAACAATAAAAATCAAGAAAAATTTGAGAATATTTCTAATGAATATATGATTATTAGGGGTTTCACTATCAATGATTCTGAAAGTAATTCAGCAAACAAAATTGCTGTTGATATAAGAGGAGAGGAGAGGTTGAAAATTATATTTGATTACGGAAGTTTGAAAGTAGATGAGGCTTTACTCTCTAAACAATATCGTACTATGGGTCACGCACTTAACGCATCGACTAAATTTGGTTGGGAATTTATTAGTGCTAATGTAATTTCTTCAGGTCAGAACAAGGAGTTTTTCTATTATATGAAAAGACAAAAAAGATAACTTATTGTTGAACTTTTCCGTTTAGTATTTTAGTTTTGATTAAGTTTTCACCGAAACTATAAGGTAAATAATTGTAACCTGGTATTTCTTTTGTTATAAAAAGATTAGCTCTCTTACCAATATCAATACTACCTAACTCTTTTTCAACTCCCATGGCATATGCAGAATTGATTGTTGCTGCGTTTATAGCTTCCTCAGGTGTCATTTTTAACTTTATGCATGCTAATGAAAGTATGAAGTTCATATTTCCACTTGGTGATGAACCTGGATTATAATCACTAGCAATTGCTACAGGTAAATTGTTGTTAATTAATTCCCGAACAGGACTGTAAGGTAGACCTAAAAAGAAAGAGCATGATGGTAGAGCAGTAGGCATACATTTACTTTCTGTTAGCGAGATTATATCATCTTTGGTTAAAATCTCTAAGTGATCTACTGACAAAGCACCAGAATCGACAGAGGCTTTTACACCGCCAAGTGCATTGAATTGATTAACATGAGTTTTTGCTTGTAATTTATATTTTTTGCCTGCATTTAATATTTTTATTGTTTCTTCTACAGAAAAATAATTTTTTTCACAAAATACATCAATATAATCAGCGAGATTTTCTTCAGCTATTAAAGGGAGCATTTCGTTTATTATTAAATTGAGATACTGCTTTCTATTTGATTCATATTTTTTAGGAATTGCATGTGCTCCCAAAAAGGTAGATTTAATTGTTATTTCAGAAGTTTGTTTTAACTTTTTAATAACTCTAAGTATTTTTAATTCTGAATCCGTTGATAACCCATATCCACTTTTAATTTCTACAGCCCCAGTACCTGATTCAATAATTTTATTAATATTTTTTTTTGCTTTTTTATAAAGTTCTTCTTCTGATAATTTCTCCAATTTTCTGGCTGAATTTAGTATTCCTCCACCTAATTCTGCTATTTCTTGATATGAAAGCCCTTTGATTCTATCTACAAATTCTTTTTCTCTTGTTTCTGCAAATACTAGATGAGTGTGACTGTCACAGTATGATGGAAACACACTACCTCCTTCTGCATCTATAATTTTAATATTATTCCAGTCATCAATTCCACTCCAATTACTCATATTACCGTAATTAGTAATTATTCCATTAGATATTTCAATAAAACCATCATTAATAACATTTAAATTTCGCATATTTTTTCCATATAAGAAAGGAATGTTTTTTCTTTCAGTTTGTATAATTTGAGATATATTTTTGATAATAATTTTCATAATTTATTCAGCGAAAATACAAAAATCACTCCAATCAATTATAGTATATTTGCGATATGGCAAATTCTTATGGTAAAATATTTAGGTTAACAACATTTGGTGAGTCACATGGGAAAGCGATTGGTGGAATAATAGATGGTTGTCCTGCTGGATTTACTTTAAATTTTGAAGATATTCAGATGGATTTAGATTTTAGAAAGCCAGGACAAAATAGTCTTACATCATCTAGAAAAGAAAGTGATGTTGTTGAGTTTTTATCAGGTATATTTGAAGGAAAAACCACTGGAACGCCAATAGCTTTTATTATTAAAAACAAGGATTACAAAACTGTAGACTATAAATATATTAAAGAATCATTTCGTCCATCACATGCTGATTTCGTTTATAACGCAAAATATGGAATAAGAGACTACAGAGGAGGTGGAAGGTCATCAGCAAGAGAAACTGCATGTAGAGTCGTGGCTGGAGCTATTGCAAAACAAATTTTACAAATAAACGGGGTTGAAGTTTTTGCTTATGTCAATTCTGTCGGTGATGTCCGTCTTCAAAAAAAATATGAAGATTTAGACTTATCAGCAATTTTTGATAATGATGTTAGATGTCCTGACGAAGAGTGTGCTAATATTATGGCTGAAACAATTAATAATATTAAGATTTTAGGTGATACTATTGGTGGTGAGATTACTGCAGTAGCAAAAGGAGTGCCTGCTGGATGGGGAGAGCCAGTTTTTGATAAATTACATGCTGACATCGGAAAAGCAATGTTAAGTATAAATGCTGTGCATGGTTTTAAATATGGTTTTGATGACAAAGATATTTCTTCATCAAAAGGAAGTGAAGTTAATGACGTAATAATTAATAAAAAAGGTACAACAAAATCAAATTTTTCAGGTGGCATTCAAGGAGGTATAAGTAATGGTAATGATATTTATTGTACAGTTTTTTTTAAACCTGTTTCAACTATTATGAAAGATCAAAAATCCATTAATTTAGATGGTTCGGTAATAAACTTAAAACCAAAGGGAAGGCATGATTCTTGTGTTGTTCCAAGGGCTGTTCCAATCGTCTCAAGTATGCTTGCAATAACATTATTAGATCATTATTTAAGAAGTTTAAAAGATAAAATTTTATGAAAACATTTCTACTGATATTCTTATTTTTCCCAGCTTTTTTGTTCGGTCAAATAAATTATAACATAACTGTAAATACAACTAATTCTTGGTCAGGTAATTTATTTTATCAACAAGGTGGTAATCCTCCGGGATGGAATGGTCCAGGTCCCCCTCCCAAACCTGTTAAAATATTAGATTCAAATGGAGTTGAGATTTTTTCTCAAAATTGGCAAAAAAAAGGTTGGGATTTTAAAGTTAATAAAAATAACAAAATATCATATTTTGATCGTATTTCTAAGGGATGGTTTGTTATGGATTCTCTTCAAAATGAAATTGATTCTGTGTATTGTTTAAATGGATATATAGCAGATAATCATGATTTTTTAGCATTGGAAAATGGAAACTACGTGCTTTTTGCTTATGACGCTAAGCCATATGCCATGGACACAGTTGTTCCTGGAGGAGATCCTAATGCTATTGTTGAGGGACTAATTATTCAAGAAATGGATTCTAATCATAATTTAATTTTTGAGTGGCAAAGTTGGGATCACTTTCATGTCACCGATAATCAATATTTTGCTCCATGGACTGGATCTAATATACCTTTTATACATGCTAACTCAATAGATATTGATTTTGATGGGCATTTTTTAGTTTCATGTCGTAATCTTGATGAAATTACTAAAATTCACAGAACAACAGGTGAAATTATATGGAGATGGGGAGGATCTCAAAACGATTTTATTTTTACTAATGATTATCCTTTCACACACCAGCATACAATTTCTAGTTTAGGAAATAATAGATATCTCCTGTACGATAATGGAAATTTTAGCTCTCAGTATCTTGGAACTTCTAATATTTCTAGAGCTGTTGAATATTTGTTAGATACTGTTTTAATGACTGCTGAAAAAGTATGGGAGTATGTACATCCTGATTCATTATATACACCATCCATTGGGTCAGCACAAAGATTACCTAATGGAAATACGTTAATCAATTTTGGTAATTTACAAGCGTTAAATATAGGCTCAATTGTTACTGAAGTTGATTCTAATGGACAGATAGTTTTTCAGCTTGAATATGATGAGGGTGGAAATCTATATAGGGCTCAAAAATTTGATTGGTTTTTTTATACTCCTATTTTTGGTTGTATTGATACTAGCGCATGTAACTACGATATTAATGCTAATACAGACGATGGATCTTGTGATTTGCCAAACGGATGTGGAGATCCTTTATACTTGGAATATGACCCTTTTGTAACCTGTAGTAACCCTTTAGATTGTATAAACCTAATTTCAACAAATATATCTGAAAGTTTTTTTGAAAACTCAAAATTTGAAATTTTTGATTTAAAAGGTAAAAAAACCAGTATTAAGAGAAATGATCTTTTGATTTATATTCTTAATAATGGATTAGTAAGAAAAAATATTATTATTGACTAATATGAAAAAATTACAATTGCATTGGCAAATAATTATAGGCATGCTGCTTGGTATATTTTTCGGTATTTTTTCTTTTAAGTACGGATATGTTGATTTTACTGATGATTGGATTAAACCTTTTGGTATAATTTTTGTCAATTCGCTTAAACTTATTGCTGTTCCTTTAGTTTTTGCTTCTTTAGTAAAAGGAGTATATTCTTTATCAGATATTTCAAAGCTGAGTAAAATTGGAGGTAAAGGTGTTATGTTCTATTTATTTTCAACAGTTGTGGCGGTTTCAATTGGTCTTTTATTAGTAAATTTTGCTAATCCTGGAAAAGATTTTAGTGATGACAATGTAGAAATAATGTTAGATAATAATGCTCAGTCAAAAATAGATGCAGCCGAAGAAGTTAAAAATGACGGTCCTTTACAGTTTATTATAGATATTATACCAACAAATATTTTTGACGCAGCATCTAATAATACAAATATGCTACAAATTATATTTTTCGCTATTTTATTCGGAATTGCTATTGTTTTAATTCCAAAAGAAAAAACAGTTTATGTTAGAGGATTTTTTGACGGAATAAACGATATAATATTAAAAATTGTCGAAATAATTATGAAATTAGCTCCTTATGGTGTATTTTCTTTATTAGCATGTTTAATTGTTGACTTTGGAGCTAGTAATGAGTTGTTTGTTGCACTTGCTAAATATTCTGTCACAGTCATTTTAGGATTATTAATTATGATTTTTATCTTCTATCCAATAATTCTAACAATTTTTACTAAAGTAAAGTATAAATCATTTTTTACTAGCATATCTCCTGCACAGATGTTAGCTTTTTCTACAAGTTCTAGTGCTGCTACTTTACCAGTTACAATGGAAAGATGTGAAAATGGATTAGGTGTATCCAAAGAAGTTTCATCTTTTATTCTTCCTTTAGGTGCCACTATTAATATGGATGGAACATCACTTTATCAAGCTGTTGCTGCTGTGTTTATTGCACAGGTTTTTGGTATTGAGCTTGATATTTCGCAACAGTTGACAATTATACTAACTGCTACATTAGCATCCATTGGGGCAGCTGCTGTACCTGGAGCTGGAATGGTAATGTTAGTTATTGTTTTAGGCGCAATAAATGTTCCAGCGGAAGGGTTAGCACTTATATTTGGAGTAGATAGAATCTTAGATATGCTACGTACTGTTGTTAATGTAACGGGTGATGCAACTATAGCAACTGTTATAGCTTCTACTGAAAATCAAATAACCATCTTAAAATAATGATACCTTTTTGTCATATGTACAGATTTTTGATATTGGTTCTTATCTTTCTATCTTCAATTAATCTTTTTTCTCAACAATGCTATCCAAGTGCTAAAAAAACAAAGCGTACATTAAAAAAAATTGAAAAATTAATACAAAATAATCAGTATGATAAAGCGCTCTACGAGTTAAAGAACAGAGATAGTTCTGCTGTATTTAAGATGCTTAAAGCTGAGATTTTTTTTAATTTAGGTGATTATTATAGAGCTGAAATTGAATCAATTAATTGTATTGCTTTGTGTCCTGATTTATTTCCAAGAGCTTATTTTTTTCTCGGTTATTTATCTTATAAAAGAGGGGATTATTTAGATGCACTTAAATATTTGGATAGACCATTAATGCAAAACTTGAAGAATCCTTATTTTGATAGTTCAATTTCAATTTTAAAAGAAGTAATTATTCTCGCAGATATTATATCTAATCCAGTAGATTTTAAGCCAAAAATTATTAATGGTGTTTCAACTAAAAATGATGAATACTTAGCTGTTATATCTCCCGACCAAAAGTACATTTTTTTCACTAGAAGGCTTCAAAAACGTGATTTTGACTCATTTGTTTCAAAAACTGTAGAAGAATTTATGATTGCTGAAAAGAATAATAAAGGGTTTAACATTGCAAGAAAACTTGGCTTTCCTTTTAACATTGAAGAGAATGAGGGTGGAGCATCTATAACCGCAGATAATAATTTTCTTTGTTATACAAAATGCGAAAGAAACATAAGAGGATACAATAACTGTGATATCTATTATGTATTTAAAGTGGATTCAAATTGGTCTAAAATTCAATCTTTTAAGAACAGTATTTCAATGCCTGACTCATGGGAGTCTCAACCGTGTGTTTCTGCAGATGGAAGTTCAATTATTTTTTCTAGTGATAGAAAAGGGGGATATGGTGGTACTGATTTATATGAAATCAAAAAAATTAATAATAAGTGGTCTGATCCTATTAACTTAGGACCAATTATAAACAGTTCAAAGAGCGAAAAGTCTCCTTTTTTACATATTGATGGAAAGACTTTATTTTTTTCTTCAAATAATTTTCCTAGTCTTGGAGGTTTTGATATTTTTTATAGTAAAAGAGATTCACTAGATAGATGGACCACGCCTAAAAATATTGGTTTTCCAATTAATTCTAAATCTGATGAAACTTCCTTATTTGTAACAACAGATGGTGAGACGGCATACTTTTCTTCAAATAATTTGGAAGGTTTAGGTGGGTGGGATATTTACAGTTTTAAACTTTACAATGAAGCAAAACCAGAAAGAGTTATATTTTTAAGCGGTTATTTAACGGATGAAAATCAAAATTTCGTTGATAGTGTTGATATAGAAATTAAAAATATGCGTACAAATGAAATAGAAATAATAAGTGTTGAAAATGGTAGTTATTCATACTATAAAAATTTGAATTTGAGTGAGGATTTATTAATTACTATTAAAAAAGACGGGTACTCATTCCATTCAAGCTATATTTCATCTGATGACACTTTGTTTTCTTCTCCTGCAGAACTAGACATTAAATTAGATAGTTTAGAGTCAAATAAATCTTTTACTATTGAGAATATTTATTTTGATAATAATTCATATCAAATTAAACCACTTTCAGAGCAAGTATTAGTTGAGTTTTCTAAATATTTATTAATTAATAGTTCCTTGAAGATAGAAATTAGTGGTTTTACTGATGATGTTGGAGGTGAAATGCAAAATCAACTTTTATCTGAAAAAAGAGCTAAATCAGTGTGTGATTTTCTAATCTTAAATGGTATTTCATCAGATAGAGTTTCCTACAAAGGTTATGGTGAGCAAAAGCCAGCGGCAAGTAATTTAAATGAGGATGGGAGAAAGAAAAATCGAAGAATAGAGTTTAAAGTAATAAATAGGTGAAATTATTATCTGATTTCCTTAATTCTTGCCTTCTTACCTGTAAGTCCACGTAAATAGAAAATTTTAGATCTTCTGACTTTACCCTTTTTGTTAATAGTAATTTTTTCTATTAGTGGAGAATGAATAGGAAATATTCTTTCAACTTCGATTGAATGGGATATTTTTCTTACAGTACATGTTTTTGTTAAGCCAGTACCTTTGGTTTGTATCACATCACCTTTAAATAGCTGTGTTCTTTGCTTATTTCCTTCTTTAATAGTATAGTAAACAGTAATATTATCTCCAGCTTTGAATGTTGGGATGTCTTTTTTAATATTTAGAGTATCACTGACTTCTTTTAAAATATCCATTTTATGATTTTTTAAGGGATTGCAATATTACAATTATTTTTGGTTTTATTATCATTAATTTATGATTTATTCTTTTAAAAGATCAGGTCTTATTTTTTTTGTTCTATTAAACGCTTTTGATTCCCTCCATTCTTTAATCAATTTATCATTTCCTGATAATAATATTTCAGGAACTTCTAAGCCTTTATAATTTGCAGGTCTTGTGTAAATCGGTGGGGCGAGTAAATTATCTTGAAATGAATCTGTTAATGCTGATGTTTCGTCTGAAATAACATTTGGTATCAGTCTTATTATAGCGTCAGATAGAATAGCTGCCGCAACTTCTCCTCCAGTAATCACGTAATCTCCTATACTAATTTCTTTGGTTATATGTAGTTCTCTTACTCGATGGTCAATACCCTTGTAATGTCCGCACAATAAAATTAAGTTTTTCTTAATTGAAAGATTGTTGCAAATTGATTGTTTTAGAGTCTGTCCATCAGGAGTTAAATATATTATTTCGTCATAGGATCTTTTATTTTTCAATGAGTTTATACAATTGTCTATAGGCTCAATACACATTACCATGCCAGCTTCTCCTCCAAATGCATAGTCATCAACTTTTTTGTGCTTATTGTTTGAGTATTTTCGTAAATCGTGTATTTGTATATTAATTAATTTTTTTTTAATAGCTCTTTTTAAAATTGAGTAATTAAAAAAATGTTGCATAAATTCTGGAAAAATTGTTATGATATCAATTCTCATTTTTCAAAAGTACAAAAGAATTTCGCTGATTTAGATCTTTTTATCTTTATTTTTCACGTGACATAATGTCATATTTTATTTTTAAATATATAATTTTCAGTATTTTATAGGTATTATATAAACTAAAAATTAATTATATTTTTTTTACTAGATAAAT
>JAYZXD010000031.1:0-61577 GCA_036141595.1 Bacteroidota bacterium
TGATGAAAATCAATTAGCCGTTGAAAATTTTTTAAACTATGAAAATTATTTTAATGAATTATTAGCTAAGCACGAAACACCAATCTTAGCTATGGTATATGCGATTTTTGAAAAGTACAATATAAATAATTTTCAAGGAGATTTATTTAGAAAAAAGAACAAACCAAATCCGATTTTTGTTAGTGAACTTAAAAATGTTTTACGTCATTTTATATGGAATTGGGATGAATATTTAGAAAAAAATAAGCTAGACTTTTCTTAAAAAAATTATTTAACTCCTAAATAATTCTGAGGTGTAATTTTTTTTAATTCAAACTTAATATTCTCGTCTACATCTAGCTGATCAATAAATAAAGAAATACTTTCTGCATTTATAATTGAGTTTTTTCTAGTTAGTTTTTTCAATTCTTCATATGGATTAGTATACCCTTCTCTTCTTAATATTGTTTGTATTGCCTCTGCAACAACAGCCCAGTTGCTTTCTAGGTCTGATAATATTTTTGTTTCATTTATCATAAGCTTATTTATACCTTTTTCAAGAGATTTTAGTGCAATTACAGTATGAGCAAACGGAACTCCTATATTTCTTAAAACAGTACTGTCAGTAAGATCTCTTTGTAGCCTTGAAACAGGAAGCTTTTTTGATAATATTGCAAATATGCTATTAGCCATCTCTAAGTTTCCTTCAGCATTTTCAAAATCAATTGGATTTACTTTATGTGGCATTGCTGATGACCCAACTTCCCCTTTCTTAATTTTTTGTTTAAAATAATCCATTGATATGTATGTCCATATATCTCTAGAAAAATCAATTAAAATAGTATTAATTCTGCTTATGTTGTGCATTAATGCAGCAAGATTGTCATAATGTTCAATTTGAGTTGTATTTTGTAGTCGATCAAGAGAAAAAATATTTTTAATGAAGTTATCTGCAAACTTTTTCCAATTTATGTTATTATATGCAACGTGATGCGCATTAAAATTTCCTGTGGCACCTCCAAATTTTGCATTATATGGGATTGAGTTTAATAAATTTAATTGATTTTCTAATCTTTCAATAAATACTTTAATCTCTTTTCCCATTCTTGTAGGAGAAGCTGGTTGACCGTGAGTTCTTGCTAAAAGAGGTAAATTTTGCCATAATTTAGCTTTTTCTTTTAATAATTGAGTAATTAATTTAAGATTTGGTATAAAAACTTGTTCTACTGCATCTTTAATTGAGCTTGGTACAGCTGTATTATTAATATCCTGCGATGTTAAACCAAAGTGAATGAATTCTTTAAATTCCTGTAGTTTTAATTCATCCATTTTTTCTTTTATAAAATACTCAACTGCTTTTACATCATGGTTAGTTATTTTTTCTATACTTTTAATCTGATTTGCATATTCTATTTTAAAATCTTCATATAAATTTCGTAAAGACGTAAATTTATTCTTTGGAAAACTTTTTAATTGTTTTATTGGTAAGTTACACAATGCTATAAAATATTCAATTTCAACCTTTATTCTGTATTTTATTAAAGCCGATTCAGAGAAGTAACATTGTAAAGTTGAAGTTTTTTCAATATATCTTCCATCTATCGGACTAATTGCAGTTAGGGAATTAAGCGTCATGTATTGATGTTTTGTAATAACTATACAAAGTTAAACATTTTGACAATATTAAAATAATTTGAAACTACGACAATTTAAAATTAATTATCCAAAAATTAATTATTTGATGAATAGAATTAGCTATATTTTGCTATAATAAACAAATAAGTAATTGATTTTTTCTTGAGCAAAATTTAACTATTTTCTATTTTTATTTTTTTGTCTATCTCTCATTTTTTTTTCTTGTCTTTTTTGAATTTCCTCTAATTTTTTTTGAAAATTTGATTTTGGTTTTGGCGGCTTTTTTTTGTTTTCTTCGATTTTTGCAAGAATAGCTTTTTCGTCAACAAATTTTTTCATTAAATATTGCTGAGTCATTGTAAACATGTTAGCTAAAAAGTAATAGTATGTCAACCCAGCAGCATAATTATTAAAAAAACCAAGAAACATTACAGGCATCAAGTACATTATCCACTTCATTTGAGGCATTTGACTGGAGCTCATTGATGAGTTCATTCTAGTATATAGTAAAGTTGATATTGTCATCATTAACGTGAATAAACTGACATGATCTCCATAAAACGGAATATTAAATCCCAGCTCTAAAACTGAATCGTAAGAAGAAAGATCATCAGCCCAAAGAAAACTTTTTTGTCTTAAATCTATGGATGACGGAAAAAATCTAAACATTGCTATTAATATTGGGAATTGAAAAAGCATAGGCAGACATCCTCCAAGTGGATTTACTCCTGCCTTTTTGTAAAGACTCATAGTTGCTTGTTGCACTTTCATAGGATCTTTACCTTTATTTTTTTCATTTATTTTATCAATTTCCGGTTTAAGTACTTTCATTCTTGCTTGTGACAGATAAGATTTATATGTCAAAGGGGATAATATAAGTTTAATCAAAATGGTAAGTAAAAATATAATTAAACCAAACCCATAGTTACCTAAATTGTTATTCAAAAAAGTAAATAAAGGAATTATAAACTTTTTATTAACCCATGTATCAATTCCTATATAGCCTAAATCAATAATTTCTTCAAATCCCTTTGCGTAACTTTTTAAGTCTTTTAATTGTTGATAATCATTTGGACCAAAATAAAATTGATAATTTGATTTGTATTGTTTTTTATTATTGAATGTCATTCTTAAATTGACTGCAAAATCATGAATGAAATCAGAATTTTGATTTTCTAAATTCTTGTTTTTTGTTGAAGTTAATTTTGTGCCAATATCAAAGCTGTTTTCTGCTATCAAAATTGCACTAAAGAATTGTTGTTTTAAGGCAACCCAATTAATTTGATTATCTTCTTCAATTTCTGTTTCATCGTGACCGACATATTCTACGTCATCTTCTCCTTGTAATTGATAATATAACCATGTTCCCTGTTCTTGCATAGTTTTGCTTTTTTCTATGTTTGGAGTCTTCATATTCCAATCAAGTGAAAATAAATTTTTATCATAAGGAATAACTTCATTCATTCCAAGCATATTGATTTCAAAATCAATTAGGTAAGGATTATTTTTAGAAAATTTATAAACAAACTCTATGTATGTACTATCATTTTCTTTGAGTTGCATAGATAGCGTGTTATCGTTTTTAGTTGTTTGAAAATAAAAGTTGTTTGTTTGATAATCTCTAATTTTGCCTTTATAATTTGCAAAAAATTGAAGATTAAAATCAGAAGCATTTTTGAGAAATAAATCTAAATGTTTTTGATCATCGTAAGCACTATATTCTTTTAGAATTGCAGATACGATTCTACCACCTTTGTTTGATACAATAATTTTTAACTTTTCATTTTCAATAGAGTCAAGAATTTCTGTTTCTTCATTGTAGTAAGCAAATAAAGAATTTTTAATTTTCAAACTATCATTTAAATTATTTGCTTCTTTAACTTTTGATTTTTTATTGTCTACATTATCAAAATCATTGTTTGATATTGGTTTGCTATTATTTTTAATATTATCATCTTTTATTTTTTGTGATTCATTGCTTGTATCACTATTAAAAAAGAATGTGTTAAAAACAATTAAAATAACAGCCATCAATAAGAAGCCTACTAGAGAGTTTTTATCATATTGTTTCATTTTACAATAGTTATTTGTTATTTATACAGGCCTTAATAAATCCGCAAAAAAGTGGATGAGGTTTATCAACGGTACTTTTGTATTCTGGATGAAATTGTACTGCCACAAACCATTTGTGATCTTGGATTTCTATTGCTTCAACTAAATTATTTTTTTTATTAATTCCACTTGCAAACAAGCCATTTTTTTTAAAGATTTCTAAATATTTATTGTTAAATTCATATCTGTGTCGATGACGTTCAGAGATCTGTTCTTCTTTGTAGCAATTATAAATATTAGATTTTGTTTTTAACTTACAATCATATGCTCCGAGTCTCATTGTACCTCCTTTTTTGGTAATGTTTTTTTGTTCGTTCATTAAATTAATTACAGGAAATTTTGTTTTTGGATCCATTTCAGTAGAATTTGCATTTTTAAGTCCAAGGACATTTCTTGAGAATTCAATAACTGCAGTTTGCATTCCTAAACAAATTCCTAAAAAAGGAATATTATTTTCTCTTACAAATTTAATAGCTAATATTTTTCCGTCAATTCCTCTGTCTCCAAATCCGGGTGCAACTATCAAACCATGTAAGTTACTTAATTTAGACTTTAAATTTTCCATATTTATCTCCTCAGAATCTATCCATTCAACATTTATTTTGCAACATTTTTTAGCTCCCGCATGTATAATGGCCTCTGAAATCGATTTGTATGCGTCTTGTAAAGAAACGTATTTGCCAACAAGTCCAATCGTAATTTCTTTTTTTGGATTTTGTAAGCCATTTAAAAATTTTTCCCACTTAATTAAATCTGCTTTTTTATTACATTCAATATTTAATTTTTTTAACACTATTTTGTCTAAACCTTCTTTTTGCATTAATAATGGAACTTCATATATTGTTTTCGCATCGATAGACTGAATTACAGCATTTTTTTCAACATTACAAAATTGGGCAATTTTACGTTTTATGCTATCGTTTATTGGGTGTTCAGTACGACAAACTAAAATATCAGGTTGAATTCCTGCTTCTAATAATGTTTTGACAGAATGCTGTGTAGGTTTAGTTTTTAGTTCTGAGGCTGCAGCTAAAAATGGAACAAGAGTTAAATGAATAAATATGGCATTATTTTCAAGTTCCCATTTTAGCTGACGAACAGCTTCTATGTATGGTAGAGCTTCAATATCACCCACAGTACCCCCTATCTCTGTAATAATAAAGTCAAACTCCTTCTTTTTATCTAAAATTTGTATTCTCCTTTTTATTTCATCAGTAATATGGGGGATAATTTGAACTGTTTTTCCAAGGTAGTCTCCTTTTCTTTCTTTATCAATTACTGTTTGATAAATCCTACCTGTAGTAACATTATTTGCTTGTGAAGTTGGACGATTCAAAAATCTTTCATAATGACCTAAATCCAAATCTGTTTCAGCACCATCATCTGTAACATAGCATTCACCATGTTCAAATGGATTCATTGTCCCAGGATCTACATTAATGTAAGGATCTAATTTTTGTATAGTCACTGAATAGCCCCTTGCTGCCAATAGTTTCCCAAGTGATGCAGAAACAATACCCTTCCCAAGTGAAGATGTTACTCCACCAGTAACAAATATATATTTTGTAGGAGAATCTTTCAAGTCTCAATTTGATTTGTTACTGCAAAAATAATATTTGTGAGCAATTACAATAGCAATTAAAAAAAATTATTCAGATTAAATTAAAAAGTAATACTAATACCCAAACTTGGCATAATTGGAAGTTGATTAACTCTTTCATATTTTATTCTATTAAAATAAAATATGTTTTCTCTGTTATATGCATTAGTTACAGAGGCAGTTATATCCATATTTGTTTTATGATTTAATTTAATGTTTTTAGAAATAGATCCATCAAGTCTATGATAATAAGGGAGTCTTCCTTCATTTAAGTTTGCATATTCAATACCAAGATCTCCATTTGTTGAGGTATAATCTGTGTTTATTCCATTAGAAAAGGTTATATTTTCATAAAAACCTTGTGTTTGTGTAAAAGGAAATCCTGAACCTAGATTCCAACGAACATCTATCTTCCAACTTTCATTTTTTCCAAACTTGTATGAAGTTACTAGATTAACATTGTGTCTTCTGTCAAAATGAGGGGCATAAGTGGTATTCCCATCTTTTCTAGTAACTTGACTTAAAGAATAAACAGCCCACACATATAGTTGTTTGGTATTATATTTTACAAGTGCATCAATACCTTTGGCAATACCACTTTCAATAATAAATTCTTCATCTGAATTTGATGTCATATTTCTATTGATATTTGTTATTTGTGTGAAATCTTTAACATATCCTTCAATTTGAAAATCAATGTTATTAGCTAAATCATATTCTAATCCTGCTATTAAATGTTGTGCTTTTTGAAATTTATGTTTATATGCACTTCCATCTTCTCTATCAGGAATCTCTTCAGGAGAAGATATAATACCGGTAAATAAGTTTACAACATCTTGATCTGAGGTAGTACTTAAAATATTTTGCGAATATAAACCAGTAGCTAATTTTAGCCTAACCTTATCTGAAAGATTATATTTAATACCAAGTCTTGGTTCTGGAGAAAGACCTAATGTATATTTTTGAATTCTGATTCCTGGTTCAACAATAAATCTTGTGCTATTATACTGATAATTAAAGTATGCTGAAAATTCTGAGGTATTTTCGTTTTGCTCAATTAATGAATTAACAGAGTTAAAAGTTTTGAATTCTGTTGAAAATCCATGTATATCAAAACCATATTTTAACTTCCCTTTTGGAAGAAAATAAGAAAAATCAAACCCCATATTAAAACCTTGAATTCCACTTTCTCTTAATGGTGATTGTTGTTCATCAAGAGAAATATTATATGAAGACCACGCAAAATTCCCTTCAATTAAAACAGGAGATCCAGCTGGAATTAAAATAAATTCTGTTCCAATTCCTTTTGATTGCCAATCTAATTTTGAAACTTGATAATCAACGTTGTCTAAAAAATTAAATCCAAAAAGACTAATTTTTGATCCATTTTTACCATTTGTTGAAATTTTTCCATAGAGATCAGTATATGAATATGGTAACCCTTCTTTACTAAAATATAAGATTGGATATTTATAAAATATATCTGAACTTTTATCTAAATAAGATGTTTTGCCTGAAAACACAAAAGATGTATTGCCGGATTTTAGAATTGGACCTTGAGCTAGTAATTTTGTTCCAAATGTATTTGCAGTTATTTTTCCTCCAAATTCTTTTTTATTTCCGTCTATTGTTTTAATATCCATAATTGATGAAATTCTACCCCCGTATTCTGCATTAAATCCTCCAGTAAATACGTCCGTATTTCTAATAATATCGGAGTCAAAAACAGAAAATAGACCTATTGAATGAAATGGACTATATATAATCATACCATCTAATAATACTTTGTTTTGTATTGGGGATCCACCTCTAATGTAGAGCTGGCCACCTTGATCTCCTGTAAATACGACTCCAGGTATTACTTGCATATATTGAGCTAAGTCGGGTTCCCCACCAATTGTGGGAATCATTTCTAAATCTTTTTTGCTAATTTTGATTGTTGCTACTTTAACTTCGGTTTTCATCTCTTCTCTTTCAGCAGATACTTTTATTTCATCTAATTTAACACTTGATTCATTTAGTTCTAGATTCTGATTTAAAATCTGTCCTGCTCTTAAACTAATACTAACTTCAGATGTGTCATATCCCAAATAAGTTGCTGTAATTTTATAATTTCCTATTTTGACTTTAGAAATATTATACATGCCATTAACATCAGTAGCAGAGCCAATTGAAGTGCCCTTCAAAAAGACATTACAAAACATTATTGGTTCTCCAGTTTTTTTATCGTATACAAAACCTCTTATGTTTCCTGTTTGTGCAAAAATATTTGAACAAATAAAGATTAGAGAAATTGTGAGTAGTTTTTTCATATTAAGAAATAGCCTACAAATATAAATAAACATAAATGTTTTAGGTATGTAATATTTTGAAAATAAGTTCTTGAAGAAGATCTTTTTGATTAAATGATTTATTCATAATACCCTTACTTTTTAAATCATATTCTGCAAGAAAATTAATAATTTGAAAAATTTGTCTTTTATTATAATTCTTTGCTGCTGTTTCATATTGATTAACAAAGTAGGGGTTGATTTGTAAGGTACTGGATATATTAGATCTACTTTTATTTTTTATAAAGTGGTATGTTAATAGCTTTTGAAAATAAGAAAATAAACTTCCAATAATACTTACAATATGATGATTTTTTGTATTCTTTGAAAAGAATTGGATAATTTGATTGGTTTTGTAGACATTTCTTTTCCCAATTTCATTTTGTAATTCAAAAATATTAAAATCTTTGTTGATACCTACATGTAACTCAATATCTAAAGTCGAAATTTTTTTAGTCTTTTGTACTATGAGCATTAATTTGTCAAGCTCATTAGCTAATTTTGATAGATTAACTCCAATGTGTTCTGAAAGTATTGCAGCTGCATTATTTTCTATTTCGTATTTTTTTTCATTTACATAGTTAAATATCCATGATTGTATTTGATTCTCATAAACTTTTAAACTTTCAAAAACAACACATTTTTTCGCAAGATTTTTCCCAAATTTTTTTCTTTTATCTATTGACTTTTTTTTATAAGCAATGACTAAAGTTGTAGTAAGATGAGGGTTGTCAAAATATGAGTCAAATAACTCAATATTTTTTAAAGATTGAGCTTCTTTGATTAGAACTAGTCTCTTATCAGATCCAAAAGGAAATTGTTTACATTCTAATATAATATCTTCAACATTGGTATCTTTTCCATAAAAAATTACTTGATTAAAGTCTCTTTCCTCCTTTTTAATTAACTTGTTGCTGAATTCACGACATATTTTATCTATATAATATGGTTCTTCTCCCATTAAAAAATAAACTGGACTTATTTTTTTTTCATTTATATTTGTTATAATATCTTTGTAACTCATTTATTATGCTAAATGGGATTTTCCAAACTTAATTTTCCAAATATAGAGCTTAAAACCAAATTAACTAATGGAATACTTGAAGTTTTTGATGTTGTTAGAAATAAATATGTGAAGCTGACTTCTGAAGAGTGGGTAAGACAACATTGTATAAATTATTTGCATATGCACAAACAGTATCCTTACGGATTAATGTCAGTTGAAAAAGTTGTAAAATATAATAATTTAAGTTTTAGAGCAGACATTGTTATTTATGATAATTTAGCAAAGCCTTATATGATTGTTGAATGCAAATCACCAGATGTAAATCTCTCAAAAAATACATTGTATCAAATTGCAAAATATAATTCAAGTCTCTCTGTGAAATATTTGTTAATAACTAATGGACTTGTACATTATTGCTGCGAGATTGATTATAAAAGTTTTTCAATAAGTTTAATAAAAAATATACCAAATTTTAATAAAGCACATTAACAGATCCTGTTTTTAAAAAAGGTCTTCCGTCTTCACCAATAATATTAACTTGGTAGCCATATGTTCCCTCAGGTGTAGCTTTTCCTTTAAATTTACCGTCCCAAAATTTATTAATGTTATTAGTTGCAAAAACAATTTCTCCCCATCTATTTGTTATAATCATTTTAAATGATTGTATTTTATTTCCAACGGTAACCAATAAATCATTATGCTCATCACCATTTGGGGTAAATGCAGAAGGAATAAAAAAATCAACTCTTGGTATATAGTTTACAGTTACTTGATTTGAAATACCAGTACACCCATTTTCTGATTCAACAATCAGGTATACGTTTATTGATGAGTCAACAATTAACTCCTTGTTTTCTGATATATTATTTACAGTATCCTCAATATTATACCACGAATAATATGCATATGAACCTGCGCTTAATGTTATTTCTTCACCTGGATAAATTTCATAAAATGATGGGTTGATATTTGGTTGAGGAAGAGGTAATACACTTACAGTAACATTACTACCTATAATATCTGCTTCACATAAGTTTGTATCATTTGCAAGTACTACATTATATTCTCCAGCTTCAAATGTGGATATACTATAATTAGTTGTGTTAATATTATTAATAGTATTTGTTACATTACCATTTGAATAAGTAAGATCCCAAGGTATTAGGCCACTAAAATTAAAATTAATACTTGCTGTTGAGCCATCATTACATATATTTCCTCCTCCACTAATTGTTATATTTGGAGTTTCTTCCTGAGTAATGACTACTTCATCAAAAACGGTACATCCGTTATTATCTGATAATGTTAGAGAAATAATAGCTCCACCAGTTACTAATTCTGAATTTGTTGATCCATCACTCCACAAATAATAATATGGTGTTGAACCTCCATTTACATCTGGAATAATAGTAATAGTGGTTTTACATGGAATTTCTTCATCAGAACCTAATGACATTGTTGGAGCTTCATTAACTTGAATATTTTGTGTTTCAATATTTGAGCATCCATTTAAATCAGTGAAGTTATAAGAAATTAAGTTGTTGCCAATATTTGACGATGATGGGGTGAAAATATTATTACTAATACCAACACCAGTATAATCACCTCCACTTGGAGTAGCAGTATTAAGATTAAGTGGTGGTTCATTAGTGCATATATCGTCAATTATTGGGAAATTAATGTTTGGTAATGGGTTTACTGTGACTGCTAATAAAGATGTATCATCAGGACATGTTATTGTTGTTCCAGGAGGAGGTGTACCTGCAACAATGTATGCATATGTTCCGCTATTGTTAGTTGAAGGATCAAACGTGTTACTTACCACATTCCAATTATTGTCATACCAAATACCGCCAGTTCCAGGAGAGCCATTTAATTGATTTACTAAATCGAAATTTTGGTCGTCAGCACACACAGAATAACCAGGACTTATATTGTCTTCTCCTGCATCGCCCAGTATACAACAATCTGTAGTACCGGTTCCCCCAGTTTGTGAAAAATCTATATTACAAGTTACATTTGAATAATTTGTTATTAATAATATGTAAAATTGACCACTTACAGCGTTAATTATATCACAAGTTTCAACTGCTGCAATAGAATAGCTACAATCTTCGACATATGCAGCTGTTAAGCTATCGCACATAGTGTTTGGATCGTTAAATGGGCCCCAACAAATAAAATCTATATCAACCAAAGGATTGCTTTGCATTGTAATTGTAATATTTCCTGGTTGATCTATTTGAAGATAGTAGAATGCTGGATTAGGTTGTGTTCCAAGACAATCAAAAAACACATTAGGAGGAAAATTACCAGTACTGTTTGTTGATGCGGGAAAATTTACTGTTGTTCCAGTGCAAAATGGTTCAGCTCCAATACAATTACTGGACTGAGATAATAATGTATTATTAAATAAAATTGATACTAATATTAAAATAACATTTTTCATTTATCTATTATTTATGCACATAGTTTTTCTTTTGATGGGGCAAATTTAGTGAGATTGACACCAACTATAGCGTTTTCATATTCTAACATGCTTGGGATTCTTCCTAATATTGCTGAAAGTACAACTACTGGAGTTGAGGCTAGTAATGATTCTCCTTTTTTTCTATCTGCGTCAGCAACAACACGACCTTTAAATAAACGTGTTGAAGTCGCCATTACTGTATCTCCTTTTTCGGCCTTTTCTTGATTTCCCATACAAAGATTACATCCAGGTCTTTCTAAATACATCATATTTTTATATTCTGTCCTTGCTGTGTTCTTAGGATTTTTATCATCAAATTCAAATCCAGAGTATTTTTGTAATATTTTCCAATCTCCCTCATTTTTTAATTCTTCAATTATATTGTATGTAGGTGCTGTTACAACTAACGGAGCGTTAAATTTTACTTCGCCATCCTTTTCTTCTAAATTTCTTAGCATTTGTGCAACTATTTTTAAATCTCCTTTGTGAACCATACATGAACCTACAAAACCAAGATCTACTTTTTTGGAACCATTGTAATATGACAGTGGTCTTATTGTATCATGAGTATATCTTTTAGAAATATCTTCATTGTTTACATCAGGATCGGCAATCATTGGTTGAGCTATTAAATCTAAGTCAACTTCAAATTCAGCAAAATATTTTGCATCAGAGTCAGGTTGTAAAGCTCTTTTTTTGCCAATCTTAATTTCTGAAATCCTATCATTTGCTTTATCAATAAGTCCTTGTAAAACTTGTTTGCTGTTATCCATTCCTCTATTTATCATATTTTGTATTCTATTTTTAGCAATCTCAAGAGATTCTATTAGAATTTTATCTTCAGAAATACAAATAGAGGCTTTTGCTTTCATTTCTGCAGTCCAATCAGTAAATGTAAATGCTTGGTCAGATGGAAGAGTACCAATATGAACTTCAATTATTCTTCCTTGAAAAACATTTTCACCATCAAATCTGTCTAGCATTTGAGATTGAGTAGCATGTACAACATCGCGAAAATCCATATGTTCACGCATTTTTCCTTTAAATGTAACTTTAACAGATTCAGGAATTGGCATTGATACTTCTCCTGTTGCAAGAGCCAGTGCAACAGTTCCAGAGTCAGCCCCAAATGCTACACCTTTAGACATTCTCGTGTGTGAGTCGCCACCAATAATTATAGACCAATCATCAACAGTTAGATCATTAAGAACTTTATGAATTACATCAGTCATCGCATGATATTTTCCCTCAGGATCTCTTGCTGTAATTAAACCAAAATCATTCATAAATTTCATCAATTTTGGTATATTTTCTTGTGATTTAATATCCCAAACTGATGCTGTATGACAACCGGATTGATACGCTCCTGTTATGGAAGGGGCAATTTTAGTAGCAGCCATAGATTCCAATTCTTGTGTAGTCATTAGTCCTGTAGTGTCTTGAGAACCAACAATATTAACTTTAACTCTTACGTCAGAACCCGCATACAATATTTTTTCTTTATTTATTCCAACAGCATTTTTGTTAAATATTTTTTCTACAGCAGTTAATCCTTGGCTTGTATGAGAAACCTCCTTAGATGATGCATAGACTGCTTTAACATCAATTTTTAATATTTTCGAAGCAAGTGATTGTAGCTTTTTTCCAAAAACTACCGCATATGATCCTCCAGCCCTCATGAACTCTATTTTCTGATCAGTAAATGAATTAGAAATATCACATACTTCTTTTTTACCACTATAAAGTTTTTTAGTTTTTGTATTAATTGTTAGAGTTGTACCTGTTTTAACAGAAAAAACTTCTTCTAGTACTGGATTGCCTTCATTGTCTAAAATATTTTCACCATTTTTATTTTTTTTCTTTTTCCAATTTTTTAAATCAATGCCTATTCCTCCTGTTACACTAACCGTGGTAAGGAATATTGGAGAAATTCCATTAGTACCAGCAACTATTGGAGCAATATTAACAAATGGAACATATGGACTTGCTTGTTTGCCGATCCATAAAGCAACATTATTAACACCTGACATTCTTGATGATCCTACTCCCATAGTGCCTTTTTCAGCAACTAGCATTATTCTTTTATCAGGGTGCTTTTTTTGCAGTTCAATAAGTTCTAATTGTTGTTTAGTGTTGTGGTCGAACATTGATTTTCCATGTAGCTCTCTGTCTGATCTTGAATGGGCATCGCTTCCTGGTGAGAGTAGGTCCGTTGATATATCACCAACTCCAGCAACATATGTAATAACCTCGATTTCTTCATCAAGTTCAGTCAATGATGTAAAAAATTCAGCATTTGCATAACTAATTATAATTTCTTTAGCAATTATATTACCGCTTTCATATGCTTTTTTTAAGCGATTAATATCATCTTCATATAAAAAAACTTGTGTCTTTAAAATATTTGCAGATTTTTTTGCTATTTTGTTATCATTACTTAAAGCCAAATTTATAAGAACTTCAATCGAAGGACCTCCTTTCATGTGTGATAGTAATTCAAAAGCAAAGTCTTCATTTATTTCCTCAACGTAATATTTTTTTAGTATTATATCACTTAAAAATTCAGCTTTTGTTTTAGCAGCACTTGTAGTTCCAGGTAAAACATTGTAAATAAAAAAGTTGATAGAATCTTTTCTGTATTTATGATTACTATCTAAAATTTGATCAATAATAGTTTCCAGAAGATCTGAGCTTTCTATTGGCTTTGGATTTAGACCTTGTTTTTGTCTTTCTTCAATTTCTTTTATGTAATTTTTATATATCATTAGCTCAGTATCCATTGTCTACAAAAATAAGAAATTTACTAAATTAAAAAAGATTAAAGCAAGAGTGATTTTGATAAAAATCAGAAAAAATTAAATTATAAAATCAATTATTTTGCTTCAACTTTGAAAGGGATAGTTGTACTTACAGATCTATTTATTCTAATTTCAGCCTCGTAATCACCAAGTATTTTGATTTTAGGAAGTTTTATGAACTTTGCATTTATTTCAATTCCTTCTTTAGAAATGACTTCAATTAGTTGTGAAGCTTTGATGGATCCAAAAAGTTTATTACCATCTTCAGAAACATTTGCTTTAATTGAAATATTTAACTTTGACAATTTGTTTACAATTTTATTTGCTTCTTCGATTTGTCCTTCCTCTTTCTTTTCTTGTTGCTTTAATTTTTCTTGTAATGATTTTTTTGCAGATTCAGTAGCTAATATTGCCATACCATTAGGAAATAGAAAGTTTCTTGCATATCCATTTTTCACTGTAATAATTTCATTACAAAAACCTAATTTTTCTACGTCTTGTGTTAATATAATTTCCATAGATTTATTTTAAATTATCAGCTACATATGGAAGCAAGGCAATTTGTCTAGCTCTTTTAACAGCAACAGCTAGTTTTCTCTGAAATTTTAGAGAATTACCTGTAATTCTTCTTGGCAAGATTTTACCTTGATCATTTAAAAATCGCATTAAAAATTCTGGATCTTTATAGTCGATATATTTGATCCCCATTTTTTTAAAGCGACAGTACTTATCATTAGTTTTGATTTCTATATCAACAGGATTTAAATACTTTACATCAGTAGCCATTTTTATGCTTTTTTGTTATTATTAAGTTTGTTTCTTCTTTTTTCAGCGTATTCCATGGCAAACTTTTCTAGCTTTATAGTTTGCCATCTAATAACTCTTTCATCTCTCTTGAATTCAATTTCAAGATCGTTAATTAATTTACCTTCAGATGTAAACTCTATCAGATAATAAAATCCAGTTTTTTTCTTTTGAATTGTATATTTGAGTTTTTTTAATCCCCAATTTTCCTCATGGGAAACAGTTCCTTGATTTGTTTTTATGAAAGAAACAAACTTTTTTACTGTTTCCTTTATCTGTTCTTCAGATAAAACGGGATTCATAATGAAAACAGTTTCGTAATTATTCATATTGCTTGTGTCATTTAAATATTAATTATTTAATGGGCCGCAAATTTAATAAAAACATTCAATCTATTAATAAATAGTTGCTTTTTTTAATTTGATATATAATTTTATATGTTTTTTGTAATTAATAATTAGCTTTGTAACCGTAATTTTTAATTATTTTGTATGAGTAATTTTATTGTTTCTGCAAGAAAATATAGGCCAATGTCTTTTCAAGCTGTTGTAGGACAAAAGTCAATTACATCAATTCTTCAAAAATCAATTGAATCTGATCAATTAGCTCAATCTTATTTGTTTTGTGGTCCTCGAGGAGTGGGAAAGACAACTTGTGCGCGTATTTTTGCAAAAGAAATCAATAAATTTACTAATGATGCTGATTTAGAAAATTTTTCATTCAATATTTTTGAATTGGATGCAGCATCTAATAATTCTGTTGAAGATATAAGAAATTTAACTGAACAAGTAAGAGTTCCTCCTCAGGTTGGTAAATATAAGGTGTATATTATAGATGAAGTTCATATGTTGTCTCAGTCTGCATTTAATGCTTTTTTAAAGACACTTGAAGAACCACCAAAACATGCTAAATTTATACTAGCTACAACTGAAAAACATAAAATAATTCCTACAATTCTGTCTAGATGTCAAATTTTTGATTTCAAAAGAATAGGAGATAGCGATATTGTTGAGTACTTAAATTTTGTGGCCAAAGAGGAAAATATAGAAGTTGATCAAGAGTCTCTTAGATTGATTGCCCAAAAATCAGATGGAGCATTACGCGATTCATTATCATTATTTGATAGGCTATGTAATTGGACGGAAAAAACACTTTTTTTTAAACGAGTCGTCAAACTTTTAAATGTATTAGACTACGAATATTATTTTAAATTAACTGAAAATTTGATAGCAGAGAATTTCCATAAAGTATTAAGTATCTTTAACGAAATTATTGAAAACGGATATGACGGGCAAGAGTTTGTTGTTGGTTTAGCAAAGCATTTTAGAGATTTGTTAGTTTCAAAAGATGCTAAAACTATTGATTTGTTAGAATTAGGAGACGAATTACAACAGAGATATTTATCCCAATCTAAGTTATGTAGTGTAGATTTTTTACTGTCAAGTTTAAACATTTGTAGTGATGTTGATGTCAACTATAAAAATTCAAGTAATCAAAGATTATTAGTTGAATTAATGCTTTTAAGGATTTTTTCTGTTAATGAAATAGCTCATAAAAAAAAAACTTTAACTACTAAAAAAAAAGTTTTTGAAGACAATGATATAAAATCAGAAAAAACTAAGAATTTAATTTCACCTGAAGAGGAGGTAGTAGAGTTGAAGCACACCAGCACTAACGTTAGTATTGATCTTAATTCTATAAAAAAACCATCTACTATTTTAATTAACTCAATTGAACAAAAAAAAGAACAAATTGAAAAAATATCTGATATTGACCAAGCTTTAAAAACTGAAGATTTTTCTGAAGAAGAAATGTTAAATAAATGGGTTGAATTAATCAAGTATTTTAAAAAATTAGGTAAATCGAATGTTGCACTTGCATTGGAGATTAATAGTCCTAAGCTACTTCCAGAACAAGTTATACATATTTTTTTGAGTAATGCCGCACAGCGAGAAATAATTTTAGATGAAAAGCATACTATTTTAGATTTTTTAAGAGAAAACCTTAAAAATAAAACTATTGAAATATCTTTAGAGATTTTAAAGAATGTTCAACAAAAAACTCCCTACACAAATAAAGATAAATTTAATCAAATGGTAGAAACAAATAAATATTTGGAAAATTTAAAACAAAAACTTTCTTTAGACACTGATTACTAATTTTATAAATTTAACTTTTTTTTATTTAAGTATGTTTGATGAAAAATATGATGATTAATTGAAAGCAATCTTAAAGACTAAATTATACACTTTAGAAAATGGTTTAAAAGTTTTTTTGTCAAGAAATGCTAATACACCAAGGATATATACCAGTATTGCTGTTCGTGTTGGAAGTAAGCACGACCCAAAAGAATTAACTGGACTTTCTCATTGTTTAGAACATATGTTATTTAAAGGAACAAATTTATTTGGAACTATAAATTATTTAGAGGAAAAAAAAATTCTAAAAAAAATTGAAGCATTATATGAAGAACACAGATCTTTATCTATTTATCAAAAAGAAAAAAGAAAAAATATATTAAAAAAAATAGATTTATTATCTATGGAAGCTGCAAAGTTTGCTATTCCTAATGAGTATGATAAAATATTATCTGCAATAGGAGCTAAAAATACGAATGCTTATACTTCCTTTGAAAGAACAGTTTATATAAATGATATACCATCTAATCAACTGGAAAAATGGCTTAAATTAGAAGCACAAAGATTTAAATCGCCAGTTTTTAGGCTTTTTAGTTCAGAGCTTGAAGCTATATGTGAAGAAAAAAATATGGCTCTTAGTAGTGATAGTAACAAGCTTTTTGAATCTTTATTTGAAGCATTATTTCCAAAGCATCAATATGGTCAACAAACAATTCTTGGAACTAAAAATGATTTAAAAAATCCTTCAATAAAATCGCTTTACAAATTTTTTGATAAATATTATGTTCCAAATAACATGGCTATTTGTTTGTCGGGAAATTTAAACTATGTTGAGACTGTTAATTTAATAAATAAATATTGGGGGAAATTTAAAAGCAAAAAAGTTCCAGTTTTTGATGTGACTAATGAAGAGCCAATTTTGAAGCCAGTCGAAAATGTTGTTTTTGGTCCCCAATTTGAAAGACTTTATTTAGCTTTTAGATTAAATGGAGCAAAAAGTTTTGATTCTCTAATGATATATTTAGTTGACATGATTCTTTCTAACTCATGTGCTGGATTAATAGATTTGAACCTAAATCTAAAACAAAAGTTGATTGAAGGAGGAAGTTTCCCATATGTACTTAAGGACTACTCTGTTCATACTATGTATGCTAGAACAAAACAAAATCAATCTTTAAAAGAAGTAAAGGAACTACTACTTGGTCAAATAAATGAAATTAAAAGAGGTAATTTTGATTCCTGGTTAATTGATGCAATTATTTCAGACTTAAAGTTAAATCAGATCAAAAAACATGAAAATAATAGCGGTCGTGTTAGTGATTTTGTTGATTCATTTATTTTGGGTTACTCATGGGAAGAGTATGCTAATCAAATCCAAAATCTTACCAGTATAACTAAGAAGGATGTAGTAGATTTTGTTAAATCTAGGTATAAGGATAATTATGTTGTAGTTTATAAAAAATTTAGTGATAATCTTGAGCTAAAACAATCTTCAAAACAAAAATTAACATCTACAAATATTAATATTAATACAAATATTCACTCGTCTTATTTTGATTCTTTAATTTCAGAAAAAGTAAAAAAGATTTCTCCTGTATTTTTAGATTTTGATAAGGACTTTAAACAAAAAATGATTGGGGAAATTCCAATAATATATAAAAAAAATATAGATAACAAAAGGTTTGTCTTGAGTTATGTTTACGCTTTTGGAAAAGATCACCATAAAAAATTATCATTTGCGTTAGATTATTTTCAGCTTCTAGGCACAAAAAATATTCCTTTAGAAGAAAAAGCTCAAATTTTATACAAATTAGGGTGTGAAATTAACGTTCAGTGTTCATCTAATAGAGTTGAAATAACATTATCTGGATTGTCAGATAATTTTAAATCATCATTATTGTTTTTTGAAAAGTTATTTACAAATGTTGTCGCCGATGAAGATGTTTTAAGTGATTTAAAACTTAATAATTTAAAGAAAAGATATGATAATAAATTAGACCAACATGTAATTCTTTGGAAAGCGATGATTAATTATGCAAAGTATGGATCAAATTCTTCTTTTACAAATGTTTTAACAGATATTGAACTTAAGAATACCAGCTCAGAAGAACTGCTTATGCTAATAAATAAACTAATTAAACATAGTCATAAAATATATTATTATGGACCTGAAAATATAAATAGAGTATCAGCTATTTTAAAAGAACATCACACACATAACTCAAATTTATTGTTGCAAAAAAATAAAGTCTTCAAAGAAAAAAATATTTCTGACACAGTTGTATATTTTGCTGATTATAATACTGAGCAAACTAAAGTTATAGTACTTTCAAAAGGGACGAAATTTAATATTTCTCAACAGTCTTTAATTAAATTACACAATGAATATTTTAGTGAAGGGATGAGTTCTATTATTTTTCAAGATATTAGAGAATTTAAATCTTTAGCTTATTCAGTACATGCTTCATATTCATTTCCAGAAAACATTTATGATTCTCATTATTTTTTATGCTATTTAAGCACTCAGAACAGTAAATTATCTGAGGCTTTATCATCTATTTATAAACTGATAAATAATATGCCTTTGTTTGAAAAAAACTTAGAAAACTCTAAAGAGTCAATAAAGCAAAAGTTAAGATCTGAAAGACTTATAGGTTTCTCTGCAATAAAATATTATGAAAAACTAAATAAATTAAATGTTGATTATGATTTAAGAAAGGATATATATAAATATATAGACCACATAGATATCAGTCATTTACAAAAATTTCATAAATTAAACATCGGTAACAAAAATAGAAGTATTTTAGTGCTTGGTTCTTTAAAAAAAATAGATAAAAGTATTTTTAATCAGTATGGTAAGATTGAATACTTATCTTTGAATGAAATTTTTGGATACTAATTTAAATAAAATATAATGATTAATAAGTCAAAGTCAATTGTTTATACATTAACTGATGAAGCACCTATGTTAGCAACTCATTCTTTGTTGCCAATTGTTAAAGCATTTATTTCAAAAGCTAATATACATGTAGAGATAAGTGATATTTCTTTAGCTTCTAGGGTTTTGTCGGCTTTCCCTGAATATTTAAAAGAAAATCAAAAACAAGATAACGGGCTTGATGAACTTGGAAAGCTAGTAAATTTACCTCAAGCTAATATAATTAAGTTACCAAATGTTTCAGCTTCTATACCTCAATTGAAATCAACAATAGCTGAGTTAAAATTAAAGGGATTTGATTTGCCAGACTATCCTGATGAACCTAAAAATAAATTAGAACATCAAATTCAAATAAGATATAATAAAGTTAAGGGTTCAGCGGTTAATCCAGTTTTACGAGAAGGTAACTCTGACAGGAGAGCTCCAAATTCAGTAAAGCAATATGCAAAATTAAACCCTCATCATATGGGTTCTTGGTCTTCAACTTCAGAGACACACGTTGCAACAATGAAAAATGGTGATTTTTTTCATAATGAAAAATCATACCAGATCAAAAATGCTTCAGAGTTAAAAATTAAATTTTATTCTGATGATGGTACTTATACATTATTGAAGGAAAACATTTTAGTTTCTTCTGAAGAAATAATAGACACATCGGTTATGTCTAAAGTTAGTTTACTCGAATTTTTAGCTAAAGAAATAGAAAGCGCTAAGAAGTCTGGCATATTATTGTCATTACATTTAAAAGCTACTATGATGAAGATCTCTGATCCAATAATATTTTCTCATTTTTTATCTGTGTTTTTTAAAGAATTAGTGAATAAACACTCTGTGCTTTTTGAAGAAATTGGTGTTGATTTTAAAAACGGATTTACTGATCTTTTAAATAGAATGCAGCATTTACCTAAAAATATTAGCGATAAAATAGAGAAAGACATTAAAGATACTTTTTTATCAGCACCAGAAATTGCTATGGTAGATTCTGAAAGAGGGATTACAAATCTTCATGTTCCGTCAGATGTAATTATTGATGCTTCTATGCCAGCAATGATTAGAAATTCCGGAAAAATGTGGGATAAAAATGGAGAATTAAGAGATACTAAAGCTGTTATCCCAGATAGTTCATATGCATCTGTATACTCTGCTGTAATAGATTTTTGTAAAAAACATGGGGCATTTGATCCATCCAAAATGGGAACAGTTTCGAACGTTGGTCTTATGGCTCAAAAAGCTGAAGAATATGGCTCTCACGATAAAACATTTGAAATAGCTGATTCTGGAAAAGTAAAAGTATACGATAAAAACAAAAATTTAATTTTTGAACACAAAGTGAATAAAGGTGATATTTGGAGAATGTGCACTACTAAGGATTATGCTATTAAAGATTGGGTTAAGTTAGCTGTTAATAGAGCAAAAGCTACTGGCTGGCCTGCAATATTTTGGTTAGATGAAAATAGACCACACGATGCAGAAATAATACTTAAAGTAAAAAAGTATTTAAAAAATTATGATTTAGCCTCTTTAGAAGTTAAAATATTGTCTCCTTTGAGTGCTTGCAACTATACTCTTAATAGAGTCAATTTAGGTTTAAATACTATTTCTGTTACTGGTAATGTTTTGAGGGATTATTTAACAGATTTATTTCCCATATTAGAACTCGGAACTTCTGCTAAGATGTTATCTGTTGTTCCTTTAATTAATGGGGGAGGTTTGTTTGAGACGGGTGCTGGAGGTTCAGCACCAAAGCATGTACAACAATTTATCAAAGAGGGACATTTAAGATGGGACTCTTTGGGGGAATTTTTGGCTTTAGTTGTTTCATTGGAACATTTCGCTGAGTTTAATAATAATAAAAAAGCTAAAATATTTTCTTCAACATTAGATTTAGCTATTGAAAAAATTTTAAAAAATGGAAAATCTCCCAAAAGAAAAGTTGGTGAAATTGATAATAGAATTTCACATTTCTATTTAGCAATGTATTGGGCAGAAGAATTATCAAGACAAGTTTCAGATAAATCACTAAAAATTATTTTTTCTAAATTATTTGAAAAATTAAAAAACAACAAAGTAGAAATAATTAAACAGTTAAGCGTCCCTCAAGGAAAAAAACAAAATATTGGTGGTTATTACTTTCCTGACTATAAACTCGTTTCAAGCAGTATGAGACCAAGTAAACTTTTTAATAAAATCATTGATAATCTATAGTTGCTAAATTTTTAGATCTAAAAACACTATTTTATTTTTTGTATTATTGTGATTAATAACAAATAAACTATAAACTATGGAAGACTTAAAAGAAAAAGCTGATAAATACAAAGATCAATTAATGAGTAAAGCCGCATCAGTTAATCAAGATAGTGTTTTTTTTACCTTTAGTAAACCATACAGTGATTCAATAGACAATGGATCTTTATTTACAAGAACTACTGGTCTGTTTTATCAATTAATAGGAGCATTATTTTTGTTTTGGCCTTTTTATGTTCTTTATATTGATATTGACAATGGAATATTTGATTCATCTTTTAAAGATGTAATGCAATGGTTATTTTATTTTATTGCTTTTACTATCTCTTGTTGGATAAGCTTTCAGATATTTTTTAGTCGAAAAGACAAATTTAAACATCTGGATAGAACAAAAGGTTATGTTGCAACAACTATAGCTTCAAATTTTATTGCAACTTTGGGAGAGTCAGCTTCAGTATTTATTGCAATTATAGGTACTACAGTTTCTGTTATAGGAATTTTTACTGACAACTCATTTGGGATTTTAGAATATTTTGGTTTGTCTGGAACAGGCACGGCTATTGCAGACTTAGTGGTTTTCCCAATAATTGCATTTTGTTTTTTACTGCTAACCAGATGGATTTCTGAAGCAATTATGTCTCGAGCAGATATTGCAAGAAATACAAAAAAGTAAATATTTTTAAATGACTGTATTCACAAAAAACAAAATTATCTCGCTAATTGCGGTTTTAATGTTATTTATTTCTTGTTTTTTACCCTTGTCAAGTTACTCAATAAATATATTTGAATTGGCTAAAGTGTCAAAACAATATTTTATTTTGATTTTACCATTGGTTGCTGTGATTTTGTTTTATTTGATTTACTTAGATTATTTAAAAATTGCTAGATGGCTTTTTGCAATTACACTACTTCCTTTTTTTGTGTCAATGCTTTATTTAATGATCATGGTTGATATAAATATTGAGATGTTTAGTATGATTGGATCAGGTACTTATTTAATCATATTCTCTTTAGTTATAGGAATTAAATATTCAAAATCTGACGATACTAAAATCTTAAATTATGAAGCTTAATAGAATATAATAACAGAATTTTTAATAATAAATAATTTTTCTTTCATATAATATTTACTTCAGGTTCAATTTTAATGTTATAGTTTTCTTTTACTTTGATTTGAACTTCTTTAGCTATTTTTAATATATCTTTTCCTGAAGCCTTTCCATAATTAACTATAACTAATGCTTGTTCTTTATGTATGCCAACATCCCCTTTTCTATAACCTTTGAGTCCAATATTTTCAATTAACCAACCAGCAGGAATTTTTATTTTATTTTCTGAAATGACAAAGTGAACTATATTTGGAAATTTTTTTTTCAATTTTAAAAATTTATATTTTTCTAAAACAGGATTTTTAAAAAAACTTCCACAGTTACCAAGAATTTGAGGATTGGGTAGTTTTTTAGATCTAATATTTGTTACAGCTTTTGCAATATTTTTTGGTGATGGTGAAAGTTTTAGAATTTGCAATTCTGACGCAATATCTCCATAGCTAATGTTATTAATTGGTTCTTTTCTTAGCCTAAATACAACTTTTGTAATTATTATTTTATTCTTAAGCTCTTTTTTAAAAATAGAATCTCTATACTTAAAGTTACATTCTTTGTTTTGAAAAATATTTTCTGATTTTTTTTGTATGTCAAAAGCATAAACTCTAACAATACTGTCTTTAACTTCCATTCCGTATGCACCTATATTTTGTACGGGACTAGCGCCAACTGAACCAGGTATTAGAGCTAAATTTTCAATTCCCGAAAGATTTCTTTCTACGCTCCAATTCACAAATTTATTCCAATCTACTCCTGCACCAACTTCAACATTAACATTTTTATTATCCTCTTTTATTATTTTAATACCATTTATATTATTTTTTAGTACAACACCGTCATAATCTCTTGTAAATAAAATATTAGATCCACCGCCCAAAACAATTGATTTATTTTTATGGTAAATAGGGGATTCTAATATCTTTTTGAGCTCTGTAGTATTTTTAAACTCTGAGAAAAATCTACATTTAACGTCTATTTTAAATGTATTGTAATTTTTAATAGATATATTTTCTTTAAACATTTATATTGTACTTGTATCAATTTCAACTATTCCCTTATTAATACATTTAATTGTCCTAGCTTTATGTTTTTTGATTATTGGATAGTCATGAGTAGCAATTAAAACTGCAGTTCCATTTAAGCTTATTTCTTTTAATAACTTTATAATTTTATCAGATTTTTCTGGATCTAGATTGCCAGTAGGCTCGTCAGCTAGAATTATTTGAGGGTTATTTAGTAATGCTCTTGCAATAGCAGCTCTTTGCTGTTCTCCTCCAGAAAGCTCGTATGGCATTTTATCTTTAATATTATTTAAATTGACGCTTTCTAATACTTCTGATATTCTGTTGTTAATTTTTTCTTTTTCCCTCCAGCCAGTTGCTTTTAATACAAATTTCAAGTTCTCAAATATTGAACGATCAGTTAATAATTGAAAATCTTGAAATACAATACCTAATTTCCTTCTAAATTTAGCAATTTGTTTGCGCTTGATGCTTTTTAAATTTGTGTCAGCAATAATCATTTTACCACTAGATATTTTGATTTCAGCATAAAGTGATTTAAGTAAGGAGCTCTTTCCACTACCCGTATCTCCAATTAGATAAACAAATTCTCCTTTACTAATATTAAGATTTAGATTTTCAAAAACTCTTTGATGCTTTTGATCTATATCTACTTTTTGTATTTCTATAACATTAGTATTCATTTTTTTTTTAAATATTTATATATTTTCCCATAGGGCATCTTATGTAAGATTTCGGTTATTTCATTTTTATATTTGGTTAGATTACTTTTTTCTAATCCTTTAGTAATTTGACTTAATCTAAAATATGCAATTAAAGTCATGTTATTATCCCTTATTTGCACGAAGTCAGGTATTTTTGTTGTGCCTTTTATTTTAAGAATATAAAGCATAAAGCAAATTAAAATATTTATTATATTTTTAATGCAGTTTACAGATAATATTTGTTAAAGCTTTCTGTTCACAACTTTACTAATAACGCTTAGTATGTAGTTTTTTTATTTTTAATTTTATTAAATTATAAGGTACTTTTATGAAAAGACATTTATTTTTATTTTATGTTGTATGTTTTGTTTCGAAAATTGTTTTTTCACAAAATCAAAATATTGTAGAGACTGCAATATCCTTTTATGAAAATAAAAAATATAGCGCTGCTCAATCAATTCTTTCTGAATTGCATGAAAATCAAATTACAGAGCAGACAATGTATCTTAGTGCTAGATGTTCCAAAGAGCTAAAACTTGAAGATGCACTAAAGTTATATAACGATTTGAATGAAAAATTTCCATATAATTTGTACAATGATCAAGTTAATGAAGACATAGCTGATATTTATTTTAGAGAAAAAGATTACCCAAGAGCGATAACATATTTGGAAAAGCTAAAACATTTTTCAATTGAAAATACATTTAGACTAGCTTATTCGCATTTTAATATTGATTCTTTAGAAAAAGCTAAATATTATTTTTCTAAAATTAAGAATTTAGAAAGTAAATTTAGTAAACCTGCAAAGTATTATTATGCATACATTTCATATGAAACAAAATTGTATAATTCTGCACTACAAAACTTTTTAATTTTAGAAAATGATAAAAAATTTGGTAAAATAGTTCCGTATTATATTTCTCAGATTTATTTTCACAAAGAAGATTACCAAAATTTAATTGCTTATGCAAAACCACTATTAGATAATATAATCCCACAGAGAAAGGAAGAGATTTTTAGATTATTAGCAGAGGCATATTATAGAACTGGAGATTATAAAAATGCAATAACATTTTTTCAAAAATTACAAACCGAAAGTAATAGTACAGATCCTATGCTATCATTTATGCTAGGATACTCTTATTATAATACAGGTCAATACGAATATGCTATCTTAAATCTTGAAAATGTTTCAAATGTGTCGGATAGTATCTTACAATTTTCATATTATTATCTGGGAGCAAGTTATATTGAGTTCGAATATTACGCATATGCACTTAATGCATTTAAAAAATCAATAACCTATGAATATAATCAAAGTTTAAAAGAAGAAGCTTGGTTTAATTATGCAAAATTATCATATCAACTTGATTTACCTTTTGATAATACATTTAATGTTTTTCAAACTTATTTAAAGTCTTTTGCTAACTCAAAAAATACAGCTTATATTGAATCCTTGATGATTAAAATGTTTGAATCAACAAACATGCACTTTGATGTATATGAAAAGTTAATTGATTTAGATACACTAACCTTGGAACAACAAAAGTCATTACAAAGGGCTTCATTTTACTTAGCAATTCAAGAGTATAATAATCAAGAGTTTAGAAAGGCAATTTTATATTTTAATCGATCTATTAAGTATCCTATAAATGAAACATATACTTTTTTAAGTAAGTTTTGGTTATCAGACTGTCTTTATAATGTATCAAATTTTTCTGATGCAATTGACTCTTATACTAGTCTTCCAACAATATTAAGTACAGATTTATCAAGTTTTCAAACATTAAAAAAATACAACCTAGCATATGCCTATTATAAATCAAAAGATTATCAAAATAGTGTTAAATGGTATAGATCTTTTTTGAAAGTTTCTAATGATAGCTTAAAGATCAATGATGCTTTATTGAGATTAGCTGATAGTTACTTTATGCTTAAAAAATATGATTTAGCATTTAGATATTATCAAAAGTCTTTAGCTTATAATCTTTTTGATGTTGATTATGCGCTGTATCAGTCTTCAATTTCAGCTCGATTGTTAAATGATGATAATATGCAATTAAATTGTTTAGTAGAAATCTTTGAAAAACATAAAAATTCAACTTATTTTTTGTTAGCAGTCAAAGATTTAGCAAGTTATCATAAAAATACTTCAAATTTTGAAAATGCAAAAGTATATTATAATATATTGATTGATTCATCATCAAATGTTGATTGGCTTGCTGACGCGTACTTAAATATTGGTAACATTTATATGCAAGCTGACAGTATTGATCAGGCTATTAATCAATTTTTGATTGTAGTAAATGATTATTCCAACACAAAGTATTTTAAACAATCTCTATCTTCTTTACAATTTGCTTATTCAAGCCTAAATAGAATTGATGATTATATTTATTTGGTAGAATCCTTACCTGAGTATAACATAACAATATCAGAGCAAGATTCTTTGTTGTATAATTCGGCTTATATGAAATATGTTCAAAAAGATTATTTTTTAGCTAAATCATCATTTAAAAAATACTTAAATCGCTTTGAAAATGGAATATTTCATAAAAAAGCGCTATATTATGTTGCAGTAAGTTCGAACAATATTAAAGACACCTTAGATGCTGTTTATTATTATAAAAAGTTAATGTTATGTGAGCCTTCTGAAAATCATAAGAGAGAAGCATTAGTTTTTTTAGCAAGATATTATTATCAAAAAGATGATTATAAAATGTCAAATAGCTTTTATGAACAATTACAAAAAATTATTTTTTCTAGTTCATTAAATCGAGAAGTTGTAACTAGACTTATGATAGGATATGAAAATATTGATGTATCTAAATCTTCTTTATTTGCCGAGCAAGTTATTAATTTAGAAAAAGTTGATGATTTTTTAATTAGTAAGGCTTATTTGATTATTGCTAGAGATGAATTTAACTCTGGTAATTATGCAAAATCAAAAAGCACGTTTTCTAAATTAATGTCCTACCAAATAGATGATCATTGCTGTGAGGCAATGTATCATCTATCATACTTTGCTTACCTTGATGATAGTTTAAAGTTGGCAGAGGAATTAATATTTAATCTAGTGAAAAATTATTTAAATAAGTTTTACATAGCAAAGAGCTTTATTTTGCTTGCAGATATTTACATAGATATAAACAAAACATTTCAAGCTAAAGCAACTCTAGAAAGTGTAATAGAAAATTATAATGGCACTGATTTAACAGATTTAGCAATTGAGAAGTTGGAATCCATCATTGAAAAAGAAAAAAATGAAGTTTTTGAGCAAAAAAAGGACCAAGCTTTTATTGAGATACTTGAAGATGACTATGATTATGAAGTTCAAAGAATAGATGAAAATTACATTGTAAAAGAAATTACATCTGATACAATTAATGAAAATATTGATAAAATTAATTTAAATAATATTGAAAATGAATTTGATTAGGGTCTTATCTTTTATTTTATTTATATCATGCTCAATTTCTGGTCAAGATATTAAAACTACAGAAATAAAGATTTTTGAAGAATTTACTCCTTCAATAGTTGATGCAACAAAAATAAATGATAGAGCTATATACAGTGATTCATCTTCTAATAAAATAGTACAAGAATATAATTTTTTTGATTTTAACTTAAGATCTAATTATAAAACAAAAATATTAGCACCTGCAAAAATCAAAGAGCCACTGTTAGATAAATTATATAATAACAGTGTTAGCTTTGGTTTCGGTAATTATTGGAAAACTCAAGCCGATATTATATATTGTTCTACTCGCTCTAAAAATAAAAGTTATGGTATTTATTTTAATCATTACGCTGATAAATACTTGCCTGCAAAAAATAGTAAGAATGCTTTTTATGGATTTTACAAACAAATAACATTATCTAATGTTTACAGAATAAATTTGATTTATGATAAAAGAACTGCTTTTTATGAAAATGAAAATGACTTGTTTAGTGACTATTTTAGAAATAGATTTGCTTTCACAAAATTATCGTTAAATATTTTTTCTAATAAAAATAACCCTAATCAAATAGATCATAATACTAAGTTATCTATTTCAGATTTAAATGAATTTTCTGAAAATCATGTTCATGTTAGTTCTAATATAGCTAATCTTTTTGAAAATCTACCATTAAAAATAAATTCAAGATTTGATTCCTATTTCAATTATAATAGTGAATTGTCACCATTTAGATCTAAATATATTAATTATTTTAATTTTTCTCCAAATTATGCTTTAGACAAATACAATATAACTTTAGGGTTTGATCTTTCTGTCAAATCATCAACACAAAATTTTCATCTAATGCCAAATGTTAGATTTTCTAAGGAGCTAGTAAAAGATATCATTAAAATAGAGACAGGATTTTCGCAGTCTCATTATAAAAATAGTATTAAATATATCTCAGAAATAAATCCATATATCCATACTTATGGTATGAATCAAAGTATTTATGCTAACTATGCCTTTGATCAAAACTTGAGTTTTACTAAAAGAGATAAGTTTTATTTTTTATTGAGAAATATTTTGAGTGACAATGAGTTAATTAAAACCTCAATTAGCTATAGTATTGTTGATAACTTTTTACACTTTGTAAGAGTTGATAATTTATCTTATTCAAGATATAAGTCAGAATATATTGATTTAAATGAATTTAATCTAAAATTAGAATATAGGAAAAAGATAAATAGTTTTTTAAGTTTAGATTTAAAATGTGATTTTTATAATTGGAGTGAGGATGTTTTTAACACCTCTAATCTTGAGTTTAATTTGCAAGTCCCTTTCAAATTGGAGAAAAAAATAAATTTAATACCATCAGTATTGTTTTTTACTAAAAAAAGATTTGCAACTATTTCTGCTAGTCAAATAGCTGTCCCTTATGAAAATCCAAATATTCAGAAATTAGGTCCTTATTTATACGCAAATTTACTTTTTGAATATAATTACTCAAAATGGCTGTCTACATTTTTAAATATCCAAAATCTCACTAACAATAAAAATGAAACTTGGCTGGGTTATAGAGAACAAGGTATAAGCATGTTGTTTGGAATTAAAAGCTCCTTTTAGAAGTTATCAACTTTATGTTGAAAAAACAGTAATTTTTAAATAGTATTTTGATTTTATAAAAAGCAGTAAATTGTATTTTTGTTAAAAATCAAATTTTTTTTTATGAGTGAAGAAAATAAAAATTATAGCGCCGATAATATACAAGTTCTTGAAGGTTTAGAAGCTGTCAGAAAACGGCCTGCAATGTATATTGGTGATGTAGGTATAAAAGGTTTACATCATTTAGTATACGAAGTGGTAGATAACTCTATTGATGAGGCGTTAGCTGGTCATTGTACACATATTGATTGTTTTATTAATGAGAATAATTCTATCACAGTAAAAGACAACGGTAGGGGTATTCCTGTAGGAATACACGAAAAGGAAGGCAAATCTGCACTAGAAGTCGTAATGACTGTTTTGCATGCGGGTGGAAAGTTTGATAAAGGATCATACAAAGTCTCTGGGGGATTACATGGTGTTGGAGTTTCTTGTGTAAATGCTTTATCCTCTTATTTAGATGTCAAAGTTTATAGAGATGGAAAAATCTATCAACAAGAATATAGCATTGGTGTTCCAAAATATGATGTTAAAGAAATTGGATCTTCAACTGAATCAGGAACACATGTGACTTTTCAGCCCGATTCTTCTATTTTTGAGGATACTGTTTACCATTTTGATATTTTAGTTGCTCGATTAAGAGAATTAGCTTTTTTAAATAAAGGAATCCATCTTTCAATAACTGATAAAAGAAGAAAAGATGATAGTGGGGCCTTTGTTAAAGAATCCTTTTACTCTGAAGGTGGATTAAAAGAATTTGTTACATTTTTAGATTCAACACGAGATTCAATTATGGATGGAGTCATTCATATTGATGGGGAAAAGGATGGTGTTCCTGTTGAAGTTGCTATGGTTTATAATAATTCATATACCGAAAATATACATTCTTATGTCAATAATATTAATACGCATGAGGGTGGTACGCACCTATCGGGTTTTAGAAGAGGTCTAACAAGAACTCTAAAAAAATATGCTGATGAATCGGGATTACTTAAAAAAGTAAAATTTGAAATTTCAGGTGATGATTTTAGAGAAGGTTTGACAGCGGTTATTTCCGTTAAGGTAATGGAGCCGCAATTTGAAGGGCAGACTAAAACTAAGTTAGGAAACAAAGAGGTGACATCAGCTGTTTCTCAGTCTGTTAGTGATATGTTGACTTATTATCTTGAAGAAAATCCTGATCAAGCAAAAAGAATTGTCCAAAAAGTTATATTAGCTGCTACCGCAAGAAATGCAGCTAATAGAGCTCGAGAAATGGTGCAACGAAAAAGTGTTTTAACTGGTTCTGGATTGCCAGGTAAATTATCGGACTGTTCTGAAAAAGATCCAACTAAATGTGAAATTTTCTTAGTCGAGGGAGACTCAGCAGGTGGTACTGCCAAACAAGGTAGAGATAGGCACTTTCAGGCTATTTTACCTTTAAGAGGGAAAATTTTAAATGTAGAAAAAGCAATGCAACATAAGGTTTTTGAGAATGAGGAAATAAAAAATATGTTCAAAGCACTTGGCGTTTCAATTGGTACAGATGAAGATTCTAGAGAATTAAATTTACAAAACTTACGATATCATAAGATTGTGATCATGACTGATGCGGATATTGATGGATCTCATATTGCTACTTTGTTACTTACGTTCTTTTTTAGATTTTTAAAACCACTAATAGAAAAAGGCTATGTATATATTGCAACACCACCGCTGTTTTTGTTAAAAAAAGGAAAAGATCAACGTTATTGTTGGGATATAAATCAACGTGATATGATGATTAATGAAATGAAAGGTGGTAAAGATGTAAATATAGCTATTCAAAGATATAAAGGCTTGGGAGAAATGAACGCTTCTCAATTGTGGGATACAACATTAAACCCAGAACAAAGAACACTAAAGCAAGTTACAGTTGATAATGCTGCTGAAGCTGACAGGGTTTTTTCAATGCTAATGGGAGATGAAGTACCACCAAGAAGAGAATTTATTGAGGCTAATGCAAAGTATGCAAATATAGATGCCTAAATTTATAATTTAAAAATAATATTATGAAAATTACAGTTGTTGGAGCAGGTGCTGTTGGAGCTAGTTGTGCAGAATATATAGCAATTAAAAATTTTGCATCTGAAGTTGTTTTGTTAGACATAAAAAAAGATTTTGCTGAAGGAAAAGCTATGGATTTAATGCAAACTGCTTCTTTAAACGGATTTGATACTAAAATTACAGGATCAACAAATGACTATTCCAAAACAGCTGATAGTGATATTGCTGTTATTACTTCTGGTATTCCAAGAAAACCAGGTATGACAAGAGATGAGTTAATCGGAATAAATGCAGGTATAGTTAAAGATGTAACTGAAAATTTACTTAGCTATTCACCAAACGTTATTTTGGTCATTGTTAGTAACCCGATGGACACTATGACTTATTTGGTTCATAAGATATCAAATTTGCCTAAACACAGAATTATAGGTATGGGAGGGGCATTAGACTCTGCAAGATTTAAATACAGAATAGCAGAAGCTATGTCTTGTCCCTCTTCAGATATAAATGCTATGGTTATAGGTGGTCACTCTGATAAAGGTATGTTGCCATTAACTCGACTGGCTACACGAAATAGTATTAGAATTTCAGAATATTTATCAAATGAAAAATTGAATAAAATTTCTGAAGCAACTAAAGTTGGTGGGGCTACATTAACTAAAATGTTAGGAACATCTGCTTGGTATGCTCCTGGAGCAGCCGTAAGTAGTCTTGTTCATTCGATTGCGTGTGATCAAAAAAAGATGTATCCATGTTCTGCTTTATTAGATGGAGAGTTTGGTTTATCAGATCTGTGCATTGGAGTGCCTGTAGTTTTGGGTAAAAATGGTATAGAAAAAATTGAAGAAATCAATTTAAATGAATATGAACTTGAAAAACTGATGTTGTCTGCAGAAGGAGTACAAGTAACTAATAGTTTGCTTGATAATTTAAATCTGTAATATTTTTGCAAATCAAGTTGGTTAACTCGTAAAACTTATTATTTTTGCAATCCAAAATTCAAACAATGAAAAAAGATTTACATCCGAACAATTATAGATTATGTGTATTCAAAGATATCTCTACTGATTATTCTATATTAACAAAATCATGTGTTGAAACTAAAGACACAATTAAGTGGGAAGATGGTAAAGAATACCCTCTTTTTAAAATGGAAATATCATCTGATTCACACCCGTTTTTTACTGGAAAAGCTAAGTTAATAGACACTGCGGGAAGAATTGATAAATTTAAAAATAAGTACAAAAAGTTTAAAAAGTAAAATTTATTCTTTTTGATCATTATAAGCCCATATATTTATGGGCTTTTTTATTTAACTTTGTATACATATGAATTTAATATTATTTGATAAAGATCATTCAAATTATTTACCACTAAGTTTTACAAGACCTATTTCATCTTTTAGAGTAGGGATATTTACAATTAAAGAAAAATGGAACTTTTATTATTCTTCTATTTCTATTAAAACTCAGGATTATTTATCTCAAAAATTTAAAACAGATATTTTACATGATAATTTATGGGTTGATTCAACAATTTTTCCTTGTAAAGAACTTATAACTGAAATAAATAATCTTAGAGTAGGTGAATCTTTAGTAAGTAAAGGGGAAGTCATTGCTTTTAGAAGTAACAAATTTGAACAACATGCTAAATTAAATATTATTGAATCTCGTGCATCATTTACTTCAATCAAATCACTTTCAGATATTTTTGTTTTTAATGAAAATGAAATAATTAACGATTTTAACAGATTAAAACAAAATAAAAATTTAAAATGTCTGAATACAATACATGAAATTAATAATTTTAACACATTAATAGGTGATGGGGAAATTTGGATTGAAAATGGGGCTAAATTAAATAATTGTACATTAAATACAGAAAATGGACCAATTTATATTGGAAAAGATGCTGAAATAATGGAAGGTTCATTAGTTAGAGGACCTTTTGCAATGCTTGATAACTCTGTTTTAAAGATGGGTGCTAAAATTTACCCTGGAACTACCTTAGGTCCTTTTTGTAAAGTGGGTGGAGAAGTAAGTAATTCAGTTTTTTTTGGTTATTCATCAAAAGCACATGATGGGTTTTTAGGTAATTCTGTAATTGGAGAATGGTGTAATTTAGGTGCAGATACAAATAATTCAAACTTGAAGAACAATTATGTTGATGTAAAGTTGTGGAATTACAAATTTGAGAAATTTAAAAATACCGGATTGCAATTTTGTGGTTTAATAATGGGAGACCATTCAAAATGTGGTATAAATACTATGTTTAATACAGGTACTGTCGTTGGTGTTGGCGCTAATATTTTTGGTAGCGGTTTTCCAAGAAATTTTGTTCCATCTTTTAGTTGGGGAGGTTCTTCTGGTTTTTCGGAACATAAATTTTCAAAATTTATTAATACTTTAGAGCTAGTATTTAGAAGAAAAAATTTAAATGTCGATGACAATCTTGTAGAGGTTCTCAGATTTATCTATGATGATACAAAGAAATTTAGAAATCAATATTAACTGACAAAAAGGCATTTTTCATGTTGGCATAATAATTGCAATACATTTTATGAAAATAAAAGATTATGAATAAAGAAGCTAAATTTTCAACAATATATCTTTCAGATTTGTTAAATGAAGAAGCCGAATTTTTACCTTTAATGAGTGATGAAGATGAAGCTAAAATATCAAAAGAGGATGCTCCAGATATCTTACCTATTTTACCATTAAGAAATACTGTACTCTTTCCTGGTGTAATTATCCCAATAACTATTGGTAGAGATCGCTCTATAAAATTAATTAAAGATGCTGAGAACGGGAACAAAATGATTGGTGTAGTTGCTCAGAAAGACTTTGATATTGAGCTTCCAGAAATCAAAGATTTACACAAAGTAGGTACTATTGCAACTATTTTGAAAATGTTAAAAATGCCTGATGGTAACATTACTGTTGTAATTCAAGGAAGAAAACGTTTTTCATTCAAAGAGATAGTTCAAGATGAGCCGTACTATAAAGCACATATAAAAGAACTGTTTGAATTAAAACCAGACTCTAAAGATGAAGAGTTTTTAGCACTGGTATCATCAATAAAGGATCTTTCTTTAAAAATAATTGATGCTTCTCCAAATATACCTAGCGAAGCCTCTATAGCAATTAAAAATATCAAGAATTCTTCTTTTGCAATTAATTTTATTTCATCAAATATGAATATTAGTTTAGCAGAAAAACAAAAATTATTAGAAGAGATTGATCTGAAAAAAAGAGCAATTCTTGCATTAGAGTTACTGACTAAGGAGTTTCAAATGCTTGAAATGAAAAATAAAATTCAATCAAAAGTTCAGACTGACTTAGATCAACAGCAAAAAGAATACTATCTAAATCAGCAAATGAAAGCTATACAAGAGGAGTTAGGTGGTACAGGTTCTCACAAAGAAGTTGAAGAAATGAGAAAATTATCAAAAAAGAAGAAGTGGAGTAAAGAAATTAATGTTGCATTTGATAAAGAACTCAAAAAATTACAACGTATGAATCCTTCTATGTCGGATTATGCGGTACAACGAAGCTATATAGAATTGATTTTAGATCTTCCATGGGATGAGGTAACTAAAGATAAGTTTGATTTAAAGAAAGCAAAAGCAATTCTAGATAAAGACCATTTTGGATTAGATAAAGTAAAGAAAAGAATAATAGAATATTTAGCAGTTTTGAAATTAAAAGGTGATATGAAGTCTCCTATACTTTGTCTATTTGGTCCCCCTGGTGTAGGTAAAACATCTCTTGGAAAATCAATTGCAGAGGCATTGGGTAGAAAGTATGAAAGAGTTTCTCTTGGTGGATTACGTGATGAAGCGGAAATCAGAGGGCATCGAAGGACATATATTGGTGCAATGCCAGGTAGAATAATTAAGTCTGTTAAAAAAGCAAAATCATCTAATCCTGTTTTTGTTCTTGATGAAATTGATAAGGTTACAAGAGATAGTCATGGGGATCCATCTTCAGCATTACTTGAAGTTCTAGACCCAGAACAAAATGAAAGTTTTCATGATAATTATTTAGAATTGGATTATGATCTATCAAAGGTTATGTTTATAGCTACAGCAAATAATTTAGCCTCAATTCAACCAGCTTTAAGAGATCGCATGGAGATTATAGAAATAAATGGATATACTATTGAAGAAAAAGTTCAAATTGCAAAAAAACATCTTTTGCCAAAACAACTAACACTTCATGGAGTTAGTAAAAAATACTTTACAATTTCTGATACTAATATTGAAAAAATTGTAGATCAATATACAAGAGAATCTGGTGTTAGAAGTTTAGAGAAAATGATAAGTAAAATGATAAGAAACGTTGCAAAATCTATAGTTTTAAAAGAAAATTTTGATGTTGAAATATCATCAAAGATAATAGAGAAAGTATTGGGTTCTCCGAAGTTTGACAGAGATAGATTTATAGATAATAAATTAGCAGGAGTTGTTATAGGATTAGCATGGACTTCAGTTGGAGGAGATATTTTATTTATTGAAAGTAGTTTAAGCAAAGGAAAAGGAAAGTTAACCGTAACTGGGAATTTAGGATCGGTAATGAAAGAGTCTGTTACTATAGCAATGGAGTATTTGAAGGCCCATGCAAGTGACTATAAGTTATCTTATAAAGTTTTTGATAATTGGAACGTTCATGTTCACGTTCCTGAAGGGGCTACACCAAAAGATGGTCCATCTGCTGGAATCACAATTTTTACCTCTCTCGTATCTTCATTTACTCAGCGAAAAGTTAAAGAAAAGATTGCAATGACTGGCGAACTTACTCTTAGAGGAAAAGTGCTTCCTGTAGGAGGAATTAAAGAAAAAATATTAGCTGCTAAGAGATCTGGTATAAATGAAATAGTTTTATCAATTCAAAACAAAAAGGATATTTTAGAAATTAATAAAAACTATATTTCTGGAATGAAATTTCATTATGTTAATGATTTAAGCCAGGTTATTGATATTGCTTTATACACTAAAAAAGTAGACAACGCAATTAATATTTCATAATAACTTAAATACTATAAATAATGCAATATAAATATGTTATAATAATGTGTTTTTTTGCTTTAAATTCTTTAGCTCAGAATGGAGGTGAGGGTGTTTTTTTATTTTCAAATATCGAACATTCACCAAGAGTACAATCATTAGGAGGTAGTGCGATTGCATTTTATGATAATGATGTTTCTATATCATCAAATGTCCCTTCACTATTAAATGAAAAAATGAATAATCAAATTGCTTTTACTTTTGGTGATTATTTTTCAGATATTAATTTGGTTTCTTTCTCCTTTTCAAAAGAATTTGAAAAAATAGGATTTTTAGGATTGTCATTAAATAGTATTAACTATGGAAATTTTGAACGATTCAGTAACGAAGGTTATTATGAAGGGGATTTTTCGGCTAGTGATCAAATTATTTCTTTTGGAGTAGCAAGAAAAATCAGTGATAAATTATCTTTTGGGATAAATTTTAATTTTTTAAATTCTTCTTATGAAACATATAACGCACAAGCATTAACATCTAATATAAGCACAACTTATATAAACAATGATAAAAATTTTACTGCAACATTTCTTGTAAAAAATTTGGGAAGGCAGATTAATAATTATAGCTCTGAGCTAGAATCTATTTATTATGACATTCAAATTGGCATTTCTAAAGAGCTACTTTATCTACCTTTTAAATATCATCTAACTTATACAAATCTTAATAATTTTGATATATCTTCTCCATACAAGTTAGGCTATCAGACTAATGTTCAAACAGGTCAACTTGAAGTAAAAGAAGAAACAATTGCCAAAACATTTTTAAGACATATTATTATTGGTGGAGAGCTAAACCCTTATAAAAAAAGTTTGTTTTTGAGAGGGGGTTTTAATTTTCAAAGGAGATTTGATTTGACAGACGTTTACATTCCTTCAGCTGTAGGTTTCTCTTTTGGAGTTGGTTTCAGAGCTTTTAGCTATTACTTTGACTATAGTAGATCGTTTTATCATTTATCAGCAATTACTAATAATTTTAGTATTACAACAAATTTACGTAATTTCGGTTTTTAATGAGTACTCGATTTAATATTGCAATAGACGGTTATTCTTCTTGTGGAAAAAGTACGATTGCTAAATCAATTGCAAAAAAGTATAATTTTCGTTATATTGATAGTGGTGCTATGTACAGAGCAATAACTCTTTTTTTTATGAGGAAAGATGTTATTAAAAATAAAAATATAAATTTTGATTTGCTAAATCAATTAATTGAAAATGTAAAAGTTGATTTTTATTTTGATACAAAAACAAAATCTTCAAAAACTTTATTAAATGATCAAAATGTTGAAGATGATATAAGAAATATAAGTGTTTCTGAAAATGTTTCAATTGTTGCTAGAATTGCTAAGGTTAGAAAGAAATTGATTGCAATACAGCAAAAAATTGGTGAGTCAAAAAATATTGTAATGGATGGGCGTGATATAGGAACAAAAGTATTGCCAAATGCAAAAATTAAATTATTTGTTACTGCTGATATTGAAGTTAGAGCACAAAGAAGATTTACTCAACTTAAAAAAACAGCATTCAATGTCTCCTTCTCCAAAATTCTTAAAAATTTAAATGACAGAGACAGATTTGATATTAGCAGAAAAATGAATCCATTAGCTAAGGCTGATGATGCAATTTTAATTGATAATACTTTAATGAGTTTAAAAGAACAAGAAATTTTTCTTCATAATATAATTAGTAAACATTTATGAAAATAACTATTGATCAATATTCAGGATTTTGTTTTGGTGTTGTTTATGCTATTGAAATGGCTGAATCGATTTTAAAAGAAGAAGGTCATTTGTACTGTCTAGGTGATATTGTACATAATAACAAAGAGGTGGATAGATTAAACGAATTAGGTCTAGAAATCATTAATCATAATGACCTTCATAATCTTAATAACTGTAAAGTTTTGATTCGTGCACATGGAGAACCTCCATCTACATATGAACTAGCACTTAAAAACAACATTCAATTACTAGATGCTTCGTGTCCTGTAGTTTTAAAATTACAAAATCAAATTAAAGGAGGCTATGAAGAAATTAAGAAAATTGATGGACAAGTAATAATTTATGGAAAAGAAGGTCATGCAGAAGTAGTTGGTCTATTAGGTCAAACAAATAATAATGCAATTATTGTTGCGACAGTAGAAGATTTAGATAAAATTGATTTTACAAAACCAATATACATTTATTCTCAAACTACCAAAAGTCCTGAGGCGTACAGGAATATTACTCAGGAAATAGAAAGTAGAATTAAAATGAATAAAAATAACAATATAAAATACATTGTTAATGATACACTTTGTAGGCAAGTTTCAGGTAGAGAGCCCCAGTTAAAGAAATTTGCAAAAGAAAATGATGTGATAATTTTTGTAAGTGGAAGAAAATCATCAAATGGTAAAATGTTGTACAAGTCCTGTAAAGAAGAAAATAACAATTCATACTTTATTTCTGATAAAGATGAGTTAAAATCAAATTGGTTTATTAATTCAAAAACGGTTGGTATATGTGGTGCAACTTCAACACCAAGATGGTTAATGGAAAGTGTTGAGAAAACAATATATAAAATTTTAAAATAGTATATTTTTAAAATTAAAATTGTACTTTCGCAAACCTTTTTAATATTGGAATTAAGGAGTTAAAAAGAAATAATAGTAAATAGAATAATAATTTCTCTTAAGGTTGCCATATTATCCTTACAACTTTAAGATACAAAAGTGACAAAAAATGTCAAAAGACAATAAAGATAAAGAAGTTAAAGAATTAAAATCTGTTTCAAAAAAGCCTACAACAAAGAAGCCTACAACAAAGAAGGCTACAACAAAGAAGGCTACAACAAAGAAGGCTACAACAAAGAAATCTACTGCCAAAAAAGTTACCACAAACAAATCTGAAGCAAAGAAAGTAGCCTCTAAAACAAACGAAATAATTAATTCAGAAGATAAAACTTTAAAGGAATCAAAAAATCAATCAATAGATTTCAAAAAAGAAGATATTTCTTCAAATAAGAAATTTGATTGGAATGAGGTTGTTAATAACGATGCATATTCGGCCAAGGAAAGAGAAGAATTAGAAAAGAACTACGACGCAACATTAACTCAAGTAATGGATAAGCAAGTTATTGATGGTGTAGTAGTTGCTATAACTGATAGAGAAGTTGTAATTGACATTAATTTTAAATCTGATGGTGTTGTTTCTTTTAATGAATTTAAATATAATCAAGATTTATCTGTCGGAGATACTGTTGAGGTTTTGGTTGAAAAACAAGAGGATAAAAATGGTCAATTAGTGCTATCCCACAGAAGAGCAAGAGTACTAAGAGCCTGGGAAAAAGTTAATATTGCTTTAGAAACCGGTGAGGTTGTTAATGGTGAGATTTTAAGTAGAACTAAGGGGGGGATGATTGTTGATGTTTTTGGCATTGAGTGCTTTTTACCTGGTTCTCAAATTGATGTTAAGCCAATCAGAGATTACGATGAGTATGTTGGTAAAAAAATGGAGTTTAAGGTTGTTAAAGTAAATGAAGCTTTCAGAAATGTTGTAGTCTCGCATAAAGCCTTGATTGAAGCTGACTTAGTTGTTCAAACTAAAGAAATTATGGCTAAATTAGAAAAAGGTCAGGTTCTGGAAGGTACTGTTAAAAATATTACTTCATATGGTGTGTTTGTTGATTTAGGAGGTATTGACGGTTTGATACACATAACCGACTTATCATGGGGTCGTATTTCTCATCCAGAAGAGGTAGTTAATTTAGACGAAACTATAAATGTTGTAATTCTTGAATTTGATGAGGCGAAAAGTAGAATACAGCTAGGTTTAAAGCAACTTGGAGATCATCCTTGGGATAACCTAGATTCAAACCTTAATGTAGGAGATGAAGTTGAAGGTAAGGTAGTGGTTGTTGCAGATTATGGTGTTTTTGTTGAATTACAAGCTGGAGTCGAAGCTTTATTACATGTTTCTGAAATGTCATGGTCAACACATTTAAGATCTGCAAATGATTTTTATAAAAAAGGAGACACTGTAAAAGCTCAAGTATTAACATTAGATAAGGAAAATAGAAAAATGTCATTAGGCGTCAAACAAATGACACCTGACCCTTGGCAAGATATTGCTGCTAATTTTCCTGTTGGATCTAAGCATTCTGTTTTAGTTAAGAATTTTACTAACTTTGGTGTTTTCGTTGAGTTAGTTGAAGGTGTAGATGGCTTAATACATATTTCTGATTTATCATGGACAAAGAAAATTAAACATCCAGCCGAATTTACACAAGTAAACGCAAAACTTGATGTTGTTGTTTTAGAAATAGATACTTCTAACAGAAAGATTAGTTTAGGTCACAAACAACTTGAAAAAAATCCATGGGACGAATATGAAAAAAAGTTTATTGTTGGTAATGACTATGATGGAACTGTTTTACAATCTTTCGATAAAGGGCTGTTAGTATCATTATCCGAAGAGGTTGAAGCTTTTTTACCTAAGTCTCACGCTGAAAAAAGTGATGGCTCACTTATTACTACTGGAGAAAATTTATCATTCAGAGTTATTGAATTTTCAAGTGAAAATAAAAAAATTGTAGTGTCACACAAAGCTACTTATAAAGAAGTTCTTCTAGAGCAAAGAAAAAAAGAAACTAAAAATAGAAACAAAGTATTGAAAAAGTTAGAAGATGAAAAAAAACAGTCAACTTTAGGTGATTTAGATAGCCTAGCTGCTTTGAAAGATAATTTAGAATAACAAATTACTTAAAACCCCAAATTTTTGGGGTTTTTTTTTGCTATGTTTGTGAAAATGATTGAAGAAAGAGAAATATTAGATCAAAATTTAATTGCAGTAACGATTGAAAGATTGTGTCATCAACTTATTGAGGTCCACCATAATTTTGATAATACTGTTATTGTTGGAGTACAACCAAGAGGTACATTTTTAAATAATAGAATCATTAAAAAATTACAACAAATTCAGCCTAAAATCAAGATAGATTCTGGAAATGTAGATATTTCTTTTTACAGAGATGATTTGATGAGAAGAGATAAACCCATTATTCCTCAGGCCATGGATATTAATATCTCTCTTGAGGATAAACACATAGTATTAGTAGATGATGTTTTATATACAGGAAGATCAATTCGTTCTGCTATTGATGCTATTTTGAATTTTGGAAGACCAAAGTCGGTTGAATTATTAACATTAATTAATCGTCGTTTTAACAGAGATTTACCTATTCAACCAAATTATATTGGACAAAATATTGATGCAATGGATTCCGAAAAAATTATTGTAGAATGGAAAGAAGTTTCACATATAGACAGAGTTTTAATAAAAAAATTATATGAGAAATAACTTGTCAGTAAATCATTTGCTTGGAATTAAATATCTTACAACTTCTGATATTAATTTAATTTTTCACACAGCAGACAATTTTAAAAAAATTATAAATCAACCTATTAGAAAGGTCCCTTCATTAAGAGATATAACAATAGCTAATTTATTTTTTGAAAATTCAACAAGAACAAAGCTTTCTTTTGAACTTGCTGAAAAACGACTATCCGCTGACATAATAAATTTTTCATCTTCTAGCTCTTCAGTTAATAAAGGTGAAACTCTTTTAGACACAGTGAACAATATATTAGCCATGAAGGTTGATATAATTGTATTAAGGCATCCAAATCCAGGTTCTGCAGTATTTTTATCTAGAAATGTAGATGCTAGTATAGTAAATGCTGGAGATGGTACTCATGAGCATCCAACACAAGCATTACTAGATGCGTTTTCAATAAGAGAAAAATTTGGAGATGTAAAAGGAAAAAAAATTGTAATTGTTGGAGATATTTTACATTCACGAGTTGCTCTTTCTAATATTTTTTGTTTAAAAAAACTTGGGGCTAAAGTAAGTGTATGTGGTCCTTCTTCTTTGATGCCAAAGTACTTAAATTCTTTGGGTGTTTCCCATTTTTCAAATTTACATGAAGCTCTCGAATGGTGTGATATCGCAAACATTCTTCGTATTCAACTCGAACGTCAAGATGTAAATTATTTTCCTTCGCTTAGAGAGTATGCAATGTCATTTGGTGTTAATATGTCAGTTCTGAATAACTTATCTAAAGAAATTACTATTATGCATCCTGGTCCAATTAACAGAGGAGTGGAAATAAGTTCAGATGTTGTAGATTCTAATCATTCCTTGATACTTGATCAAGTTGAAAATGGAGTTGCAATTAGAATGGCTGTTTTATTTTTACTTTCTGCCAAACTAAATAATAAAAAATGAATTTTAAAGACAAAACAATAATATTTAAAATAGATTCAGAAAACAATTTTACTGTACCTAATACAAAAAAAAATGTTACAAATTTTATAGCTGACTTATCAGGAGTAAGCGTTGAAATAGCTGAAAGTATTAAAAATAAATTCATTACATTTGACAAGAATATTTCAAAAATAAATGGATCTTTTGTAATTGTTTGTGACTTTTCATTTGATGATGGTCTTAACATTGTCCCAACATTACAAGAGGCATATGATTTTATTGAAATGGAAGAAATTGAGAGAGAATTAAATTTATAATTTAAAAAAAATATTATGAAACGAAAATTACTTATTATTATGTGTGTGTTTGCTACTAACTTTGTTGCTGCACAATGTGTACCAGATATGCAATTTACTGCTCCAGGAATTTACCCCGACGAAGCAACCGGAATCGATGATGCAATAGTGGGACAGTCATACAATCAAGTTATAACAATAATAACTCCTCTAGATACTAATGTAGAATACAACGGGATTCCAATACCAGTTACCATTCAGTCAATTGAGCTTACTAGTTTTACTGGACTGCCTCAAAATTTTGCTTATGATTGTTTGGCTCCTAATTGTATTTTTGATGGAGGATCTACATCTTGTGCAGTATTGTATTCTACTTCAGATCCAACTAGTTCAGATATTGGTTCATATCAGTTAATTATGACGACTACAACAACTGCCGATGCAGGTATTGGTATTCCTATCACTCAAGATGATATTATAGACTATTACTATCTAGATATAGTTAATTCTACTTCAACAATTAATTACATAAGTCAAGAAACCTTTGAACTTAAAGATGCGTTTCCTAATCCAGTAAATAGTAATGCTAAAATCCAGTATGTATTAGGAGAGGATAGTGAAATATATTTTGAATTACATAATTTGTTAGGTGAAAAGATTAAATCAAAACTAATAAAATCAAACAGAGGTGTTAATACATTTTTTGTAAATGTATCTAATTTAACTGAAGGAATATATTTGTACTCAATTACTAATGGAGACATCATCCAAACAAAAAAAATGATAATAAAACATTAATGTCATTTAAATTGAATATTTTAGGATGTAGTTCTGCAATTCCTACAATTAATAGAAATCCAACCGCTCAATTATTAAATGTAAATGAGCGGTTTTTTTTAATTGATTGTGGGGAATCAACACAAATTCAGCTACGCAAATATCAATTAAATTTTCAAAGAATAAATCATATTTTTATTAGTCATTTACACGGTGATCATTATTTTGGATTAATTGGTCTAATTAATAGCATGCATTTACTTGGAAGAAAAAAAGAATTGCATATTTATGCTCACGAAGAGCTTGAGTTAATTGTTAATTTACAACTAAGTGCATCAAATACAGAGCTTAATTATCCTCTTTTTTTTCATCCATTATCTGAAAATGAATCTTTAGTGATTTTAGAAGATGATAACATTAAAGTCTCAAATATTATATTAGACCATTCAATAAAGTGTAGTGGTTTTTTATTTGAAGAAAAGAAAAGTCCAAGAAAAATAATTTCTAGCGCAATAGAAAAATACAATATTCCTCATGATAAAATTAACAGTTTAAAAAATGGTGCAGATTGGATTAGTGAAAATGGCGAAGTAGTAACTAATAATATTTTAACAAAGGCCAGTACTTCTCCATTTAAATATGCTTATTGTTCTGATACAAGATTTAATGAAAGAATAGTAAATAAAATCAAAGATGTAAATTTGTTGTATCATGAAACTACTTTCATGCATGAATTGATTGATAGAGCTGAGAAAACAGGTCACTCTACAACTTTACAGGCAGCAGAGATTGCGAAAAAAGCAAATGTAAAAAAGTTAGTGATTGGACATTTTTCACAGAGATATAAAAATTTAAATGATCTATTAGTCCAAACAAAAAAAGGATTTTCAAATGTTGTATTATCATATCCTGGACTAGTAATTGATTTTCAAGAAATATAGAGTTTATTTTTATTGGTATATTTGTAACTTAATTACAGCTATGAGAAGAGTTTTTATTTTAGCATTAGTACTGAATTCTTTTTTAGTTAGATCTCAAATACTTAACGATTCAGTTGTTCCTAACAATTGTTATGGTGATGGTGCAATCTTTTTGGATGTTGTTTCTGTTTCTCAAATAGGAAATTGGTTTTATAATGATGATTTGTTAGGATGGGTTAATGTGTCAACAATTAATGACATTCAATTATCACTTGATTCTGATACATTAATTACACAAAATTGCGGTAGTTTCAAAGTAGTTGTTGCTGGTGATACCTCTTTTTATTACATTTCATGTCCGCTAGGCTCTCGAGGTTCTCATTCTAATGTTCAATGTTTTGGTGATAGTACAGGCTTTCTTAAAAGGGTAGCTCACTCAGGATCTCCGCCATATTTTTATGAGTGGTTTAAAGATAGTCTTTTTTTTTCTTCAGGAATTAATGATACAATATTTGATGATCTATCTGTAGGTTTTTATAAAATAGTTTTTACTGATTCTATTGGTTGTAAGGACTCTGTACTTACAAATATTATATCCCCAACAGAGTTATTTTTTGATACATTTTATATAAATAATATTAATTGCAGAGGAGTTAATTCTGGAAATTTAGTTTGTTCTCCTAAGGGTGGTAAAAAGTTTGTAGATGGTGAATTTTATGATGTTTATTTAGTTAATTTGACTACGAATGATACTGTTTCATTTATTACTAGAGACAGTATATCAGCAAATATTTCCTTTCAGTATAATCCGTATGAAATAACTTTAGATAGCTTGTATGCTGCAAACTATAAATTAACTGTAATTGATACTTTTGGATGTTTTTTGAATAATAACTTTGATTTGTCTGAACCGGAGCCATATCAAACATATGCATCTACCACTTTTCCTCTTATTTGTGAATCTGATAGTGGTTATTTAATGATTGACAGTATAGTAGGAGGTGGCAATATTAATTTTGGATTTAACTATGATATAAGTACTGGTCCCTTTGCAGACTCTTTATATGTACCATCTGGTTGGTATAATATATATATTGAGGATCTTGATTTTGGTTGCATTGATACAGTTCCAGTAAGGTGTTATGCACAATATGAAATTGATGTATTTTCAACTATTTCAATGGTTTCTTGCTTTGGCAATAACTCAGGAAGTGTAATTATTGACTCTATCATTGGAGGTAATGAGCCATACGATGTTCAATGGGGAGGTTTTGATAATTTATTTTTATCTGCAGGTACTTATGATGTTAATATTGTTGATTCTATAGGATGTGTTCATGAAGAAAGTTTTACAATAAATCAATCGAACCAGATTATCGTGGATGCGGTAATTCAACCATCATCTTGTCATGGTCAAAGTGATGGAATTATAACTATTGAAGTCTATGGTGGGGTAGGTCCCTTAAGTTATTTTTGGTTAAATGGGACAGGAACAGCAGATTCACTTTATTCTTTACCTGATGGTGTTTATTCACTTGTTGTTTCTGATTCTTTATCATGTTTTGATACATTTAGTTTTGTTTTAGAATCACCAGAATTACTTGACATAAATATCAATGCTGAGGATACTTCATTGGTTTGCTATGATGCATTAACTTTAATTGATCTTAACATTTTGGGAGGGACATCTCCTTATAATATTACTTGGAGTACCGGTGATACAAGTTTACAAATTGTTGTTGGTTCTGGCGCATACCAAGTTCAAGTTACTGATAATAATGGATGTTTTGCTAGCCAGAGTATTACAATTAGTCAACCTGATTCACTAAGTTTACTTATTGAATCTGTAGATATGACATGTAATCAAGGAGGAGTTGCAACTGCTTTAGTAGATGGAGGAACATCACCAATTTCATTTTTATGGAATACCGGTGACACAACAGCAAGTATTGACTCTTTATTCGATTTGGTATATTGGGTATTGGTTACTGATTCTTGCGGAGCTTCATATGTTGATACAGTTTTTCTAGAGCCTTATATACTAGAAACAGAAGTAATTTATGATGATTTAATTCATAAAGCTGAAGTTCAGATAGTTGAGTCATCTTCTACAGGACCCTTTGATTATTTTTGGATTAATATTTTTGGAGATACAATTGGAAACAATAATAGCTCCCCTGTTTTATGTGAGGGTACTTATTTTATAAAAACATATGATATCTCAAACGATTGTTATACAACCGATACTTTATTAGTTGAATTTGATCTTCCCAATGGAATTATTGATATAAATAATACAACTGTATTTAATGATAGCGAGTTGTGGGACCTGGGTCCGTATACATATTTTTGGAGTAATGGTGAAATTACTCAACATGCAAATATATGTCCAGGTAACCACTGGGTTGAAGTAACTGATTATTTTGGGTGTTTGGTAAGACAGGATTTTACAATTGATGATTTACTTATCACACTAGACCCAGCTAATTCAATTATTGAATGCAATTTAGAAAATTTAGATATTCAGCTAGAGGCTTCTGCTGTGGGAGGTGTTGAGCCTTACACATTTGAGTGGTGGAACGGTTTAAATACAAATCCACTAGCTGTTGGTATAAGCCCTGGTGATTATTTTGTTTCTGTTATTGATGGAAATGGTTGCGAAGAGGATACATCTTTTGTCATTTCAACAATAACATCTGAATGTATTCCTAACATCTTTACACCAAATGGGGATAACACAAATGATACTTGGAGTCTGGAGGACACTTTTTTGTATGAGGATAGTGAAGTTAAAATTTTTGGTCGTTTCGGTAAATTAATTTTTCAGTCTGTTGGTTATTCAAAGCAGTGGGATGGGAAAAATTTGCAAGGAGAAAATGTTCCGGAAGGTGTTTATTTTTATATAATTGAAGTAGGAAACGGTTTCGATCAAATTAAAGGTACGGTTACAATTTTGAGATAAATTTTATAATTTCATCTGACTCGTTAATATCAAACCATTTAATTTCTTTATCCTTTTTAAACCATGTAATTTGCCTTTTAGCGAATCTACGTGTATTCATTTTAATATCATTTATTGCTTTTTCTAATGTTATTTGATTTTTTAAAAAACAAAATAACTCTTTGTAGCCAACAGTATTTAAAGCATTTTTTTCTTTAAAAGGAATTAGTTTTTTAGCTTCATCTATTAGTCCATCTGCTATCATTTCATCAACACGACTATTAATTTTTTTGTATAAGTCTTCTCTGTTAGTTTTAAGACCTATTTTAATTATTTTGAATGGTCTTTTTTTTATTTTTTTTGAATGAAAAGAAGATAGTTTTTTGCCTGTTTGATCAAAAACTTCTAGAATTCTTAATAATCTTTGAGGGTTTTTAAAATTTGCATGATCTTTTATGTCTGGCTCAATTTTAATTGCTTCACTTTGTAGCCATTTTATACCGTTTTCTTTGTATTTTAAATTGAATTTTCTTCTTATAGCTGGTGCTATTTTTGGAATATCATCTAGTCCTTTACATATTGCATCAATATACAAGCCAGAGCCTCCAACTAAAATAATTTTTTCATACTTTTTGTGTAGCTCTTTGATTTTATTAATAGCATCAAGTTCAAATAATCCTGAATTGTAATCATCTTTAATACTAAGATGTTGAATAAAATGATGGGTGATTTGTTTCAACTCTTTTAGTGAAGGGGGGGCAGAACCTATTTTAAGTTCTTTAAAAAATTGTCTTGAATCACATGATATTATTTCTGTTTTTATTCTTTTTGCAATATCAATACTAGTTTTAGTTTTACCTACTGCTGTTGGTCCTAATATGAAAATTACATATTTATTTTTTTGCATTTTATATTAAATATTCATCTTCATCATAGTACAAATCATCTGCAATTTGAGAATTATTTGCTGATTTAAAAATAATTTCAGGGGCTTGTTTAGGCATTTCTCCTATTGAATAGACAACTTTTGTATCATCAGTTTCATTTTTTGATGTTTTTTCATAAGTCACTAAGAATCTCCACATTTTTAGAAAATCATAAACGTATATAAGTTTATCGTTTAAATTACAAAATGCAGATTTTATTTTGACATCACTCATTTCTATATTTTCATGTGTATTTTCATCAATTTTAAAAAGAGGAATTTCTTTTTGTAATTCTAATTTTTCATTAGTAAAATAAAATGAAGCCATTTGATTTTGATCTAAATCTAATGATTCTACAATTTTATTGTGTAAATCATGTAAGTTTGAGTCCTCAGATATCTCAATTTTTCTGATAACGTCTTCTTTATGTTCTAAATGTATCTGAACTATATATTTCATTTTTTTAAGTGTAAGTCTAGTTGTTTTGCTTTTTTGATCATGTAAGAAACAGCCTCCTCTTTATCATTTTTAATTTCTCCGTCTAAAATTGCATCTTTAATTGCATTTTTTATTATACCTATTTCTTTGCCCTCTTTTATATTAAATGCATTCATAATTTCTATTCCATTTATTGGGGGTTGAAAATTTCTGATTTGATCTTTTTCTTCTACATCCTTAAGCTTTTTTCTAACAATTTGAAAATTTTGCAAATATCTTTTTATTTTTTGAGTATTTTTTGAAGTTATATCTGCCTCACAAAGTAACATAAGGTCATCAATATCATTTCCCGCATCAAAAAGTAATCTTCTAACAGCAGAATCTGAAACTATTTTTTTCGATAATGCAATTGGTCGTAAATGAAGCATTACAAGTTTTTGTACATATCGCATTTTCTCATTTAGTGGCAATTTTAGTTTTTTAAATATTTTTGGAACCATTTTGCTTCCAATAAATTCATGAGAGTGAAATGTCCAACCTTGAATTTTATCATATTTTTTTGTTATGGGCTTAGCAATATCATGTAAAATTGCTGCCCACCTTAACCACAAATCCTCTGATTTTAAGCTTATGTTATCAAGTACTTTAATAGTATGGTCAAAATTATCTTTATGCTCGTGTTTTCCAATAACATCTATTCCTTTTAGTTCAACAAATTCCTGAAAAAATTGATGTAATAAATTCGTATCATAGAGCATTTTAAATCCTTTAGATGGTATTTTTGACAGAATTATTTTATTTAGTTCATCAGTAATTCTCTCTTGAGAAATAATTGATAATCTTTCACAATTTATTTTTATTGCTGAATAAGAGTTGTCTTCGATTTTAAAATTTAATTGAGTAGCAAATCTTATTGCTCTCATCATTCTTAATGGATCATCATAATATGTGTTATTTGGATTAAGTGGTGTTTTAATTATTTTCTCTTTTAAGTGTTTTTGACCATTAAACGGATCTATGAGTTTACCATAATTTTTTGAATTTAAATTAATGTACATTGTATTAATAGTAAAGTCTCTTCTTTTTTGATCATCCTCTAAGGTCCCATTTTCTACAATCGGATTTCTACTATTTTTTCTGTAAGATTCTTTTCTAGCTCCAATAAATTCATAATTTTCTTCATTAATTGTTATTAAAGCTGTTCCAAAATTTTTATATACGCTAAGTTTCGCATTTTTACCAATTTTAGCGTGAACTAGTTCAGCTAATTTAATGCCACTTCCAACACAAACAAAATCAATATCAGTTTTTTCTTGTGACCTATTTAGTAATAAATCACGAACCCATCCTCCAACAGCATATGTTTCATACTTTAATTCATCACTAACTGATTGAATTATCTTAAATATAGGATTATTAAGTTCTTTTGCGTAATTCACTATCTGATTTTTTTTAAACTACCATCTGGATTTAGATAAAATATTTTTGAAGGCTTTGTCATTAATTTTTCTTTTGACAAATTTACTATATAGTCCACATTTTGTTTTATTTCATTTGATATTTCATTAAATTTTTTTGCATGGTTTTGACCACTTATATTTGCAGATGTTGATACAATTGGTTTACCAAATTTTTTGATAATTTCTTTACAAAATTTATTGCTTGTTAATCTAATTGCTGCCGATCCATCTATCGATAATATTTTTTTGCTTAAATTTTTAACATGTGGATAAATAATTGTAGTTGGTTCTGAACTTATGTCAAGATCAGGAATTACACCTGTAATTTCTTTTAGTTGATTTATGCTTTGAACAAGCGAAATACATGCTTTATTATCGGCTCGTTGCTTGATTTTGTATATTTTGTCTATTGCTTCATCATTAGTAGCATCACATCCAATACCCCAAATTGTGTCTGTCGGATAAAGAAATGTTCCTCCTTTATCCAATATCTTTAAAACGTTTTCTATTTCTATATCAAAGATGTTTTTTGACTTCATTTTGTCATTTAATTATTTTTTACCGATTATTTTATCTAAATACAAATACTGCATTTTTAAACGGCCTACTGTAAATATAAAAAAAGATTTTTCATTTATAAATTTTTGTAAGTCTCGTACAGGTTTTTTGCAATTTTTTCATCTGAAAATTTTTGAGCGAAATTAACTCCATTAATTTTCATCTTTTCTCTTTTGTTTTTATTTAAAAGGAGGCTTTCTATTGATTCTTTCAGATCTCTTACTGAACTTGTGTTTACATAAATTGTATCTGGTCCACCAGCTTCTTTAAAGCAACCACCTTTTGTTGTAATTACTGGAGTTTTTGAAAAAAGAGCTTCAACAATTGGAATGCCAAAGCCCTCAAAAAAAGATGGATAAACCATTATTTCAGCTGATTGATATATTGCAGGTAAATCATTGAAATTAACATTTTTCAAAATAAAAACATTTGAATTTAATTTATTTTCATAAATATAATCTAAGCATTTTTGCTTATATTTTTTTCCGTTTCCAATTACAACTAGTTTAACATTGTGCAAATTTTTAACTGCTTTCAGGAGACTCATTAAGTTTTTTCGTTCTTCAATAGTACCAACATAAAGAATAAATGATGCTGGTAAGTTATACTTATGCATAACTGATTGCTTTTCTTTTTGGCCTACTTTTTGCTTGAAAATTGTATTACAACCTTGATATATAACTTGAATTTTTTTTTCTTTAATTGAAAAATAATCAATGATATCTTTTTTAGTTTGTTGGCTAATTGCAATTATCTTATCAGCTCGTTGGCATGATGATTTAAATTTTTTGTAATATATGCTTCTATCAAAAAAACTAAATAGTTTAGGGTATCTTAAAAAAATTAAATCATGTATTGTTACAACACTTTTTATTCCAGAGTGTTCTATTCCAAAAGGAATTTCATTTGATAAACCATGATATATATCTAAATTATCACTTTTAAGCTTTTTCAGACAGCCAAAACTTCTCCAGTAAAATGGAAATAATTTGTCTTTAATGGAGTTAGGTGCACATACTTTAATATTTTTTTGGCTATTGACAAAATGAAGTCTTTCATTGCGAACTAATTTTGGTGTATATAATGAAAACTGATCATTTTTCTTGTAATCACTTATTATTTTAATTGTATCTCTAGAATAGTTGCCTAAACCAGTATTATTAAAAAATGCTCTTTTTGCATCAAAACCTATTTTCATTATACAGCTACATTAAAGTCACGTAAAGCGTTGTTTAAAGATGTTTTTTTATCCGTACTTTCTTTTCTCTTACCTATTATCAAAGCACAGGGTACACCATAATTTCCTGCAGGAAATTTTTTATTGTAGGTGCCTGGTATTACAACAGATCTAGAAGGAATGTATCCTTTAAGTTCGTTCGCTTTCTTTTGGGTGACGTCGATGATTTTTGTTGATGCAGTAAGCACAACGTTTGCACCAAGAACTGCCTCTTTCTCAACTCTAACCCCTTCAACTATTATAGATCTGGATCCAATAAATACATTATCTTCAATAATTACTGGAGATGCTTGAACTGGTTCAAGAACACCTCCTATACCAACTCCTCCAGAAATATGAACATTTTTTCCAATCTGAGCGCATGAACCTACAGTTGCCCATGTATCAATCATTGTTCCCTCATCTACATATGCTCCAATATTTACATATGAAGGCATTAAAATTACACCTTTTGATATATAAGATCCGTACCTAGCTACAGCATTTGGAACAATTCGAATACCCATTTCTTTGTAACCCTGCTTAAGTTTCATTTTATCGTGATACTCAAAAGGTCCAACGTCAATACTTTCCATATTTCTGATTGGAAAGTATAATATTATAGCTTTTTTGATCCAGTCATTTACTATCCAAGAGTTTTTTTTGGGTGTAGCAGGACGTAATCTCCCCTTGTCAACCTCTTCAATTATTTGATTGATACAATCTATTGTTTTTTGTTTTTTGAGTAAAGATCGATTTTCCCAGGCATCTTCAATAATTTTTTTAAATTTATTCATAAAGCAAATATAATACAAGTTAAAAGAATACAATTTAATTTAAAATGTATACCAACTAAATGTTAAAGTTTTTTGTAACTTATTTTAGCTTATATCGTAGGCTAAGTAAAAGATTTTTTGTAAAAAATTAAGTACTATGATTCGGGAAAAAAAACATAATTTTTTTTTTGTTTTAATAATTTTTTTATTAGTTTTACTCCCAAGTTTACGACAAAAACTTCAACATATATGACAAAATTTTACTGTTTACAGGTATTGCCTGCGTGTAACTCTTGCTCTCTATGGTTAGGGTTTTCGTCGTTTTTTTTTGGTAAATCAGCCATTGTGTTTTTGCTCAATGGTTTTTTTATATAATTAACCTTTTATTAATTAAAACTTGTGTTATGAAAACAAAACAAACAAAACCAAACCCTAGGAAAATCTTAGGTTACTTAATGGCTTTTGCCATGGTATTTTTTACAACCAGTATGAGTGGTCAATCTACATCACTAATAAGCGATTGCGGTGATTTTGATCCAGGCCCGAATACTACATGGACTCACGTTCTTACAGCTACAACTGTTGCTGATGGATCAGCAAGTCAAGCAGCTCAGACATTCACTATGAATGTTACACAGTTGCCTGCAGCTGGAGCTAATTACAGAGTTTACAAAACTACAGCTAATGGAAGTGCTTTCTTTGGTAATGCTCAAGCATTAACACTAGGAACAAACACTGTTACTGTAGCTGCTGTTACTTTTGATAGAACGGTTAAATTCCAATTCTCTGATGGAGCTGTGGAATTTGATGCTTTAAGCTTGAATGGTGATGATTCTGATTGTGTTGGTACTACACCACCACCATCTGTATCATTAATCAATGCATGTAGTGATTTCACTCCAGGCCCTAATACTACATGGACTCACGTTCTTACGGCTACAACTGTTGCTGATGGATCAGCAAGTCAAGCAGCTCAGACATTTACTATGAATGTTACTCAGTTGCCTGCAGGTGGAGCTAATTACAGAGTTTACAAAACTACAGCAAATGGAAGTGCCTTTTTTGGTAATGCACAAGCATTAACACTAGGCTCTAACACTGCAACTGTAGCAGCTGTAAATTTTGATAGAACGGTTAAATTTCAGTTTTCAAGTGGAGACGTAGAATTTGACGAGTTAATTTTAAATGGTGTCGCTTCAGGATGTGCTGGTACTGCTGTCGCAGTATCTGGTTGTACTGATCCTGCAGCTGATAACTATGATGCTACAGCTACTGTAGATGACGGTTCATGTACGTACACTATTTCTGGTTGTACTGATCCTGCTGCTGATAACTATGATGCTACAGCTACTGTAGATGATGGTTCATGTACGTACACTATTTCTGGTTGTACTGACGCAACAGCATGTAACTATGATGCAGCAGCTACTGCTGACGATGGTTCATGTACTTATGCTGCTGCAGGATACGATTGTTCAGGTGCATGTTTATCTGGAGAAGAAGTTACATTAAACCTTTATGACTCATTCGGTGACGGATGGAATGGAGGTCTTCTAACAATCAATGGTGTTGATTATACAGTTAATACTGGTGCTTCCGCATCTTTTGTTTTCTGTATGGACTTATCTGTTTGTACAGATATTATTTACACTGCTGGTTCTTGGAGTGCTGAAAACTCTTGGGATTTAGTTGATGCTTCAGGTGTTGTTGTTGCTTCTGGACCAAACGCTAGTGGAATTGTAGGTAATACTCCTGGATTCGACTGCGCTGGTAACTGTTTATCTGGTGATCAAGTTACTTTGAATCTTTATGATTCTTTTGGAGACGGATGGAATGGTGGTTTATTAACAGTAGATGGTACTGATTATACAGTTGCTACTGGTGCTGCTGCGTCATTTGTTCTTTGTATTGATCTTACAGTATGTACAGATATCATTTATACAGCTGGTTCTTGGAGTGCTGAAAACTCTTGGGATATAACAGATGCTAACGGTACTGTTTTAGTCTCAGGTCCTAATGCTTCAGGACAAATTGGTGCTTGTGCAGTTTTAGGCTGTACTGACCCAACAGCTAATAATTATGATCCAGCTGCAAACACTGACGATGGATCGTGTATTTTCTGTACTGACAACTGGGTAACTATTACTTGTGGTGGTGGTTCATTCCAAAGTGAAGTATCTTGGTCACTAGTTAATTCTTCTGGTGTTGTTGTACTAACTGGAGGTGCTGGTACTTTTGGTGCTCCTTTCACTCAAGACATATGTTTACCAAGTGACTGTTATACAGTTGACATGGCTGACTCATGGGGTGATGGATGGAATGGAAACATTTTCTCAATCACTATGTCAGGTGCTCCTGTTGGAACAGCTACTCTAACTACTGGATCTACAGGATCTGCTGATATTTCAGTTGGAGCGTTGTGTCCTGTTCTAGGATGTACAGATGCTACAGCTACAAACTATGATCCTTTAGCTAACACTGACGATGGTTCATGCCAGTACTCTTGTACTGCTGCTCCTTACTGTGAAAACTTTGATTTAGGAGTTGGTACATGGACTAACAATGGATGGGTTAATGATGCATTTGGAACTACTTCTTCTGGTACTGGTCCAGTGGACGATATAACAGGAGGACAATTCTATATGTATTATGAGACATCTTCAGGTTACGCTCCTTCAGTAGACATTACTTCTGAGTGTTTAGACATTTCTTCACTTACAAACCCTGCTTTATCATTCTACAACCACATGTACGGTGCTACTATTGGTACTTTAAATGTATACGTAAACGGTGATACGGTATGGTCAATGTCTGGTGATCAAGGTAATCAATGGAACTTCGAGCAAGTAGATTTATCTGCTTATGCTGGTGTTGATATTGTTATTACATTCGAAGCATTCTACGGTGGTTCATTTACTGGAGATATTGCTATTGATGAAGTTTGTGTAGATGAGTTCTTAGTGATCTCAGGATGTACAGACGATCAAGCTTTAAACTATGATCCAGCTGCTAACACAGATGATGGTTCATGTAACTACTGTCCAGGTACAATGTTGACGTTAAACATGTACGACTCTTTTGGAGACGGATGGAATGGTGCAACATTTACTGCTACTGGTACTAACACTGGTACTGTATTTGGACCATACACTATTGCTACAGGAGCTAATGCTGTAGAAATGATGTGTATGGATGACGACTGTTACTCTATTACTGTTGGTGGAGGATCTTGGGATTCTGAAATCTCTTGGGATATCACAGACGCAAACGGAACTGTTTATGCCTCTGGTGGTGCTCCATTTAGTGATCAAGGTGCTTTAAGTGTGAACGTTGCTTGTCCTGTTTATGGATGTAATGATCCTACGGCACTTAACTACGATACACTAGCAACTGCTGATGATGGTTCTTGTGTATATCTATGTGATCCTTATGTTGCTTCTGCTTCAGTAGATAATGCTCCTTCTTGTAATGGTGCATTTGATGCTGCTGCTACTGTAACGATTTCAGGTTCATTCGGAAACGATTACTGGTTATGGGATAACGGTCAAACTACATCGACTGCTACTGGTTTAGCTGCAGGTACATATTCTTGTACTGTAACTGACTCAGTTAATCTTTGTTCTTCAACTGTTACTGTAACTGTTGATCCGACTCCTGTTATCACTATTGTTGGAACTACTTTTGATGCAACTCCTGGAAATGCAAATGGAGGTGTTGATTTAGCTGTTTCTGGTGGTACACCATGTTACAATGGTGCTGCAATGACTTTAGCAGGTGCTTCAAGCACTTCAACACAATGGGCGTCTAACGTATTTGATGTTACTGCAACATCAGACTTACAGATCACGTCTATTGATCAGCCTTCTATGGCGGGTGTTGGTACTGCAAATGTTTACTACAGATTAGGTTCTGGTGCTGGATATGAAACAGACCCTAACGGATGGACATTAGCAGGAACAGCTCCTATGTTAGCTAATTTCACAGGAGAGATCACAAATATTCCAGTATCTATTAACATGACTGCAGGTCAAACGATTTGTATTTATGTTCAAGGTGTTGGTGTTAACGTTGTATTTGGTGCTGGTGCAGATTCAACGTATAATTCAGTTGTTTCTTCTGACGCTAACCTGTCTATAATTTCAGGTTTTGCAACAGGTGGAGCTCCTGGTGCTGGTACTACTTATCCAAGTGCTGGTTCTTATGATTTTGGAGGTAATATAAATTACTCTTTATCTTCATACACATATGCGTGGGATATGGGTGCTACAACCCAAAATGTTACTGGTTTACCTTTAGGTCCAGTTTCTGTAACTGTTACTGACTGTAACGGATGTACAGCAAGTGGTTCTTGGTTTATCTTAACAAACTATGTATATGGATGTTTGGATACTTTAGCATCTAATTATGACGCTAGTGCTAATACTTCATGGGATCAAGATACAACTGGAGCAACAGCTCCATGTCTATATGACGGTTGTACTGACTCTTTAGCTACTAACTATGATGCTACTGCGAATAATGATGATGGGTCATGTGCTTACACATGTATGTACTACGGTTATGATGACGAGTTAACTTTAACTTTTACTCCTGACTGGTTCTCATCTGAAAATTCTTGGTATGTAATTAATGCAATCACAGGTGATACTGCAATGGCTTCACAAGCTTATGCTGATGGTGGAGCGGTTGATGTACAAACACTATGTGCTAATGCAGGCTGTTTCTATATAGACGGATATGATACGTTTGGAGACGGTTGGGGTGGTGGTACTCTTGATATAGTTGACTATGCAGGTAATCTGTTAACGTCATTCTCTGTATCAACTGGTACTTACGCTACTTCGTCAATATTTAGTGTAGCTGGAGCTAATTGTGGCTTAGGTTGTACTGATACTGCATATGCAAACTATGATGTAAATGCTGCTATTGATGACGGATCATGTTCTGATTCAATTGTAGGATGTACAGACCCTGCTGCAAGTAACTATACTCCATTCTCAAATTATGACGATGGATCTTGTTGTTACGACAACACGATTTCAGTTACTGTAGGTGGTGGTTCGTTCTTAAGCGAAGTTGGCTGGTCATTAGTTGATGGCTCAGGTAACGTTGTTGCTACTGGAGGAGCTCCATATTCTGGGTCATTATGTTTACCTGATGACTGTTATACAGTTGATATGACTGATACATGGGGTGATGGATGGAATGGTAGTATATTTGAGGCTACTTCTGGTGGAGTTGTTATAGGCTCTGGCGGATTATCTTCTGGTACTGCTGGTTCATTTACATTTGCTGTTGGTTCTGCATCTTGTGCTGTTTTTGGATGTGATGACCCAACTGCTTCTAACTATGACCCTGCTGTAACAGATAACGATGGTTCATGTTGTTATGATGAAGTATTGGTTATCGAAACAGGATTAGAAGTTACACCTGGTGATTTAGAATTCGGAGACTGGTCTTTCTGGGTTGGTGGTTGGAACGTTACCCTAGCTGGTGACACTACCATTTTACTAGAAGGAACAGATAACACTGGTTCTGGTTTCTTTGGTGATGACAATTCAGGTTGTTTCCCAGAGGGATGTTACGAGTTCAACGCTACTGGAGTTGTAAATGGTGGCTGGGCTTGGTTTAACATCAATGGTGTACAATATGATGGTCCTGCTAACGGAGGAGCTTATGGTTCTCCTAGTTCAGTACTGTTTACTTTAGGAAATGCTGTATGTCCAATCTTTGGATGTACGGACTCTACTGCTGTAAACTATGATGCATCTGCTGACACTGACGATGGTTCATGTGCTTATCCTTGTACTGACAATGAGATAACTTTCAACATGTACGATTCGTGGGGTGACGGATGGAACGGTGCTACATACACTGTGACAACTGTCCCTGGTGGAACTGTTGTAGCTACAGGTGGATTAGCTTCTGGTGCTTTCGAGCTTGGAACGCTTTGTTTACCTGATGGATGTTATAACATTACTGTTGGTGGAGGAACTTTTGATGGAGAAATCACTTTTGATTTTGACACTACATTAGTTGCTGCTCCAGCTGGAAGTTATGATGTTTACGTTGGCTCGGGTGGACCTTGTCCTATTTTAGGATGTACAGATCCAGCTGCTGTTAACTATGATGCTACAGCTACATTAGATGATGGATCATGTATTTTAGCATGTCAAGCTGCTCCATATTGTGAAAACTTTGACGCTGGTGCTCCAGCTAACTGGTCTAACAATGGATGGAGTTTAGGCAGCTTAGGTACACCTTCATTTGGTACTGGTCCTTCTGATGATATTACAGGTGGTGGAAACTACATGTTCTATGAAACATCAGGAGCTCCACAAACTCCAGTTACATTAACATCACTTTGTATAGATGTTTCTTCACTAACTACTCCAACATTATCATTCTACAATCATATGTTTGGTGCTACAACAGGAACTTTAGATGTTCTTGTTAATGGTACTTCATTATGGTCAATGACTGGTGATCAAGGAGATCAATGGAACTTCACGCAAGTAGATTTATCTGCTTATGCTGGAAGCACTAATATCACTGTTGATTTTGTAGCTACTTATGGTGGTTCATTCACAGGAGATATAGCTATTGATGAGGTTTGTTTTGATGAGTACTTAGTAATTGATGGTTGTACTGATCCATTAGCACTAAACTATGATCCATCTGCAAATAATGATGATGGTTCATGTAACTACTGTGCTGATACTTTCAGTACTTTAACAGTAGGAGGTGGTTCATGGCAAGGAGAAGTTTCTTGGACATTAACTAACTCTTCAGGTACTGTTATCCTTACTGGAGGAGCTCCATATTCTGGTACACTATGTTTACCAGATGATTGTTATACTTTAACAATGGATGACTCATTCGGTGACGGATGGAATGGTAACACGTGGGATGCACCTGGTTTAGGAGTATCATTAACATTAACTACTGGTTCTACTGGTACTGCTGACTTTACTGTTGGTGCTGGTGTTTGTCCAGTATATGGATGTACTGATACTGCTGCTGTAAACTACGATGCTTCTGCTGATACTGATGATGGTTCTTGTGACTATCTTGGTTGTACTAACCCTACAGCTACAAACTATGATGCAACGGCTACTATAGACGATGGATCTTGTGTGTTTGGTTGTACAGACAATACAGTAAATATTACTGCTGGCGGTGGATCTTGGGATTCTGAAATCTCTTGGGATATCGTTGACGGTTCAGGTACTGTTATTGCTTCTGGTGGGGCAGGTGTACCAACTACTTTATGTTTAGTAGATGACTGTTACACTGTTAACATGTACGACGCTTTTGGAGACGGTTGGAACGGAGGTATAATTACATTAGATGATGGTGCAGGTAATGTACTAGCAACTGATGGTTTAGCTTCTGGTTCAGCAGGTTCATTTACAGTTGGAATTGGAACTGCATGTCCAGTATATGGATGTACAGATCCTGCAGCTGATAACTATGATCCGTTAGCAGATACAGATGACGGTTCATGTACTTACTGTACACTTGATCAAGTTACTTTAAATCTTTATGATGCATTTGGTGACGGTTGGAACGGTGCATTCTTCACTATTAATGGTGTAGATTACACAGTTACTGGTTCATCTGCTTCATTTGATTTATGTATTGATTTATCAACATGTACTGACATGATATGGACTTCAGGATCATGGGATTCAGAATGTTCATGGGATGCAACTGATGCTTCTGGAGCTGTTATCGGTTCTGGTGGATCAGGGTCAGCTACTCTAGGTAACTGTTTTGTACAGGTTGATGGTTGTACAGATCCAACGGCATGTAACTATGATCCATTAGCTAACACTGATGATGGTTCATGTGCTACGTCGTTGTTAATTACAACTGAAGTTTGTGCTACTGCTACTGAAGTTAGATTAACAGGTCCATGGTGGGGCTGGGATCCTAACGGAGGT
>JAYZXD010000032.1:0-9974 GCA_036141595.1 Bacteroidota bacterium
AACTCCTACTTTATTTGGAATATTTTTTATAATTTTATTTATAGGACTCACTTTTTTAAATTGAGATATAAAACATAAAAGTTAATTATATATTATAAAACAGAAAAAAGATAAAGAATTATCTCATGGAGTGTAAATATACTATTTTTGTACTTGAATCAAAATTATGAAATTAGCAGTTGTAGGGGCAACCGGCATGGTAGGGAAGGAAATTTTAGAGGTGATTTCTGAAAGAGATATACCGATAAAAGATATTTTTCTTGTTAGCTCAGAAAAATCACTTCAAAAGTCAATTATATTTAAAGGCAAATCATTAAAAACAATTTCATTGGAGCAACTATTGAGTAAAAAACCTGACCTAGCGCTTTTTGCAGCCGGATCAGAAGTTTCCAAAATGTGGGCTCCAACAATGGCAGAAAATGGGTGTAAAGTAATTGACAACTCATCATTTTGGAGAATGTCTTCGAATCATAAATTAATAATTCCAGAAATAAATGGTTGGCAGTTAAAACGAGATGATATGATAATTGCAAATCCTAATTGCTCTACAATTCAATTATTAATGGTGCTTGCTCCACTGCATAAGAATTTAAAAATAAAAAGAGTAATAGTTTCAACATACCAAGCGGTTTCTGGAAGTGGAAAAAAAGCAGTTGAACAACTTCAAAATGAAGAAATGAATGTTGAAGGAAAAATGGCTTACCCACATAATATTTATCGTAATGTTATACCTCATTGTGACGATTTTTTAAACAATGGGTATACAAAAGAAGAAATGAAAATCACTAATGAAACAAAAAAAATATTAGATAAAAATATTGATGTTGTTGCCACAGCAGCAAGAGTACCTGTAATTGAAGGGCACTCTGAGAGCGTTAACATTACTTTTAGCAATGGCTTTGATTTAAAACAGATTAAAGATATTTTAGAAAACACGCCAGGAGTAAAAGTGTTGGATAACATTAGTAAAAACGTATATCCAATGCCTATAAATAGTTATAAAAAAAATGAGGTTTTTGTAGGAAGAATCAGAAAAGATTTCACTCTTGATAAAACATTAAATTTATGGATAACAGCTGACAATTTAAGAAAAGGAGCAGCTACTAATGCTGTGCAAATAGCGGAATATCTTATTAATAAAAACATCTTATAAATGATCATTAGTCATAAACACAAATTTTTATTTATAGGCCTACCGTTCTCTGCGTCTTCTGCAATTTCAAAAGAATTACATTTACAGTATGAGGGAGAATCATTGTTAAGAAAACATTCTTTATATTATGAGTTTAAAAAAGGAGCTACAAAAAAAGAATTAGAGTATTTTGTTTTTGCAGTTTTAAGAAATCCTATGGATATTGTCGTAACTGTGTATGAAAAAATGAAAGCTAATGCAAAGGGAAACTTTACAAATCCAGCTCTTTTTACAGAAAATGGAGGGCATATTTCGCTTAAGCACCGAAAACAATTTGATTTTATACATTATCAAAAAGCCACTTTTGCTCAATATTTTAAGAAGTTTTACAACCAGCCTTACGATAATTTAGTAGCCATGACATTAGATCATTGTGATTTTATGATAAGATATGAAAATATTCAAAAGGATTATTTGAAAGCATTACAAAAAGCTAATATTTTAAATCCAAGGCCTTTACCAGTAGCAAATAAAACAGTTGGAAAAAAAAGTGATGTATCTTTATATTATACGAATGATATTAAAGAGAAGGCGATTTATGTTTTTGGTCCTTTCATGCAAAAATACAACTATTCATTTCCAGAAAAATGGGGGGAGGTAAGAGTTCCTATTACAAGTAAATGTTATTTTTTAGTTTTAGGTTTTTTAAGGAAAATTAATCAAAAGTATTTTAAAAAACACCCTAAAAACAAGGGCTTAAAAGGAACTATTTATGGAGATATACAAAGAAAAAAAGACTAATTAAACTCGTTTCTATAAAACAGGAGAATAGAAATAATTCCAGTTGAGATTCCTGTATCTGCAACATTAAATACTGGTCTAAAAAACAAGAAATGATTACCACCCCAAAAGGGGAACCAATCAGGAAAATGACTATTTATTATAGGAAAATATAACATATCTACGACTCGCCCATGTAATAGAGGAGCGTATCCGCCATTTTCAGGAAGAAAAGAAGCTACATTATTATAACTTTCATTAAAAATTAACCCATAAAAACAACTGTCAATAATGTTTCCTATTGCACCACCTAAAATCAATCCTAAAGCGATTAATGCTCCGTTTGATAAATTTTTTTTATTTAAATCAGCAATATATTTTATTCCAATTAATACAACAACAATTCTTAAAATAGTTAATATAGCTTTGCCAGCATATCCTCCAAATTCTATGCCAAAAGCCATTCCATTATTTTCAGTAAAGTGTATAATAAACCAATCAAAAACCTTAAATTCTTGACCTAAAACCATATTAGTTTTTATCCAAAATTTTGAAACTTGATCGATTAATAATAATAAAATGGTTATTGTAAATATTTTTTTCAAAATAGTTACTGTAATTTTTTTGCCTCAATACTTAGTGTTGCATGAGGAACTAACCGTAATCTTTCAGGAGAAATTAGATTTCCTGTTTCACGACAAATACCATAAGTTTTATTTTCAATTCTGATTAATGCATTTTTAAGACTTCGAATAAATTTAGCCTGTCTTTCAGCTAATTTTACATTTTCTTCTTTTGAAAGAGTGCTAGACCCTTCTTCAAAAGCTTTGAATGAAGGAGAAGTATCTTCTGTTCCATTGTCAGAATCATTAGATGTTGCCGCTCGCAATATGGTTAAATCTTCTTGAGCGTTTTCAATTTTTTTAAGAATGATTTTTTTGAATTCTTCTAATTCTTTTTCTGAATAAGCTGTTTTTTTGGCCATAAGTTTAATTTTTTACTAAAGAAATATTTATTGAAATGTTATTTATTAAATCAACTTTAGTTGAATTTTCAATTATAATTTCTTCATATTTAAGCTCTGTCGCTAAAGTCTCTTCACAAATATAAGTTAAATTATTTTTAATAGCAGATCTAGTTAAAGCATTTTTTTCAACGCATATTTTTATCTTATCCGTAACCTCAAAGCCAAAATCTTTTCTAATTTTTTGAACTCGATTTACAAATTCTCTAGCTAGCCCCTCTTCTTCTAATTCTTTTGACAATTTTACATCTAAAGCAACCGTAATCCCATTATTTGTTGCAACACTAAATCCTGGAATATCAGTAGAAATAATTTCAACATCAGATAACGAAATAATTATTGATTCATTAATTTGGTATGTTTTGTTTTTTTCTATTTCATTAATATCTTTTTCCGAAAACTCTCGAATTTTATTTGTAATTAATTGTATGTCTTTACCAAATTTTGGTCCAAGCGTTTTAAAATTAGGCTTTATGTCTTTTTTTAAGAATTCAGAGTTTTGTGAAATAAACACAACTTCTTTAATATTTAATTCATTTTTAAGAATTGAAGAAATGTTTTCGACATCTTTTTTTGTTTTTTGATCAAGTATAGAGATCATAATTTTTTGAAGAGGTTGTCGTACTCTAAGACCTTCTTTTTTTCTTAATGAAAGAGCTAGAGAAGTGATTTCTTGAGCTAAAGACATGCGCCTTTCTAGACTCTTATCTATAAAAGAAAGATTAAATGTTGGAAAATCATATAAATGAACTGAGCTATCCTTCATAGTTAAATCTTGAAACAATTGATCCATATAAAAAGGAGATATTGGAGAAGAAATGATTGCAATATTTTTTAAGCAATCATATAGAGTTTGGTAGGCAGCTATTTTGTCGTTGTTATAATCTCCCTTCCAAAATCTTCTCCTACTTAAGCGTATATACCAATTACTAAGTTTATTAATCACAAAGCTTTGTATCAAGCGAGCAACAATTGTAGGCTCATATTCATTGTATTTTTCTTCAACCTGTTTAATTAGGGTGTTTAATTCGGACAAAATCCACCTATCTAACTCTGTCCTATTTTTTAGTGAAATAATTTTTTGACTACTATCAAAGGAATCAATATTTGCATAAAGTGAAAAAAATGAATAAGTATTATGAATAGTGCCAAAAAACTTTCTTTGAACTTCGAGAATTCCACTTTCATCAAACTTTAAATTATCCCATGGTTGTGCATTTGATATCATATACCACCTAGTTGCGTCTGCACCATACTTATCAATGATTTGAAAAGGATTAATAGCGTTTCCTAGTCTTTTAGACATTTTGTTACCATTTTTATCTAAAACCAACCCATTAGAAATTACGTTTTTGTATGAAACAGAGTCAAACAGTAAAGAAGCGATAACATGTAGGGTAAAAAACCACCCTCTGGTTTGATCTACTCCTTCAGCTATAAAATCTGCAGGAAAAGTGTTTTCAAATTCATCTTTATTTTCAAAAGGATAATGTAATTGAGCATATGGCATTGCACCTGAATCAAACCAAACATCAATTAAATCAGCCTCTCTTTTCATAGGAAACCCACGTTTAGAAACTAAAATAATCTCGTCTACATATGGCCTGTGCAGATCGAATGATAAATAATTTTCTATTGAAAAATCTTTGTCCTTAAATTTTTTTAATGGATTAACAGTCATTATACCAGCATTAATTGATTTTTCAATTTCAGTTTTTAATTGGTTTATAGAACTAATGCATAACTCTTCAACACCATCTTCAGTTTTCCAAATAGGAATAGGTATTCCCCAAAACCTTGAACGAGACAAGTTCCAATCTAATAAATTTTCCAACCATTTACCAAACCTACCCTCTCCGGTTGATTTAGGCTTCCAATTAATCTGTTTGTTTAACTCGATCATTTTGTTTTTATATTTGGTTGTTTTTACAAACCAACTATCTATAGGATAGTATAATATTGGCTTATCTGTTCTCCAGCAATGTGGATACGAGTGCTCATACTTTTCTGAATGAAAACAGAGATTTTCTTTTTTTAGTTTTATAACAATTTGAATATCAGCAGAAAGTTTTGGCCTTTCTTTTTCATTATAAAATTCATTCTTCACATACATGCCGGCAAAATCAGTTACCTCTTGTACAAACTTTCCTTGTTTATTTACTAATGTTAAACTTCCAACACCATTTTCTTTAGCAAGATTATTGTCATCGGAACCAAAACTTGGAGCTATATGAACAATTCCCGTTCCTTCTTCTGTAGTTACAAAATCTGCCAAAAGCACTTTAAAAGCATCTCCATTTTCCGGCTTTTTGTAGGTTAATAATTGTTCGTATTTTAACCCTTGAAGATCCTCTCCTTTAAATTCTGCAATAATTTTGAAAGGCAAATTTTTATCTCCTACCTGATAATTATCAAGGTTTAAATTAGAGTTTTTAGGATTAAAATAGTTGCCAGCCAGATCTTTTGCTATTATTATAGATATAAAATTGCCCGTATATTGATTTATTGTTTCAATTAATAAATATTGAATTTTTTTACCTACAGCTAAAGCGGTATTTGAAGGCAACGTCCAAGGAGTGGTTGTCCAAGCTAGAAAGTAAATATCATTTTTACTTTTACTAAATAAAAATTTAGCATTATCATTTTGGATTAATTTAAACTGAACAACTGCAGAAGTATCTTTCACATTTCGATAACACCCAGGTTGATTTAATTCATGAGTACTTAATCCAGTACCCGCTTTTGGAGAAAAAGGCTGAATGGTATGTCCTTTGTAAAGCAGACCTTTTTTATGCATCTGAGCAAGTAGCCACCAAACACTTTCAATATATTTATTATCATAGGTTACATAGGGATTTTTTAAATCAACCCAATACCCCATCTTTTCAGTTATTTCCTCCCATTTAGCTTTGTATTTCATTACATTAGTTCGACATGCTTTATTGTAATCTTCTACAGATATTTTAGAGCCGATATCTTCTTTTGTAATCCCCAATTCTTTTTCAACACTGAGCTCTACAGGTAAACCATGAGTATCCCAACCAGCTTTTCTATTTACTTGAAACCCTTGAAGGGTTTTGTATCTACAAAAAAGATCTTTTATAGTACGAGCAATTACATGATGAATGCCAGGAGAACCATTTGCAGAAGGAGGCCCCTCATAAAAAGAAAAGATTTCACAACCTTTTCTATGTGTAATACTTTTCTTAAAAACATTGGATTTTTTCCATTTATTTAAAACTTCGTTATGAGTTTTGGATAAGTTTAAATTTTTATATTCTTTAAAAGGAGGCATTTAATATACTAAATTAGTTGTGACAAATATAGTTTTTTGGGTTTAAGATAAGCAATTAGTAAACAGGATTAATATTATTATCTAATAATAAGTAATTCAGACGTTTCTTGGTGTTTCCATCCATTGAAGTCCTGGTAATATATTTGATAAATATAAACCCCCATAGGCAAATCATTACCAGTTACTTGGTGCTTTCCATCCCAGCCATTTTCGTGAGATAAATCAGTAATATTATTAGTAGAATAAACTAAATTACTAAAACGATCAAAGATATTGAACACAAAAGTAGACTCTCTAATACCATTATAATTAATATAAAACTTGTCATTTACACCATCATAATCAGGAGTAAAAGAATTTGGAATGTAAAGCCAGTACTCATCAGTTATATAAACTAAATTGTTGGTTGTATCTAAACACCCTTGATTATCTTCAACAATTAAACTAATTTGATACACTCCAATAGAGTCGGCATATGTGTGTAATGGGTTTTGAAAATAGTTATTAGTAGAATTGTCTCCAAAATTCCAAATCCAATTGGAAATATTCCCAATTGATTTATCAACCAGTTGTGTTGTTGTGTATAGTATTGTCATACTATCTGGTTGCGCAACAAACTGTGCAACAGGAGGAGGTATTATTGTCACTAAAGCTTCTCCAGAAATATTTCCTAATTCATTTGCGTCACTATAATTTACTAAAGAATATATTCCTTCTTCTCTAGTATAAATTATGTATGGGTTAATTGTAGTTGAAATAGGAGGTTGAATTACACTATTAATAGAATAAGAAAATGTAAAAGGACTAACCCCGCTGAAAGAAACACTTACTTGCGCATCCTCTTGGTCATTTTCACATATTGTATCATTACCAGCTATAAATGCAGAACTCGTTAAAAGGCTTAATGTAATTGTATCACTATATACACCATAAAAGGAGTTGTTAGGACTGTTTCCATTTAAAAAAGTATTATAATTAGAACTCCAGGAACCAAAACCAAAATCAGGATCAATATTTGGAATTAAAGAATTTAAATCATCATTAAAAACAGTAGCTGAGTATGGAAACACAGTTATGTTTACTCCATTAATATTTATAGAAGTATTTGTTCCTACAGGGTTTATATTATAAACAATAGTAGGTTTTTCATACAAATTAAGTTTAATAGTATCGTTATGATTAATATTTAAAGAAACATCTTCTGTTAATGGAGACGGGATAAAAAGGTTGCTGTCTGAGGCCCATGAATCAAAACCAAAATTGGGATCAATAATTGGGTTAAGGGTTATATTTTCTCCTATTAATATAGAAGATGTATATGGAAAAGTATTGACTACATTTCCGTTAATATTTATAGAAGTATTTGTTCCTAAGGGATTAACATCAAATACAACATTAGCCGTTTCACCAAAATAAGCTTTAACAAGTACATCTCCTTGTAAATCTAAAACTAAGGTGTCTACAGTTGGATTATATACATACGAATTGTTTGAGATAACTTCCCAATGACTGAATGTTCCGCTGACCACTTCAAATGGCAAATTAACACCCCCGAATCTCTCATCATAAAAAGGAGAGTTTAAATTATTAATGATATTATTATTGCTCATTTCTACCTCTCCAACACCAATAATTTCAACAGTTACATCAAATATTCCTGTAATAGCAGAGTCACACGCTACAAAGCCAGCATTCATACTATCACATCTTGCTAAAATAAAGTTTCTTAAATCAGATACATTGTTTTGCCAACCAGCATAAGTGCCCCCCCATTTTGCAATTTGCCTAGGCATTTCTGGATCAATTACAGCAATCATACTATCTAAAATATGGATCATAAAATCGCATGAGAGGGGCCCATTTGCTAAGTCTTGCCAGCGATTAATATAATCATCATGGAACTCCTGATTAGTAAGCATTTCATTCCAAATTGGCACATGCCCTTGCCCACCCGTATTTCCTAAAGTACTTGGATCGCAAGGCTCAGCATCTGGAGAAGAACTAGGTATTCCTGTGTAATTAGTACCATGATCAAAAGTGTTATCCATATCCCAAAGAGTATATCTCCATTTTTTCTTGTCTCCATTTGGATCCATACCCCTCCACCAAGCAGTATTCCAGTTTAACCAGTCTTGACACACTACATATGCATTTAAAAGAAAATAATCAATTAAACTTCCAGTATTATACTCACTTTTTGCTTGATTATAATTTGCCTGAATTATCATAGGATTATTATCAACAAAGTCAACAAAATTATCCCAGTCTGTTTGAGCATTTGGAGCACCATATTCAGTCCAAGTATTCCCCCAGGTTTTTAAATATTGTAAATTGTTTTTATCTTGATCATAATAATAGTCTGTAAAATCATGATCATCTACTTTCTCACGTATTTCATAAACACCCCAATAATCACCATTTAAATATACTATACAAGAAGAAGTAGACCTTTCGTCTAATCGTAAATCTCCAATTTGCGAAAGATGATGTACATAAGCGTCTCTTATATGAGCACCAGAACCACCAAATGAAAAAGGGTAATTGTCATTTGCAGCAGCCTTTACAATAACTCGTTGGAATTTGTCTCTATTTTTAGTGTCAAATAACTGATCTTTTAAAGCATAATTATATCCGAATTGATCTCTCATTATATAGTCAAACCCTCTTTGGTCATACGCCCAAGAATCATTACCATGTTTATTAAATTCCCCAGTACCCTTGTCAATTAGGATTCCGTTTTTATCAAACCATTCAATTGCACCTTCGGGCTCTAGACCTGAACTTCCCCAACCACCATCTAAAAGATCAACTAATCCACTTTGTCCATTATTGCCAGAAATTGAAAGAATAGGAATAGTGTGTGTGTCGTTAATAAAGAATGTATGATAATCAATAAAACTAGCAGGTATATTATTTGTAGAGCTATAAGCTATTGCCTTTACCACAGAGGTATTTGTAATATTAATTGGCCCAGTATATATTGTTGAAGTGTTGTTAGGCTCATCCCCATCTATTGTATAATATATTGTAATATTTGTATCCGGAGAACTTAATGAAAGGTTTATAGCGTTAGGATAATACCCCCCAGATAAAGAAAATAAAGGTGTTGTTGCATATTCTTGCATAGCACCACTATTTGTGTTGTTTGGCGTACCTGTTGTAAAAACACTCCAATTTAAAGAACCATCTGTTTCTCTTCCTCTCGTATGAGAATTTTGATTTGGCAATATTCTTATAGAGTCTTGAAACGTATTTGCAGCATCACTTATCATTAAAACTTCATTTCCTTTTGTTTGAGTGATTTTAAAATTAGAGTGGGCATTACCTCCAATTAATTCGTCTCTACCAGAACAATAGATAATTGCTGTTCCCATTGAGGGAATAATAAAAGAAGATGGAACCATCCATTTTGTAGGATTATTAGGTTTGTCTGTTAAATACCAGCCATTTATATCAATATCTGAATTGGTTGGATTATAAAACTCTACCCAATCTTCATATTCTCCATAATTATCAGTATAAGTATCATAATTAGCCCCGGTATACTCATTAATCAATATTTGAGCACTTGTTTGGCTAAAAGAAAAAACAATAATTATAATGATTGAAAAAAAATTTTTCATCTTACAAAAGTACAAATTATAGTTTAAATTAAAATTAATTATTTTTAATTTGATTAAAGACATAATATAATAGCTTTATTAAAATAATAAAGCAAACAATTTTTCTAATTTTGTATCTTT
>JAYZXD010000033.1:0-9156 GCA_036141595.1 Bacteroidota bacterium
AAAGAAATTATGATGAGCGAGCAAGATTTTATGAACTTTAAATTAATAAATTCGAAGATTATCGAGCCTATAGATTTAAGTGTTGATTCCTACACAAGTTTTAAAAGAACAGAAAAAAAAGATCAAGTAACAAAAAAAGAATATCAAAAGTTAGATAATATTAACGTCAAACCTTTTACGCATTTGCATGTACACACCCAATTTTCTGTCTTACAAGCTACAACAGATATTGATAGTTTAATAAATAAAGCAGCCGACATGAAAATGCCTGCAGTAGCAATAACAGATCATAATTTTATGTACGGTGTATGTAAATTTATTGATAATGTAAAAAAGCACCCTGTAAATGAGAACACTTCAAATCAAAATAAACTTAATTTAAAGCCAATTATTGGATGTGAATTGAATGTTTGTAATGATCATAAAGATAAATCAAACAGAGATAATGGTTCGCAAATACCTTTTCTTTGTAAGAATATTGAAGGTTTTTATAACTTATCAAAGTTATCTTCTTTTGCTAGCTTAGATGGATTTTATTATGTCCCCAGAGTGGATAAGAAGTTAATAAAATTATATTGCAAAGGTCTAATTGCATTAACTGGTAGTATATATGGTGACATACCAAACCTAATTTTAAATGTTGGAGAGCAACAGGCTGAAAAAGAGTTTAAATGGTGGCTTGATGTTTTTGGAGATGATTTTTATGTTCAAATTAATCGACATAATTTGGAAGAGGAGGAGCATGTCAACAATGTTTTAATTTCTTTTGCTAAAAAGTATAATGTTCCTATTGTAGCGACCAATAATGTATACTATTTAAACAAAGATGATTCTGATGCTCATGACATTTTATTATGTGTAAAAGAGGGAGAATTAAAAAGTACACCCAAAGGAAAAGGTAGAGGTTATAGATATGGCTTAAGTGGTGATGAGTATTACTTTAAATCACCTCAAGAAATGCAAAATTTGTTTTCTGATTTACCTCATTCTATAGATAATATTTCCTCATTAATTGATAAAATTGAGGTTTTTGATCTAAATAGAGAAGTTTTGCTTCCTAAATTTGATATTCCTGAGAAATTTATTAATAAAAAAGATGATGACGATCATGGGAAGAGAGGAGAAAACGATTATTTGAGACATTTAACTTATGAAGGGGCAAAAGAAAGATACACAGAAATCACAGACAATATTAAAGAACGTATTGAATTTGAGTTAAAGGTTATAGAAAATTCAGGTTACCCAGGATATTTTTTAATCATTCAAGATCTTATTAAACAGGCAAGACTAATGAATGTATCTGTTGGACCGGGGAGAGGTTCAGCTGCTGGCTCTGTAGTAGCATATTGTAACAAAATCACAAATATCGATCCAATAAAGTATGATTTGCTTTTTGAGCGTTTTTTAAACCCAGAAAGAGTATCATTACCTGATATAGATATTGATTTCGATGATGAAGGTAGAGGTAGAGTAATTGACTGGGTAGTAGAAAAATATGGTAAAGAAAATGTAGCTCAAATAATTACTTATGGAACAATGGCAGCTAAGTCTTCCATTAGAGATACTGCTCGAGTTTTAGATTTGCCATTATCTGATGCAGATAGATTGGCAAAACTAGTTCCTGACATGACTACATTGTCAAAAATATTTACAAAAGATAGTGAAAGCTTTAAAGAAAATTTTAAAGGAGATCAGCTGGTTTCAGCAAAAGAACTTATATCTTCTTCAAAGGGTTCAGATTTAGTTGCTGATACCATCAATCAGGCTCGTAAATTAGAGGGTAATATTAGAAACGTTGGAACACACGCATGTGGTGTTATTATTACACCTGAGCCATTAATTGAATTAATACCAGTTACTAAAGCAAAGGACTCAGAATTAATGGTGACCCAATTTGATAATAGTGTAGTAGAAAATACTGGTTTGTTGAAGATGGATTTTTTAGGACTAAGAAATTTAACAATAATTAAAGATTGTCTGAAAATCATAAAAAAGCTACACAACATTGATATAGATATTGATAATATTTCCTTAAATGATGAAAAAACTTTTGAAGTTTTTCAGCAAGCAAATACAACCGGTATTTTTCAGTTTTCCTCAGAAGGTATGAAGTCACATTTAAAAAATCTTAAGCCTGACAAGTTTGATGATTTAATAGCTATGAATGCACTTTATAGACCTGGGCCAATGGAGTATATACCAAACTATATTAAAAGGAAGCATGGAAAAGAAGATATTGATTATGATTTAGCTGAGATGGAAGAGTTATTATCCTCTACATATGGAATTACCGTTTATCAAGAACAAGTGATGATGTTATCGCAAAAACTAGCTGGTTTCTCAAAGGGTGACGCTGATTTATTAAGAAAAGGTATGGGTAAAAAGATTAAATCTGTTCTTGATTCCCTAAAGCCTAAATTCATCGAGGGCTGTGAAAAAAATGGATTTGATGTAGATGTTGTACAGAAAATATGGAAAGACTGGGAGGCATTTGCTTCCTATGCGTTCAATAAATCACATTCTACTTGCTATGCCCTAATTGCATATCAAACAGCTTATCTCAAAGCGCATTATCCATCTGAGTTAATGGCTTCTTTATTAACTAATCATATGAATGATATTAAAGATATAACATATTACATGGAGGAGTGTAAAAAAATGGGAGTATTAGTTTTAGGACCTGATATAAATGAAAGTTTTTACAAGTTTGCCGTTAATAAGAAGGGAGAGATTAGATTCGGTCTTGGGGCTGTCAAAGGTGTAGGAGAAAGCGCAGTTGAAGCAATTGTAAAGGAACGTAAAGAAAATGGCTTTTTTAAATCATTTGATGATTTTATGCAGCGAGTAGATTTACGTGTAGCAAACAAAAGAACATTAGAAAGTATTGTTTTATCTGGAGGATTTGATCTTTTTGAATTAAAAAGATATCAATATTTTTCAAAAGAAGATAATGGTCAAACATATATTGAGAGAATGATCAGATTTGGAAACAGAATACAAGATTCTCGTAATTCTAATCAGTTTGATATGTTTGGAGATATTCAAGAGTCTACTATTCAAGCTCCTGTTCCATCTACAAACAAAGAGTGGACTGCTATGGAATTATTATCTAAAGAAAAAGAAGTTGTAGGGATTTATCTATCTGGACATCCCTTAGATGACTATAAGTTAGAAATTTCAAATTTTTCAAATGGTAATATCAGTATGCTTGAAAATATGAATAAAATTAAAGGCAAAAAACTAAATTTTTGTGGTGTAGTCACCTCAGTGGAACATAAAGAAACAAAAACAGGAAAGCCTTTTGGAGTTTTACATTTTGAAGATTATAGTTCCTCTTTCACTTTTTATTTATTTGGTCAAGACTACATCACATTTAAAGCTTATCTAACAGCTGGATGGTTATTGTTTATCTCTGGTAAAGTACAAAAGAAGTTTTATAATGAAGAGTTAGAATTTAAAATTTCTTCAATTGAGCTATTGTCTGATTTGATCGATAAAGAGGTAAGAGAAGTTATTTTAAGAATTGATTTACAAGATATAAATAATGATTTTGTTGATGACTTATCTGAAATAATTTATAACAATGAGGGTAAACATTCGTTAGTTGTTAATGTTGTTGATAACCTTAATAAATATGAAGTTAAATTACTTTCTCGTAAAAATAAATTAAATTTAAATAAAAAATTTATAGAAAAAATTCAGCTTTTAAAACAAGTAAAAGTGCTTGTTAAATAGCTTGACGCTATTCTAATAAAATCTTCTTTTCAACTTTTCCATCTTCATAAATATAGAACAATACACTATTTTTTTCCTTTTTGCTCAATTTTCCTAGAATATTGTAAACTGCAAATATTTTTGTATTTGCATTATTAATATTTTCTGTGTTAGTGTTTACACAATTAGATAAATGAGAGTTTAAATTATTAATATCATCAGATTCGTATATTATCCATTCAGAGATTCCGACAGATCCATTTGAAATATTCCAATCGCCCATATTTCCATTGCAAACATTTGGATCTCTTATTAACGTATGATTTTCAGTTGCGTTTGATGTTGAACCTACATCCCAACCATCACTAACTGATGTACTATCAAAAAATCCAATTATATCAACAATAGTATTTGAATTAATGTGTAACAGACCACATACATCATTTCCATTACTTAATATGTTTGTTGTTTGGTTAGCTACATCTGTTATTTGACTTATGGCATCTGAATGAGCAATAAGATAAGTTTGCCCAGCTTGTAAAATATAGCTTGAATCGAATGCTATTGAAAATTCCCACTGCATATTGTCACAGCCGTTCCAACAAAAATTATATAAATAGTTGTCTAAGTTAATCGCATTTGAAGTTGGATTATAAATTTCTATCCATTTGTTAAATGAGCTTCCTTCTCCATATTCAGAGAAAATAGGATGATCTTGTCCAATTACAAATATTGGCATTAAAAAAAACATTAAAATTTTTTTCATACTATTTAATTAAACTTACACTTCTTGAAATAAATTCAGTAAGTTTTTCTCCATTTAGTAATCCCTGAGATAATAATCCTAAATCAAGAAGCTGATTAATTAATTTAGTTCTTTTTTTCTTAGTTTTTTCATTTAGAATTTTACTAATTAGTTCATGATTAGCATTCACTGACAAATTATATGACTCAGGCATAGAACCAAACATTTGCATTCCTCCTCCTCCAGAAAGTTGTTGTTGTTCTTTCATTCTCCTCATAAATTCACTCTGAGTTATTAATAATGGTGAATCACTAACAGACATATTTTGGATTTCAACATTAAACTTTTCTTTATCTACTGTTTCTTCAAAAAACTTTTTTAATTTCTCTTGTTCTTTTTCAGTCAGTTTTGAAACATTTGATTGTTCTTTTTCTATTAGTTTATCTATAATGTCTGCATCAACTCTAGCAAATTGATAGTCATTGTTTTCGCTTTCTAACCTGCTTATTAAGTGGCTCATAAGAGGCCCACCTAATTCCAAAACTTCATAGCCTTTATCAGTAGCTGTTTTAACAAAGCTATGTTGTTCTTTGGTATCATTTGTGTATAAAATAATTGTTTTTCCTTCTTTATTTTTTTGTTTTTCCTTGATCTTTTCTGTGAATTCTTTAAAAGTGTAGTATATATTGTCAGTGTTTTTGTAAAGTGCAAAATCTTGTGCTTTTTCAAAGAATTTTTGTTCAGTTAGCATCCCGTATTCAATAAATACTTTAACATCATCCCATTTTTTTTCAAAATCCTTTCTATCTTTTTTAAACATCCTTGAGAGCTTATCTGCAACCTTTTTTGTTATATGACTAGAAATCTTTTTAACGTTACCGTCCGCTTGAAGATATGATCTAGAAACATTTAATGGAATATCAGGCGAGTCTATAACACCATGAAGGAGAGTTAAAAATTCTGGAACAATGTTTTCCACATTATCAGTAATAAATACTTGATTACTGTAAAGATTTATTTTATTTTTCTGTACTTCCAAGTTGTTTTTTAATTTTGGAAAATACAGTATGCCTGTTAAATTAAAAGGAAAGTCAACATTAAGGTGAATATGAAATAATGGATCATTAAATTCCATTGGATAAAGTTCTTTATAAAATTCCTTGTAGTGCTCCTCCTTTAAATTTGATGGTTTTTTTGTCCAAGCTGGTTTCGTATTGTTGATTATATTATCATAAGTTTTATCAATCTTAATGATATTTCCTTTATCATCTTTTTTACCTTTGGGATCATCAATTTTCTCACTTTTTGTTCCGAACTTTATTTCTACAGGTAAAAATTTACAATATTTATTAAGTATTGAACTTATTCTGTTTTCTTCTAAAAATTCTAATGAATCTTCAGCAATATGCAAAATAACATCTGTTCCTTTTGTCTTCTTTTTAGTTTCTTCCATTGTATATTTTGGAGACCCATCACAAGTCCATCTGACAGGTGTGCTTTTTGACTTTTGACTTTTAGAAATAATCTCAACTTCTTTTGCAACCATAAATGCAGAGTAAAATCCAAGTCCAAAATGTCCAATTATTGAGTTTTTTTTGTCTGCGTCTTTGTATTTATTTACAAACTCTTCAGCTCCCGAAAATGCAATTTGATTTATGTATTTTTCTACTTCTTCGGCTGTCATTCCTATCCCATTATCTTTAATAGTAATTGTTTTTTCATCTTTATTTAAAATTACTTCAACTCTCAACTTGCTGATATCTGTATTTAATTCTCCAACAGTTTTAAGAGTTTTTAATTTTTGTGTAGCGTCAACAGCGTTTGAAACTAATTCTCTTAAAAATATTTCATGATCAGAATATAAAAATTGTTTAATTATTGGAAATATATTTTCTGTTTGTACATTAATGTTTCCTTTTTTCTTCATTTTTAAATTTATTTAATTAAAAGTTTATTATTGTGAATTTTTAAATGCCCTATATAATTTGTCTTTTATTTCATCTTCTAGTTCTATTTTAGCCTTTTCATACCCAAATTTTTCACCAATAATCATTCCCGCAAGAGTAGCTTCTCTAATATTATGTCCTTGCTGAAGAATTTTTAAGAGCATGTCATAGGTGTTTGTTTGCTTTTGAAATAAATTATCTGTTTTTTCTAAAAGAATATCTAATTCTTTTTCATTACATTCTAATAAGTTTAATAATTTTTCTTTTTCAAATTTACTTAAGTTTTGCATATAAATATTTTTTTTAATAAAACATTGCATAAACTATGCCAAATATAAATGTTACGACATTATGTCATGAATTATTTTATTTTAAATTATTAGATAGATTTAATCTTTAGTATTTTTGCGTTATGAAATTTGTACCATTTTTTATTTTTTTAGTGCTAATTGATTTGTACTTTTATTTTGGTACAGCTACATCTGTAAACAAATTAGCTGGTAATATTAGTTTTTATAAAATCTTTTATTGGTTTCTGTCTGTAATAATTTACTCTGCTATAATTTATGTTATTGTTACTTATGAAAAAACTGCTAACTCAACAGGTTTCAATAATACTATTACTTATTCAAGCTTCATTTTTATTGTTTTCATAGCAAAATTTATTGGTTTATTTCCCTTGCTTCTAGATGATGTTATTAGATTTTTCAAATTTATTATTAATTTCTTTGATAAGTCACCTCACAATTACGACAACTCAAGATCAGAATTTTTGAGGAAATCAGCAATAGTAATATCAGCTTCCATTTTTTCAACTTTACTATTTGGTATGATATGGGGTAGATATAATTTTAAAAAAAATTTTAAAAATATATTTATAAAGAATTGGCCTAATATTAGATCAGATTACAAAATTGTTCATATTTCAGATCTTCATCTTGGAAGTTTTAATAGTGTTGAGCATCTTGAGGAAGTTGTAGAAATGATAAACGAAGAAAACCCTAATTTGGTTGTTTTTACTGGTGATTTAGTTAATAATTATTATTCAGAAGCAATTCCGTATGTAAATACGTTAAAAAAAATTAAAGCTAAGGATGGTAAATTTTCTATCTTAGGAAACCATGATTATTGTGATTATGTTGGTTGGAATAGATCTTCAGAAAAATGGAAAGAAAATTTTAAAAACTTAATTAACTTAGAAAAAAAATCTGGTTTTGATGTCCTTTTAAACGAGGCTCGTATTATCAAAGTTGGAAATAGTCAAATCAATTTAGTTGGCGTAGAAAATTGGGGTGCGGGTAAATTTAATAAAGACGGAGACTTAGATTTAGCTATGCAAGGTGTTGATGATAATTTACCAACTATTCTGTTGTCACATGATCCATCCCACTGGAATCAAAAAGTTTTAAAAAGTAAATATAAAATTGATTTACAGTTATCTGGGCACACTCACGGCATGCAATTTGGTATTGAGATTCCAGGCTTTAAATGGAGTCCAGCCAAATATAGATACAAGCAGTGGGCTGGTTTATATGCTCATAATAACAATCAAATTTATGTTAATAGAGGACTAGGCCACTTGGGTTATGCAGGCAGAGTTGGAATCATGCCTGATATTTCAGTTTTGAATATCAAAACTAAATGAAAGTATTTTACAGAATTAATGATGTAAAAAAGATATGGTCTAATAATATATCTTTATTTCTAGACATAAATTTTCTAAAAATATACTTTAAAAACCATCAAAATATCACACACATATTTTGTATTGATAAAGATATTAAATTATATGCTCACATTTTTAAAATTAGATTTAATAAAACTCATAATTATTTAAATACTCAATCCTTAAATAATTTCTTTTTGAAGTTTTTCAATCTTAAAGTTTTATACCTAACTAACTCATTTCTAACTAACGTCCCTTCATTTGAATTTAACAAGAAAAATGTTTCTTTAGATTTTTTGATAAGCAAGATAAAATTTAATTATTCAATGATAGTAATTCCTGATTTTATGTTTTATAATTTAAAAATAAAAGAACATGATTTTATAAAATTAAATGTTGAGGATGAAATGATTTTAAAAGTAAAAAAAGAGTGGAATAGCATTTTTGACTACAAAGCTGATTTAAAAACTAAGTATCGCTCAAAGGTTAATAAAATATATTCTAAAACTAAAAATGTTCGTATAAGACAATTAGATAGTAATGAAATAGCTTCACATTCTTTAACTATGCAATCACTTTTCATGCAAGTAGTTGGGTCATCTAATTTTCAAGGTCCTTTATTTAATGTTCAATCTTTCGTTGATTTTGCAAAGCAAGATTATATGAAGGTTTTTGGTTATTTTATTGATGATCAAATGGTTGGTTTTTCTTCTGAAATATTTGACAATGAAAAAATGTATTCATACTATGTGGGCTTCGATAAAAAAATGAATAAATTAATACCAATTTATGGACGTATTTTATTAGAAAATATCAGTAATGCAATTAAATATAAAAAAGAAACCCTACTGCTAGGACGTACTGCTAATGAATTTAAAAGTAATTTTGGTGCGGTACCAAAAAAATCACATGTATATTTAAAGATTAATAATTATTTTATTCGGCTTTTCTTAAAGCCTATTTACAATAATATTCGAATTAAAAAGTGGACTCAAAGAAATCCTTTTAAATAATTTTCTTTTTTTTTGAATAAATAAAATTGTATCTTGGCGAAAAAGATTTTTACTAATTTGATGAAATATTTT
>JAYZXD010000034.1:0-13011 GCA_036141595.1 Bacteroidota bacterium
AAAATTTAAAAAAATCAATTATAACTAGTGAAATAAATAATTATAACAGCTAAAAAACAGTACTTTAAAAAAAAATTAATGTAATTGTTCATATTTTTTTAAAGATAAATATGTATCAATTATAAATATTTATGATAATGGTGCAATCAGAATAACAAATGATTATTGATAAAAATTAATTAAATCAGTTCAAAATGAAATTAGAAGACAAAAATATTATTGTTACAGGAGGAAGTCTTGGAATAGGTAAACAAACTGCCCACGAGTTGATTAAAAAAGGAGCTAATGTATTGGTTACTGGAAGATCAGAGCAAAGACTAAAACAAGCATTTAATGGTTTAGATGTTCATATTAATGCTTTTGATATGGGAGACATCAAAAATTTATCAAAAAACGCAAATAAATGTCTTGAAATTTTTGATAATAAAGTTGATGTATTAATTAATAATGCTGGTACAGGGTTAAGAAGATCAATAGATGAATTAAATATTGATGATTTTCTACATGTTTTTAATGTAAATGTTTTTGGTCTTTCCCTCTTTACTAAAGATATTGTTCCGCTGATGAAGAAAAATAAACAAGGAACTATTATTAACATTGGATCAACTGCTAGTCTTAAAGGATATAAAAATGGCAGTATATATGCTTCTTCAAAGTTTGCAGTAAGGTGTTTAACACAATGTTGGCAGTCGGAATTAAGACCTTTTAATATTAGAGTATGTCAAGTAAATCCTAGCGAAGTAACGACAGCTTTCGCTAATCCCTCTAGAGTTGAAAGAGAGGAGATATCAAATAAATTAACATCTAAAGAAATTGCACATGCAATTATTAATGCTATTGAGATGGATGATAGGGGTTTTATTAATGAGTTAAATGTTTGGGCTACTAATCCATTTAATTAATTTTTTAAAAGGTTTTTTATTACTTTTTATTATTTATTTCTGATATTATTTTTATTTAATTTTTTTTCAAAATTTAGATGTTTAAAATTGTATTAAAAATTAAAAAATATGCTTTTCTATAACAATCAATAGCTTTATTTTTGTAAAAAAAAATATATGACTAAAAAATATGATATGAATTGGCCGGTTGCTATATTTCTAGCTATTTGTCCGTTTATTGGAATTATAGGAACATGTGTGTATGTATATTTTTACGGTATTTCTTTTATTGAGCCATTGTTGTTAATACTTTTTTGGTTTATATCTGGTATGGGAATCACTATGGGATACCATAGACTTTTTTCGCATAAATCATTCAAAACAAATACTATAATTGAGTGGATTTTAATGATTTGTGGTTCTCTTGCTTTGCAAAATACGATTTTAAAGTGGTGTTCAGATCATAGAAAGCACCATAATTTTCCCGAAATGGAAAAAGATCCCTACTCCATAAAAAAGGGTTTTTGGCATGCTCATATTGGATGGATATTAGAAAAAACACCAGAAGATAATAATAGAATTGTTGGAGTGAAAGACTTAGAAAAAAAATCAGCTGTAATTTTTCAAAATAAATACTACTTCCACATTGCTGTTCTAGTTGGTTTCTTAATTCCATTACTAATTGGTTTTTATTACGAAAGACCTTTGGGAGCTCTTCTCTGGGGAGTTTTTTTGAGAATAACACTGGTTCATCATGCAACCTTTTTTGTTAATTCTCTTTGTCATTTTGTAGGTAATAGAACTTATGACGTTTATTCAACAGCTAGAGATTCTTGGATTGTATCTTTATTTACTTTTGGAGAAGGTTATCATAATTATCATCATAAGTTCCCAACAGATTTTAGAAATGGAGTAAGGTGGTTTGCCTTTGATCCAAGTAAATGGTTGATTAGCATACTTTCTTTATTTAAGCTAACAAAAGACTTAAAAAGAACTAATGAATACTTTATTTTAAAAAGTAAGTGCGATTCTGTTTATAATGTTGTGAAATCATCATTAGGTGATACTTCCTCTTCAAGTCAGAAAAAGTTTAAAAAATCAATTGATTTAATAAATAAGTCATTTGCTAAATGGAAAGATATTGACCCTACATTTCGTAAAAAATATTCTAAACAAGAACAGAAAAATATAAAAAGATATAAGAAAGAAATCAATATTTTGTTTAATGAGCTAAAGAGATTTAAATCAAGTATTTTGACTGAGCATAAAATACAATCAAATACTATTTAAAAGACTCGTGCTGTTCAATTGCAATACTAATTTTTTCTGTAATTTGTTCTATTGACTCGTTTTTGTAATCAACTTGTAGAGGATCTTTGATGGTTAAGCTAATTTCTGACCCTTTTTTTATTAATTTTAATCCTGTTTTATCAAACGCATTTCTAAATCCTTTAATTACAATTGGAATAATTAATGGTTTATTCTCTTTAATAATATAAGCAGTGCCTTTTCTAATAGGTGCCCAGTTTTTTGTTGTTCCTTGAGGAAAAGTGATGAGCCACCCGCTATCAAGTGCTTTATTTATTTTACCTATGTCATTTGTGTTTATGGGTCTTTTAATGCTTCTGCCTTTACTTTTCCATGTTCTAGAAATTAAAATTGCTCCTGTATATGCTAGTATTTTAGTAAATAATCCTTTTGTCATTGTCTCCTTTTCTGCAATGAAGTAAACATTAGATTTTAGTTTTTTTAGATAACCAATATTTTTTAAACTATTTTTTCTATTGTTAAGACTTGCATTAAAAACATGAATCATAGCTGTAACGTCTAAAAAATATGTATGATGGTTAGCAATAAAAAGCACGTTATTGTCAGGAAGTGTTTTGATTATTTCACTTCCTTTTATTGTAAGATTATTTATAACTGTAAATCTTCTGTATGATAAGATCCCTAAAATCTTTATTAAAAGACCTTTTATAAAAATGTTATAGCCAAAAGGATCTTTTTTAAAGATTTTCATGACACAAAGATATACTTCAAGTAATTAATGTATACAACAAATTCAATTTTTTTGAAATCTTGCTATTATAAACTTAAAAATTATTATAAATGAATCTTAAAACAGCTTGTAATTTATTACTTGTCGCTTCAATAATCGATTTGGCAAGTACATTATTATCCATTACAGAAGGATTAAATGAGGGGTGGCTAACTTTTGATGAACCTAAGTATTTATTTCAATGGATTACAAATTTATTAATTCCAATTATGCTAATTTTTGTGTCATCTGCGCTAGGAAATCAACAAACCCAAATATCAAAGGATATTTCTGCAATTCGTAATATGTTAAAATAATTTTATTGTCAGATTGATGTTAGTCTCGAAGAAGATGATTTATTATACTTCTTTAAATTAGAACTCAAGAAGTAATAATAAATTATTATATTTGACTTAATTGAAAAATTATAACTAAAAATAAAAAATATGAAAAAATTCTTTTTAATGTTAATTTGTCTTCCTTTACTATTTTCATGTAATAGTGGTGGGGAATCTTCTTCCGAAAGTATTGAAAGCTGCTTAGTTGGATATGATTGGTGTTCACCAAATTGTAGTGATCCTACTATGGCTTGGAAGTTTTCTGGAGATGGCACATTTAACTATAGTACTACAATGTTTGGTGGTATGAGTGCTTGGGGAACATGGGAAGATATAGGAAACAAGGAGATAAAAATTGTTTATACTAGAACTTCTACTGGAGATGTTTTACCTTCCAAGGTTATTAGTATGCCCGATTGTAAAAGTCTAAAGATTAATCAATCGATTTATAGAAGATAAACCTTTACAAAACCCACTCAATTGAGTGGGTTTTATTTTTTGGTGGAGCTGGGGGGTATCGAACCCCCGTCCAAACAAACAGTACAGAAATTTTCTACATGTTTATCTATTTTTAATTTTCGAAATTATTTTGGAAAATAGCAACCAAAAAATAATTCTTAGCTTTTTAATAATTCACTATTTTATAAAAGCAATAAAATAATTATCCTGAATTTTATAATGCCTCAAGATTATAGGTTTCAGGAGTACCTATAAAAGAGACAAAAGCTTACGTAATTATATAAATTAGGCAGCTAAAGCGTAATTATTTTCGCCATTTAAAAAGTTGAATTTTAATATTTACGAGCTAAAAAACAATGCTCGACATGCTTATTAAATAACATATTTGCTGTCAAATCCAGTCAGCCCCAAGAAATAATGAACTCCGCAAAATTACAAAAACTATCTTATTCTTTCTTAGTTTATTATTTTTGCATAATATTTTATTATTATGAAAATTGGAATATTACGTGAGACAAAATTACCTTTAGATAGTCGTGTTGCATTTACACCAAAACAATGTTCAGAGTTGATAAATATATATCCAAAGATTTCTATAGTTGTTCAAAGTTCTACTTCAAGATGTTTTTCTGATGAAGAGTATCAATTAGAAGGCATAGAAATTGTAGATGATATTACCGACTGTGATATTCTTTTTGGTGTTAAAGAGATTAATGTTGAAAATCTTATTGCAAGTAAAACTTACTTGTATTTTTCTCATACTATTAAGAAGCAACCATACAACAGAAATTTATTAAAGAAAATGATAGATTTTAAAATAAAAATGGTTGATTATGAAGTTTTAAAAAATATAGATGGTTCAAGGATATTAGGTTTTGGTAGATACGCAGGTATTGTTGGTGCCTACAATGCTTTATTAACATATGGTTTGAAAACTGGTTTCTATAATTTAAAGCCTGCATTTAAGTGTAAAGATAGGAGTGAGATGGAAAATGAGCTAAATAAAATTGTTTTTTCAAAAGAAAGAATAGTTGTTACAGGTAAAGGAAGGGTAGGAAAGGGTATTATAGAATTACTTTCAAAGTGTTGTATTAAACAAGTTTCAGTTAAAGATTTTTTGAATTTTAAATTTGATGAACCTGTTTTTGTTAGTTTAGATTCATTAGATTATAATCAAAGAATTGATAGTGCAAACTCTGACTTACAACATTTTTATGAGTACCCAGAGCTTTATGAATCATCATTTATGAAATATGCTAAAAATTCAGATATTTTTATTGCTGGTCATTATTATGCTGTAGGTGCTCCATTTTTATTAACTAAAGATGATATAAAGTCTAAAGATTTTAATTTTAAAGTTATTGCTGATATTTCATGTGATATTGATGGTCCAATAGCTTCCACCATCAGATCCTCAACTATACAAAATCCAATCTACGGATATGATGCACTAAATGAGAAAGAAGCTAGTTATAAGAACAATGATGCTATAGCAGTAATGGCTGTAAGTAATTTACCATGTGAGCTTCCTAAAGATTCATCTGAAGATTTTGGCGATTCTTTACTAAATAAGGTTATACCTCATTTGATTTCTGATAAAGAAAACATTATTTTAAACGCAACAATATGCGATAAAGGTGATTTGAAACCTAACTTTGAGTACCTGAGAGATTATATAAATAAAAATTAAATATTTTTTAATTCTGATATAGTATCAATAGGATTATCTGATTTAAAAACAAAGCTTCCAGCAACTAAAACATCTGCTCCACAATCAATTAATTTTCGTGCATTGCTAGTATTTACTCCACCATCTATTTGAATTTCTGCTTTACTTTCTTTTTTATCAATTAATTTTTTTAGATCAGTTATTTTATTGTATGTGTTTTCAATAAATGATTGCCCACCAAAGCCAGGATTAACAGACATCAAACAAACTAAATCTATATCTTTTATAACATCATTGAGTGAATTAACAGGTGTATGTGGATTAATTGCTACTCCTGCAATCATCCCTTCTTCCTTTATTTTATGTATTGTTCTGTGTAAATGATTACACGCTTCTAAATGAACAGTTAAAATATCTGCACCTAATTCTTTAAAATTTGATATATATCTATCAGGCTCAATTATCATAAGATGTATATCCATTGTTTTTTGTGCTATCATATTTATAGACTTGATAACAGGCATTCCAAAGGATATATTGGGGACAAAAACACCATCCATTACATCGATATGAAACCAATCCGCTTCACTATCATTTACCATTTTACATTCATCGGAGAGTTTACCAAAGTCGGAAGCAAGTATCGAAGGTGCTATTTTGTGTCCCATTTTTTTAAAGAAAAAAAATACTTTTCTAATTAACCTAAATAAGTTTTTAAAATTTTACTTCTTGATGTTTGCTTAAGTCTTCTGACAGCCTTTTCTTTAATTTGCCTAACTCTTTCTCTAGTTAAATCAAATTTCTCACCTATTTCTTCAAGTGTCATAGCGTGACCACCATTTAGTCCAAAGTAAGAAGAAACAACATCCGCTTCTCTTGGGGTTAATGTATCTAAAGCTCTTCTAATTTCCTCTCTAAGTGATTCAAGCATAAGATCAGCATCTGGATTTGGACTATCTTCTGATCCCATTACATCGTATAAGCTACTATCTTCACCTTCGATTAAAGGAGCATCCATAGAAATGTGTCTTCCTGTATTTTTTAATGATTGTTTTACTTCAGTAATAGAAAGATCAACTAGTTCTGATATTTCTTCTGCAGTAGGGGGTCTTTCAAACTTTTGCTCCAGCATTGCATATGCTTTATTGATTTTATTTATTGACCCAATTTTATTTAAGGGGAGTCTAACAATTCTTGATTGTTCTGCTAATGCTTGCAGTATTGATTGTCTAATCCACCAAACAGCATATGAAATAAATTTGAACCCTCTTGTTTCATCAAATCTTTTTGCAGCTTTGATTAAGCCTAAATTACCTTCATTAATTAAATCTGGAAGAGTTAGTCCTTGATTTTGATATTGCTTTGAAACCGATACAACAAAACGTAAATTAGCTTTTGTTAATTTCTCCAGAGCCCTCTCATCACCTGCTTTTATTTTTTGTGCTAACTCTACTTCTTCTTCAGCAGTAATTAAATCAACTCTACCGATTTCTTGTAAGTATTTATCAAGTGATGCGGTTTCTCGATTTGTTACCTGTTTGGTTATTTTTAGTTGTCTCATTTTTTTTTTTTAAATTATTTTAAAACACCCCCTTTTTTACGTTTAAAAAATTAAATAGTTACAAAATTTCTATAAATTATTTTTTTTCTTTTGCTGGCTTAGGTAATAGTACTTTTCTTGATAGTTTTAATTTACCACTTCTTTCATCAATATCAATAAGTTTAACTTCTATAGTATCACCTTCTTTTAAAATATCTTCTACCTTTTCAACTCTTTTCCAATCAATTTCTGAAACATGCAAAAGGCCATCAGTATTTGCTGAAATTCCAACAAATGCTCCATAAGGCATTATTGATTTAACTTTCCCTTTGTAAACTTCACCAATTTCAGGAACAAAAGCAATAGATTTGATTTTTTCTACTGCTAAATTGATTTTTTGTTGATCAGTTCCTAAAATTTCAACAATACCGTGATCGTCAATTTCTTCAATTGAGATATTGGTTTCAGTAGCTGTTTGAAGTTCCTGAATAATTTTACCTCCAGGACCAATAATTCCTCCTATTGTTGACTTAGGTACTTTTAAAGTTATAATTTTAGGAGTTTGCGGTTTTAATTCTTTTCTTGGTTCAGCTATTGTTTCAATTAATTTATTAAGTATGTGAATTCTTCCCTCTCTAGCTTGTTCTAACGCCTCAGAAAGAATATCATATGACAGCCCTTGAATTTTTATATCCATTTGGCATGCTGTAATTCCTTTTTCTGTACCACAGATTTTAAAATCCATATCTCCAAGATGATCTTCATCTCCCAGAATATCAGACAAAATAGCATACTTAGTTGTATCATTTTGATCAGAAATTAAACCCATTGCTATTCCTGATACAGGTTTTTTTATTTTAACACCTGCATCCATCAAGGCTAATGTCCCAGCACAAACTGTTGCCATTGATGATGAACCGTTAGATTCTAAAATATCAGAAACAATTCTTACAGTGTAAGGGTTATCATCTGGAATCATATTTTTTAACGCTCTTTGAGCTAAGTTTCCGTGACCAATTTCTCTTCTACTTGTTCCTCTTAGCATTCTTGCTTCTCCTGTTGAAAAAGGAGGGAAATTGTAGTGTAAATAAAATTTCTCGTGACCTTGATAAGTTACACCATCTAATCTGTTAACATCTGTAGCTGATCCAAGAGTTACTGTTGTTAGAGATTGAGTTTGTCCCCTTGTAAAAACTGATGATCCATGAGGGCTATCTAAATAATCAATTTCACACCAAATATCTCTTATTTCTTTCGTGTTTCTTCCATCTAATCTTTTACCTTCATTTAAAATTAAATCTCTGATAGCTTCTTTTTCCGACTTGCTGTAATATAGATTTATTAGATTTTCGTCATATAATTCAAGTTCTTCATCTGTAAGTGATTCAATCCAATTTGATTTTATTTCTTTAAGTTGTGCAGATCTTTCATTTTTTGATAATCCTTCTGCAGCAACTTTATATATTTTATCGTATGTTTCTTTTAATATTCTTTGTCTCAACTCATCGTCATGTATTTCATGACAGTATTCTCTTTTATCTTTTATGATATTTGCTTTTTCAGCCAATCTTAATTGAGCATCACATTGTATTTTGATAGCTTCATGAGCTATTTTTATTGCATCTATCATCTCTTTTTCTGATACTTCACTCATTTCTCCTTCAACCATTGCAATACTGTCGCTAGAAGCACCTACCATTAAGTCAATATCAGCATTTTCTAAGTCCTCTGAAGATGGATTTATTACAAATTTATTATTTATTCTAGAAACTCTACATTCCGAAATAGGTCCATTAAACGGAATATCAGATAAAGTAATTGCTGTTGATGCAGCTAATGCAGCCAGTGCATCAGGTTTTACATTTTCATCATGAGAATTTAGAGATATCATGATTTGTACTTCAGCATGATAATCTTTTGGAAACATTGGACGTAAAATTCGGTCTACTAAACGCATTACAAGTATCTCTTGGTCTGTTGGTCTAGCTTCTCTTTTTAGAAATCCTCCAGGAAACCTTCCATCAGCTGCAAATTTTTCTCTATAATCTACCGTAAGTGGTAAAAAATCAACTCCTTCTTTTGCTTCTGGACTTGATACTACAGTAGCTAGTATGTGAGTTTTCCCCATTCTTACTTCAACAGATCCATGTGCTTGCTTTGCCAACTTCCCCGTGGTAAGTGATATTTCTCTGCCATCATCTAATTTAATTATCTCTTTAACTTCTTTTATCATTATATTTTTTTTAATTAATTAAAAAAGGCAATATTTTATTGCCTTTTTCTAGTTTTTTATCTTCTAAGACCCAAGTCTTTTATCAAATCTCTGTATTTGAGTATATCCTTATTTTTTAGGTACTGTAATAACTTTCTTCTTTTACCAACCATTTTTTGAAGGGATCTTTGTGTTACGTAGTCTTTACGATTTTTTTTAAGATGATTAGTTAAATTTTTGATTTTACCAGTAAATAATGCAACCTGAGAATAAACTGATCCTGAATTTTTAACATTATCACCAAATTTTTTAAAAATGTTTTCTTTTTCTTGCTTTGTTATAGTCATATTTATATTTGGTACTTTGTATAGGGCTGCAAAACTAATAAACTTATTTAATAATTTTGCTTTTTTAGCTAAATTTTAAACATTTTTAATAATAAAGTAATCTTTGATTTAAGATTTTTTCTTTCAACAATCATGTCAATGAAACCTTTTTCAAGTAAAAATTCTGCTGTTTGAAACCCTTTAGGTAAATCTTTTCCAATAGTCTCTTTCACAACTTTTGGACCAGCAAATCCAATTAATGCATTAGGCTCAGCTATATTTACATCACCTAGCATCGAAAAAGATGCTGTAGCACCACCGAATGTAGGATGAGTACATAAAGAAATGTATGGTAGACCTTCTTCACCAAGTTGTGCGATTTTTGCAGATGTTTTTGCTAATTGCATTAATGATATACCTGCTTCCATCATTCTTGCTCCTCCAGATTGAGATATAATTATTATTGGTGATTTTGTTTGTCTTGCGTAGTCAATAGCTCTCGAAATTTTTTCACCCACAACAGAGCCCATTGATCCACCAATAAATTTAAAATCCATACAGGCAATAACTGCTTTCTTTTCATTTATTTTTCCATATGCAGTTCTAACAGCATCATTTAAGCCAGTTTTCTTTTGCATTAATTTTATTCTTTCTGTGTATTTTTTTTTGTCTTCAAATTTTAATGGATCTAATGAAGACATATTTTTATCCAATTCTTTAAATTTATTATTATCAAATAAAATATTAAAATACTCCTTAGATCCAATTCTATCATGGTGGCCGCAGTGGTGACAAACATGTAGATTAGCAATATGCTCTTTAGTTGTTACTATTGTTTTACATTTTGAACATTTACTCCATAAACCATCAGGAGTTTCTTTTTTTTCGTGTGTTGATGTCGTTATACCTTCTTTATTTCTTTTAAACCAACCCATTTTATTTATTTGTGTTTATGTTATTTAAATCTTCAAAAGACTTAATAAGTCTATCTTTAAATGTTAATTCACCTTCTCTGATCCATTTTCTTGGGTCATAGTATTTTTTATTTGGCTTATCTTCTCCCTCTGGGTTTCCTATTTGTGCTTTGACGTACTCTTTGTATTTGTCAAAATAATCTCTTGTTCCAATAGTGAAACCCCACTGTAGATCAGTATCAATATTCATTTTAATAACACCGTAACTAATAGCCTCTTTAATTTCATCTTTACTAGAGCCTGATCCACCATGGAAAACAAAATTAAGTGGATTAGTAGGGGTATTAAACTTGTTTTCAATAAATTTCTGTGAATTGTATAAAATTTTTGGTGTTAATACAACATTACCAGGCTTATAAACCCCGTGTACATTTCCAAATGCAGCAGCTATTGTAAATCTATCACTTATTTTTATCAATTCTTCATAAGCATATGCAACTTCTTCAGGCTGAGTGTATAATTTTGAAACATCTACATTAGTATTATCTACGCCATCTTCTTCTCCTCCTGTAACACCAAGTTCTATTTCTAATGTCATATCAATTGCACTCATTCTTTTAAGATATTTTTTGCAAATTTCGATATTTTCTTTTATGGGTTCTTCTGACAAATCAATCATGTGTGAAGAAAATAGAGGTTTACCATTTTTTTTGTAGAATTCCTCACCTGCTTCAAGTAAACCATCAATCCATGGAAGCAATTTTTTAGCAGCATGGTCAGTGTGAAGTATTATACTAGCTCCATATAATTTTGCCATTTTATGTACATGTAGAGCTCCTGAGATACCACCCGCAATTGCTGCTTTTTGATTTTCATTAGAAAGTCCTTTACCCGCATAAAATAGACATCCTCCATTTGAAAATTGAATAATAGATGGAGAATTTAATTCTGCTGATGTTTCCATTACTGCATTAACCGTACTTGAGTTAGTAACATTAACAGCAGGAAGAGCATATTTGTGTTCCTTTGCGTCTTTAAAAAGTTCTTGTATTTGATTTCCTGAAAGTACTCCTGGTTTGAATTTTGACATGATTTCTATTTTGAGCAAAATTACAAGATTGTATAAAACAACACCATATATTTACAATAAATTCTTATTATTGAAACTAAATTTATTTATTGTGATAAATAAAAAATCAATAAAAATTATAAAGTCTTTACACTTTAAAAAATACAGAGATAAGCATAATTTGTTTTTAGTAGAAGGGGAGAAGTGTGTTGATGAACTTATTAAGTCTAATTACGAAATTCAATCAATATATTCTACAAAAAAGACACTGCAAAAGTATTCTAAATATGATATAAATGAAATTTCAGAAGATGATTTAGGTAAAATATCAAGTCAAGTGAACCCAAACAATATTTTAGCTATAGTTAAAACACGGTATAATAAAATCAAATATTCTGACGGAATAACTTTAATTTTAGATGGAATTAATAATCCTGGAAACTTGGGTACTATTATAAGAACATGTGATTGGTTTGGAATAAAAAATATTGTTTGCTCAAATAATACTGTTGATGTTTTTAATCCTAAAGTAGTTCAATCAACTATGGGTTCAATTTTTAGAGTAAATATATTTTATACAGATTTAATTAAATATTTAAAAAAAGTTAAATACCCAATATATGCTGCAACACTAGATGGTATTAATTTAAGTAGACAGAAATTCCCATCTAATCTATATCTTATCTTAGGAAATGAATCAAATGGTATTAATGACAGCTTACTGGACTTGGTCGATACAAAAATTAAAATTGAAAAACAAGGAAAGGCTGAATCTTTGAATGTTGGCATTGCATCTGCAATTTTTTTACATAAAATCCTTTTTTGTTAATTTTTTTAATTTTATTATATAAAAAAAGCTTTAATTGCACATGATGGGGAAAAAGCAGATATGGTTGATTTTGTGTTAAAAAGACTACCCTTTTTCTTAGATTCTAATTTTGAGTTAGTTGCTACGGGAACAACAGGCGAGATGTTAAAAAAAGCCGGCGTAGAATCTATAAAAACTGTCAATAGTGGACCTCTTGGAGGAGATGCTGAAATTGGATCAATGGTATCGAGAGGGGAAATAAATGAAGTATTTTTTTTCGAGATCCAATAGATAAACATTCTCACGATGTGGATATTGCAATGCTAATGAGACTTTGTGATGTACACAACATACCACTAGCAACAAATTATAATTCTGCATGTGCGGTCGTTGAATATTTAAATTCTAATAAAAAATCGTAAAATCTAATTAGTAAATTTTTAGTAATAAATTTGTTTTACAGCATGATAGTTTTGGCTTGTTTGTATAAATTCACAAAGTATTAATTAAATTTTCTTAAACTTTACCATCTCAAGCCTTCCCAATCATTTTCTGGATTACTGCATTTGTATCTTTTAAAATCGAAAATTCTAAAAGTTAAATTAATTATTATGTGATCAATTTTTTTTCTTGGAATCCTGTTTAGAGAGTGATTACATTTTGGACAAGTATTACTACAGTTTTCAAAAACTTTTTTTTTCTTCCAACCTAATTTTTTAGCAATTAATAAAATGATAAAATAAATTAAAATGAAAAA
>JAYZXD010000035.1:0-22326 GCA_036141595.1 Bacteroidota bacterium
TAAATCTTGATTTTTTGCATAGAAAAGTTGTAAAAAACTTATACAAATATATAAATATATTTATAAACTCTTTTTTTTTGTCAAATAATAATTAATTGATAAAAAAATTATATTTTTGCAAATATGATATATAGTATAAAACAGCTTTCTGAAATAAGTGGAATAAATAAAATTACTCTAAGATCATGGGAAGAGCGTTATGGCTTTTTGGTTGCTCAACGATCAGATACTAATATTCGAAAGTACAGTACAGAACAACTTCTTTGTGCAATTAATACAAGTGCACTTTTAAAAGAGGGTTTAAAAATATCCGTAATTGCTAAAAAGACTCCAGCACAAATCAACACTTTAATTGAAAGTAAGTTTCAGTCTTCAGATTCATGCAACGAAGAAATTTACATATCAAGAATTATTCAATCTGCTGTGCTACATAAAAGAGATATTTTTGATACGACCATTTACAAGGGATTTCAGCACTTAGGCCTTGTTGACTTTTATTCTACTGTAATGTTTGTTTCTTTGCAAAAAATTGGCTTAATATGGTCAGTAAATAGTAAAGTTGTTGATCATGAGCGCTTTGTATTTGGTTTGCTTCAAGATAAAATTAATGATATAACTAATGAGATCATCACAAAAAAATTTAGTAAAGACATATGGTTGTTATTTGTAATGGCACCTTACATTTTTCTAGATAGAGATGAGGGACATTTTGTTTCACTAAGTAACACCGTTGGGATGGTCACTGAAGCGAGCGTAGATCATGAAAAAAAGTGGTCTAGTTAGCCTTCAATTTTTTCCCATACATAGTTTGTTTTCAGCAGAAATTTGCCTATAAATTTCATTTTCCACTCCTCTGGTTTAATTATACTTAGAAACATATTATCATTTTTTTCATACAAGTAGTATGTTTTTCCAACAATAGGGTTAAAGTTATATGATGATTCAGCTATAATATTATTCCATCTTAGCTGTTCAGCTAATTCATTATACTCTTTTTTAATCTCTTCTATTTTTGATATAAAATGATTTTGCGCTTCATGTTTAAATTTTTTTATTTTATCAACAGCAAAGTTTTTTGAATTGAAGCTAGTAGGATATTCTTTTAAATATGCATCATATGTTTTCGATTTTGGGTTGTATACCACGCTATCTGGTTTTTTCATAAATATGTAATTTTTTTTAAAAAAAGATATGCAAAAATAATTTTATTTTTAAAATATATATATATTTGCATAAATTTTTAACAAAAAGATTATACAATTATGGAAAAGAAAAAATACAAAAGAAAAAAGAGTCTAAATAAAACTCTAAAAGTTTTACAGGAAATAAAAAATAAGGCTCCTAAAATTACTTTTAAAGCCCCTAATTTAGTTGTAACGTTAAAAAGCAAGAACCAACTAACAACATGGATGAAATTATATCCTGAAGGAACTTACACAATTAATTACTAAACAAAATATACTAACTATAAACTGTCAATTATGAAAAAAATATTTATTCTAATAGCGTTGTTTGTCGCGAACATTGCTAATTCTCAAACTACACATCTAGTTAACTCAGGTAACTTTTATTATTCTCCAACAAATTTGACTATAAATGTCGGAGACACTGTAACTTGGATTAATGATAATGGTTTCCACAATGTCAATTTTGACATTAATACTATAACTGGTAACAGTTTTAATAACCCACAATCGTTTATTTCAACTCCAACTTCAAATACAAACATGTATACACATGTTTTTACAGTTGCTGGTACATATAACTATGATTGTTCTGTTGGACAGCACGCTGCAAATGGTATGGTTGGATCCATAGTAGTAAATTCAAATACAAATACTATATATGACATAGTATCAAATTCAACAGATCATACTACACTTAAAACTGCAATTGATGCATGTGCATTAGATGGAGTTTTATCGGGTGCTGGCCCATTTACATTGTTCGCCCCAACCGATGGAGCATTTAACTTACTTCCAGCAGGAACTGTTACAGCATTGTTAAATGATATACCACAATTAACAAATATTTTAAAGCACCATGTTGTAGCTGACAGTGTTATGTCAGGTATGCTATCTAACGGACAGGTTGTAACAACACTACTTGGAACAGATATTACTGTTACAATTAATTCATCCGGAGTATTTATTGACAATGCTCAGGTTACAGTAGCAGACTTAGTTGCTGACAATGGAGTTGTTCATGTTATTGATGCCGTGTTGTTACCTACATATGATTGTAACGGAATAGCGGGAGGTACTGCATTAGTTGATGCTTGTGGAGATTGTCAGCAAGCGTACATTTACAACTTTCAAACAAATGTTCCAACATTTGTTGATAATGCAAACATACTAATAGCAGGAGTCGATTATAATCCTGCTACTGAAGCTCTAATTTTTCCAGACAACCCAAACAATCCATTGTGGGTCAGTGATCCTACATTATGTCCAAATTCAATATATGATATAGTGTCAAACTCACCAGATCATACAACACTTAAAACTGCAATAGATGCATGTGCATTGGATGGGGTTTTATCGGGTGCTGGTCCGTTTACACTATTCGCTCCAACAGATGCAGCATTTAACCTGCTTCCAGCAGGAACTATTACAGCATTGTTAAATGATATACCACAATTAACGGATATTTTAAAGCACCATGTTGTAGCTGATAGTGTTATGTCAGGGATGTTATCAAATGGACAAGTTGTAACAACCCTACTTGGAACAGACATTACTGTTACAATCAACTCATCTGGAGTATTTATTGACAACGCGCAGGTTACTGTAGCAGACTTAGTTGCAGACAATGGAGTTGTTCATGTTATTGATGCTGTGCTATTACCACCAACTCCACCAACAAATACCATATATGACATAGTATCAAATTCACAAGATCATACAACTTTAAAAACTGCAATTGATGCATGTGAATTGGATGCTGTTTTATCGGGTGCTGGTCCATTTACATTGTTCGCTCCAACAGATGCAGCATTTAACCTGCTTCCAGCAGGAACTGTTACAGCATTAATAAATGATATACCACAATTAACAAACATTTTAAAGCACCATGTTGTTGCTGATAGTGTTATGTCAGGTATGCTATCAAACGGACAGGTTGTAACAACACTACTGGGAACAGATATTACTGTTACTATTAATTCATCTGGGGTATTTATTGACAATGCGCAGGTTACAGTAGCAGATTTAGTTGCTGATAATGGAGTTGTTCATGTTATTGATGCTGTATTATTACCATCAAATACATCAACATATGAGAATATAGGTAGCATGGACGATTACTTATATACAGTTGATATTTTAGGAAAAAAAGTCTCTAAAAATCTTAAATATCAATTCTTGTTCGATGTTTATAAAAATGGAAAAATAATAAAGAAATACAATAGATAATATTAGAAGGCAAGACAGTCAGAGTTCATAGTTTTAATTAATAAAAGGTAATATAAAATAAACTGTCTTGCTTTCTTTTAAATATAATTATTAATGAAGAAGAAAAATATATTATTAGTTGGAGCCAGTAGCTCTACAGCTATATCACTAGTTGAAAATTATAGCGATCAGTTTAATTTTATTTGTTTGAGCCGCAATAATGACTATAGTATAGTTGAAGATTTTGATATAAATGATGATTCAACCTACTACAGTGCAACAACAAACTATGATGGGCTAGTCTATTTTCCTGGAACAATAAACCTAAATCAGTTCACTAGACTAAAAGTTGATGACTTTTATAAAGATTTTGAGGTCAATGTAATGGGTTTTGTAAAGATATTAAAACATTATCTCAACTACTTAAATGAAGGTTCTTCCATAGTTTTATTTAGTACTGTTGCATCTAAAATAGGAATGCCATTTCATTCATCAGTTTCAATTGTTAAATCATCTATTGATGGTTTATGCAAGTCTTTGGCAGCTGAGTTTGCCCCTAAATATCGTGTAAATTGTATATCACCGTCATTGTTTGAAAGCAATATGTCAAAACGATTTTTGCGTAGTGAAGTAAGTGTTAATAAAATTAAAGAAAAGAATCCTTTAAATAAAATCGGTTCAGCTGATGATATTAGTAATTTAGTTGCTTTTTTACTTTCAGATAAATCAAAATGGATTACAGCTCAAAATATTAGTGTTGATGGAGGAATGTCGAATATCAAAATCTAAATTGAAAAAGATTGTTGTAAATGATAAAATGCAACAAAATTACACCTATATTCTTCAAGAACCATTAGGAGAAAATTTTGATATAGATTTCAAGCCTGAACTTACACCTAAAGAAATGTTAGCGCTTGGAGTTTTTGGAGGAAAATATATGACTGACTGCATTAATGAATTTCCATCTGATTGGTTCCTTAATGCAAAGCTTTCACCCGCTAAAAAAAATATAAAACTCAATTTTTACAAGGTAGATGCTTCTTTACCGTTACATCATTGGCAACAAAAAGGTTGGATTTTCAATGAAGACCCTAGAGGGTGGTTCCAATGGTATTGTAGATATTTTATGGGTAGAAGATTACCAGATGAAGACGATCGACAAATAAAAAGGTGGAAAGCAATGAAAAGGCATGTTGGAGCAGTTATAAAGGGTTGTAAATCTAAAGATTTAAATTGTAGAGTTAAACAAAGACAAGCTTTACTTCACTGGTCATATGACTCAAGAAATATTTAATTTATGCATCTAGATAAGAAGGGTATTCATAAGCTAAACAGAATAACTAGGCTTAATTTAATCAACTCTATTACAGGAGTAAAGACAATTAATTTGATTGGAACAATTGATAAAGATAGTGTTACTAATTTAGCTATTTTTAGCTCCATTGTACATATTTCAAGTAACCCACCATTACTTGGATTTTTTGTGAGAACAAACAAGCAAGTAAAAAGAGACACTTTAGACAACATTATTCAAAACAAAGTATATACAATTAATCTGGTTAATTCTAAGATTATTAAACAAGCTCATTACACATCAGTGAAATTTGATAAAAGTGTTTCAGAGTTTGATAAGTGTTCATTAACTGAAAAATATATTAATGGTTTTTTAGCTCCATATGTAGCTGAGTGTAAAGTAAAAATTGGTCTTAGAATGAAAGAAATAATAAGTATTAAGAGCAATGATTCTAATTTAGTAGTTGGTGAAATAGAGCAATTAAATTTTGATAATGAAATATTTTTTGAAGATAAAACATTAGACCTAGAAAAAAGTGATGCCATAGGCATATCTGGCTTAAATAAATATTATAAATTTAACCATATATGTGATTTACCCTATGCAAGAATATCAGAATTACCTAAATTTTAGTTTGACATGCATTTAGGATGTGTCCGTATAAATTTTCTAATCTCAAAAATAAAAATTAACTAATTCGTCATGATTAGATTTTTTTGGAAATTCAGAAATTTCAATTTAAGTGTGATTATTTTGGTAATGTTTTTATGTGTTTACAAGTTTAATGAATTAAAAGTTTTTTTTGATAGCGAAAGAATCATCGAACTAATAGAAGTTGATCAAGATATTATAGATAAATCTTTGGATGATCAAAATCTTATACTTGTTGGTATATCTTTGAAAGATACTTTATCTTATCAAGAGGCTCTAAAAATCGATTCATTAACACGTAATTTATCTCTAAATAAAAATATTGCAACAGTCAAGCACGCTTTAAATGAAAAGGTTATTTTGAATCCTTTATTACCAATGCCCATTAACTTGTTTGACTTAAGTGATAATCAAACATTTAATCAATCATTTAACAAACTAAAAATTTATAGCAGTAATTTTATATCAAATGACAATAAAAATTTATTAATTGTTATAACATGTAAAGATTTACAAAGTGAAGATCAGAAAAAAAATATTTTATCTACAGTAGAGACAAAATTTAAGTCCGTTAATTATTCGTCTATAAATATAACCGGGCAGATAAAATCTGAAATATATATGCAAAATGAAATAATCAAAGAATTAATAATTTTTTCATTACTAAGTGCACTAATTTGTAGTCTTGTTTTATGGTATTTTGTAAAAAGATTTAAAATCGTATTAATTAGTTTGTTTGCAAATATTGTTTCTATTATTTTCTCATTTTCGTTATCAAATTATTTATTTGGTGGTATTGAATTAGTGATGGTAATAATTCCTGCTATAATTTTTATAATTACTATATCTGATTTTATGCATCTCCTACATATTCAAAAAGGTGTAAATAACTCATATAGGATTTTCAGATATCAAATGCGTAACGTTGGTGTCCCAGTTTTTTTAACTTCTGTAACTACTGCAATTGGTTTTTTAAGTTTTGCATTTGGATCTTTTGAGCCTTTAACAAGATTTGGAGTTATTACAACTTTTTCAATTTTTATTTGTCTTTTTATTATTATAACTCTCTATGCGCATATCGTTAATTTACGTTTGTACACCACAAGTTTTGGTACTAATTTAGTTAATACTATAATTAACTTTATTTTTAAAATATCTACATACCGTAAAATAATAGCTTGTATCTTTATTTTATTAGTTGCAATTGCAATCTCATCATTTAAGATAGATAATTTCCTAACTGATGAATTAAATCCTAAGTCCAAATTATATAAAGAGATAAATTATTTTGAAGAAAATTTTGGAGGGATTAAGCCATTAACACTTACATTAGATAAAAGTTCTGATCTAGATTTTAAAAAAATATTTGATTCATTATCAATAAACATTGATTTTATTTTACCAGACAAAAAAAATTATGTAATAAAGTCTAGAATAAATGATATTGGAAGTTTAGCATCTTCTAATTTATATGGCAAGATAGAAAAGAAATTTAAGCAAAAAAATACAAATATAAATATTGGTGGGGTGGGCTATTTATTTGATCAAATAAGTAATGAGTTAACACTCGAAGTTTTATATGGATTATTTATAGCGATTTTATTAATAGGATTAATTTTTGTATTTATTAATAGGTTCAATTATAAATACTTATTTGTATCTCTGCTGCCAAATATTGCTCCATTAGTTATTTGTGTTGGAATAATATCATTTAATGATTTTTATATAAGCCTATCAAACGCATTTATTTTTGCAATTGCATTTGGCTTAATAGTTGATGACTCTATTCATATCATTTCTGCATACAGCATAAATAGAAAGAGAAATAAATCTCCAAAAGAGGCTATTAAATATTGTCAGAATAGAACATACTATGCAATAGTTAAAACTACCCTCGTAATAGTTGTTACACTTATACCTCTTCTTTTTTCTGAATTTCGTTCAATTAGTCAGTTAGCTACAATAACTATCCTATCTGCAATTATTGCTATTGTCTTTGATTTAATTTATTTACCTCTTTTACTTACAAAATACGTGAAATAATTCATTTAGCTTCTAAAATACTTTTTATTTGAGGAGCATTTACTTTATCCAATTCTTTTGTCAAAATTTCTGCTGATTTTTTATACATTTTATATTTATCATTAATATCAGTAAATAATAAATTTGCATTTTCATAGCTTGATTTATGTGTTTTGGTAGGGCCGTAAGATGAATAAGAGGAGCCTCTTGCTGACCATAAATATGTCCACAATGTTGGGTATTCACTTTTTTCACCAATCTCTGATCTAACTTTACTTCCATTAAGTTTTAATTCTAATTTTAAAATTTCGTCTCTTAATTTTACAATTCTTTTTTGTAAGTCTACGTTCGTTAAATGAGCACGTTCGTATGCTACATATAATATTTCAATGTGGGTTTTTAAATCCTTAATATTTGAAGATAAGTCATAACATTTATTGCTAAGCATATCAACTTCCTCCCAAAATTCTATAGCAGTGTTTATATTGTTTTTATTTTCACGCAGTAGTTTTATATTAAAATTCACTTGTTCAGAAATAGCAGTAAAAATACCATTGACTTGTTTAAATAGTTGTGCTGAGTATTTTCCTGGCTTAACCATTATTCCAGAATTTTTATTGTTATAATTTTGACTTGAAATTATATTTTGAGACTCTCTTCTTAAATCCCAATTTGCTCTACAAAAACCTTTACTGTTAGTAACTTTTATTTTTTTTATTATTTTGTCTTCATCAAAAATAAATATCCATACAAGTGGTTCAATTTGTCTTTTTTCATTTTCTAAAATCTCCCATTTTGGAACACTAACTTCAATATTCTCTTTTTCTTTTTCTTTTTCTTCATTTAGTCGATTTTCTTTATTTGATAAATACTTTTCTTTTAGAAAATAAGTAAACTCAACACCAAAAGGGGGATTTTCAGCAATAAAGAAGTTGTCACCTTGAGATGCTTTCTTTTTACTCCCTAATATACGTTTTTCAAAATACCAATTAGTATTTTGAGGAGAAAATAACTTTGCTTCTGCTTTTATTTCTGAGAAATTAAAATTTCTTAAAGGGCTATAATCATCAAGTATATATATACCTCTTCCAAATGTTCCCAATACTAAATCATTTTCATTTTTTTGTATGGCAATATCTCTGACTGAAATATTTGGTAGTCCATTATTTATTTTAATCCATTTTTCTCCTCCATTATTTGAAAAGTATACACCAAATTCCGTTCCAAGAAACATTAAATTTTTATCTTCATGATCTTGAACAAATCGCCATAATAAAGTATTCTTTGGTAGGTTACTTGAAATATTTTTCCATGTTTTCCCCTTATCCATACTTTTAAAAATGTACGCACTATAGTCACCAAATTTATGATTATCAAAAACTGCATATACAATATTTTCATTAAATATATCAGCTTTAATATCATTAACAAATGCTGTGTTTGGAAGTCCTGATATCTTTTTAAAATCAATTTTTTTCCAATTATTTCCACCGTCTTCAGTTACTTGTATTATTCCATCATCCGTACCAACATAAATTAATCCTTCTTTTATTGGTGACTCTGAAATAGAAGTTATAGTGCTATAATTTGACATTGCACGAACATCCCATGCGTTATCCCACTTTTGTTTTTTCCCAAAAAAAGATGTTTGAATTCTTTCAATATTTTTTGTTAAATCTTTAGAAATAGTTTTCCAAGAGTCTCCTCTGTCCTCAGACTTCCAAATTCTTTGTGATCCAAAATATATTCTTGTTGATTTGTGAGGGCTCACTAATATAGGGGCATCCCAGTTAAATCGTTCACTTTTTTCGCCTAGTTTAGGCTGAGGCTTTATGTTTATATTTTCTCCTGTTTTTCTATTGTGTCGATTTAAGTTTCCTTGCTGCCATTGTGCATAAACAATATTTGGATTTCCAGGCTCCGTTGCAGGTTGATGTCCATCTCCACCAAGTACAACAAACCAGTCTGAATTCCTAATCCCGTGAATATTATCTGTTTGAGATGGCGCACCCTGTGTATTGTTATCTTGAGTTCCTCCGTAGACATAATAGAATGGTTTAGAGTCATCAACTGCAATTTTATAAAATTGAGTTATCGGTAAATTATCTATGAATTTCCAGTTTTTTGTATTATCAAAACTTTCATACAGCCCACCATCACAGCCTATTAAAATGTAATTTGGATCAGATTTTTTAAATGCAACAGCATGATTGTCTACATGTTTTTCTGATTCATTCATCCTTTCAAATGTTTTTCCTCCATCATATGAAACCTGCATGTAGTTATCTGCTAAATAAATTTCGTTAAAATTGTGAGGAGAGGCATATATTTCTTGGTAATAATGTGGTCCAGTACCTCCAGCAACTGCATCACTCATTTTTGTCCAACTTGCACCTTTATCTAAACTTTTATAAACACCACCTGTTCTTCTATTAAGTTCAATTGCAGCATAAATAATATCAGTATTTTGAGGAGCCATTGTCAGTCCAATTTTCCCCATATTACTAGATGGTAATCCTTTGGAAAGCTTTTGCCAGCTTTCACCGCCATCAACTGATTTATGTATTCCGCTGCCAGGTCCACCGCTTAAATAACCAGCGACAGTTCTATGTCTTTGCCATGTAGCAGCATACAAAACATTAGTATTTTTTTTATCAATAATTATATCAGTTGCACCTATCCACTCATCATCTCCTAATGTTCTTTTCCAACTACTTCCTCCATCCGTAGATTTATAAACACCTCTTTCCCCGCCTTTATTCCAAAGTGGTCCTTGTGAGGCTACCCATAATATGTCTGAGTTTTCTGGATGTACTATTATTTTTGATAAGTGCTCTGATTTTGTAAGACCCATATTTTTCCATGACGAACCTCCATCATTACTTTTGTATATGCCATCACCGTATCCAACGTGTCTGCCTCCAACATTTTCTCCAGTTCCAACCCAGATAATATTTGGATTTTGTGGATCTAGTGTAATACATCCTATTGAATAACTCTTTTGGTTATCAAAAATAGGAGTCCAAGTAGTTCCTGAATTAACAGTTTTCCAAACACCCCCTGAACCAGCAGCTACATACCAAATATTTTCATTTTCAGGGTGAATAACTATGTCAGAAATTCTTCCAGACATCAGAGCTGGCCCAATACTTCTGAACTTTAAACCCGAGTATAGGTTTTCAGTATTTTCTTGGTTCTCAGTTTTTATTTTTTCTTGATTATTAGCAAATGAATTATTTATGCTCATTGTGATAAATAAGCTAATCAAAAGGGAATAAATTCGTTTCATTTTTTAGTATTTTTGTCTTTCAAAATTAAATATTTTATTTTTTAACTCACAATCATTTTTATGAAATTGTCTAGCAAATTACTTACTATTTTATTTTTTCAATCTGTTATTATTTATAGTCAAATACAGCCTGTAAATACCAGCTATAATGAAGACATTGTATGGGAAAGTGTGTTTACTAACGGACCTGCTGGAAAAGTAAATCGAGGTATAGTTGATTCTGATGGCAATTGCGCCGTTATTTTTATGCCTCCAAATATGTCAAGAGTACATAAGATAAATGGTTTGAATGGTAATTTGATATGGTCAAAGGATATAAATAATACGGTAGGTTTTGGTATCACTGAATATGTTGAAGGAGGAAGAGTAGATTATATTGTTTCAGGTGGTAAAGGTGCTTCTCAAGAAAGATGGGTCGCTAGATTGAACGGTGATAACGGCTCAATAATTTGGGATAAAACATATGTCACATCAGGAAATCAGTGGGAGTTTGATGGGATAAGAATGACAATAATAGGGTCAGATAATTATATATATGCTTCTGGATTTGTTGGAGGAGATGAGCCTGGAACAATTTTTATTGTTTATGCGGGACAAGCAGCTGTTATGAAAATAGATCCCTCTGACGGAAGCGAAGTTTGGACAAATTTAAATCCTGCATCTGAATATTCTGTCGGTCTTGTGGAAAGTTCTGATGGTTTTATTTTTTCTGGTGGAACAATGTATGATGAAAATTTAAATATAACCAAACTTGATAAGTTAGGAAATTTAATATGGGTACAAGATATTTTAAATACTACAGAAATTATACCCGCGGATCTCACAATTTCCTCAAACGATATTTTATATTTTGGAGGACATTCTGGTAGAAATGGTGCTGGAGATCCCTTTGATTTTTCTTGCGTTAGTTTAGACACAATGATCAATGTAAATTGGAAAAAACATTATGCAAACCCTAGAGGATACAGTTTAGATCATATAAGAAACGAGCTTTATGGCATAAAGATCGGTTCAGATGGTATCTATATGTTTGGAGGGACCGGAGATGAAGGAAACTATAGTGCAATAAACCCTCCTTTTTTGTCTTCAGATATTTGGAATGGTTGGGTCCTTGTTGCTGATTGGAACGGGGATATTTTAAATAGTTATGTTTTTTGTCAAGATCAAGTAAATACTGCTACTGAATATGGTTGTTTGATAGACAATGGTTTTGTAATATTTAACGATACTGATGCTGGAGGAGATGAAGAGGTTGGGGTTATGAAGATTATTAACGGAAGTAATCCTCCACCAACAGTCACAATTAATAATAGTTCTAATAGTAGTCGCCAACTAATAAAAGTTGTTGATCTCAATGGAAAAAAAATTACAAACAATCAAAATATATTTCAAATATATATATACGATGACGGAACAGTAGAGAAGAGATTGAATTACAATAAACTTAAGTATTCTATAAAGTAGAAAAATAAATTATTGTCGGAACAAACAATATTGCACTTATAATAGAAATGTTGTTTGAGTATTGTTCTTTAGAGTGCCAAAATGCGATTAAGATTAAAGGTATTTGAAAAGGCATCCTAATTAAAGCTTGATTTTTGCTAATGTTGAGGGATTGTTTCGCAATTTCTGACTCATATAAGTAAATATTTGCAGGAAAAACAGCTACTAGCAATAGTATTAAACCATATGATGCTAATTTTCTGCTTTTTTTAAAAATTAATAAAACGCCAAGAATTACTTCAATCAAACCACTAATATAAACTGCCTCATATTTCCAACTAAGATAATCTGGGACAATATGTATGAAAAAATTAGGGTCTGTAAAGTGTTTAATTCCTACCGTTATATATAACAGGCTCATTATAAAGATAGTAGTTGTTTTATAAATGTAATAGTATCCGCGATTATCTATGCCATTCAATTTTATCATTTATGTCTTTTCTTTTAATATTTCTAGGTTTTTTAATATCAATAAGTCCAAGATAAAAAAACCCAAGGCACATTTCATTTTCATCCAAATGTAAAAAGTTTGCCATTTTATTACAATATTTAGGGGTGCTCCAATATCCACCTATTTTACTGTCAACGCATGAAATCCACAAGTTTTGAACTGCCATGGCAGTAGCAGCAATTTCTTCCCACTCTGGTAATATTTTTCGATTTAGTTTTATACAAGTACATATAATATGACTGGATTTATTGTAATTTACTTTTAGCTTTTCTATTTTTTCAGCTGAAAAATTAGTATTTAATCTTAAAATTTCATCTAAGAGAATTTTTTTTGAATCTCCACAAAATATTTTAAAAAACCATGGTTGAGTCATTTTATGTGAAGGTGCAAAATTTGCATTTTTTAATAATTGTATAATTACATCTTCTTCGATTATTTTTCCATTAAATTCTCTTGGGTAAAAAGAATTTCTTTCTTGGATAATTTTTGAAATTTCTCTTTTTATCATCTTTAAGTTTTACATATTTCAACAACAAAATTAAATTTAATGTTAAAATAAGTACTCATAATTTTTAATATTTTTGATTGAAATAAATTTATTATTAATATGAAAAAAATAGTACCTATTAGCTTAGAAAATAAATTTTCACAATTTAGTGAAACATGGACTCCTAAAATAATAGGAGAACTTAATAATCAATATGTAAAAATCTGTAAACTTAAAGGAGATTTTGTATGGCACTCTCATAAAAATGAAGATGAGTTATTTTTAGTAATCAAGGGTACATTATACATCGATTTTAAAAATTCAAATACTGTTAAAGTGAATGAAGGAGAAATTATAATTATTCCTAAAGGCGTAGAACATAGACCTCATACCAATGGTCAATTAGTTTATAATTTATTGTTTGAACCAAAGACAACTTTACATACAGGTGATAAACAAACAGATATGACTGTTGAGGAAATAGATTGGATTTAGTTTATTTTAAAATTTTGTTTAATCACCTAAAATAAAATAGTAAATATAAAAACGAATGAGATTAAATAAGAAGTATTGGAATGAAAGATACCTAAGTAATAAAACAGGCTGGAATATAGGATATATCTCTAAACCATTAAAAGCATATTTTGATCAATTATCTAATAAAAATCTAAAAATATTAATTCCTGGATGTGGTAACGCATATGAAGCACAGTATTTACATGAAAATAAATTCACAAATACTAATGTGCTTGACTATTCAAATATTGCAATAAATAATTTTAAAAAAAGAGTTATCTCATTTCCTCAAAGAAATATAATTGAAATGAATTTTTTTGAATTAGAGGAATCGTATGATTTGATTGTAGAACAAACCTTTTTTTGTGCTTTAGCTATAGATAAAAGAAAATTATATGTAGAAAAAATAAATAATTTACTTTCTAAAAATGGAAAGTTAGTTGGTCTTTTTTTTGATGATGTGTTCAATAGCGATGGTCCTCCATATGGGGCAAAAAAAGAATATTACTTAAATTTGTTGTCCTCTAATTTTAATATATTGACTTTTGAAAAGTGTTATAATTCAATAGATTCAAGAATTGGTAATGAGTTTTTTTGCATAGCTAAAAAAAAATAAGTTAGTTTTGTAATATGAAAAAAATTATCTTTATAATACTAATTACACCACTTTTGAGTTACTCTCAGGTTATAAATAAAAATCTTTTTTTTGATGGTTTAGACAGAGAGTATATTATTTATGTTCCTTCAAATTATAACGGATCACAATCTGTTCCTCTCTTATTTAGCTTCCATGGTGGAGGTGGGTATGCTTCTGATCATATGCTGATGACTAATTTTAATGTAATTTCAGATACAGCTGGATTTATTGCAGTTTACCCTCAAGGAGCAGTAGATTATAATGGAGCTGACCCCGGTACAACACCGTCAACTTCATGGTTACACAAAGCTCCTACAGATCATAATGATATTAATTTCATTGCTGCAATAATTGATACATTAGCTAATGAATTCATGATCGATCAAAATAGAGTTTATGCATGTGGATATTCAGAAGGAGGAATTTTTTCATATGAACTTGGTTGTAGGCTTAGTGACAGAGTAGCAGCATTTTCATCTGTTTCCGGAAGTATGTTAACAGATGCATTTAGATCTAACGATTATGGTTTTGGAATTTGCTCTCCATCTCATCCAACTGCCGTCATGCTAATTCCCGGCGATAGCGATTTTAATTATCATTCTATGTATGATGGCTTTCAGCCATATTATATGGCTGTCAGTGAGATAACAGAATACTGGCAAAATTTTAATAATACCGATGTTTCACCTATTGTAAATACTATAACTAATAGTAACACAACTGATGGAAGTACTGTTGAAAAAAGAGAATGGTTAAATGGAGAAAATTGTGTATCTGTTACTGAGTTAAAAGTTATTGGTGGTGGGCATGATTGGCCTGGCTCATCTGGAAACATGGATATAAGTGCATCAGAAGAAATTTGGCGATTTGTATCTCAGTATGATATCAATGGACTAATTGGTTGTTCAACTAATTATAATAATCAATTTAATAACTCTGATTACAACAGGCAAATAATTAAAATTGTAGATATGTTGGGACGAGAATCAATAAAGTCCAAATTTAATACGTTGTTTTACATTTATAATGATGGATCAGTTGAGAAAAAAATCACCATTAATTAAAATATTTTATTGCTTTAGATTTTGAGCTAAAAATCCCATCATAGCTTTATATAAATCCATCATGTTTTCTTCTTTACCAAAACCATGCCCTTCATCGTATTTTACCATATAAGGAACAGTTACTCCTTTAGCACGAAGTCCGCTAACAATTTGATCACTTTCATCAATATTTACTCTAGGGTCGTTCGCACCTTGTATAACAAATAGAGGTTTTGTGATTTTATCAATATGAAATACAGGAGAAACTTCGTCCATGATTTTCTTTTCTTGATCATTGTCTTCATCATACCATATTGCTTTAATAATCTCTAAATATGGTTTCCAGTATGCAGGCATACTTTCCATAAAAGTGTAAAGATTTGATACTCCAACATAGTCAATTCCACAAGAGTATAGCTCAGGAGTTTTAGTCAATCCTCTTAAAACTGCATACCCGCCATGGCTTGCACCATAAATAGCAACTTTTTCAGCATCAACCCATCCTTGGTCAATAACATACTGTAAGCCATCTTCAACATCATCCATAGCCTTTCTTCCTATTTCCTTAAACCCTTTTCTTAAAAAATCTTTTCCATAACCTCCGCTAATTCTAAAATTAACATGTAATGTTGCATATCCCCTACTTGCAAATAATTGTGCTTCAGGATTAAAACCCCAAGAATCTCTTATACCTTGAGGGCCTCCATGAGGATTGACAATTACCGGAACTTTTTCACCACTAACTGCTGATTTAGGCAGTGTTATGTAACCATGAATAGTAAGTCCATCTCTACTGTTAAATTTAATTGGTTTCATGATTGACATATCTTCTTCATTCAACTGAGGCATGAGGTCAAATAAAAGTTTTATTTCATTTTTATCTACATCATAAAAATAGTATTTGCCATATAATTTATCACTTGTTACATAAATTAAATATTGACTTTCATCATCAGTTTTGTCAGTTATGTAAAAATCATAATTTTCAAATTCTTTAGAAAGTCTATTATGAAGTTTTTTAAAGTAATCACTTACTGGTACTAAATTATATTTTTCTCCTTCATAGCTAAAATAATCAAGTTCCCAATTTCTATTTCTTGAAATACTAACTCCTGAAACATCATATTGATCATTACTAAATAGCTTTTTAATAACTTTATTTTTGGATAAATCATATTTAAAAATCTCTGTTTTGTCTGTTTCTAAATTAGAAACGACATATGCTTCATGCTTATTTTCTGAGGCATAGTTAAAACTTCTGATGTAAAATGACTCATCCCAATTGGTTTCATGAATTAATTTAAAATTATTATCATCCATTTTGTAAAATAGTTCATATTTAACTCCATCTTTAAGTTTACTGTAAGCTCGTAATTCACCATTTTTATCAAATACATATCCATCAATTGGACTTTCAATATCGTTATTTTCAAAAAGTTGTTCAATTTCTCCTGTGTTAATATTGATTTTGTACGGTTCAAAAACTTGAGGATTATTTTTATTCATAGATATAATCATATAATTTTTATTCTCTTTGAGTGACTCGAGTATGTTAACTTTTACTCCATCATAAGGAGTCAGTTCTTTCTGATTAGAACCGTCAATATTAACAGCAAATAAGTGATAATCTTCATTCCCCCCTTTGTCCATAACATAAACTAATCTATCTTCATTTGCCCAACCATATCCTCTTATTAATTCTTCACCTTCTTCAATTATCCTATTTTCCTCTCCAGTAGCAACATTTTTTACATATACATGATTTTTTAAATTTTTATCTTTCTTTCTGAAACTCATATAATTACCATTTGGAGAAAGTTTGAAAGAAGATGATTTTGGTTTTGCAAAATAATCTTCAACATTATATTTATAATTTCCTGTTTCTTTTGCTGCCAATAGCTTTAATTCCTCTTCAGAACTTGGAAGGTTGATGTTTCCTGGTTTTTTCATCTCTGTTTTATTTAAATTTAATATTGTGTAGTTTTCTCCTTGTTTTAATGTACCTAAAATTTCATCTTCCTCATCATTGCCTCCAAGAACCCCTTCATATGCAAGTGTCCCTCCCATCAAACTTAGAGATACTTGCATTTTGGATATTGTTATTTTTTCTATTGGAATTCCAATTGCTCCCTGACTTGGAATATCTAAAGTGCCGATATATTCACTATCATTTTTTTCAAAATGAAAAACTAAAGTCATTTCTTGGCCTTGAATATCTAAGGAGCCTGACCATGAACCAACAATGTTTTGTGCACTTACACTTAGGCTAATAAAAAATATAATTATGATTGATAAAATTCTCATGTTATTTGTATTTTTGATAATATGCAATAATACAAATTATATCATCATGAATACATTTGAAATTAATTATTTAGGAGATTTAAGAACTAGCGCTGTTCATTTAGATTCTGGTTCCAAAATTAGTACAGACGCACCAAAAGATAATCATGGCCTTGGGGAAAATTTTTCGCCAACCGATTTGGTTTGTTCTGCTTTAGCAAGCTGTATTTTAACTATTATGGCAATTTCTGTTGAAAAAAATAATATTGATATTAAAAATACTAAAGCAAAAGTTAAAAAAACTATGACTAGTAATCCAAGAATGATAAAAAAAATTGAAATAGATTTATTTTTTCCTAAAAATTACGATGATAAGACTAAAACTATTTTAGAACGTGCTGCCCTAAATTGTCCGGTGCATCATAGTTTATCAGCAAAAACTGAAAAAAAAATTACATTTAACTATTGCAATTAATTTTTTTTATCATTAACTTTATATCTAAAAATGAAACAAATGAAACAAATGAAACAAATGAAACAAATGAAACAAGTAATTCTAATACTCTTTTTATTTCCTTGTATATGTTTTTCGCAGCAGTTAAATACACAATACGTTATGTATGATGGTAATAACAGAGAATATATTATTTATGTGCCCCAATCTTATTCCCCATCATATTCGACCCCAATTTTATTTGCTTTTCACGGGGGGAACGGCTACGCAAATGATTTTATGAACGATGAAGCAGATTTTAGATCAATCTCAGATACAGCGGGCTTTATATTAGTATATCCACAAGCCCTTGAGGATCCAAACGATGACAACTCAACAAATTGGCTGCACAAAGATCCAACAGATCATAAAGATATTTTCTTTATAGAATTTTTACTTGATACACTTTCAACGCAATTTAATATTGATAATTCTCGAGTTTATGCATGTGGATATTCATTAGGGGGGATGTTTTCTTATGAGCTTGCTTGTCAGTTGAACGAAAGAATTACAGCTATTGCTTCAGTGGCTGGTGCTGCTTTTCACGGAGCTTTTAGTTATTGTGATATCACTCATCCAACAGCAGTATTAACTATTAATGGAACTGAGGACGGGACACATCCTTATATTGATGTGAATGATTGGGGATATTTTTCAGTTCCTGAGATTGATAGTTTTTGGGCCTATACAAATAATACCGACATTTATCCAGTAGTTAATCAACTACCTGACATAAATACTAATGATGGTAGTACTGTTGAACGTTATTCTTGGAACAACGGTGATGGTTGTGTTTCTGTTGAGGAACTCAAAATTATCAACGGAGGACATGACTGGCCAACATTTTCAAATTCATTTTCAGGTAATCAAGATATAGATGCAAATATTGAGGTTTGGAACTTTGTTTCAAAGTTTGATATGACTGGCTTGATAGGCTGTAATAGCACTAATTATTCTACTGCAAATATTAATGTTACTAAAAATATTGTTAAAGTAGTTAATATATTGGGTAAGGAGACAAAGGTAATTAATAATCAACCTCTATTTTTTATTTACGATGATGCATCAGTTGAGAAAAAAATAATAATTGATTAAACTTTTTTTAAGTTTATTTTTATTTATTTTTTAATTTTTTTGCATGAAAATTAATTAGGGCTTTAATGGGATTTTGAATTATTTTTCCAATATTTAGGTTGTGTCTTTTTGCCGCCTCTTTTATGTCTTCTGATAAAAAATATGACACTGAACCAATAAAGTTAATCTGAAGATTTTCATAATTTTTAAAGCATTTTACATGAATATGAATAAATTCATCTAATGTATCATCAATAATTTTTTTTATTGTTTTATTTTCTTTTGTTTGTATTATAAATGGAAAATATTCAGCTAAAAAAACATTAGCTCTTGAGTTATTGTATATTTTTTGATTTACAACATGAATATCATGTTCATAATTTTCTTCAAATATTTTAATTAATTCTTTGGGTAAAAGTTTATTAAAATACAGACTAATTATTTTTTTTCCAAAGTAGTTTCCTGATGCTTCATCACCAGCTATAAATCCAAGAGAAGGAGCGTTTTCATAAATTGTTTCTCCATCATAATGGCAAGAGTTAGATCCTGTTCCAAGAATGCAAGTTATATTTGGTTCTCCATCATACATTGCGTAACATGCTGCGTCTAAGTCATGGCTAATAACTACATCAGCATTTGAAAAAAATAAATCAAATGGCTCCTGAATTATTTTATTTTTTTGAGAAGAAGAACATCCAGCTCCATAAAAAAATACATGTTTAACATTGTTTTTAATTGAAAATAGTGAAGACTTTTCAAGTTCCTCCAATATTCTTTCTTGACTAATGAAGTACGGATTAAATCCAATTGTTCTTGCTTCGTCTAATTGATTTCCGTTTAGGTCACATATTGCCCAACTACATTTAGTTGAACCGCTATCAGCTATTAATATCATTCTTTTTTTTTTGCTAAGATAATTGTTTTTTGTTATTAGTAATATTATAAATTCAATTCTATATTATTAATAAGTAATTATCATTAAAAATAAAATTTTAAAACTAAATTAAAATAGCTCAAAAAAACAAAGTTCTGCTTTAAAATTTAGTTTTTTTAATAGTTTACATCTTTAGAAAAATAGTTAGTGTAATTTTTATACTAACTTTATTTTTATTACATTTATAAATTAAAATCAAGACAACTTATTATGAAAACAACAAATTACTTTTTAGCATGCTTAATAGCATTATTATCTTTTAGTTACCAATCAAATTCTCAAACTGCCGCTGATTCTGCCAATGTCACTTTTCAAGTTGATATGAGTAACGTTACTTCATCTTTTTCAATTCCAGAAGTTAACGGTACTTTTAATAATTGGTGTGGTAATTGCTGGGCGATGTCTGACCCTAATAATGATAATATTTGGGAGATAACAGCAAAAGTCCTAAAAAATACTAATTTTGAGTTTAAATTTGCTGCAGATAATTGGAATATACAAGAAAATTTATTTTCAGGTGACCCATGTGTTGTATCAAATTTTGGATTTACAAATCGTACGTTAAATGTATCCTCAGATACAGTACTTCCTGTTGTTTGTTGGGAGTCTTGTGGTCCATGCGGATCAGGAACTTCTGCATATAATGTAACATTTCAACTTGATATGAACGGAGTAAGTGGCTTCACTACGCCTGAGGTTAATGGTACGTTTAACAATTGGTGTGGAAGTTGTTGGCAAATGAGTGATAATGATGGTGATAATATCTGGGATTTTACTACTCTTTTTGCTCCCGGAACCTATGAGTTTAAATTTTCCGCTGATAATTGGAATATTCAAGAGGTATTAGATTCTTCTTTATCCTGTGTCAATGTTGTGCCTGATTCGTCTTTAGCTTCAGGCTTTGCAATTAATAGATTTTTTGATGTTGTTGCCTCCGATTTGGTTTTAGACGCTGTCCCTTGGGGAGGTTGTGCTGTTGCTCTTGTTGACGGATGTACTGATGCCACTGCTAATAATTATAATTCTAGCGCTAATAATGATGATGGATCCTGTACCTATGATATGACTTTTACAGTAGACATGAATTGTGCTGGTTTTACCCCTGGATATGTGTCAGTTACCGGTCCTTCAGATGGTTGGTCATGTGGTTCATATGTTCTAGATGATTTAAATAATGATGGTGTCTGGGAAGGAACATTTTCATTACCTTCTGGTAATTTTGAATATATTTACTGTGCTGACGGTTGGGCTAACAGCGAGGCAGCTGATTTATTAGCATATGGAACCGCTTCAGGTGATTGGTCTTGTACACCTGTAACAGATTATTGGTCATTTGCCAACAGACAAGTCTCAGTAGGGGCATATTCCACTAATGATACTTGGGGTTCATGTTCTTCTTGTCAAATTACTGTGTTAGGTTGTACTGATTCTACAGCATTGAATTACGATTCTAATGCAAATACTGATGATGGGTCATGCCAGTTTATATCTCCTTCTACTTCTTTGATAAGTGATTGTGATGATTTTGTTTCTGGTCCAAATGCTTGGCCTTATGTTCTTGTAGCTACAACTTTAGCTGACGGAGCAGCTAGTCAAGCAGCACAGACATTTACGATGAATGTAACATCATTACCAGCAGGAGGAGCTAATGTAAGAGTTTATAAAACTGTAGCTAATGGAAATGATTTTTTTGGAGCTCCAGTAGCATTGACATTAGGTTCAAATAGTATAACTGTTGCTGCTGTTACATTTGATAGAGCGGTTAAGTTTCAGTTTTCTAGTGGAGATGTAGAGTTCGATGCTTTAAGTTTGAATGGTGATGATTCTGATTGTGTAGGAAACACAATAATAGTTTCTGGTTGTACAGATTCATCTGCAAATAACTATGACGCTACAGCTACTGTAGATGATGGTTCATGTACGTATCCTGTCTATGGTTGTACTGATAATACCCAGTTTAACTACGATCCTCTGGCGACAGTAGATGATGGTTCATGTATTCCATTTACTTATGGATGTACAGATCCTGCTGCATCTAACTACAACTCTTCAGTAAACACAGATGATGGTTCATGTGTTTACTTAGGTTGTACAGATCCATCAGCTGATAACTACGATGCATCTGCTTCACAAGATGATGGTTCATGTACATATTCTAGTGTATGTGCTGAGGGTCCAATTACTGGATTATTTATTGATGGTATTATCGATGATAGAGTAAATGCTAACTTCGATAACATGAATACATATGACGCTA
>JAYZXD010000036.1:0-22014 GCA_036141595.1 Bacteroidota bacterium
CTTTTGAATCTAATTTTTCAAATTTTACAAGAAGACTTTCTGAGTTTATTTCTTTTATTGATTCAATAAAAAAAGGTACAAGTATTTTTTCTAGTTCAATAAAGAAAAAATTGATTTTTGAAATATTAAAATCTAGTTGATGTTTACTGATAATTTTGATGTGACCCTTATATCCATGTGGCTTTAAAGTTTTCCCTATCAGAGAACAATTCTTTCTAAGCATTCTAGAATATACTACTCTTTTTTATCATCAGCAGGAGCTTCTTCTTTTTTATCATCAGCAGGAGCTTCTTCTTTTTTATCATCAGCAGGAGCTTCTTCTTTATTTTCTTCAGCAGGAGCTTCTTCTTTATTTTCTTCAGCAGGAGCCTCTTCTTTATTTTCTTCAGCAGGAGCTTCTTCTATAGTTTCTTCAGCAGTATTTTCTTCTTGAGTAGTCTCCTCAGTTTTTTTATTAGAATTTTTGTTTGCTATGGCAGCAGCTCTTTCTTCATTTTTTTCTTTTTCTGCTTGTATTGATGCTTTTTCAGCATCTTCAGCTGCTTTTACTAATTTTTGTTTTTTGTCTGAAATTTTATTTTCTTTACTTTCAAGCCATTCTGAGAATCTTTTTTCAGCTTCTTCCTCATTAAATGCACCTTTGGAAACTCCAACAAGTAAATGTTTTTTCATCATTACTCCTTTATATGACAAAATTGCTCTTGCAGTATCTGAAGGCTGTGCACCTTTAAGAAGCCAGCTTACCGCACTATCAAAATTTATTTCAATTGTTGCAGGATTTGTGTTTGGGTTATATGTCCCGAGTTTCTCGATAAATCTACCATCTCTAGGAGCTTTGGTGTCTGCTACTACTATGTGGTAAAATGCATACTTTTTTCTTCCGTGTCTTGATAATCTTATTCTTGTTGCCATTTTTTAAAATTTGGTTAAACCATCTCTGTGATTATTCCTCATTATTGAGGCCTGCAAAAATAGAAATCTTTTCCAAAATAATAATAAAATTACTTTTTATTTTTCAATATTTTAAAATTTGATGTGAAATTGTAAAATTTAACTAATTTTGTCCGTACAAATAAATTTTTTGCTCATGACTAAAACTACTGCTAAAACAAAGAATAAGATTACAAAAAATCAATTTAAAGAAACTGTATTATCAGATTACAGATTAGCTTCTGAGGTTAGAGAAAGTAGTGCACAAGGAAGACGAGATGTATTATCTGGAAAAGGTAGCTTCGGTATTTTTGGTGATGGAAAAGAGTTGGCACAAATTGCACTTACTAAAGTATTTAGAGATGGTGATTTTAGAGCTGGTTATTACAGAGACCAAGCTATGATGACTGCGTTAGGACAGTACTCACCTAAACATATGTTTTCAGCACTTTATGGTGACCCAGAACTAGACAGAGAGCCAAGTTCAGGATCAAGGCAGATGATGAATCATTTTGGAACTAGATTTTTAAATGAAGATGGTAGTTGGAAAAATTTAATGAAGCAAAAAAATTCAACTTCAGATATGGCATGCCTTGCATCTCAATTTCCTCGACTAGTTGGGCTAGCTCAAGCATCACAAGTTTATAGATCTATACCTGAGTTAGCAAAAAGAAACCCAGGTTTCACTAACAATGGTAATGAAGTTATTTTTGCTACAATTGGAAATTCCTCTTGTGCAGAAGGTCATTTTTTTGAAGCTGTTAATGCAATTGGTGTCTTACAAGTACCAGCAATCATTTCAATCTGGGATGACGGATATGGAATTTCTGTTTCAAATGACATACAAATGACAAAATCTGATGTCTCTGAAGTGTTGTCTGGATTTAAAAAAGATAGCAAAGGTGAAGGTTTTGATATTGTTAAGGTAAAAGGATGGGACTATCCTGCATTAGTATCTGCATACGAAAAAGCAGAAAAATTAGCAAGAGAAAATCATATACCATCTATAATTCATGTTATTGAAATGACACAGCCAACCGGTCACTCTACTTCAGGCTCGCATGAAAGGTATAAAAGTAAGGAACGTTTACAGTTTGAAAAAGATTTTGATTGTATTAAAAAATTTAAAGAATGGATCATTGAAACTCAAGTTGCTAGCGTTGAAGAACTTGATAAAATCGATAAGGAAGCAATAGAATCAGTTAAACAGCAAAAGAAAGAAGCCTGGGCTGAATATCAAAAACCAATTAAGGAAGAATGGAATGAATTGAAAGCTATTTTTAATTCTATTTCTGCTCAGGTAAATATTCCTGAAATTTCTTCATGGATTAATGACTTAAATCAGTCAGCGAATTTTGGTATTTTTAGAAGAGACTTTCTAAGCAAAGCAAGAAATTTATTATCAATGATTGTGCATGAAGATATTGCAGAAAAATCTCAACTACGTAATTTTATAAACAAAATTAATAATGAAAACTTTCAAAGATATAACACAAAATTATATAACGAAACTGAAACTTCTGCTTTAAATGTAAGAGAGGTTAAACCAAGCTATGATAATGATGCAAAGTTAGTTGATGGTAGAATTATTTTAAGAGATAATTTTCATCATATGTTTGATGCAATTCCTGAAGCAATGATATTTGGTGAGGACGTTGGTAAAATTGGTGGTGTGAATCAAGGTTGCGAGGGTTTGCAAGAAAAATTTGGAGAAATTAGGGTTGCTGACACTGGAATTAGAGAAGCAACTATTATTGGTCAAGGAATAGGATTGTCTCTAAGAGGACTGAAACCAATTGCTGAAATGCAATATTTAGATTACGTTATTTATGGATTTCAACCCATGGTTGATGATATTTCATCATTATATTACAGAACACATGGTGGCCAAATTACACCTTTAATTATTAGAACAAGAGGACATAGATTAGAAGGTATATGGCACTCTGGTTCACAAATGGGTATGTTAATTAATGGAACAAGAGGTATTTACCTATGTGTGCCTAGAGATATGACACGCGCTGCTGGATTTTATAACACATTGATGCAGTCAAATGACCCTGCAATGATCATTGAGTGTTTAAATGGCTACAGAATTAAAGAGCCTCTACCAAATAATATTGGAGACTTTAGAGTTCCATTGGGAAAAGTTGAAATCACTAAAAATGGATCGGATATAACATTGGTTTCTTATGGAAGTACTTGGAGAGTAGTTATGGATGCAGCAGAAAAATTGGAAAACGCAGGAATTAGTGCAGAAGTTATTGACATACAAACTTTAGTTCCTTTTGATTTATCTCATGATATTGTTGAAAGCATTAAAAAAACTAATCGATTATTGGTTATAGATGAGGACGTTCCGGGTGGTGCTTCTGCATATATATTACAAAAGATAGTCGAAGAACAAGGCGCTTATAATTTTTTAGACTCCGAACCTCATACTTTACCAGCTAAAGAGCACAGACCCCCATACGGAAAGGACGGGGATTACTTTACCAAACCTTCTTCTGAGGATGTGTTTGAAAAAGCTTATTCAATAATGCATGAAGTTGATCCAGTAAATTTTCCTTCAATATACTAAATGAAAAAAATTACTGAATCCGATTCATTATATGACGGATTGGAAAAAATGTCCGTTAAAAAATTATTAGTAAGTATTAATGCAGAAGATAAAACGGTAGCTCACTCTGTAGAGAAAACCATACCTCAAATCGAAAAATTAGTTAACATAGCCGTTGATAAAGTTAGCTCTGGAGGTAGATTATTTTATGTTGGTGCCGGCACATCTGGAAGATTAGCCATTGTTGATGCATCTGAATGTCCACCTACTTTTGGTGTACCTGATAGCATGGTAATAGGATTAATAGCTGGAGGAGATAGTGCAATTAGGAAAGCAGTTGAATTTGCTGAAGATAATTTTGATTTGGGTTGGTTAGATTTATTGGAATATAATATAAACTCTAATGATATTGTTATTGGTGTGGCTGCATCTGGAACAACACCTTATGTTTTTGGAGCTCTTAAAAATTGTCAAGAAAATAATATCATCACTGGATGTATTGTATGCAACAACGTATCACCTATTGCTTCTGTTTCAAACTATCCTGTAGAAGTAATTGTTGGTCCTGAGTTTGTAACAGGAAGTACAAGAATGAAGTCTGGTACTGCACAAAAACTTATTTTAAATATGATTTCTACTTCTTTAATGATTAAACTAAATAGAGTTAAAGGAAATAAAATGGTTGACATGCAACTATCAAATAATAAGTTATTGGCAAGAGGTGTTAAAATGATTAGAAAAAAATTAAATATTGATCAAAAAACTGCTCAAAAATTATTAGATAAGTTTGGTTCAGTTAGAACAGCAATTGATAATTACAATGAATAAGGAGAAATTAATTAAAGGTGGTATGTGGTTATCTGGATTTACTTTTAGTATTTTAATTTCCTCTGTTAGTTTTTTTCAGGGGTTTAAAATGATAAGAGATGGTAGTTATTTACTATTTATCATTGGCATATTGTTTTTATTTCCCTTGTTCTATTGTGCGTTCAAAGGGTTTAAGCTAATTTTAGAGGCTATTTTTGATTAGCTTTTTTTTGCTTTAATCATCTCTCTTTTACCTGGAGGACCATCTAAAGTTAATAAATTAAATCCAATTTTTTTCATTCTTCTTTTGACTATTCCTTTGGCACAATATGTAACTAAAAATCCATCTTTTTTTAGTAAGTCATACATTTTTTTCAAAATATTTTCCTCCCAAATTTCAGATTGTTTTGATGGAGAAAAAGCATCAAAATAGATTATATCGTATTTAATATTTCTACTCATATATGTTTCGACTGATGTGTGGTATTTTGTAATAGTAAAATAATTATTAATTTTTAAACTTTTGTTCCAGTTTTGATGCAATTTTCCAAATATTTTAGAATTAACATCAATTAAATTACAAAAGTTTAGCTTATCTAAAATATTTTTATTGAGAGGATATAATTCAACTGCATGATAGTTAACTTTCATTAACTTTTTCTCTGCCTCTATTAATGTTAACATGGCATTTAGTCCACTTCCAAATCCTATTTCAAGTATTTCTTTTTTGTTTCTTGAATCAGATAATAATCCATTTTTGATAAAAACATGATAGGCTTCGTTAATACTTCCATGTTTTGAATGATAAATATCATCAAAATTGTAACTATAAATCGTATTAGACTTATCTTTAGTAATTAATAATTTATGTTCCATATTCTAATTATCACAAATATAGTTTGAAATTTTATTTTTTTTCTTTTGTTGGAATTTATTATTTTTGCATTGCCTATTAAATCGCTTTAATATCATCACTGTGAATATTACAACATCAAATAAGACTAGGTTAGAAGCTGTAGATTTTTCCAATTTATTATTTGGTACTGTTTTTTCTGATCATATGTTGAGCTGTAGCTTTACTAACGGAAAATGGCAGAGTCCTGAAATTTTACCTTACGGACCTATTTCATTTAATCCTGGACTACAGGTTTTACACTATGGTCAATCTGTTTTTGAAGGAATGAAGGCATTTAAAAATAAAAATAATCAAGTTTTACTATTTAGAAAAGAAGAAAACTTTAAAAGATTAAATAAATCAGCTGTTAGACTTTCAATTCCAGAAATTCCAAAGGATATATTTATGCAAGGTTTAAATAAACTAATATCCCTTGACAGAAATTGGTGTAAATATGGTCCCGAATATTCCTTATATATAAGACCTTTTTTGTTTGCCTCAAGTGAATGCATAAAAGCATCGTCATCTAATGAATTTAAATTCATGATAATAACTTCACCTACATCAACATATTATAATCAAGATTTAAATCTCATTGTTGAAGAAAAATACACAAGAGCAGCAAAAGGAGGAGTTGGATTTGCTAAAGCAGCTGGTAATTATGCTGCATCTTTTTACCCTACAAAGATGGCAAATTCAAAAGGCTTTCAGCAAGTTATTTGGACTGATTCAAGTAAGCATCAATTTATAGAGGAGTGTGGAACTATGAATATATGGTTTAGAGTAGGAGATAAATTAATAACACCATCAATATCTGACACAATATTATCTGGAATAACAAGAGACAGCATAATCACTTTAGCACGTGATTTACAAATTGAAGTAGAAGAAAAAGAAATTTCAATTATTGAATTGTTAAATGCTTACAATAGTGGAACTTTAATTGAAGTATTTGGAACAGGTACTGCAGTGGCCGTTAGTCCAGTTAGATCTATTACATACAGAGATAATTTAATGTCGTTTGATAGCAGCATAGATTCTTTTGCTCTAGCTCTTAAAGAAAAATTACAAAATATTCAAAGGGGAGAAGAAATAGATAAATATGGTTGGACTTCTAAAGTAGTTTAAATTTTTTCAAGAACCATTTTATAGTGTAATATACCAGCTTCTTCAAATTTAGTTCCTCTTTTTTTGAAATTTAATTTCTCGTAAAAAGGGACAACACCACACTGTGCGTGCATGTATATTACTCCGTCAAAATTGTGTAAATCTTTAAGAATTGCTTTTAAAACACGATGACCGTATCCTTTACCCCTCTCTTCTTTTAATACTGCAAATCTCTCTAATTTAATTCCTTTTTCAGTCTTTCGATGTCTTGCTGTTGCAACTGCTTTTTTATTATCAACTACTAAAAAATGTATTGATTCTTCCTCGTATTCCCATTCTAATTCTGCAGGACAATTTTGTTCAATAACAAAAACATTTTTTCTAATTAAATGTGATATTTTCATTAAATCCTTGTTCCAAAAACTAAATTTTTTTATTTCGATCATACTTATTTTTTCTCAGTAAAAATATATTAGTTTTAAAAAAAAATAAAAAAAAAACAAAATTTTATTTATTTTGTATAACTTTGCAATGAAATAATTATACAAAATTAAATACTATGAAAAAAATAAGTTTCTTATTAACATTTTGTTTTCTAACAGTTTTTTCATTTGCTTCAGATAAGATGTCATATGTAAATACTCAATCATCTACTGTTAAATGGAAAGGTTCAAAGAAAACTGAAAGTCATTTTGGAACAGTAAATATCCAAAAAGGTCTTTTAATAATCAATAATGGCGAGTTAGTTGGAGGAGAATTTTCATTTGATATGAACTCAATAAGTACAACTGATATGTCTGATAAACTAAATAAAAAATTAGATAATCATCTCAAAAATGAAGATTTCTTTAATGTTGAACTATATCCAACAGCTTCTTTAGTTATAAAAAGAGCCAAAAAATATGAAGGTAATGAATATGATTTGGTTGGGGAGCTTACCATCAAGGATATTACACGTCCAATAAAATTTAAAGCTAATATTGATATTAATGGCACAAACTTTCAGGCTGAGTCAAAAATTAAGATTGATCGAACTAAATGGGATATAACTTACAAGTCGGGAAATTTTGTTAAAGAATTAGGTGATAAAGCAATTCTAGATGAAATAGAATTTGATATTTTCTTGTTATCTAACAAGTAAAATTTTTGTTATTGGATTTTTTAAAAGAGCTATTAACGTAGCTCTTTTTTTTTATTAGATGATTTATTTGATTTGCCAATTTACTAGCGGCTGCAGGATTATTTCTAAACCAAAGTTCTGGTTCGATTAGCTCTATTTCAGTTAAAGATGGCTTGTTATTATTATCATAAACAATATCAACTCTTGAGTACATAGGTGAAAAAGGAATCGCATTTAAACAATTTTTTGCAAAATTTATTTCATTTTTATTTGGTTGATATCTTTCTACTTTTCCCCCATGATCATCTTGAACTCTAAAGTCTCCTTCTTTTGCTGTTTTTTTAACGGCATGTGTATATTCTTCACCTATCATTATTAAAGAAATTTCTCCTTTTTCTATATTAAATAAATACTCCTGAAATAACATGCATTTGTTTTTAATTAATTTTTGAAATCTTTCTTCATATTTTTTATAATTATTTTTATCAATTAAATAAGTATCTCTAGCAGCTCCAGAAATTGCAGGCTTTATAATTGCTTTTTTAAAGTTATTTTTTGATAAAAGCTCTATTAAACTGATTTCTGTATTTCTTTCTATATATTCAGTACTTGCGATATTTATTTTTTTGTCACCTAACTCTTTAAGATAATGTTTATCAATATTCCAATTTATAATATCAACAGAATTTATAAAAGTTGTTTGTTTTTTAGTTTCTTCTATCCAAGAAAAGAATTCGTTAAATCGATCAAAATAGTCCCAGGTTGTTCTAAAAATAGCGTACCTGCATCTAGAAAAATCAAACTGTTTATCAGCCCAATTTTTTCTACATACTTTTAAATCATATTTTTCTAGCGCATTTTGTAGAATACTGTCTTCAAGTAGTACTTGATTAATATACCAATCTTTAACTTTGGGTTTTAAATATCTTTCTTCAGTAAGAATTACGATGTCATATTCATACATAATTCTATTTACTCTATTGTTATTATTTTATTAGTTGAGTCATCACTCTTTTTTCCAATAATAATATTTTTAATTTTATTCGTAAATCTTCCAAGCAAATCAAAATTATTTATTTGATTTATTTCTTTGTTTATTTCACTAACATTAGTAGTATTTATTGGTACTAGTTGAACATTTTCAATTGTTACATTATTATTTAAAATTGTTATATTGTTAGTTTTTGGATAATATCCATTTTTAGAAAATGTAACATTATAATTACCCTGAAATAGATATCTGTGATAGTTTCCTATAGGTAAATTTGAATATACATGTGAACTATCAACATCATGATTAAATATTTCTACTTTTGCATTTATAGGAAGTCCGGTTATACTATCTGTTATAATACCTCGCAAACCAAAAAGAGATTGCTCTATATAATTTATTAATGATGGATAATTTGCATCCCACAAATTAGGTAAATCATTTGGGTTGGGTGTTTTATCATCTGATAATTCAAGAGTTACTTCTCGGCAATTTTTAAAATAGTTCATATAATCTTGACGTCCTCCATTAACTTCATACCAATCATGACCATTAGTAATCCCATCATTTAGATAATTAAAATAACCACTGCTTCCATTGGCTTGACATGAATCAGCGTATTGCTGTGAGACATATTGCCACCAATTATTATCAGCTGTTAAATTACTCCACGTATCCCAAGGGTAGTTACAAACTTCCACACCACCATGCATATTTGCTGACATTGAAAAGTTTACAGTGTCAGCTAACCCCAAAAATATAATTGTCTCAGGCTGATAGAGATTTCCATCTGGGTGAGGGCCATCCTCAGGATCTGGGTAATTCCTATTTAAATCTACCCAATTAGCATTATATCTAGTTGCAGACCAAACGTTTTGATTTCCACCAGCATATGCACCATCTGGATTTGCTAGAGGATTAATCCAAATATCTACATCTTCAACCAAATTTGTTAGTCTTGAATCATTCCCGTATCCTTGAAGTAAATAATCTATTAATCTTAGGCTTAGCACATATCCTGCAAGTTCATCTCCATGCATTGAAGATGTATATAAAAAAGATGGTTCATTTTCTTTGACACCAACATTTTTTGAAATTTGTGCAATTAAAATTTCTCTGCCTGAATTTAGAGTTCCCAAGCTATGTATTTTACATATGCTTGGATAAAGATTTTGAAAATCATACATAATACTTACATATTCTTGATAAGTTGGATAATAGTTCCAATTATTTTTATTTGAATTATCGTACTTTATAGTTTCTAATTCAATTATTTCAAATTCTTTGTTAAGTTCAAGAAAATCTAGAAACTCTCGTCTATTAGCATATGCATAAGCTATCACTGGTGTGATTTTATGATCAATAGATACAATTTTAGAAATTTTATTGAGTTCTAGTTTGTTTTTATATTCAAAAGAAAAATATATTTCTCCTTTTTCTTTAAAAAGAGTATCAATATTTTCTGACAATCCAATTAAAGGAATAATTAACAATAATAAAATATTTTTAAGCATAAGTTTACTTTTACATGTTTCTTCTGTATTCTCCTCCAACTTCAAATAAAGCATCAGTAATTTCACCAAGAGAACATGTTTTAGAAACATTCATTAACAATTCAAATATATTTTTATTTTTTATTGTCCCTTTTTGTAATTGATTAATCAATAACTTGTTTTTTTCAGCGTTACCTTTTTTAAGATTTTCAATCATTAAAATTTGATATTGCTTTTCTTCTTCTGTTGCTCTAATTACTTCATTAGGAATAATAGTAGGAGACCCCTTTTTATTTAGAAAAGTATTAACTCCAATAACAGGATAATCACCAGTATGTTTTAAGTGTTCATAATGTAGACTCTCTTCTTGTATCTTGCTTCTTTGATACATTGTCTCCATAGCACCAAGAACACCACCCCTTTCAGTTATTCTATCAAACTCAACCAGAACAGCTTCTTCAACTAAATCAGTTAGTTCTTCAATAATAAATGACCCCTGTAAAGGGTTTTCATTTTTTGTAAGTCCTAATTCTTTATTTATTATTAGTTGTATTGCCATGGCTCTTCTTACAGAATCTTCAGTTGGAGTTGTTATTGCTTCATCGTATGCGTTAGTATGCAAGGAATTACAATTATCATATATAGCGTAAAGAGCTTGAAGGGTTGTCCTAATATCATTAAAATCTATTTCTTGGGCATGCAATGATCTTCCAGAAGTTTGAATATGGTATTTTAACATTTGTGCTCTTTTGTTAGCACCATATTTATCTCTCATTGCTTTAGCCCATATTCTTCTAGCAACTCTACCTATTACAGCATATTCTGGATCGACACCATTACTAAAAAAGAAAGATAGATTTGGTCCAAAATCATTAATATCCATTCCTCGGCTAATGTAGTATTCAACGTAAGTAAAGCCATTAGCTAAAGTAAATGCCAGCTGAGTAATTGGATTTGCTCCTGCTTCAGCAATATGATAACCTGAAATTGATACAGAGTAAAAATTTCTGATATTATTATTTATAAAGTATTCTTGAACATCACCCATCATTTTTAATGCAAATTCAGTTGAAAAAATACAAGTGTTTTGCGCTTGATCTTCTTTCAAAATGTCTGCTTGAACAGTACCTCTAACTTTATTTAAAGTTTTTGTTTTAATTCTTTGATATAAATCTTTGTCTAGAACATCTTCTCCACTGACACCAAGAAGAAATAATCCCAAGCCGTTATTTCCTTTAGGCAAGTCACCTTTGTATTTTGGTCTTTCAACACCTTTTTCTTTATAGATTAAATTTATTTTTTCTTCAATTTTCTTTTCTAATTTATTTTCTATTATATATTTTTCACACTGTTGGTCTATGGCTGCATTCATAAAATATGCAAGTATAATAGGAGCGGGACCATTTATGGTCATGCTTACTGAAGTCCTTGGATCTGCTAAATCAAATCCAGAATATAGTTTCTTAAGATCATCAAGACAACAAATGGAGACACCAGCATTACCAATTTTGCCATATATATCAGGTCTTTTACCAGGATCATTTCCATATAATGTTACTGAGTCAAAAGCAGTAGATAGTCGTTTTGCTGGCATTCCTTCACTAACAAGATGAAATCTTTTGTTTGTTCTTTCTGGCCCTCCTTCTCCAGCAAACATTCTTGTTGGATCTTCTCCTTCTCTTTTAAATGGAAATAAGCCCGCTGTAAATGGAAATTCACCGGGCACATTTTCTTGTAATTGCCATTTTAGTAAGTCTCCCCAACCTTTATACCTTGGAAGAGATATTTTTGGAATCAAACTTCCTGATAAAGATTTAGATTTAGTTTCTATTGAAATTTTATTTTTTCTAACAAAATAATCAAATATAAGATCATCATATTTTTTCTTTTTATCATCCCAACTATCGATTAACTTTTTGTTTTTTGGATCAAGATTTAGTGCTAATAAGGCATATTCTTTTTTAATTTTTTCTTTTAAATTTTTATCATCAATAATATCAATAGACTCTTTAATACAATATAACTGTTGAGCTACTAATGATTGTTGATTTACCCACTGGTCAAAATTTTTATTACTTTCTGCAATTTCTGATAAGTATCTTACTCTTTTAGGAGGGATTACATAAATTTTCTCGCTTATTTCTGAACTACTATCAATTTTAGAATTAAAATTAGTGAGAGATTTTTTTGATAATGTACTGAGAATTTTTTTGTAGAGCGAGTTTGTACCTGGATCGTTAAATTGAGAAGCAATTGATCCATATACTGGCATGTCCTCTAACTTTTTATCAAAGAGATTATTATTTCTTTGATACTGTTTTTTAACATCCCTAATTGCATCTAACCCTCCCTTTTTATCAAACTTATTTAATGCAATTATATCAGCAAAATCTAACATATCAATTTTTTCCAATTGTGTTGCAGCACCATATTCAGGTGTCATTACATATAAGGAAACATCTGAATGTTCTAAAATTTCAGTGTCAGATTGTCCTATTCCAGATGTCTCTAGAATTATTAGATCATAATTAGCTACTTTTAATATGTCAAGTGCATCATTTACATGTGCAGATAGAGCTAAGTTAGCCTGTCTTGTGGCTAATGATCTCATGTATACTTGATTAGATTTAATAGCATTCATACGAATCCTGTCCCCAAGTAGTGCTCCTCCAGTTTTTCTTTTTGAGGGGTCAACTGATACAATTGCAATATTTTTTTTTGGAAAATCCATTATAAATCTTCTAACAAGCTCATCAACAAGTGAAGACTTTCCTGCTCCTCCTGTACCTGTTATTCCAAGAACTGGAATTTTTGATTTTTTAGCAATACTTCTTATTTCGGAAAGCACTTTTTTATGTTCTTGCGGACAATTTTCAGCGGCAGATATCATTCTTGCTATTGAATTTACACTTTTATTTTGTATATCTTTGATACCACCAACCAACTTGTCACCAAGCAGGAAATCTGATTTTTTTACTAAATCATTGATCATACCTTGTAATCCCATTTTTCTTCCATCATCAGGATGATAAATTCTTGTGATTCCATAGGATTGTAATTCTTTTATTTCGCTAGGTAAAATTGTTCCTCCACCACCAGCGAATATTTTAATGTGTGATGCATTTTTTTCTTTTAAAAGATCATGCATGTATTTTAAATATTCATTATGACCACCTTGATAAGAAGTCATCGCAATAGCATTAGCATCTTCTTCAATAGCACAATTAACAACTTCTTCAACACTTCTATCATGCCCTAAATGAATAACTTCACATCCAGTAGCTTGAATAATTCTTCTCATGATATTAATTGCTGCATCATGCCCATCAAATAATGAAGCAGCAGTAACAATACGTATCTTATTTTTTGGTTTATATTTTTCTTGGCTATGCATTTTGCTATTTTTATAACTTCTACAAAGATAGTAAAACCTCTAGTATTTTATTTTGTTTAATTTTTCTTTAACTTTTACTATTTTTACTAAAAAAAAATATGTTTAAAATTATACCATTTGTTATTGCAATTTTTATTGCAAATCAAAGTGAAAAAAAAGATACTCAACAAGCTTTTTATACTTTAGATAATCCATCTGAAAGAGTAGTTTGGGAAAGGATAAGGTTAGCTGATCCAAATACAGGGGCTATACCCAAAAATATTAGAAAAAAGGAAATGATGTTTGCTAAAACATTACCTGTTTCTTCTAATATGAATAAATCTAATTGGGTACATAGAGGTCCCTACAATGTTGGAGGAAGAACACGAGCATTAGCTATTGATGTTTTAAATGAAAATATTCTTCTAGCTGGTGGTGCTAGTGGAGGTATGTTTAGATCTGTTGATGGTGGTCAAAGTTGGCAAATGACAACTGACCCAAATCAATTACATAATGTAACATGTGTAAGTCAAGATACAAGAGATGGAAATGAAAATGTTTGGTATTTTGGAAGTGGTGAATTAACAGGAAGTTCAGCTAGTGCTGTTGGAGCGTATTATGGAGGTAATGGGATTTATAAATCAGTAGATGGAGGTTTAAGTTGGGATTCACTATCATTTACAGCTACTAATACTAATAATTTTGACTCTAATTTTGATTATATATGGAATATCAAAACTGATCCATCTAATGATAGTTTAGATGTTGTGTATGCTGCAACATACGGCGCAATATACAAAAGCGAAGATGCTGGCCAAACTTGGATTAAACAACTTGGTTTTGGTAATTCAAGCTCATACTACAACAATGTTGAAGTTACTTCTAATGGTATTGTATATGCAACTCTTTCTTCAGATGGAACTGATAGAGGTATATGGACTTCTTTTGACGGGCAAACATGGAATAACATAACAGATTCACTTTTCCCTCAAATTTATGGTAGAATAGCAATTGGTATCAATCCAAGCAATGAAAACGAAGTTTATTTTTTAGCAGCAGAGACTGATAATTATGGTCAGTATACAGATGTTTTTTTTAACGGCCAAACTTGGACATCACTGTGGAAATATGATGCATATGATAGTTCATGGACCGATTTGTCATCAAATATTCCAGCTAATCAAGCAACAACTTTCGATAATTTTAATGCTCAAGGAGGTTATGATCTCCTTGTTAAAGTTCATCCATCTGATCCAAATACTGTATACATTGGAGGGACAAATTTATGGAGATCTACAGATGGTTTTACTTCCCCTAATAATACCATGATAATCGGTGGTTATTTTATTGGTTCTTATGAAGGAGATGGTAATTGGGGTGTATACAAAAATCATCATCCTGATCAACATGACCTACTTTTTTTACCATCTAATGATAATATAATACTTTCAGCTACCGATGGAGGAGTGTATAAGTCTTTCAATACATTTGCTGATACCGTCGAATGGACCTCTTTGAATAATGGGTATTACACGACTCAATTATATGCTGTTTCAATAAGTAGAAATGCAAATTCAGACCTAATGCATGGCGGATTTCAAGATAATGGTAATTTTGTTACTTATAGCCCTGACGTAGATGCTATTTGGAACATGCCTTTTAACGGGGATGGTGCTTATGGTGGTATTTCAGATAATGAAGAAGATTTTTATCTGACTATTCAGAGAGGGGTGATGTACAAAATGAAGTTAGATAATAATGGAGAAAGATTAGCATTTAATAGAATGGATCCAGCTTCTGTTGACAGTAATGATTACATGTTTATTAATCCTATGGTTATGGATAAAAACAGTGATATAATATACATGGCTGCTGGAAATAAACTATGGAGAAATAACCAGATTTCAAATATCCCCTATAATAATTCTCATTTAAAAAACGATTTTGGATGGGAAGTTTTTTCAGATTCCCTTCCAAATCCAAATTTAGAAATTAGTTGTATAGCTACTTCAACTAGTCCTTCTGATGTAGTTTATTTGGGTACTAAATATAAAAAGTTATATAGAATTGATAATGCCAATATTGGAGATCCTGCAATTATTGAGCTTACTAGTCCATTAACTGGATCTAATTCTTTTGTTTCTGATATAGCTGTTAACCCTAATGATGCTAACGAGATTATGGTTGTATATTCAAATTATTCTTGTTATTCATTATTTCATAGTTTTGATGGGGGACAATCATGGAAAAAAGTAGCAGGAAATCTAGAGCAATCGAGTAGTGGAGCTGGTAATGGCCCATCATGTAGAAACGCAGAAATCATTCCTTTGGGCAACAATACTTTATATATTGTTGGAACTTCTATTGGTTTGTTTGGAACAGCTAATCTTAATGATGTTAACACAGTTTGGGAACAAATAGCAGATCAAGAAATTGGATCTGTAGTATGTGAATATTTAACATATAGACCAAGTGATGGTTTATTAGTAGTTGCTACTCATGGAAATGGAATATATCAAACAAATTTAACCTCTCTAAGTGATGTGTTATCAGTAAATGAAACAAATAGTAAGAATTTCAACGTTAATATTTTTCCTAACCCCACAGAAGCAAGTTTTATTCTTGACATTAATTCCTCAATCAATAAAGAAATAGTAATTAATATTTATGATGAAATTGGAAAATCAGTTAAGAGTTTTAAAAGAAAAGTGTTTACAGGAAATAATAAATTAGAGCTAAATATTGATGATTTAAAGCCTGCTATTTATTTTGCAAGTATTAAGCTTGGTAATGAACTAATACATAAACAAATTATCAAAAAATGAAATTAATACTTGTCTTTTTATTTTTGTTAAACTATAACTTTTTGTTTTCACAAAAAACCTTTATCCCAGACGATGCTTTTGAGCAAGCTCTAATCAACTATGGATATGACGATATTTTTGATGATAGCGTTATTACATCAACAATAGATACTGTTATGACTCTTTATATTAACAATATGGGAATATCCGATTTGACTGGTATTGAAGATTTTTCATCTCTAAGTGAGCTGTTTTGTTATGATAACCAAATAGAAAATTTAGATTTGAGTAATAATTATAATTTGTTTGAAGTAAACTGTAGATCTAATCAATTAATTTCTTTGTCAGTAAAAAATGGAAACCCTACAGGCCTATGGTATTTTATAGCAAATAATAATCCTGATTTGCAGTGTGTTGAAGTAGATAATGTAGCTTATGCAAATTATAATTGGTTAATAGATAATACAGCTGTTTTTAGCACAAATTGTAATTTATCATCTATTTCTCAAATTAGTGATGAAAAAAGACTAATTAAGATAGTTGATCTTCTTGGTAAAGAGATTATCAAACCAACTAACAAAACAGTCATTTATATTTTTGATGATGGAACAGTTGAAAAAAGAATAATGATAAAATAAATGAAAAATATACTTTATCTGTTTTTAACAGTATTAATCTTTGCTTGCAATTATGATGATGAAATTTTAGGTTCTTGCTATATTTCTCCTGATCCGGAGATGATTTGTACTGAAGAGTATAACCCTGTTTGTGCCTGTAATAATTTAGTGTATGGAAATGCTTGTGAAGCAGAAAAAGCCGGAAATCTCCTTTATAGATCAACTAACAAAGATACTGGAGAGGAATGTTGTTATTAATTTGAAAAAATAAATTGTATTTGACTAAGTTATGATTTTAAAGACTCAATCCTTTTTTTAAGAATATTGATTTTTCCTTTAGCGTCAGACATTTTTTTTATCTCATTTTTTACTACTTGTGCTGGTGCATTATTTACAAACTTTTCATTATTTAGCTTCCTTTCTACTGAATCCAAAAAACCAATTGTATAATTTAGTTCTTTTTGGAGTTTTCCTATCTGTTCTTTTGTATTGATATTGCTTGATAACGGTACAAAATATTCATTAGATTTAATTAAAAATGTAAATGAGTTTTCTAATTTTTCTTTTGTTGTTTTGATATTTGAAATATTAACTAATTTACTAATTATATTATTAAAACTTTCTACATTTTCATTATTAATTGTAAATAATTCAAGAGAATCTTTATTGTTTAATCCATTATCTTTTCTAATAGTTCTTATTGAAGCAACAACTTCTTTTGTCACATTAAATTTTTCTAATATTCTTACATCATGTTTGCTATATTTTGGCCATGTGGATACTATAATATCAGTATCTTGTTTTTTTAATAAATGCCATATTTCCTCTGTTAAAAATGGCATAAAAGGGTGTAACAACTTTAATAGTTGTTCGAAAAAAGTTATTGTCATTCTATATGTTGTTACATCTATAGGTTCACCATATTTTGGTTTGATGATTTCTAAATACCAAGAACAAAAATCATCCCAAATTATCTTATAAATAGTCATAAGTGCTTCTGATATCCTATATTTTGACATTGATGTGTCAACTTCATTAATTGTTTGATTTAATTTATTTTCAAACCACTCTATTCCTTCAATAGAACTTCTGGATTGTTCGCTGTCGGTTGTATTCCAACTTTTTACTAATCTCAGAGCATTCCATATTTTGTTTGAAAAATTACGTCCTTGTTCACACAGACCTTCATCAAAAGGTAAATCATTTCCTGCAGGAGAGCATAAAAGCATTCCTACTCTAACACCATCAGCTCCATACTTATCAATTTGTTCGATAGGGTCTGGAGAATTACCAAGAGACTTACTCATTTTTCTTCCAATATTATCTCTCACGATACCATTAAAAAAAACATTTTTAAAAGGAATTTCATTTTTATATTCATATCCCGCCATTATCATTCTGGCTACCCAAAAGAAAATAATTTCAGCTCCAGTTACTAAGTCGTTTGTCGGATAATAATAATTAATCTCTTCATTTTCTGGATTTTTTATTCCATCAAAAACGGATAACGGCCATAACCATGAAGAAAACCAAGTGTCTAAAACATCTTCATCTTGTGTTAAATCACTAATTTTCAAATTTGGATTTTCTTTTTGAGCCAGAACTAAAGCTTTTTGTTTCGTTTCAGCTACAACAAACTTATTTCCATCGTAGTAATAAGCTGGAATCTGTTGCCCCCACCATAATTGCCTAGACACACACCAATCTTTTATGTTTTCCATCCAATGCTTGTACGTATTTATATATTTTTTTGGATGAAGTTTAACTTTTTTATTATTTACTGCTTCTATAGCGGGTTTAGAAAGTTGATCCATTTTGCAAAACCATTGCATTGATAGTTTTGGTTCAATAACAGCATCTGTCCTTTCTGAAAATCCAACTTTATTTGTGTGTTCTTCTGTTTTGACTAAAAAGTTAGCTTTGGCTAGATCAATTGCTATTTCTTTACGTACTTCAAACCTATCTTTTCCTGTGTATAGTTTAGCAGATTCGTTTAAAGTTCCATTATCATTCAAAATATCAATGATTTCTAAATCATACTTATCACCAATTTTATAATCATTAATGTCATGGGCAGGTGTAATTTTAAGTGCTCCTGTTCCAAATTCCATATCAACATAATCATCAAAAATAATTGGTATAGATTTATTGATTAGAGGAATTATAGCCATTTTATTTTTTAAGTGCTGGTATCGACTGTCATTAGGATTTACACAAATTGCAGCATCAGCTAATATTGTTTCAGGTCTTGTTGTTGCTACAGTTAATTTTTCATCACTGTCTTTAATTTCATATGAAATGTAATATAGTTTAGAATTTACTTCTTTATGTATTACTTCTTCATCAGATATAGCAGTTTTTGCTGATGGATCCCAATTAACCATTCTAATACCTCTGTAAATGAAACCTTTATTATAAAGATCGATAAATACTTTTATTACAGAATCACTCATGTTGTCGTCCATCGTGAATTTTGTTCTTTCCCAATCACACGATGCACCAAGTTTTTTTAATTGTTCAAGTATTATACCACCATGCTCATTCTTCCATTCAAATGCATGCTTTAAAAATTCTTCTCTTGTTAAATCTGTCTTTTTGATACCATTTTTGGCTAATTTTTTTACAACTTTTGCTTCTGTAGCAATTGAAGCATGATCTGTTCCGGGAACCCAACATGCGTTGTAGCCCATCATTCTTGCTCTTCTCACCATTACATCTTGAAGTGTATTGTTGAGCATATGTCCCATATGAAGAACACCAGTAACGTTTGGAGGAGGGATTACAATTGTATATGGTTTTCTACTGTCAGGTTTTGAAAAAAAATATTTTTTTTTCATCCAATGATCGTACCACTTCTTTTCTGATTTTTTAGAATTATATGTTTTATTAATTTCCATTCGCTTTGTAAGGCAAATATACATATCAAAATCTTTTTTTCAATTCTTAAATTCTTATTTGTATTAAGAAAATATTTTATTAGTTTTGTCGTTAGTAATAATTGTATAATTAAAACTATAAAAACATGAGAATACTATCTTTTACTTTAGCATTTTTCTTTAGTGTTTCGAGCAGTTTTGCTCAAGATAGTCCAAAGGTTGATGCTCCAATTACATTTGAATCCAAAGTTATTGATTATGGATCGATCGATTATAACTCTAATGGGGAAAGAAAATTTATTTTTACAAATAATGGAAAAGAAGCAATAGAAATTGAAAGAGCTAAAGGCAGTTGTGGCTGTACAGTTCCTACTATTGCAAAAAAGATTATCGAACCAGGTGAAACTGGCGAAATAAGCGTCAAATATGATACTAAAAGAGTAGGACCTTTTACAAAAAATGTTACTTTAACTTTTAAGGGAAACTATAAAGCTACTTTTTTAACAATTAAAGGTGATGTTGGTAAGAAGCCAGCTGAAACTCTAGCACCAGAAAAGGACAAAAAAGGTGCTCCGTTGGAAAAAAATTAAACATTTGATTGAATAACTTACCCTCAATCTTGAGGGTTTTTTTTTAAAAGATTATGCCAAAGATTTCAATAAAAGGGGCTAATATGCCTGAATCTCCAATTAGAAAATTAGTTCCATTTGCAGAAAAAGCTAAAAAATTAGGAAAAAAAGTTTATCATTTAAATATTGGTCAACCAGATATTGAAACACCTGAAGTTGCAGTTCAAGCAATACATGATTTTAAGCATAAAGTTGTAGAATATTCTCACTCTGCAGGATTTGAAAGTTATAGAGCAGGCTTAGCTAAATACTATCAAAATTTAGATATAGATGTTTCTCATAAAGACATTATTGTAACTACAGGAGGTTCTGAAGCTTTACTTTTTACATTAAATGCTTGCTTAGACACTGAAGATGAGTTAATTATACCTGAACCATTTTATGCAAATTATAATGGTTTTTCTGTATCATCTGGAGTTGTTGTAAAACCTATAAAAACATCTATTAAAGATGGATTTGCTTTACCTTCAATAGATGATTTTGAAAAATTAATTACTAAAAAGACTAAAGCTATTTTGATATGCAATCCTGGAAATCCTACTGGATATATGTATTCAAAAGAAGAATTAAATAGATTAAGGGATTTAGTAATTAAATATGACTTATTTTTATTTGCTGATGAAGTATACAGGGAATTTGCATACGATGGTAAAGAACATTACTCTATTCTAAATATTAACGGGTTAGAAAAAAATTCTGTAGTTATTGACTCGACATCTAAGAGATACAGTATGTGTGGTATTAGAGTTGGTTGTGTTGTTTCTAAAAATCAACATATCATATCAACAATTTTAAAGTTTGCACAGGCTAGGCTTTCTCCTCCCACATTTGGACAAATTGCTGCAGAAGCTGCTTTAAATACTCCAAAAAAATATTTTACAAAAGTTAAGCAAGAATATCTTTCTAGAAGAAATTTATTAGTTGAAGGTTTAAATAATATAGAAGGTGTATTTTGCCCTAGACCATCGGGAGCATTTTATGTGATTGCAGAACTTCCTGTTGATTGTGCAAACAAATTTGCGCAGTGGTTACTTGAAGATTTTGATCTAAATGGAGAAACTGTTATGGTTGCACCTGCGTCTGGCTTTTATTCTTCTGAAAACAGTGGTTTAAATCAAGTTAGAATAGCTTATGTTTTAAATCAAAAATCATTACAAAAAGCAATAAATATTTTTAAAATGGCTCTTGCTAATTACCCTGGTAGATTGAAAAATTAATTTGATTTTAATCGTACATTAAGTACTTGGCTCTAATTTTTTTGAACTTATTTAAGTCTTTTTGCCAACTATTAATAATCTCAGAAATTTCTTCACCCTCATAGATTTGCTTTCTTAACTTTTCGTTTCCTGCAAGCTTATCAAAAAAACTATTAAAAAAATCTTCTTTGTTTGGACATTCATTATAGCAATTAATTAACCAAACTAGATTTATGTTATTCATATAGTTTTCTTGAAATCTAAGATCTGAGCCATAACATCTTTTGTTTTCATGTTTTGGGAATTTACTTCCTTTACCGCTTTTAGGTATAAAACTATAATTACTTTTTAGGTAGGGAGCACCAAAATGTTGAAATGGAAAATTAGTACCTCTTCCAACACTAATATTAGTTCCTTCAAATAAACATAAGCTTGGATATAAGTTAATTGATCTTGAGTTAGGTAGGTTCGGCGAAGGTTTAATTGGTAAGTCATAATGAGAATCATGATTATAACCAACAAGTTTTATTACTTTAAGATTACATTTTTGTGAAATCCATTGTTCACCATTAATCATTTGTGCATATTCACCGATTGTCATTCCATAAACAATTGG
>JAYZXD010000037.1:0-14878 GCA_036141595.1 Bacteroidota bacterium
AAAGCAATGGAGTTAATAGAAAATTTTGAATCATTTAAAAGAGGTTTTTTTTCAGGCTCAGTTGGATATATTACTCCAAATTTAGATTTTGACTTCAATGTAGTTATAAGATCTATATTATATTGTTCAACTAAAAAATATCTTTCTATTCCAGTTGGTAGTGCTATTACTATTAATTCAGACCCTATTAAAGAATATGAAGAATGTAGAGTTAAAATAGATCCAATTTTACAAATTTTAAATCTTAAAGTGAATGACTGATAAAGTTTATCAATATATTAAAGAAACAAAAATGTTCTCGCATAAAGATAAGCTGTTACTTGCAATTAGTGGAGGCGCCGATAGCACATGCTTGTTTTATATTTTGAAAAAATTAGATTATTCTATGGAATTAGCTCATTGTAATTTTCAATTGAGAGGAAAAGAATCTTTACGTGATGAAGAATTCGTAAAATCTATAGCAAAAAAATATAATATAAAACTGCATCTAAAAAGATTTAATACAGATAAATATATTAAAAAACATGCTGTTTCTATACAAATGGCAGCCAGAAATTTAAGGTATAACTATTTTGATAAATTATTAAAAGAATATAGTTTTAATAAAATTGTAATTGCTCATCATGAGGATGATAGGATTGAAACTTTTTTTATTAATCTATTAAGAGGTACAGGAATAAAAGGGCTTACAAGTATGAAAGCAAGAACAGGAAATATTGTTAGGCCTCTATTAAATTTTTCAAGACAAAATATAGAATCATATTTAAAAGAAATAAATGCTGTTTATTGTAAAGACAGTAGTAATCAAGATGTTAAATATTTAAGAAATAAAATCCGTCATAGTTTAATGCCAGTATTAAAAGATATAAATCCAGATTTTAATAAAATTATGACAAAAAATATTTCAAATCTTGATTCAATAGAGAAAATAATTAATGAAAATATTTTACAGATAAAACAAAAATTAATTTTTAAAGAAAGAGAAACGTATAAAGTTAATATTAAAAATCTACTTAAATTAAATAACTCTGAGGCTATTATACATGAAATTTTTTCAGAATATGGTTTTACACAGATTGATAAAATAATAAAAGCATGTAAATCACAAAGTGGAAAGATTTTTTATTCCAAAAATTATCTGTTAGTTATAGATAGAGAATATATTATTATTGAAAAGATAGAAGAACTAGAAGCTGAAAGAGATATATTAATTTCAGAAAATCTAATTGATTATCCAATTTCAATGTCACTAAGGATTTTAAATAAACCTGTAGATTATAATACTAATTGTGCAAATTTAGATTTTGACAAATTATCATTTCCTCTTAAATTAAGAAAATGGAAAAAAGGAGATAGGTTTCAGCCATTAGGAATGAATAATTTTAAAAAATTAAGCGATTTTTTTATTGATCAAAAATATTCTATTTTAGAAAAAAAAAGACAATGGATATTATGTTCTGGAAAAGATATCATTTGGATTTTGGGAAATAGAATTGATGATAGATATAAAGTTACAAGTTCTACAAAAAATATTTATGTTGTAAAATTATTAAACTCTTTATGATATGAGACCCTTATTTAATTTTTAAAAAGGCTTTTATAAATGATAAAATCAATAATAAAAGAAAATAAAGTTGAACATTTCTGTTCTATTGTTATTTCTATTCTATTTTTGTAAAAATAGAACAGTAAGTAGTTTTTTGAAAAAACAAATTTAAAGTCATGAAAAAATATAGAATTATATTATTTTTTGTTTTGTCCCATTTGAGTGCTATAGGTCAGATATTAGACCCTGTAAAGTGGACGTTTACTCAAAATAAAATTTCTGAAAACCTCGTAGAATTAGAGTTTAATGCTAAAATTGACTCAGGTTGGCATCTTTATTCTCAGTATACAGGTCAGTATTATGGCGATGATGGTCCGGTTCCTACATCATTTACTTTTTTTGATTCTGATTTATTTGTACGACTTGATAGTGTTTTAGAAGAGTCACCAATAAAAGATTATGATATTATTTGGGATGACACTTTAAAATATTATAAAAAAAATACTGTTTTTAGGCAACAGATTAACATTTTATCACCTGAACCATTTAATATTAGTGGTGAAATAAATTATATGCTATGTGATGCTGAACAATGTGTTTTTCCAATGCCTTATCAATTTAATTTTTTAATAAATCATAATGAAAATATTTCATTAGGTAAGCAAGAAGAGTTGGTAATAACAAATGAGGATATTATTAATACTAAAAAATATAAGGACCCGCTGGTTGAACTTAAAAATCCATCTGCAAATTGTGGCGAAATAAGCTCTACTGACAAAACTTTATGGAAAATTTTTGTTTTAGGTTTGTTAGGAGGATTAATTGCTTTAATTACACCGTGTGTCTTTCCAATGATTCCACTCACCGTCAGCTTTTTCACAAAAGCTAATAAACGAAAAGGAACATTTAATGCAGTTATGTATGGTGTCTTCATCTTGCTGATATATTTTTTATTAAGTATCCCATTCCATTTGATGCCAAATATTGATCCTGAAATACTTAATCAAATTTCTACTAATACGTGGTTAAACCTATTGTTTTTTGGAATTTTTATGTTTTTTGCTTTTTCTTTTTTTGGTTATTATGATCTTGCATTGCCAAGTAAGTGGGGAGATAAAGCAGACTCAGGTTCAAATGTAGGGGGGGTAATAGGCATATTTTTTATGGCTTTAACTTTGGCAATCGTTTCTTTTTCGTGTACAGGTCCTATTCTAGGATCATTACTTGCAGGGACATTGGGAGGAGATGTGACTACAGTAAGTCTATTGGGATTTGAATTTAAGATGGTAGCGGCTAAATTAACAGTTGGAATGACTGGTTTTGGTTTAGCTTTAGGCCTTCCATTTGCATTGTTTGCTTTATTTCCAAAACTCTTGAACGCTCTTCCTCAATCTGGAGGTTGGTTAAATTCAGTTAAGGTTGTTCTTGGATTTTTGGAAGTCGCATTAGCTATTAAATTTCTTTCTAACGCTGATATGGTTGAACAATGGGGATTAATAAAAAGAGAAACTTTCTTTCTCTTATGGTTTGTTGTAGGAGTATTAACTATTTTATATTTGTTCGGAAAAATTAGATTTCCTCATGACTCAAAAATTGTTAAAATTTCAAAAATTCGTTATGGATTTATTTTACTTTTCATAATATTTACAATCTATTTAATTCCTGGATTATTTGGATCAAAAATTAATTGGTGGGAGCATAATGCTTTAAGCGGTTTCCCTCCACCACTAACTTACAGCTATACACATACTGAGGCAGAACACCAAGTATTTTATGATTATTGGGAGGCAATTGATTACGCAAAGTCTCAAGACAAACCTGTTTTTATTGATTTTACTGGCTGGGCATGTGTAAATTGTCGTAAAATGGAAGAGAATGTTTTTCCTGAGATTGAAGAGTTATTAGAGAATTTTGTTTTTTGTCAGTTATATGTAGATGAGAAAACATTACTTTCTAATCCAGAAGAAGTTTTAGTGCCAACATCTGATGGAGGAACTAAAAAGAAAAAATTAACTACAGTTGGAAATAAATGGAGTACATTACAAGCTGTTACATACATGAGTTCTTCTCAACCATATTATGTTTTATATTGTCCTGATAGGGGTCTTTTAACCAATCCATTAGGATATACCCCTGATGTTAAAACATTCAAAGAATGGATTGAATGTGGTATTAATGAATTTAATAATAAATAGTACACATGAAAAAAAATAGAATTATAACTAAAGAATCGGAATCATTTTTGCGTAAATATATTAATAATCCATCTCCAACAGGATTTGAAAGTACTGGTCAAAAAATGTGGTTAAATTATATCAAGCCATATATACACCAACATTTTGTAGATACTTACGGCACTGTAGTTGGAATAATCAATCCAGATGCAAAATATAAGGTTGTTATTGAGGCACATGCTGATGAAATATCATGGTTTGTACATTATATAACTAAAGATGGATTTATTTATTTAAGAAGAAATGGTGGTTCAGATCATCAAATAGCACCATCAAAAAGAGTAAATATACATACTGATAAAGGTACAGTAAAAGCAGTTTTTGGTTGGCCAGCTATACATACAAGAACAATAAGTAATGAAAAGTCTCCAAAGTTAGACAATATCTTTTTAGACTGTGGTGCTAAAAATAAAGAAGAGGTTGAAAAGTTAGGTGTTCACGTTGGATGCGTGGTTACTTATGAAGATGATTTTATCATTTTAAATAAAAAACATTACGTTGGTAGAGCATTAGATAATAGAATTGGTGGATTTATGATTGCAGAGGTTGCACGATTACTTCATATTAATAAAGTTAAGCTTCCATTTGGTTTGTATATAACAAACTCAGTTCAAGAGGAAGTTGGTTTAAGAGGAGCACAAATGATAGTTGAATCAATAAAACCTAATATTGCTATAGTTACAGATGTATGTCATGACACTGGAACACCTATGATAGACAAAATAAAACAAGGTGACACAAAATGTGGTAATGGTCCGGTGTTAACATATGGCCCTGCAGTTCAAAATAATTTATTAAATCTTATCATTGAGACAGCAAAAAGGAATAAGATTCCATTTCAAAGAATAGCTGCATCTAGAGCAACTGGTACAGATACTGATGCATTTGCATATGCCAATGGAGGTGTTGCATCAGCTTTAATCTCTCTTGCGTTAAGGTACATGCACACTACTGTTGAAAGTGTTGCAAAAAATGATGTTGAAAATGTAATTAGATTGATTTATAATTCTTTACAAAACATAAAAAACAATCAAGATTTTAGATATTTTAAATAATAATTATGGAAAACGAATTTCAAATTCAGAATATATTATATCTCATAGCTATTTTTTTTCTCATAAGAGGAACTTTTTACATGGTTAAACAGCAAAATGCTGTTATAATTGAACGACTAGGTAAATTTAATAAGGTTTCTAAGGCAGGATTACATGTGAAAATTCCATTTATTGACAGAATTGCTGGTAATGTAAATTTAAGAGTAAGAGAGCTTCCTGTTGAAGTAGAAACAAAAACTAAAGATGATGTTTTTGTAAAAATTGTTGTGTCAGTTCAGTTTTTCATTATTGATGCAAAAGAAGGCGTGAAAGACTCTTTTTATGAGCTTAATAATCCTGAACAGCAAATACAATCTTATGTTTTTGACTCTATAAGGTCAGAAGTCCCGTTAATGGAGTTAGATGATGTTTTTGCTGAAAAAGAAAAAATAGCTTTAGCAATTAAAAATGAACTCTCTGATACTATGAGACAGTTTGGATTCGACTTTATTAAAGCACTAGTGACAGATATAGACCCTGACGCAAAAGTCAAACATTCCATGAATGAAATAAATGCAGCTAAAAGAATGAAAGAGGCCGCTAAGGAAGAAGCGGAAGCAGCCAAAATAAGAGTTGTGGCTGCTGCTGAGGCTGATGCTGAAAGTAAGCGATTAGCGGGAGAGGGCATAGCCCAACAGCGAATAGCTATTGCGAACGGATTAAAGCAGTCCGTTGAGGAAGTCAAACTTGCCATGGAAGATCATGTAACTAGTCAGGATGTGATGAATATGTTATTTATGACTCAGCATTATGAAACCGTTTCAAAACTAGGGGATAATAATAATAGTACAATTTTTATGCCATATTCTCCTGATAATGTTGGTGATTTACAGATGCAGATCCAAAGTAGTTTAATTGCAGTTGAAGAACTTAAAAAGAAAAAGCAGCAGACAAAAAAGTCATAAACTACTTTCTTTATACTTGAAACAATTAACAGTATGATCATTTACAAGTCCTACTGCTTGCATAAAGGCATAAACCACTACAGGACCAATATATTTGAAATTATATTTTTTTAGATCATCACTTATTATACGTGAAAGAGGTGTTTGTGATGGTATATCATTTATATCTTTGTATTTATTTACGATAGTTTTATTGTTTGTGTAACTCCAAATATATTTAGAAAAGCTCTTATATTTTGTTTGTATTTTTTGAAAAGCAATAGCATTATTTTTTGTAGCATGTATTTTAAATTTGTTTCTAATAATAGACTTATTATTTTCTAATTCAATAAGTTTTTTATGTGAGTATTTTGAGATTTTCTGCACATCAAAATTATCAAATGCCATTTTGAAATTTGTTCTTTTTTTTAAAATAGTTAGCCAACTTAGGCCTGCTTGGAAGGTTTCTAAAGTTAATGCTTCAAATAATTTTCTATCATTAAATACCGGCACACCCCATTCTTCGTCATGGTATTTAATATAGATAGGATCACTATGACACCATTTACATCTGTTATTTAAATCCATTTTGCTTTAAGCGATACTTTAAATTTTCTCTTATATTAAGCCAAAATAAATTATAGTCAGCTACATGATAATTATCCATTTTATACAAATTAGCAAATGGGATTTTTATTGGTTTAATCCAAATTACATTATTTTTTTTGTACGCAATTACTGAATTAGGGTATAATATTTTGTGATTTTTAAATAAAATACCCAGATGTTCCTCACTATTTGATTTAGAAGTGTCTGTATGCCATGTGATTGGATTTACACATGAAATACTATCAGAATTAGACCAATTTTTAGGGAAATAGTTTTCTGACAGTGTTCTCCATGAAACAAAGCAATTTATTTCTGAAGGCGAGCTACACAATTTAATTTTTAAGCTTTTCTCAGATATTGGCATCCCTGGAAGATAACTAAGTATAAGCTTATTTTTTATACTATCGTTTTTAAGAATAATTTCTTTTAATAACCTTTCTGCATGGTTTGTACCCTGACTATGTCCTGCTAATATGAAATATTTGGATTTATTATGATTTTTCCAATAGTGCCAAAACGCTTTTTTAATATCATCATAGGCTATATCATATGCTTTGTAACCATTTTCTAAGTCTGTGTATGAATAGATATGCATTTGCCTGTAATGCGGAGCATAAATATTTGCAATACCAGCAAAAACACTTGCTTGATATTTAATAGCAGTATTTTTAATTTGTTTATTTAATTCTTCGTTATTAATATCTGCATTCCATCTATCACCTTTTGTATAAAGTGTTGGGTGTATATAAAATACATCTATTTTAGGTTGATGATTATACTGAGTATCATTGTAATTTTTAGGCAAAAAAGCGTAAGAAGAAATATTTTCTGGATGTTCAGCCCAGTATTTTTTTTGTGAATATATTGGTGAAGCACCAATTAGTGTTTCGTCAAAATCATTACTTGGGAAATTAGTTGCTAAGTTATTTTTAATATTACATGAAAAAAAAATCAATAAAACAAATGCTAAAATTAGATTTTTATAAAATATGAAATCTTTAAATGAACAATACATTTTATATTCTTGTCCATTCACCACTTTCTATAAGTGGTTTAGCTTTTTTCCATTTTACTTCTTTTGTTTCAGATCCATTAGTTATAGTTACCTTTACATTACGACCAGTTTCTTTTTTCACACTTACAGGTTGAGCTTTTTTAGTAGGAGCTTGTTGAGATTGGTTTACATTTGATATTGCTTCAGGTCTACTTGTTTGAAGATTGACATTATTTGTGTCTTTAGCCTCTTCTGCATTAACTTTAACAGGAAGTGTAGCTTTGAGTAAGAAGGAAATAATATCTTTATTTATTTTTTCAACTAAATTTTTAAAAAGATTGAAAGATTCAAATTTATAAATTAAAAGAGGATCTTTTTGCTCGTAAACAGCGTTTTGAACTGATTGTTTCAAATCATCCATTTCTCTTAAATGATCTTTCCAGATATTATCTATAATTGCTAAAGTTACACTTTTTTCAATTGCTTCTGCAATATTTTCCCCTTCAGAATTATATGCTTCTTCTAGGTTAGTTACAACTTGCAATGTTTTTATGCCGTCAGTAAATGGAATAACAATATTTTCAAATGTTGCAGATTGACTTTTAAAAATCTCTTTTATTACAGGAAAAGTTTGTTTTGCTATATTATTAGATTTAATTTGATATGACTCATAACATTTACTAAATATCTTCTCTACAATTTTTTCTTGTGAAAGACTTTTAAACTCATTTTCAGATATAGGACTTTCAATTGCCAATAATCTTCCAAGTTCTATTTTAAAGTTTTCAAAATCTTTGATTTCAAAATTTTCTTCTACAATATTTTCACATGTGTCAAAAATCATATTTAAAACATCAATTGAAATCCTTTCTCCATTTAACGCATTTCTTCTTTTTTGGTAGATTACCTCTCTTTGTTGATTCATAACATCATCATATTCAAGTAATCTTTTCCTTGTTCCAAAGTTATTTTCTTCAACTTTTTTTTGAGCTCTTTCAATTGATTTGCTCACCATAGAGTGTTGTATGACTTCCCCTTCTTGTAGCCCCATTCTATCCATAAGTTTGGCAATTCTTTCTGATCCAAACAAACGCATTAATTTGTCTTCCAAAGAAACATAGAACTGTGAGGACCCAGTGTCTCCTTGTCTTCCTGATCTTCCTCTTAGCTGTCTGTCAACTCTTCTTGAGTCATGTCTTTCAGTTCCAATTATAGCTAATCCACCAGCTTTTTTTACTTCGTCAGACAGTTTTATATCTGTTCCTCTTCCAGCCATATTCGTTGCAATTGTTACTGAACTTGCATTTCCAGCTTCAGCTACAATGTCAGCCTCTTTTTTATGCATTTTTGCATTTAGTACATTGTGTTTTATTTTTCTTCTTCTTAAAATAGTACTAAGAAGTTCAGAAATTTCTACAGATGTAGTTCCAACAAGCACAGGTCTTCCAGCGCTTGTTAGATTGGCTATATCTTCAATAACTGCATTATATTTTTCTCGATTTGTTTTATAAACTAAATCATTTCTGTCCTTTCTTACTATTGGTTTGTTAGTTGGTATTGCAACGACATCTAGCTTGTATATTTCCCAAAACTCACTTGCCTCTGTTTCTGCTGTACCTGTCATTCCAGAAAGTTTATCATACATTCTGAAATAATTTTGTAGTGTCACTGTAGCATATGTTTGCGTAGCGGCTTCAATTTTTACATTTTCTTTTGCTTCTATAGCTTGATGTAATCCGTCAGAGTATCTTCTTCCATCCATTATTCTACCAGTTTGTTCATCAACAATTTTTACCTTATTATCCATTACCACATATTCAACATCTTTTTCAAATAATGTGTATGCTTTAAGTAATTGATTTATTGTGTGAACTCTTTCACTTTTCACAGCAAAATCTCTTGACGTCTCCTCTTTAATTTTTATTTTTTCTTCAATAGATTTGTTAGATTTGTCAATATCAGCAATTATTGAACCAACATCAGGAAGTATGAAAAAGTTTTTATCCTCTATGTTTTGTGACATAAGCTCAAGCCCTTTTTCAGTTAACTCAATTGAATTTGATTTTTCATCAATCACAAAATAAAGTTCTGCATCTATTTTATGCATTTCTTTACTTTGATCTTGCATATAAAAATTCTCTGTTTTTTGAAGTAGTGCTCTAATACCATCTTCTGACAAAAATTTAATCAGAGCTTTATTTTTTGGGAGCCCTCTAAATGCTCGCAAAAGATTTACCCCTCCCTTTTCATTTTCGCCGTTCGAAATGAGTTTTTTTGCTTCCGCAATAATTGATGTGACAAATTTTCTTTGAACATTTACGAGCTGTTCAATTTTATATTTGTATTCATTATACTCATGTTTATCTCCTTGCGGCGTAGGTCCTGAAATAATTAGAGGTGTTCTTGCATCATCAATTAGTACTGAATCAACTTCATCAACTATGGCATAATGTAGTTTTCTTTGAACTAAATCTTCTGCTCTTTTGGCCATGTTATCTCTTAGATAATCAAATCCAAATTCATTATTTGTCCCGTATGTTATATCGGCTAAATAAGCCTGCTTTCTTTCATTTGAGTTTGGTTGATGATTGTCTATACAATCTACACTCATACCGTGAAACTGAAACAGTGGACCCATCCATTCTGCATCTCTTTTTGCTAAATAATCATTTACAGTTACTAAATGTACTCCCAATTCAGTTAGGGCATTTAGATAAATAGGAAGAGTAGCAGAAAGAGTTTTCCCTTCACCTGTTTGCATTTCTGCAATTTTTCCTTGGTGTAAAACTATTCCTCCAATTAATTGTACATCATAGTGTACCATATCCCATTTGATATTTGTTCCAGCTGCTTTCCATTTTGTTTGATAAATAGCTTGTGTGTTTTTGATAGATATAAAATCTTTTGATTCAGCTAATTTCCTATCGTTTTCTGACGCTAAAACTTCGATGGTTTCATTAATAGCAAAACGTCTAGAAGTTTCTTTTATAACAGCAAAAGCTGTAGGTAATATTTTATTGAGAATTTCTTCTGTTTTTTCAAGAACTGTTTTTTGAAGAGCATCAATTTTTTTGTAAATATCTTCCTTTTCTTGAGTTGATGTTGATTTTAAAAGAGATTTTTGCTTCAATCTTTGTATTTCTTCTTTATCAAAAGCAATAAATTCTTGAATTTGTTTTTTTAAATCTACTGTTTTATTACGCAATTCATTGTTATCTAAATTTTTGAGTTTTTCAAATTCTGAATTTATTTGTTCAACAACAGGTTTAATTTCCTTAACGTCTTTTTCATACTTGTTTCCAAATAATTTTCCTAAAATATTTAAAAAACTGTTCATTTAAAATCAATATAATTATAATAACAAATATCAGAATTTTTAAAAAAACAAAAAGAGAAAATCTTAACTATTAATATTCTTCTTCATTGAAGAAAAAGTCATCCTTAGTAGGATAGTCAGGCCAAACATCCTCAATAGAATCCCATTGGATTCCTGGCTCTTCTTCAACTAGCTCTTGTAAATTTTCTACTACTTCCATAGGAGCTCCAGATCTTATAGCAAAGTCAATTAATTCTTCTTTAGTAGCAGGCCATGGGGCATCCTCTAATTTTGAAGCTAATTCTAAAGTCCAATACATATTTTTTGTTTTTTAACTTTTTGCAAAAATATATTTTTTATTTATTTATCTTAATGTTTGCAATTTTTTTTCCATTCAACAGGTTGACTATCTTCTTCTAATAAAATTAATCTAGATAAAACAAATAAATAATCAGATAGTCTATTCAAAAATTTTAAGTGTAATAAACTTATTTCTTCATCTTCTGATAACGACACTAGTGTTCTTTCTGCTCTTCTGCAAACTGTTCTTGCAATATGGCATTTTGAAGCATTTGAATGACCAGAGGGTAAAATAAAATTTGAGAGTGGGGATAATCTTTTTTCCATTTTATCAATATTAAATTCCAAGAAAGATATATCACTTTCAGTAATTTCTGGCAAGTTAATCTTATTTTTTTTATTATCGTTTGATATGCAGCTTCCTATATTAAATAAAAGATTTTGAATTGTTAGTAGAGTATTTTTTTGTTCTTTATTAATGTCCTGGTCATATAAATTGCCAATAAATGCATTAAGTTCATCTATTGTTCCGTAACATTCTATTTTTTTATTATTTTTTGTTACAGTGGTACCTCCCAATAGTTGGGTATAACCTTTATCCCCCTTTTTCGTGTAGATTTTCATTTTAAAATTTTATTTTATAATTTTCTTTACTTAGTTCTTTTTTTATAAAAACAATGCCTAAGTGAAATAAATCAATAGTTAATGTTGTTTTTTTATGTGTGATAATATACTTCCATGCTTTCTCCATTCCCGATGACCAATAAATATCATCAAAAATAAATACTGTATCATTGTTTGAATATTGCAAGAATGTTTCAAAATACGAAATTGTTGGTTCTTTCTGATGATTACCATCAATAAAAATCAAATCTACATTTTTGATTTTTTGAAGACATGGTTTTAATGTGTTTTTAAAATCTCCTTCTATTGTAATAATGTTTTTTACATCCTTTGTCTTAAAACTTCTTTCTGCAATCTTTAAAGTTTCTGGACATCCTTCTAAAGTATAAACTATGCTTTGACTATTGGCTAGTGCTAAATATAAAGTGCTAATTCCAAGTGAAGTTCCTAATTCAATAATAACGTTTGCATTAAAATATTGACTTATTCTGTATATGAGCTCTCCAAATTTCTTGTTTTTTGCGGAATATTTTGCAATATCGCTAATTTTTCTTCTTTTAGCATTGTTTACACTGCTACCGGCCCCATAATCTGTAATATTAATAAACTCATTAGATAGTTTTAAGTCTTTTCTTAACTTTTCAATGCTTTTAAAATGTTTGTTCTTGTTGTTTTGATTTATAACTTGTGTAATAAAATTATATAAGAAAGGACTGTGTGCACTATGTTGATTTTTTGCTTTAATCTGGTGTTGTAAATATTTTATAACTGTTTTAATTTTTTTCATAAGATCAAAATGAAAAGCTTATTTAATAAATATGATTTTGGATAATAATTTAGAGCTGTTCTCGAAGCTGAACTAAAAATGATCTTATGTCTTTTAGATAGCTCACTATTTCAACATTATTAATAGTATCGTTTTTATTTTCTTTTAATTTTTTTTTAGCTCCTTCAACAGTAAAGCCTCTTTCTTTAAGAAGATAATGAATAATTTTTAGGTTTTCCATATCTCTTTGAGTAAATAGTCGATTACCTTTTTTATTTTTTTTTGGTTTCAAAATATCAAATTCCTTTTCCCAAAAACGTATGGCGGATATGTTAACATTAAAAATTTTCGCAACTTCACCAATTTTAAAAAATAATTTTTCTGATGTGTTGTTTGTATCTTTCATTAGTCAAAAGATTGATTTTTTTGCGAAGCTAAATTTAATATTTCTTCAAATTGCTTTGGAGATAGATCATTAAAAAAATAATTAACGGGGTTTATTTTTACACCATTTTTTATTACTTCATAATGTAAATGAGGTCCACTTGATACACCAGTGTTACCTACATGACCAATTATGTCTCCTCTCTTTACTTTATCACCTTTTTTAATTTTTGTGATAATTTTTTCTCCTTTATCATTAACTCTAGAAATCTTAAGATTTCTCATGTGTGCATACAATGTTTTATATCCATATCCATGATTTACCACAACGTGATACCCATAGCCTCGCTCATAGGACACTTTTTCTACCTCGCCATTACCAGTAGCATATATTGGAGTACCAGTTTTGGCAGTAAAATCTATGCCATAGTGCATTTTTCTAATTTTATAAATTGGATGTATTCTATATCCATAACCGCTAGCTATTCTTTTTAAATCTTTGTTCTCAATAGGTTGTATCGCTGGTATTGCAGCGAGCATTTTAGATTTATTTTTAGCTAACTCTATGATATGGTCAAATGATTTTGATTGTATGTATATTTGCTTACTTATTTGATCAATTTTTTTAGCAGTATTAGTGACTAGCTCTGTTGTATTATAACCACGATATTTTTCATAACGATTTATTCCTCCAAAGCCGGCTTTTCGGATAGAATTTGGGATTGGGTCTGCTTCAAAGATTACTCTGTATATATTATCGTCTCTAATTTGCATATCCTCCATAACATCTTCTATTTTAGATATTTTTTGTTGTAAATCGTTGTAGTTATTAGATAAAAACTGATTTTCTTGCTTTAATCTTTTTTCTTTAGGGCTATCAAAAAAATAGAGGTAGCTGCTAATAATCAAAACAGCAAATATTGTGCTGCTCAAAGTGAAAAAAAATCCCTTTTTTACTTTTTGGATTGTACTTAGTTCAATTCGTTTGTAACTGAGAGTGTTAGTATCGTAATAATATTTTACCTTAGCCATACTTATAAAATTATACAAATTTAGTTATTTTGCATGGAATAATACACATAAAATAAGTAAGTTGTTGTTTTTCAGTTAATTAATATAAATTTTAATTATAGATAACATGAAGGTAAATGATATTCGAACACTTTTTTTTAACTTTTTTGCTTCAAAGGGACATAAGATTTTAAACTCTTCACCGATGGTAATACAAAATGATCCTAGTTTGATGTTTACTAATGCCGGAATGAATCAATTTAAAGATATTATACTCGGAGAAGCTCAGTCGGATAACATCAATATTGCTAATACTCAAAAATGTTTACGAGTATCTGGTAAACATAATGATTTGGAAGAGGTAGGACATGATACATACCATCATACTATGTTTGAAATGTTAGGATCATGGAGTTTTGGGGATTACTTTAAAGAAAGAGCTATAGATTTAGCTTGGGAGTTTTTAGTCGAAAATTGTAAGCTTGATATTGATAGAATTTATGTTACAATTTTTGAAGGATTAGGTGATAAATTTCAGAAAGATAATGATGCATTTAATTTTTGGAAAAAATACTTACCTGAAAGCCATATTCTAAATGGTAGTTATAAAGATAACTTTTGGACCATGGGAGAAAAAGGCCCATGTGGCCCATGCTCTGAAGTTCATTATGACAACAGAGAAGTTGCAGAAAGAGACAAGAAATGTGGATCTCAATTAGTTAATAAAGATCATCCTCAAGTTATTGAGATTTGGAACTTAGTATTTATGCAATATAATCAGTCTGCTGACGGAACTTTTAGTAAACTGTCTACTTGTCATGTTGATACAGGTATGGGGCTAGAGCGTCTTGCCATGATCATGCAAGGCGTCAAATCAAATTATGATACAGATCTTTTTCAGCCAATAATCAAAGAAATATCAAAGCATATTGGAGTTCATTATGGCTTTGATCCCAAAAAAGATATAGCTATGAGAGTTATTTCTGATCATATTCGTGCTATATCATTTTCTATTGCTGAGGGACAATTACCTTCAAATACAAAAGCAGGATATGTCATAAGAAGAATACTTAGAAGAGCAGTCAGATATGCTTATACTTTTTTAGATATTAAGGA
>JAYZXD010000038.1:0-9899 GCA_036141595.1 Bacteroidota bacterium
AAATCATAAATACAATAGTAGTGAGTAATAGTATAAAATGTTTCATCTTTTTACTGCGCTCACACATTTCAAGTTTTGTGAATTTTATTAAAAGAAAACATTGTATGATTGTAAATACTGCTATCAACCAGTAGTCTTTTAAGTATTGAGGTATTGTATTTTTTGCATCTTCTCCTAAGGCTAGTAAGTATATAAAATCAATTGTACTTCTTTTTTGTGTAAAGCGAAAATATTCGATATCAATATTATTAAGAATAATAAAAGGAATATTTATCAAATAGAAAATTATATTTATTAGATTTTTAATTTTATTATTCCAAAAATTTAGTGGAATTAACAAAAGCAAAAAGAGTGGAATATTTATATAAATTAAAGCAGAAATATCAAATCGAATAGCTTCAACAAAATCAAAAACATTTGTGTCATAGAAATTATTTTGATTATTTAGATAAAAGAAAACTCTGCTTGAAGTATAAATAATTAGAAGTACAAATAATCTTTTTGTTATATTATAAATTAGGGTCATCTGTATTATGTATCTTAATGTTTATTTTTATGGTAACTAGTTTTTTAATTTTACTTTTAAAAGTTTTGTTTTTTTATTTTCAGAGTTTATTTTAACAAAGTAAAGAAAATAAAGTAGTTTTACAACAAATTAATTTAATAATGAAGTTCAACAGAAAAGGAATTTTAGATGCTAAGCTAATCGAGTTATATAAGTCTATTCTTAAACCAAGATTAATTGAGGAGAAGATGTTAATTCTCTTAAGACAGGGTAAGATTTCTAAATGGTTTTCTGGAATAGGGCAAGAAGCTATTTCTGTAGGAGTAACTTCTGCACTGGAGCCTGATGAGTATATTTTACCAATGCATAGAAATTTAGGTGTTTTCACATCAAAAAATGTTTCTCTAAGTAAATTATTTTCTCAATTTCAAGGTAAAAAAAATGGTTTTACCAAAGGAAGAGACAGATCTTTCCATTTTGGTTCTAAAAAGCATAATATAGTTGGAATGATTTCGCATCTTGGTCCTCAACTAGCTGTAGCAGATGGAATAGCTCTTGCAAATAAATTAAAAAAGAACAATAAAGTTACAGCCGTTTTTACTGGAGATGGTGGTACTAGCGAAGGTGATTTTCATGAAGCTTTGAATGTTGCTTCAGTTTGGGATTTGCCTGTAATTTTTGTAATTGAAAATAATGGCTATGGATTGTCAACACCAAGTTTTGAGCAATTTAAATGTAAAAATTTTTCTGATAAAGGTATTGGATACGGAATGAATTCTTTAACTATAGATGGAAATAATATTCTAGATGTTTATCGAAAAACTCTAGAAATTAAAAATAATATTTCAAAAAGATCACATCCTTTTCTTTTAGAATGTATGACTTTTAGAATGCGTGGTCATGAAGAAGCTTCAGGAACAAAATATGTTCCAAAAGATCTAATCGAAACATGGAAATTAAAAGATCCAGTAGTAAATTTTGAAAATTTTTTGTTAGAAGAGGGTATAATAAAAGGAAATGATGTAAAAGATATAAGAAGAAATATTAATGAAGAAATTTCATATAATTGGAATGTTTCTGAAAATGAGCCACCAGTAATATCAACACTTGAAATAGAGTTAGCTGATGTTTACAGAGATTATCAACCAAATCTTATATTACCAAGTAAGAATAAAAAAGACATGAGACTTGTTGATGCAATTTCAAATGCTTTAAGTTTATCAATGCAACATCATGATAATTTAATAATTATGGGTCAGGATATAGCTGAATATGGTGGTGTTTTTAAAATTACAGATGGATTTATTAATAAGTTTGGTAAAGATAGAATTAGAAACACACCTATTTGTGAGTCAAGTATATTGAGTGCAGCGCTGGGCCTTTCAATAAACGGATTTAAATCTATTGTTGAAATGCAATTTGCTGATTTTGTAACATCAGGATTTAATGCTATTGTAAATAATCTTGCTAAAACACATTACAGATGGGGGGAAAATGTTGATGTAGTTGTACGAATGCCAACAGGTGCTGGTGTTGCTGCAGGACCCTTTCATTCTCAATCTAATGAGGCATGGTTTACTCATACTCCTGGATTAAAGATTGTTTATCCAGCATTCCCTGAAGATGCAAAGGGATTACTGATTGCATCAATAAATGATCCAAATCCAGTTATGTTTTTTGAACATAAGGCACTTTATAGAAGCTATACTGAACCAGTTTCAGTTGACTATTTTAGTTTAGAAATAGGCAAAGGAAGATTAGTAAGAGAAGGCTCTGATATTACCATAATTTCTTATGGTCTTGCTGTACATTGGGCCTTAAACATTTTAGATAATAATGAATATATTTCTGCTGATTTAATTGATTTAAGAACATTAGTTCCGCTTGATCAAGATTTAATAATCAATTCAGTAATGAAAACAGGTAAAGTTATAGTTTTACAAGAAGATACACTTATTGGAGGCTTTGGTTCTGATATTTCAGCGTTGATATCTGAAAAGTGTTTTGAGTTTTTGGATGCCCCGATAAAACGTGTTGCTTCTCTAGATACACCCGTTCCATTTGCACATAATTTAGAAAAAGAATTTTTAGCTAAAAGTAGGTTTGAAAAAGAGTTAAAGGACCTATTAGATTATTGAAACTTAAATTCAATTTTTTTTTTAAATCAACTTTATCTAAAAAAAATACGATATTTGTATTAAATTATGAATATTTTTAATCTGTGTTACAATGTTTAAAAAAAGTTTTACACAACTCATTTTTTTAATTTTTTGTTTTGTTTCGTGTATTACCACTAACGATTTAGAATATATAAAATCAAATGATAAGTCACTTGAAAGAAAATCAAGTATTCAAAATTATAGATTACAAAAAGGTGATTTACTATCTATTCAGGTAAGTACTACAACTGAGCAACAGCATGATTTTTTTAATAAAGAGAATACTGCAAATTCCCAATTAATGATGCGTAATCCCTATTTGTATGGGTATATGATAAAAAAGGATGGTACTTTAGATTTGCCTTCTTTTGGAATTGTGGAAGCAGCTGGCTTTACTTTAAGGGAATTAGAGTCAATAATAAAAAATATTGCAATTTCATATTTTGAAAACCCTGTCATAAAAATAAACATCTTAAATTTTGATGTTTCTGTTTTGGGAGAAGTTAATAATCCAGGAACGTTTAAAATTGTTGACCCAGAAGTTAATGTTTTACATGCTTTAAGTTTGGCTGGAGATATTACACAATTTGGTAATAGAAAAAAGATCAAAATAATAAGAAAAGACGATGAGGTAAATAGAGTTTTTTATGTTGATTTAACTAAAGTTGATATACTAAACGATTCTGATTTTGTTTTGCAGCCACATGACATAATTTATGTTGCTCCATTGCGAAAAAAGTTTTTTGCGTTCCAAAATATAACTAATTTAGTGTCAATTTCAATTTCTGCTGTTACACTGTTTTTATTAATTACAAAAGATTAATTATGTCTGGTAATTTAGATGAAATAGTGGGCTTTAAACAACTTTTTCTTAAGTTAATTAAACATAAATATCTTGTTATATTTTCTTTAATTATATCTCTAATAATTGCATTTGCATACAATAGATATTCTGTAGAATATTTTGATGTTGAAACTTCTTTATTACTTCAGGATGATGATCGGATATCTACAATCCAGCTTTATGAGAATAGCTATAAGAATGAAAATTTAGAAAATAAAGCTTTATTAATTAATTCTTTTCCTCTAATTTATAAAACACTCGAAGATTTGCGATTTGATATTGTATATTATATTGAAGGTAATATTAAAGTTACTGAAACTTTTAACTCACCATTTATCATAAAATGTAACAATACATCAAATTTGAAAGGAAAAAAAATTAAACTCAAATATCATGATGAAGATAGTTTTATTTTTATTGACCTTTCTAATGATAAAGAACAAACAAAAAACTTAAATGAAAAATTTTTCTTTGAAGGACAACAAATTAGTGTAGAATATAATATTGATTTTAATTCAGGAAATAGTGATATTCCTAATACAATAGTAAAATTTCAAAGTTTAAATGAATTAACAAAGCAATATAAGAAAAAAATTAATGTTGATAAAATTAGTAAAGAATCAACAGTTTTAAAAATATCCATGCTGACAAAAGACGAAGAGAAAGGAGTGAATTTTTTAAATAAGTTAGTTGATAATTTTATTGAGGATGAAATAAATGAAAAGAATTTAGCATCTAATAATACTATTCAATTTATTAATGATCAATTGAAAGAAATGAGTGATTCTTTAGCACTTATTGAACAACAAATCCAACAATATAAGAATGTTAATCAGATAACAGACTTGAGTTTGAAAGCTCAAAGTATATACACAAATATTGTTGGATTAGAAACAGAATTAGCAAAAGCTAGAACATTAAATAATTATTATGAATATTTAGAAAATTATATTGGAAAAGGTGAAAATTTAGAAAGAATTTCTGTTCCAACATCATTTGGTGTTAATGATGTTAACTTAGCCTCTCTAATTAATCAATTAATTGAAATTCAAATTAAAAAGAATATTTTAATTGATGGTGGCCAAATAAATAACCCTGCAATAAGTCAATATAATAGGCAAACAAAACAACTAATTTTAAATATTCAAGAAGCTATCAAGACTAGTAAAAAAACAAATGACTTGTTGATAACTGATTATAAGAATAGAATTTATAAAATGGATCAATCTTTAAGTAATATTCCAGAAGTAGAAATGGAACTTTTAAATATTGAAAGACTTCAGTCAATAAGTGAAAATATTTATGTTTTCTTGCTGCAAAAAAGAGCAGAAGCTAAAATTGATTTGTCCTCTAATGTTGCGGATAGTAAAATTTTAGAAAGAGCTATTTATTATAATAAAAAGCCCACGTTTCCTAATAAAGGAAGAACATATGTAATTGGGTTATTATTTGGACTTTTAATACCAATACTATATTTAATAATCAGAGAATTTTTAAATAATAAAGTATTAACCAAACTGGATTTAGAAAAGTTAACAAATATTAAAGTTTTAGCTGTACTTGCAAGAAACTACAGTGGCAATGTTTTACTTTCTAATCACAATCCCAAATCATTTATTTATGAAGGTTTTAGAGCATTAAGATTTAATTTGAATTTATTAAATAAAGACAATTTATCTAAAGTTTACTTAATTACCTCATCAACAAGTGGAGAAGGTAAAACCTATATTGCTGAAAATTTGAGTATTGTTTTTGCTAGATCTGGAAAGAAAACTTTAGTTATCGGTGGTGATTTACGAAGACCAAAGCTCTATACAGATTTTGGTCTTAACAATAATATTGGTATTTCAAATTATATTAACTCTGACATAGACTATCAGCAGTTAATTCATAAATCAGAAATTTCGAATTTAGATATTTTAATCGCAGGACCACTTCCATCTAACCCCTCTGATACTTTATTAAATCCCAAGTTTAAATCACTAATGGAAAAATTGAAAGATACATACGATATAATTATTATAGATACACCGCCACTTGGACTTGTAACAGATGCATTAACTCTTATGAAATATTCTGATGTAAATCTTTATGTCGTTAGACAAGGTAGGACAAAGAAAAATCTTTTAAGTTATGTTCAAGAAATGAATATCAATAAAAGGTTAGGGGAAATTTATACTATTTTTAATGACCTAAAGGAAAGTACTGATATTTATGGACACTATTATAACTATGGTTATTATACGGACAATGAATATTTCTCAGATAATAAACAAAAATCATGATATACAAAGAGCCACATGTTGTTGCAGAAATTTGTTGTAATCATCAAGGCAACATTGATATTGCAAAAAAAATGATTGAAACAGCAGCTAGTGGAAAAGCAACAGTAGCAAAATTTCAAAAAAGAAATAATAAGGAGTTTTTAACTGATACACAGTATAATACTCCACATCCTAATAAAATGCATTCATTTGGAGATTCATATGGATTACACAGAGAATTTTTAGAATTTAATATTGATCAGCATAATGAATTAAAGCTGTATGCTGAAAGTTTAGGAATAATCTATTCTTGTTCAACATTTGATACAACATCTGCAAAGGAAATAATCAAACTAAACCCAAAATATATAAAAGTCCCATCTGCTTGTAATAATAATTTTGAAATGTTAAAGGAATTAAGGGACAATTATATTGGAAATGTTCATATTTCGTTTGGAATGACTACACAAAAACAGCAAAAAGAAATATTTGATTTTTTCGATAACAAAGATCAAGCTTTTAGATTGGTTTTGTATGCTTGCACTTCTGGATATCCAGTTCCATTTGATGATGTGTGTTTGCTTGAAATTTCAAGATTACGTAAGCTGTATGCTGATAAAGTATTTGCAATAGGATTTTCAGGACACCACCATGGAATAGCAGTTGACATAGCAGCTTATACTTTAGGAGCTGAATGGTTTGAAAGACATTTTACCTTGGACAGAACATGGAAGGGTACCGATCAGGTTTTTTCTTTAGAACCAACAGGAATGAGAAAATTAGCCAGAGATTTAAGAGCAACTAAGAGATCACTAACTTATAAAAAAAATGATATTTTAGACATAGAAAAATCAAATGGAGGATATGAAAAATATAGAACATAATGAGTGTTATAGCATTTATTCCAGTTAGAGGTGGAAGCAAATCTATTCCAGGAAAAAACATTAAAATTTTTTGTGGAAAACCTTTAGTCTATTGGAACCTTTTGGCTCTTCAACAGTCACATTTAGTTGATGAAATTGTAGTTGCTACTGATTGCAAAAATATCTATGATACTGTTACAAACTTTAATTTTACTAAGGTTAAATTATATAATAGATCTGAAGAAAATGCGCAAGATCATTCAACATCAGAATCAATTATGATTGAATATATAAATTATGCTTCTCTTAACCCTAAAGATATTTTTTTGTTAGTTCAAGCCACATCTCCTTTTACGCAATCTTATGATTTTAACACAGGTTTAGAGTTAATGCAAAAATATGATTCAGTACTTTCATGTGCTAGAATTAAAAGATTTATTTGGAGTAATAATTTTTCTCCTTTAAATTATGATTACAAAGTAAGACCTCGAAGACAAGATTTTGATGGAGTTTTTATGGAAAATGGTGCTTTTTGTATAAGTACTGTTGAAGATATTATTAAACATAAAAATAGAATATCAGGCAATATTGGTATTTGTGAAATGCCCGAGCATACATATGTTGAGATTGATGAACCAGATGATTGGATAATTGCAGAAAATTTATTTTTAAAACATCATAAAATGCAATTATATAATTTTGAAAAAATTAAATTGTTTTTATCTGACGTTGATGGAGTTTTAACAGATGCTGGCATGTACTACACCGAAAATGGAGATGAAATTAAAAAATTTTCTACATATGATGGGATGGGTTTTAAAATTTTACAGAGTAAAGGTATTAAGGTTGGTATTATTACCTCTGAAACCAGAGAATTAAATAAGAGAAGAGCAAAAAAATTGAATTTAGATTTTGATTTTCATGGTGCAGTTAACAAACTTGAAATTATTACTGATTTATGTAAAGAAGAAGGTATTGATTTATCTCAAGTCGCGTATATCGGAGACGATTTGAATTGTTTAAGTCTTTTATCAAATGTTGGATTTCCTGCATGCCCCTCAAATGCTGTAAATGAAATAAAATCTATTCCTAATATACTTCAACTTTCTAGGTCAGGAGGAAATGGTGTAGTTCGTGAGTTTATTGACTTAATTTTGCAGTAGTGATATTTTGGAGAAATTTCAAAGATATTATTCTTTCATTATTATATCCAAAAAACAAGATATATATAATATCATATCCTAATTCTGGAAGAACATGGCTAAAGCATATGTTATGGGAAATATTTGAGCAGTTAGATGTACAAGCTCATAATATTGAGTTCACTCACGATAATAGTGAAATTATTATTGAAGATGGAACAAGAATTGACCCAAACACTATATTTAAATTTACTAGCAGATATAAGTATTTAAGAGCTAAAGTAATTTTTTTATGCAGAGATCCAAGAGACATTATAACTTCTAATTATCATCAAGTAACAAAAAGAGCAAAAAATCCATTTAGTTTTAACAATAAGTCTGAATTTATTCAAAATAAAGTTTTAGGTTTTAAAAGAATTATTCATTTTTTTAATCTGTGGGCAAATAATAAAAGCATACCGAATAAATTTTTACTAATAAGATATGAAAATTTATTATCTGGCATTAATGAGCTAGAAAATGTTTTAAGTTTTATGAATATAAATGCTGATAAACAATTGATTGCTAAAGTATATAATGCTTCTTCCGCAGATAAAATGAGAATAAAAGAAAAAAATAATCAAATAAAGGGCTTTACAAATTTTGGAAAAGAGGTAAATCAAATGAAAGTAAGAAAAGCTAAAAAAGGTTCTTATTTATCTGAGCTATCTATTGATGATATAAATTTTTGTAATAGTGAAATGAGCCGTTTAAACAAATATTTTAAATACAAAATATGAAGTTTTTCTATTCATTATTTTTCTTTTTTAGACATGTTTTTTTAAAAAGACATTATGATATAATATTTTATTCTCCTCACCATTTTAACAGAGGGGATAAAGGACAGAACTTGTATTTTAAAAGATTAATTGAGGTGTGTAATCAAAAAAACATAAGTTTTGTATTTTTTGAAGAACCTTATAAAACTTCAAATTACAAAAGATCTAAATCTGCTGTTCCTTTCGATTTTATATATTATTTTATAATTTTTCTTCGTAAATTGTTGCCAAAATCATTATCAGATATTGAAATTGACAGAAAGATAGGTAAATGTATCAAGTTTTTATTTTTTTATAATATATCATTTAATAATTTTATCACAATTTCACAAAGTATGCTTAGCGTATTTTATGCAATAAATAAGAATGCCAAACTTTTTGATTTGCAGCATGGAACTATTCATGCAAATAAAGACACTTATTTATTTAATGGCTATGTATATGATAATTTAAAAAAGAATGATGTGTATCTTTTACTTAACGGAATTGGATTTAAAAATATTTTAGTTCAAAATGAAAATAACAAGTATTTCGAAGAGCATACTCACGTTATTGGATCATTTATGCCTAAAATAGATTTCCAAATAAACCGTAAAAATAAAAATGTTCTGGTTTCATTGCAGTTCACTAATGATCATTCAGATGCTGAAAATCAGAACATTGCTGATGCCTTACTGTATCAAATTAAACAAAATAATGATTTCAGTTTCTTTTTGAGACAACACCCAAGATTTAATAACGAAGTTGATATGTCTGTATTTACCTCTATGCCAAATGTTTCAACAATTGATGGTAAGTTAGAAGATAACTTTAGAATTTGTTCAATTCATTTAACTACATATTCAACTGTTGTTTTTGAAGCAGCTTTATTAGGAATTCCTTCAAGTTTTTTAATAATTGATAATTATAAAATGAATATTTTTAATTCTCAGTATGATTATCCACTTTTCAGCTACAATTTAAGAAAAATTTATGAACATTATAATGAGTGTTCTTTTAAATCAAAACAATGGGTGAAATCATACTATGAAACTTTTTCTGAAGATAATTATATGAAGGCACTGAAGAAATGAAAAATAAGAAAATTAAAATTTTTTTAGGAGCCTATTTAAATTATGTTAATGCTCAAAATTTAAATTGTTTTGCATTAGCAAAATATTTAGATTCAAAAAAATATGATATTTATGCTTTGAAAATAAATAAATTCAAAGATGTAAAAACTAAAGCAGTTTTATTAAATTGTTTTAAGCCACTTAAAATTACTACTACTATTTCGATTATTTATGCAATTATTATTTGCCATA
>JAYZXD010000039.1:0-7110 GCA_036141595.1 Bacteroidota bacterium
TTTGTAGGTATTTGTATCGATATTAGCAAAATATGTCTGACTTTTGGTTAAATAAACATAGGGAGGCATTCCTTTTTCTATACCTCCTTCTACGACAATCTTTACAGATTCTTGAGGGAAATTTATAAATATCTCTTCTTCGCAAGAAATTAAACAAAATAGAATAAATAAGTATTTTTTCATTTTGTTAAGTAGACAGCTCTTAATTTAAATAGTGAATTAATTAAAGTAATAACATATGCCTTATGCTCGAGATGGTAGTCGATTATCTTGATATGATAATGCAAATAAATTAACTCAACTTATATATTATGAAACAAAAATATTATTTTTAATAAGATTAAAGAAATTTCAAAATACGTTGTTTTAGTAAAGGTTAAATAACAATAGATTAACAGTCAAAACGAAAAACCATATTTTCAAAATGTATAAACTTAAACACCATTATTTATTATCTTCCTTTTAATGACTTATTATGGTGCAAAAAAATATCAAAATAAATCTAGTAAATGAAAAATTTTCTTGAAATTATTTTTTCAATTTTTGGTTTAGTATGTTGCATAGATTTTATTTGTGAAAATTTAAATAATACTTGGTTTTTTGATTTTGAAAGAAATTATATTTTTATTTCAATTTTGCTTTACCAAGCGCTAAACTTTAACAAAAGAAAATATACTAATTTCAAAAGTTATTTCACTAAACTCTCTTTGTTTGAAATTATTTTTCTTATTTACGTTTTTTTATTCTTTGTTTTCGAACTTTTTTAATATTAAATTTTTTAATATAGACTACACATTTGTAGAGTCAAAGTAAAAATTGTTAAGTTTGACACATGAAAATTCTAGTTACTGGTGGATTGGGTTTTGTTGGTTCAAATTTAGTTGATCACCTCATTGATTTAGGACATGACGTAACGGTTATTGATAATTTATCCTCAGCCTCTAGCTCAGAAAGTTATAAAAATAATTCCGCCTTATACATAATAGATGATATCAAAAACATTAATCAAATTAATTTTGATACTCATTTTGAAATAATATACCATTTAGCAGGTTTAGCTCGAATACAGCCTAGCTTTGAAAATCCCATAGCTTACATTCAAGTAAACATTATTGGTACAGCAATAATTTGCGAGTTTGCTAAAAAAAATAATGCCAAGTTAATATATTCAAGCTCAAGTTCAATAAATAATGGAAAGCATAAAACTCCCTATACATTTTCAAAGTGGTCCGGAGAGGAAGTTTTAAAAACTTGGAGAAAATGTTATAGTTTAAATGCTTCAATTTGTAGATTTTACAATGTATATGGACCAAGGGAGCCAAAAACAGGTGATTATGCTACTGTTGTTAGAAAATTTATAAGACAGTATAAAAATAATGAGCCAATAACAATTGTCGGCGATGGAAATCAAAGAAGAGATTTTACTCATGTTAGTGATATTGTAGCTGGACTCATTAAAGTTGCATCACATAATCAAAATGATTTATTCCATCTTGGAAGGGGAATTAATTATTCAATTAACCAATTAGCCTCAATGTTTAACTATAATAAAATACAGTATATTCCACTTAGAAAAGGTGAAGGCCTTGTAACTTTAGCAGATTACCAAGAAACATTTACTAAATTAAACTGGCAAGCAACATATAATTTAGAAGACTATATAAAAGACATTATTTAGATGAAAATAGAAAAACTTTCAATAGTAATACCTGCATACAATGAAGCAAATACAATTCAATTGATACTAGACAAAATAAAGCATGTTAACTTAATTCATGACATTAAAAAAGAAATTATCATAGTAAATGATTTTTCCTCAGATAATACAAAAGATATTGTCAATAAATATATTTTTAAAAATCCTGAGCTAGAGATTAAATACTTTGAACACAATAAAAATAAAGGAAAAGGTGGGGCGTTGCATACGGGCATCAAAAATGCGAGTGGAAAATTTCTTATAATTCAAGATGCAGATTTAGAATATGATCCAAATGAATATAATGATCTTCTGAGTCCAGTTATAAATGGATTTGCAGATGTTGTATATGGATCCAGATTCAAAGGAAATAACCCACACAGAATATTATTTTTCTGGCACACAATAGGAAATCAATTTTTAACATTTTTGTCAAATATGGCTACAAATTTAAACCTATCAGATATGGAAACATGTTATAAATTGTTTAAGACCGAGATTATACAGTCAATTAATTTAAATGAAACCAGATTTGGTTTTGAACCTGAGGTTACAGCTAAATTGTCAAGAATCCAAAATATTAGAATTTATGAAGTAGGTATTTCATACTACGGTAGAACATATGATGAGGGAAAGAAGATTGGTTGGAAAGACGGCGTGCGAGCTATTTATTGTATTTTAAAATATGGTTTTTTAAGATTTAAGTAACTAGTCAATTTTTTTTTTTACAAAAGACTCTTTTTTTTGATAGAAAAGTTGTCTGGGGTTTGGTTTTCCTTCTAAAATTTCAATAATCTTTTTATTCTTGGTTTTAAATGATAGATCATATAAACTAACTTCGATTTTGTTAAAATAGTTGAATGTCAATGCTACAAAAAAAATTAAAATCAAAATCCTTTTAAACTTTGTTTTTGTTTCGAGAGATTTAATACACTTTAATGAAGCCTCTATTATTTCAACAGTTGAAAGAGCAATCAGAGGATAAAAAGGTAACAAAGATCTACCTGTTATAAAAGGCTTGTTCATTATTAGGCTAGAGAAATAAAGAATAGTAAAGCAAAATAACGTTATTAATGATACTTTAACTTTGTTTTTTTTCTTATTGAAAAGCATTGTGCTGACAAAAAATATGAAGAAAATTAAGCAAGTAAATAATGAAATTTCTGAGTAGCCAAATGTAGATGAAATATCTTTCATATTAGTTGCTACTGATCCAAATTTATAATTTCCATCAAAAAATGAACTTGTATAAAATCCTATTGTAGATGATAAAAAAGAACTATTGTATGAACCATAGAGTGGCTTTCCTTCTTCAGAGACTGAGATTAACATGCTAACTAAGTAAACAAATACGCAAAAGATGCTTGCAATTGCAACAATTCTTTTTTTCACAAATATGATTGGTCTGGAAATTTCAAAAACAAAGTAATAAATAATTGCAGAAATAATTAAAGGGATTAGTCCCAAGAAGGCATAACTTCCAATCAATAGCAAAGTAATGGATATTAAAATATTTTTATCAGTAGATGGTTTGTTAAGTAAATAATATAATGAAATTAAAACAAGAGAGGATGCTATTCCATAACCTCTTGCTTGTGCGAAATAGTAGGGAATTAAATACCAATAAAGAATTAACAAGCCAAATGTTACAAGCTTAATTTTAGTATTACAAGATATCTTTATAGCAAAGAGAAGATATAAAATCAGAAAGATTAAATTGGGCAATCTTATCATAAATTCGCTGTATGGGAAAAAATATGAAGAAAAATAAATAAGAAGAGAATTTAGCGGATGATTATTGGCGAGAGATTGACTAGTAAATCCATGTATTGTATTACTATAATAAAGATAGCTATAAGCTTCATCATATTCTATTGTATTTGTTAAAGCAAAAAAAATAGAGTATGACATTAATATGAATGAAAAAATAATCATTATGATTATTTCTATTTCAAAATTTTTCTTCATTTAACACAAAACTATACATTAAAAAGATAACTTATAATATTGAGTATATATTTATTAATAATTTTAAAGACTTGGATTACGAAAGAGGAGCAAGTATGTATGCAAGTAAATACATATGTAATGAAAACATAAACTACAACTATATAGAGTCAAAGTAAAAATTGTTAAGTTTGAAAAATCCATTAAAAAATAATTGTAAAATGAAAACAAAATTAATATTATGTTGCTTGGTACTTATAATTCTAAATTCTTGCAGTAAGAGCAGCCCTGATATGCCAGATATACCAGTGTATCAATCATGTATAAGTACTGAGGGAGATTGGGAAATAACTCCTTCTTGTCCGTATTATGAAATTCTAGGAATTCAAATAGATGTTGAGCAAAGGTTTGATGATTACATGTTTATTGTTTGCGATTCAAATAAATTAAATATTGATTTTGGAAGTGATCAAACAGCATATGCAGATATTGATAATACTGGTCAATTAATTATTCCAAATCAAATAATTAGACTTGATTTTCAAGAAGATGGATATGGTTTTATTGATGTCGATGTTTTTGGAAATGGCAGTGTAAATGCTGATATTGGTATTGGATTATTAAATTTAACTTTTGTTTTCGAAATATTACCTGGTTTTGTTGACTCAACAAGCTGTGTATTAAATATTGAAAAGCAATAAATGCTAGTGCAGAAATAATTTCACTAATTACATAATAATATCAGCTACTTAACATTAATAAAAAATTGATAAAATAGTTTATTAACTTTCAATGAATTTTTTTAAAATAATTTTAATTAATCTTTTTGTTTTTTCTTTTGCAAATACATCCTACACGCAGGAAACTATTGAAAGAGTAAAAGACAGCCCTTTCCCTTTTTCTTCAACACCAGACACTCTATTTGTTATTTATGAAGATAATTTTTCTGATGAAGAAATATTAATAATTCAAACATTACAAGGTATTTTAGCAAAAGAAAAACCAAAAATATTTAGAGATGTTGGAACAGGAAGTACATTTTGGTTAAATGATTTAGAAGAAAATCATAATGTTTTTTTAGATTATTCTGTTGGTAATAACTTTGAATATTTGTTATCACTATTTATTTCTGATATAGATAGCTATATTAAGTGTAAGCTTCACTCCAGTTCAAGTAATTTAGCAATATCTTTATCTGGTATTTATAATTCTATACCAGTAACTGATGTTCATTTGAGTTTGATGGATTCACTAGCAATTCCTATGAAATATGACGCCACTAATTTAAGTAACGATTGGTTTTTTAAAAATTATTCAGATTCTATAAGTAAAGAAATTGTCGTTTATCAAAATGAAAATAAAGATTTGTGTTTAGGTGATTATTCTGTTTTTTCCAAAGCTTATCATTTTTATGATGATATACATTCAGATTTAGTGGATAGTGTGTTTTCTAATATGAATAGTAATAGTGTTTTACTTGGGTGGGGAGATGATGAATATCAAACAGTACATAAATCATCAAGATTTTCGATTAATGTTCTTCCGTCAGATTATGCCTATAACTTATCAGTTCTAACAAATTTCAATCAGGAAATACAACAGAAAAGTCATGAGATTACTACTGAAACTAGAGAGAACACTCATACAGTTTGTTTTGTTATGAGTGATGGAGACAATATTCAATGGTTATTGAACTGGTTTTATACAGATCAAAGATGGTTTGGTAGTCTTAACAGGGGTCAAGTAGATATAGGATGGACAATTTCTCCTTCTTTGAGTGAATTAGCTCCAACTGTATTGAATAAAATTTATTCAAGCGCTTCAGATAATATAAATGCCAAAGATTATTTTATAGCCGGACCCTCTGGATATTCTTATATATATCCAAATGATTATGTTGAGCTTGAGGAATACACAGAGATATTAAATAATTACATGTTAAAATCTGATCTTGGTATTGTTAACATTATTGCTAGTGATAATAATGATTTCTATTTGTATCCATATTTAAATAAGCCATCAGTTGATGCAATTTTTTATTATGATTTTTCAAATTATTCCAAACATAAAGGAGACATTAAATTTTTAAATAATAAACCAATAATAAGTGCAAGATATAATCTTTGGGGTGGTTTTGAAAATACTGTAAGCTTAGCCAATAAAATAAACAATTTGCCTAAAGATATTTTTTCTGAAAATGGCTATAGCCTAATACCAGTACATAATTGGTCAAATTCAGTTGATAGTATCATTAAGTGTGTTAATTTATTAGACAGTAATGTAAGAGTAGTTTCTCCTGACAAGTTTATTAACATTATCAATGAAAATTTAATCTATGATAAATTAGAAGATGAGATTATACATTTATGCTATCCAAATCCAATAAGTGACAAGTTAACTTTAGAATTAAGAATAGGTGTTAATCAAATAGAAAAAGTTAGTTTATTTAGTATTAATGGACAAAAAGTTAATGATATTCCTTTTACAATTTTAGAATCTGAAGAAAAATCAAAAATTGAGTTTGATTTTACTTCTTTTAATTCTGGTAGCTATCTGCTTAAAGTTTATACAAAAAACAATTCTTTAGTTAAGAAGCTGATAATAAATTAAAATTATTAGTTTTGAAAGAAAAATGAAAAAATTACTAACACTCACATTCGCAACTTTTATGTTTTTAAACATAAATGCACAAATGAGACCTTCTCAGGGGGTTTTATTTTTAGGGGTTGGAGCAGATCCTTTTTCAATTATTTCACAATCTATTAACGATATGGACGGTGGTACATTGAATTATGATGTAGACAAGAATACAATTACTCAATTTAATTTAAACACAGAGGTAGGTTATTTTGTTAGCGATGGATTTGCAATTGGACTTGGTTTAAATCTAGAATCTACAACTTCAATTTATGAACAAGGATCATATGACACACAACTTGATTCTACTCAATACACAATAGCACCTTTTATACGATATCATTTTGGTGAGTCTGGTGTCTTTGCAGAAGTTGCATATCAATTAGGATCTAGATCATCCAAATATGAGAGTGACAATTATGACAGTGAATCAGATCCAACAAAGACAAATGGGTTTGCTGTTGGTGCTGGTTACGCTATAAACATCAACGACATGCTTTCAATTAATCCATCTATTTACTATTCTTCACTAACTACTGTTTTGGAGGATGCTGTTTATGACATGAATACTGGTGGTCTTGATGATCTTGAGATTAAATATAGTAACATAGGATTTATGTTAGGTGTAAATCTCTATCTTGGATATTAAATAATAGACACTTTACTTTTTCTAATTCTCTTAATAAATCCTGAATTTAAATAACAAAAACAATTGTGTTACATTCAGCAATGTGATTTTGTTTAGATAATAGTTTATTATATGTAACAATCACTAAAATCTGCTATCATATGCAAAACAAGACCTATTCCAATTACATTGAAGGGCCTTT
>JAYZXD010000040.1:0-68998 GCA_036141595.1 Bacteroidota bacterium
TAGAATTTATGAAGGGGAGCAAGCTAGAATTAGTAATGTCAAAGTAAAAGGTAATACTAAAACAAATGATCATGTAATTATGCGAGAAATTAGAACTCGCCCAGGTGATCTGTTTAAAAGGTCAGATATAATGAGATCTCAAAGAGAACTTGCTCAAATGCAATACTTTAATCCTGAAAAATTCGACGTAAAAGTTGATCCTGATGGGGTAAGAAACGAAGTAGATATAACATATGTTGTTGAAGAGAAATCTTCAGATCAAATTCAACTTCAAGGGGGATGGGGTGCTGGTAGAGTTGTTGGTTCTCTTGGTCTTAGTTTTAATAATTTTTCAACAAAGAATTTTTTCAAAAAAGAAAAATGGACTCCTCTTCCTTCTGGAGATGGGCAGATCTTATCACTATCAGCATCATCAAATGGGATATATTACCAAAATTATAATATTGCATTTACAGAGCCTTGGCTCGGTGGTAAAAAACCTAATTCTTTGTCTGTTTCCTTATATAAATCAATATCATCTAACGGACAACAAGGGGATTCAAGACAAGCTATTGAAATTGCAGGTCTTACAATAGGTTTAGGAAAAAGACTTAAGTTTCCTGATGATTATTTTACTCTTTATAATGCTATCAATCTTCAACAATATAAATTAATCAATAATCAATCTTTCTTTTCATTTAGCAATGGATATTCTAATAACATAAATTACAATATTAAGATCGGAAGAAATTCAACAGATCAATTAATTTACCCAAGAAGAGGCTCAAATTTTTCTTTAAGTTTAAAAATTACACCTCCGTACTCTATGTTTGATGGTATTGATGATTATTCGTCTATTTCTGATCAAGAGAAGTATGCTTGGATAGAATATTACAAATGGAAATTTAAATCCTCATGGTTTTCAGCATTTTCTGAAAAGCTTGTACTTAATACAAGAGTAGAAATGGGCCTTTTAGGAGCATATAACAATAATTTAGGAGTTGCTCCTTTTGAAAGATTTTATGTTGGTGGGGATGGTATGAGTGGTATGGGATATCAATTTGATGGAAGAGAATTAATCTCGCTTAGAGGATATAGCAATAATTCTATATCTCCTCAAACTGGAGCTACCATTTACAGTAAATATACAACAGAATTACGCTATGCTATTAGTTTAAACCCAAGTTCAACCGTTTATGCTCTAGCTTTCTTAGAAGCCGGTAACGCTTGGGATAGTTTCGATAATTATAATCCATTTCAAGTAAAAAGATCAGCAGGTTTTGGTGTAAGACTTATGCTTCCTATGATAGGTATGATGGGGCTTGATTATGGATGGGGGCTAGATGATATTGTGGGAAGGCCTGATGCTAATGGTGGGCAATTTCATTTTTCGATAGGACAACAATTTTAATTAAATTTGCAAAAAAAAACTATGAAAACAAAAATCTCTCTAATATTAATTTTCTGTCTAAGTATTTTAAATACTAATGCTCAAAAATTTGCATATGTTGATACAGAATACATTCTAAATAAAATACCAGAATTTAAACAAGCGCAAGACAAGTTAGATAATTTTTCTCAAGACTGGCAAGAAGAAATTGAAGCTAAATATGCAGAAGTAGAACGAATGTACAGAGCGTATCAACAGGATCAAGTCTTATTAACTGAAGATATGAAGATCAAAAGAGAAGAAGCAATTATAAATAAAGAAAATGAAGCAAAAAATCTTCAACAAAAATACTTTGGTCCAGAAGGATCTTTATATTCAAAAAGACAAGAACTGATTAGACCCATACAAGACAAAATCTTTGATGCAATACAAACACTAGCAGAAAATAATAAATATCAAGTTATATTTGACAGTTCAAGTGATTTAATAATGCTATATAAAAATGATAATCTTGATAAATCAGACCAAGTATTAAAATTAATGGGATACTAAATATAATAATAATTATAAACTTTAAACTATGAAAAAAATAATCTTTATCACCTTAATATCTTTTTTGACAACAAATATCTTTGCTCAAAACAAATTAGGTCATGTTAATGCACAAGAAATTTTAGTTCAAATGCCTGCTTTTAAAACTGCAGAAAATGATTTAAAAAAATTCCAGATAAATTTAGAGAACAGACTGAATGGACTGCTATCAGAACTAGAACAACTAAGGAAGTCATATGAAGCAGATGCCTCATCTTTGACAGATCTAGAAAAACAAGACAAAGAATTAGAAATGCAAAGCTTATATCAAAGAATAGAAGCTTTTCAAGCTGACGCTCAGGTCCAATTACAAAAAGAAGAACAACGTCTATTAGCTCCTATACAAGAAGATCTCATTAACGCAATAAATGAAGTTGCAAAAGAAGGAAATTACACATATATCTTAACTGCTGAAGTATTTCTTTTTGCAAATGAAAGCAATGATGTTGGCAGCTTAGTTAAGAAAAAATTAGGACTCTAATTGACGCTAAATAAGCAAGAAAATCCTATAGGAATTTTCGACTCCGGAATAGGTGGTCTTACAATTGCTAATGCAATTAAAAAAGCTCTACCAGATGAGGATATTGTTTATTTTGGAGACACTGAACATCATCCATACGGAGAAAAATCAAATAAAGCAATCCAAAATTTTAGCAATAAAATAATTAATTTTTTAATCGCAAAAAAATGTAAAATTATTATTATTGCGTGTAATTCTGCAGCTTCAGTTATTGAAAATGAGTTAATTACATATAAAAATATTGTGCCAATATATAATGTTATAAGGCCTGTTGTTGATGTAATTGTAAAAAAATACCAAAACTCAAGTGTCGGGGTTATTGGAACTAAAGCTACAATAGGCTCAAATATTTATCAACAAAAAATACTTGAGCTATGTGATAATATTAATGTCCCCTCATTAGCAACACCTTTATTAGCTCCAATGATTGAAGAAGGGTTTATTAAAGGTGATATTAGTCAAAAAATTATATCAAATTATTTATCACATGAAAAACTTAAAAATATTAATCACTTAGTTTTGGCTTGTACTCATTACCAATTAATAGAAAGAGAGATTAGCAAATTTTTTAGCGATAAAATAAATATAATTGATTCATCAAAAATTGTAGCGAATTACATTTCTAATGAGCTTCAAATTAAAAAATTATTAAATAAAAAACCTCAAAAAAGTCATCATTTTTATGTTTCAAATTATACACAGTCTTTTGAAAATAGTACAAAATTCTTTTTTGAAAAAACAATTAAGCTCAAAGAAATTAAACTTTTTGATCATTAAACCAAGAAGAATACATAACATAATTTTTGGATAGATTTTGATTTAATTTTTTTATTTCCTCTTCTTTTAATTCTTTCACTTTTTTTGCGGGCACACCTGCATATATTGATCCAGACTTTACGCGCTCACCTTCTAAAACTACAGAACCAGCAGCAATAATTGTGTTTTTCTCAATTATTGCTCCATCTAAGATAATTGCTCCCATTCCTATAAGCACGTTATCATTAATTTTACATCCATGTATTACCGCATTATGTCCAATTGATATATTATTACCTAATACAGTATTAAATTTTTTATAAGTACAATGTACAACAGCCCCATCTTGAATATTTACTTGATTTCCTAAAATAATTGAGTTTACATCTCCTCTTAATACAGAAGAAAACCAAATACTACAATTATTACCTGTTGTTACATCTCCAACTATTGTAGCATTTTCAGCCAAATAATTATTTTGTCCAATATTCGGTTTTGCTCCTTTAACACTTTTTATTAAGGCCATAATTAACTTTGTTTGTATTTTTGACAAAAATAATAATTATGAAATATAGTATTTATGCGGAAAGCACTCCGAATCCTAAAGTTATGAAATTTGTATCTAATAAAATGTTAGCTGATAAAAGTATTGAAATTAATAATTTGAAAGAAGCAAAAGGAATTTCGATTGCCGAGGAATTACTCAAATTCCCTTTTGTTGAAAGTATTTATTTGAGTAGTAATTTTATTTCTGTTACTAAAATAAATGAAGTTGAGTGGGAAAATATTGCAATGCAGTTAAGAGTTTTTATTAGCGACCATTTAAATAGTAATGAAGTTAAAAATTATACAGAACATATTGATATTTCAAATAAGAATGAAAATAAAATTAATGAAGTAAAAATTAAAACATTTACTGCAAAAGAAAAAGAAATTGAAGATATTTTAAACGAATATATTAAGCCTGCAGTAGAGGCCGACGGGGGTGCAATTACTCTAAATTATTATAAAAAAAATATTGTTTGTGTAGATCTTAAAGGGGCATGTAGTGGTTGTCCATCAGCAACAAGCACTTTAAAGCAAGGTATTGAGGCATTACTCAAACAAAAAATAAACCCAGACATAGAAGTTATAGCCAATGAAAGATAAATTAATAATTTTAATTTTATTTATAGCTAATTTTATTGTTAATGGGCAAGAGCAAAAAGCTTCCTTCGGAATACAGTACAAACCAATTATTCCTTTAAAATACTTTAACTCTTCACATCAAAATAGCAGTCAACTTGGATATGATTTTAAATTAAATCCAAGATACAGCAATACGTTTGGAATGATCATTAGATACAAAATAAATAAAATATTTTGGTTTGAAAACGCTATAAACTACACAAATAGAAATTATAAATTGGAGTTGAGAAATCAGAATATTAATATTAATGATTATAATAACTTCAATATTAGATCTTATGAAATTCCTTTACAAATACTAACTTATATACGTATATCCAATTTATGGTTTGTAAATGCTGCATTTGGAGCATCGCATACCATTCTTGCTTCGGATGTACAATCATACGGAAATAATTTAAGTGGTTTTAAGCAAAATTTTTACAGGAAAAGTGGTGGGTACAGAGCCTTACTAGCTAACTTAGGAATGGAATATAGAAATCAAACTAAGGGCCATTACTATGCTGGAATAAGTTTACATTTTCCATTTAGTGAGACTGGAAGAATATACCCAGAGTTCTCTGAGGGAAACGATATATTCAATGATGGTAATTTTAATGACAAGTTCTTCATAGAAGTTCCTGGCAGCTATGTTACATTAGATTTCAGATATTTTTTTCCGAATTAAAACTACTCTGCGTGCAAATGAGCTTTTTTAGCATAAAGCTCATCCTCTGTTTCTACATTATCCTCGTCTGGCAAACAACAATCAACTGGACATACAGCTGCACATTGGGGTTCATCATGAAAGCCAACACACTCAGTACATTTATCAGTTGCAATGTAAAATGCTTCTAAAGAGAAAGGCTCACGATTTTCGCTATCCTCAAGTTTTGTTCCGTCTGAAAAACGCCACGATTCTTCTGGAGGATAAATGGCATTATTAGGACACTCGGGCTCGCAAGCTTCGCAGTTAATACAGTCCTCAGTTATTTTTATTGCCATAATAAATTTATTTTTTGCAAAAATAGTTAATTTTTCTCACATTTAATGTTAACATATGTAGATACAAAAATCAAAATTAATTAACTTTGCATTTAAAAAATGATAAAGACAGATATACTAATCATTGGAGCTGGCCCTACTGGTCTCTTTGCAGTCTTTGAAGCTGGATTATTAAAATTAAAGTGTCATTTGATTGATGCCCTTCCACAACCAGGAGGACAATGTTCAGAAATATATCCAAAAAAACCTATATATGATATTCCTGGTTTTCCTGAAATATTAGCTGGTGACCTAACAACAAACTTATTAGAACAATGCAAACAGTTTGAACCGGGGTTTACTTTAGGAGAAAGAGCAGAAAAAATTGAAAAAGATGAAAATAATATTTTTACTGTTACCACTAATAAAGGCACTAAACATCGAGCTCCTGTAGTTGCTATAGCAGGCGGCCTAGGAAGTTTTGAACCTAGAAAACCATCAATAGAAAATCTTTCATTTTATGAAGATAAAGGAGTTGAATACATAATAAAAAATCCTGAGATTTATAAAAACAAAAATGTTCTTATAGCTGGAGGAGGAGACTCTGCTTTAGATTGGACGATATTTTTAGTTAATATGGGGACTAAAGTTACACTTGTTCATAGACGAAATGAGTTTAGAGGAGCTTTAGATTCTGTAGAAAAAGTCAGAGAATTAAAAAAACAAAATAAAGTAGATATTATAACACCAGCGCAGGTAATTGAATTAAAAGGTAAAAACAAGGTTGAAAGTGCAGTAATTTCCAAGGAAAGCAATGAAATATTAGAAATTCAAATTGATCATTTTATTCCATTATTTGGCTTGTCACCAAGACTTGGTCCAATTGGAGAATGGGGGTTAGAAATTGAAAAGAACTCAATAAAAGTTGATACTTTTGACTATCAAACAAATGTTCCAGGAATTTTTGCAATTGGAGATATTAATACATACCCTGGAAAATTAAAACTAATTTTATGCGGATTTCATGAAGCCACTCTAATGTGCCAATCTGCATATAAAATTATTAATCCTAACAAAAAACATATTTTTCGCTATACAACTGTAAGTGGAGTTGATGGTTTTGACGGTACAAGAAAGGAAGCAGAAAAGCCTGTAGTTCAATCACTAAACGATTAATAATGTCTGATATTAAAATTTCGATTAAAGATCGAGAAAATAAAACACATGAAATTTTAGCTCCTACTGATATGTCTATGAATCTAATGGAAGTTATTAGATCATATGAACTTGTCCCAGAAGGGACATTGGGAGTATGTGGAGGAATGGCTATGTGTGCTTCCTGTCAATGTTACATAACTTCAAATCATAAAATTGATGATATGGGAGATGAAGAAGAGGCTATGTTATCTGAAGCATTCAATACTAAAGCTAATAGCAGGCTAAGCTGTCAAATATTTATAACAAAAGAACTTGATGGTTTAATCTGTGAAATAGCACCGGAGGAGTTATAGTTCTAAACTTAAAGAAACATTATTTGCAAATAAAAATTCTTTTGGATTTTCTAAACACTCTTTTATTTTACACAAAAAACCAACAGATTCTCGACCATCAATTACTCTATGATCATAAGATAATGCAACATACATTATTGGTCTAATGACAATTTTTCCTTCTACAACTACGGGTCTTTCAACTATATTATGCATACCTAAAATTGCAGATTGTGGTGGATTTATTATTGGGGTGGAAAGCATCGATCCAAAAACTCCACCGTTAGTTATTGTAAAAGTACCACCAGTCATTTCATCAATAGTAATTTTACCATCTCTTGCTTTATTTGCTAATCTTTTAATCTCAGATTCTATTTGCGCAAATCCCATTTTTTCAGCATTGCGTAAAACTGGTACCATTAGCCCTTTTGGTGCACTTACTGCAATACCTATATCAACATAATTATGCGAAATAAGTTCATCGCCATCTATCATTGAATTTACATCACCATATTCCTCTATGGATTTTGTAACAGCTTTTGTAAAAAATGACATAAAACCTAATCCAACGTTATGTTTTTCTTTAAAGATTTCTTTATAAGTATTTCTAATTTGAAAAATTGATGTCATATCAACTTCATTAAAAGTTGTAAGCATTGCCGTTTCGTTTTTAACAGCAACTAATCTAGAAGCAATTTTTCTTCTAAGAGAAGACATCTTTTTTCTATTTTGTCCTCTCTCTTCAGAAGGGCCTGAATTAATTAAGTTTAAAACATCATTTTTTGTTATTTTACCGGCTTCCCCTGATCCTTTTAGATCTTCAGCAGATATGTCGTGTTCATTGATTATTGCAGATGCAAGAGGAGTGGCTTTATTAATTTTAACTTTATTAATAGATATATTTTCTGGAGTTGCAGTTAAATCTTTTTTCTCTTCTGATACTATATTGTCTTTGTTCTTGTTTTTAACAGATGTATCAATAATGCAAACGACATCTCCAACTGAAACAGTCACCCCTTCCTCGCTTAAGATTTTTATAACACCACTTTCTTCTGCAGGAAGTTCTAATGTTGCTTTGTCTGAGTCTATTTCCGCAATAGATTGATCTTTTTGTACATAATCACCATCGGCTACTAACCATTCTATTATTTCAACTTCCGATATTGATTCTCCCGGACTGGGAACTTTCATTTCTAGTAACATTCTTTTTTATTTAAAAACTTTATCAATTATTTCTTTTTGTTCTAAAGCTGATGTTTTGCTTGATCCTGTAGCTGTAGCTGCAGAAGGAATTCTTGCAATCACCTCAATATTATATGCTCTTAATTCAGATAAAATATAACTCCAGGCTCCCATATTTTCAGGTTCTTCTTGTACCCAAAGAAGTTTATCTGCATTATACTTTTTAATTAATTTAATTAAATAAACTTTATCTAATGGAAATAGTTGTTCAATTCTAACAATAGCTATGTTAGTGATGTTATCATTCTTTCTTTTTGTATCAAGTTCATAATAAATTTTTCCGCTACATAAAATAAGCTTTTTAGTCGATTGATTGTTTACTACATCATCAATAATTAATTCAAATTTACCTTTGGCTAAATCAGAAATTTTTGAAATACATTGAGGGTGTCTTAACAAACTTTTAGGAGTAAAAACAATTAATGGCTTTCTAAAATTTCTGTTTAATTGTCTTCTCAACACATGATAAAAGTTTGCTGGCGTAGTACAGTTTGTAATTTGCATATTATATTTCGCACACATTTGTAAATATCTTTCTATCCTTGCTGAAGAATGTTCAGCTCCCTGCCCTTCATAACCATGTGGTAATAGCATAACTAGACCACTCATTACCTTCCACTTATCTTCAGCACAAGATATAAATTGATCTATCATAATTTGAGCTCCGTTTGAAAAATCACCAAATTGGGCTTCCCAAATAGTTAAATTGTTTGGGGAGGCGATAGAATACCCGTAATCAAATCCTAAAACTCCATATTCTGAAAGTAATGAATTATATGCTTCAAAATTTGAAGTATCACTAATTTTGTTTAATGGAGAAACTTCTTGTTCAGAATCCTCTATTTTTAAAATTGCATGTCTATGTGAAAAAGTCCCTCTCTCTACGTCCTGACCACTTAGTCTAATACTATATCCTTCAGATAAAAGTGAAGCATATGCTAATAATTCTGCTAATGCCCAATCCACACTATTGAGCTCTTCAATCATTTTTTTTCTATCTGATAGTAGTTTTTTTGTTTTTTTAAATAATCTATCTTGATTAGGAACTTCATAAAGAAATCTAGCTAAATCTTTTAATTTACTTTCAGTCATATTAGTTGATTTTTCTACTAGAAAATCCTCAGTAACTTTTCTTTTGAAGGCCTTCCACTCATCATTTAAAAAAGGTGTTATTTTAGCTTTAATTATTTCTTTTGCCTCATCAAATCTTTCTTGTAGTAAGTTTTTAAAATCTGTATCTAAGTCTTGGGCAATGCCAGCTTCAACAACTCCTTCATTCATTAATTTTTGCTTATAAATTTCTCTAGGGTTTTGGTGCTTAGAAATTACTTCATACAATAGAGGTTGAGTAAATCGTGGTTAATCTCCCTCATTATGTCCATACTTTCTATAGCATAATAAATCAATAAAAACATCTTTATTATATTTTTGCCTATATTCAACTGCTATTTGTAAAGCATGTACCACAGCTTCAACATCATCTCCATTTACATGAAAAACTGGTGATAATGTTACTTTAGCAACGTCAGTACAATAAGTACTAGATCTAGCGTCATGGTAATTTGTAGTAAATCCTACTTGATTATTTACTGCTATATGAATTGTCCCTCCGGTTTTATAACCATCTAACTGAGCCATCTGTATTACCTCGTACACTACTCCCTGACCTGCAAGTGCCGCATCTCCATGAATCAAAATTGGTAATATTTTTTTCATATTTCCATTATATTCGGAATCTAGTTTTGACCTAACAATTCCTTGTACAACAGGGTCAACTGCTTCCAAATGTGATGGGTTTGGTGTTAAATTCAGCTTAATATTATTACCATTATTACATTTTTGCATAGAAGTAAACCCCAAATGATATTTAACATCGCCTGCAATATTTTCGTCTTCATATAACTTGCCTTCAAATTCTGAAAAAATTTCTTTATATGTTTTATTGAATATGTTAGCTAATACATTTAGCCTTCCTCTATGAGCCATACCTACAACAAATTCTTTGACGCCTAAGCTAGCACTGTGCTCAACAAGTGCATCTAGCGCAGGTATTAATGATTCAGCGCCCTCTAAAGAAAATCTTTTCTGACCAACAAATTTTTTATGTAAAAAATTTTCAAATACTACTGCCTGATTTAATTTATGTAATATATGTTTTTTTTGATTTGCATTAAAATTTGGAGTATTTGAATTATTATGAAGTCTTTGCTTGATCCATTCTATTTCTTGCGGGTCACGAATATACATGTACTCTACTCCAATAGATTGACAATATACTTTCTCTAAATGAGATATTATATCTTTTAATTTTGCAGGTCCAATTCCTACTTGAGTGCCCGCTTGAAAAACAATATCTAAATCATTTTTTTCTAAATCAAAATTAGTGTAATCAAGAGTAGGATTATACTTTCTCCTTTCTCTTACTGGGTTAGTTTTAGTAAATAAATGTCCACGCTTCCTGTATGCATCTATTAAATTAATCACTTTAAATTCTTTTTGAAAATGCTGAGGGATTTCAGTTTCTGAGTATATTGTTTTAGCAAAATCAAATCCTTTAAAAAAGTTTACCCACTCATGATCAACACTATTTGGATCCTCTAAAAATTTATCATAAAGACCCTCTATCATAGACGTGTGAGCTGCTCCTAAGAAAGTAAATTTATCCATTTAATCTGTTGTAATTCAATTAACAAAATTATTTATTTTTTGTGACTTATTACAATAAAAAAAAATTAGTTATTAAATAGTATTAATGTGATTTTAAGAAGTCCTGTCCATTAACTTATTTGCAAAATAAATTAAAGTTGCTTTATTTTTAGATTCAACAGCATCAAGATGTTTCATTCCTTTTATATAATACGATTTCATTAGTTCAACAGTATGCTTATCAATATTTAATTTTGAAAAAATAGTCTTTACAGAATTAACCTTATTAATGCTATTTGTTGAAGCACTATAGTAATCTTGTAATTTTTTTTTCGTTATCTTATCAGCTAGTTGTAAGGCTTTTAAATATAAGAACGTTTTCTTATTGGACAAAATATCTCCACCGGTTTGCTTGCCAAAACTTTCATTACCAAAAACATCAAGCAAGTCATCTTTTAATTGAAATGCCAAGCCAATATTAATACCAAATTCGTATAGATGGTTCTGATCCTTTTCGTTAGCACCTCCAATTATAGCTCCTATTTTTAAAGCTGCAGCTAACAATACTGCTGTTTTAAATTGAATCATTCTTATATACTCAGAAAGAGTAACTTCGTTACTATTTTCAAAATCCATATCAAACTGTTGCCCTTCACATACTTGATTTGCAGTTTTACTAAAAATATCTAAAACTTTTTCTAAATGATGTGAATCTACTTGAGATATCAATTTATAAGCTTGAATCATCATTGCATCTCCTGAAAGTATTGCAATATTTTTATCCCATTTCTTGTGCACTGTACTACTCCCTCTTCGCAAAGGTGCATTATCCATAATATCATCATGAAGCAAGGTGAAATTATGAAAAAACTCTATGCCTAACGCAGGAGAAATAACATTAGATAAATCTGACTTATAGAGATTGTATGAAATCAAAAGAAATAATGGACGAATTCTTTTTGCTCTTAAACCCATTATGTATTTTATTGGGGCATATAATAGTTCAGGAGTTTTAGGATAAGAAAAATCACAAATTTTCTTCTCTAACAAATTATGTATTTTATCTATTTCGTTCATGTTGACTCAATAATATCTAATAAATAATTACCATACCCACTTTTAAGTAAAGGCTGTGCAATATTGGCTAGTTGTGTTTTTGTTATAAGCCCCATCCTATATGCTGCCTCTTCTATACATCCAATTTTTCTTCCTTGTCTTTCTTCTATTAAATGAACATATTGATTAGCCTGCATTAGAGATGAAAACGTTCCTGTATCTAGCCAGGCAGTACCTCTTCCTAACAACTTAACTTCTAATTTACCTTTCATTAGATAAGCTTTATTTACATCTGTTATTTCATACTCCCCTCTTTTAGATGGTTTTATGTTTTTTGCTATTTCTATAACTGAATTATCATAATAATATAAACCTGGTACAGCATAATTTGATTTTGGCTTTTCAGGTTTTTCTTCTAATGAAAGAACTCGAAAATTTTTGTCAAATTCAACAACACCATATCTTTCTGGATCATGTACATGATAACCAAATACAATACCACCATCAACATCTTTACATTTTGACAATGTGTTTATTTTCATTTGAAAAATATTGTCACCTAATATCATACAAACTTTATCACTACCTATAAACTCTTCACCTATTATAAAAGCCTGAGCTAAACCATTTGGTTCTTTTTGAACCTTATATTCAAGCTTACAACCTATTCTAGAGCCATCTCCTAATAATTTTTTAAATATTGGAAGATCGTTTGGAGTAGATATAATTAAAATCTCTCTTATTCCTGAATATATTAATGTGCTTAATGGATAATAAATCATCGGCTTATCATACACTGGCATCATTTGCTTACTCATTACTAATGTAAGTGGGTGTAATCTAGTTCCAGCTCCACCGGCAAGTATAATTCCTTTCATTTATTTTTTTTAATTTTTAATTTACTTAGTTCTATATCACTCTCCTCATCAAATGTATCTATCAATGGTTCATTAAATGCTTCATAATTTATAATCTTTTCTAACGACAAAAGCAATGCTGGCAACAAAATTAAGTTAGAAAGCATAGCTAACATCAATGTAATCGAGACTAATAAACCCATCGCAATTGTACCCCCAAAGTCTGAAACAACAAATATAAAAAAGCCAAAGAATAAAACAACTGATGTGTAAAACATACTTATTCCTGTTTCTCTTACAGCCGAAAATACAGATTTATTAATACTCCAATTATTTAATAATAGTTCTTGACGATATTTAGCTAAGAAATGAATTGTATCGTCAACCGATATTCCAAATGCAATACTAAAAACAAGTATTGTTGAAGGCTTTAATGCGACACCAAAATAACCCATTATCGACGCAGTTAGTAACAATGGAATTAAATTTGGAATAATTGAAATTATAACCATTCTAAATGAATTAAACATCCAAGCCATAAAAATTGAGATCAAAATAATCACTATAGATAGGCTTGTAAATAAATTTTTCAATAAAAACTTTGTGCCTTCTAAAAAAACTATAGTCGCTCCTGTAATAGTGACATTATAAATTTTTGGATCAAATATTTTATCTATTTGTGGTCTAAGACTTGAAAAAATACTATCCATTTTAACACTTGATATATCTGCTACTCTCAGTGATATTCTGGCTTGCTGTTTTGAGGTATCTACCAAATTATTTAAAATATTAATCTTATCATCTTTTTTATTCATCAACCTATTAATTATCGAAATTTCTTGTGAGTTAGGTAATGCATAAAATAAGGGGTCTCCATTATAAAATGCTTGCTTAGCATGCTTTATCAAATCAATATAAGATAATGGCTTGGAAAACTCTAAATACGAAAACAATAGATTTGATAAGCTATCGATTTTTTTCATATTGTAGGCTTTCATTAGGCCATTTCTCTTTTTTGTATCTACTATAACTTCTAGAGGAATTACTCCTGAAAAATTATTTTCTAAAAATTTTAAATCTTTAAATAATTGTTGCCCCTTTGGAAGATCATCCGTTAAATTTCCGGTTGTTTTTACTTTATTTATTCCAACAAAAGAAACAATCAATAAAAAAAACGTAACTCCATAAATCATCTTTCTCTTATGCTTAACTAAAAAACTTAAATAGTTGACAAAGTCAATAAGCCATTTTTTTGTTAAGTGCTCTGTTTGTTTTTTTGTTGGAGAAGAAGCGAAACTAAAATATATAGGAATAACACATAAAGAAAGGATGAAAATAAAAATAATATTTAACGAAGCAATAACACCAAACTCCCTTAATGTTTCACTATCAGTTAAAATAAAAGACGCAAAACCTGCTGCAGTTGTTAAATTAGTTAATAAAGTTATATTTCCAATTCTTTGTATCATTATTTGTAATGAGTAAAACTTTTTTTGAGACTTAATAAATTCACTATGATACTTATTTATTAAAAATACACAATTTGGTATACCAATAACAATTATTAAAGGAGGAACAATTGCCATAAAAATTGATATGTCATAATTAAAAATTACAATCGTACCAAAAGAAAATATCACTCCAATAATAACCGTAATCATTGAGGAAACGGTTGCATTAAAAGACTTAAAAAATAAAAAAAGAATAACCGCAGTAATAATTAAAGCTAAAATTATAAAGTAAGTGATTTCTTCTTTAACCATTAAAGAATCAATTGTCCTTATATAAGGCAGTCCCGAATAATGAATCGAAGATTTATATTTTTTTTCATATTCATTAACAATATCCTTTATTTTAAAAATTAATTCTATTCTTTGTGGAGTTTTTATAATATTTTCATCGAGTGAAATCAATAAAGTTGTTATAGTATTATCTAAATTATTTAAAACACCTTTATAGATTAACTGATTTGAAAAACTAATAAATGCACTATCAATTTCTTTTTTTGATGAGAAATCTTTTGAATACCATCTTTTTAATGCTAATTTAGATGTAGATGTATCCTTCACTAAAAAAGAAATATTAGTAATTGAAACAATACTTACAACTCCTTTCAACCCTTCTATATTTTGTGTAATATTGTTTATATCAGCTAAATTATTAACATTTAAAAAATTAGAATCTTTAATTGCAATAACAAAAAGGTTTTGCTCACCATATACTTTCAGAAAATCTTCATATTCGACATTGGTTTGATGATCATTAGGCAATAATTTAGCCATGGTATAAGCTAATTTTGCATCCTTGGCATTATATGCCATTAATAAGGTAATACCAAGTAATAAAACAATAAGAAAAATTCTATTTCTTAAAATAAATTTTGAAATATATTTCCACATTTTTAAGGATAATATAATTTAAAGAAAATTATACTAATAGAGATTTTTTCTCTACACAGTCATTATATCTTGTTCTTTTTGATTGTATATACTATCAATCTTTGATGTATAAGAATTAGTTAAATCTTGAACTGAATTTTCTGCGTCTCTAACCATATCTTCGGAAAGACCTGATTTTGAAAGTTTTCTCATTTCATCATTTGCTTTTTGTCTGTGATTACGAATACTAACTTTAGCATTTTCAATTTCTGATTTAACTTGTTTAACTAAATCTTTTCTTCTTTCTTCAGTCAATGGAGGAACATTTACAATTACTTTTTCACCATTATTGGATGGATTAAAGCCTAAATTTGCTTCAACGATTGCCTGTTCAATATCACTAATTAAATTTTTATCAAATGGCTGAATAGATAATGTCTGTGCATCAGTTGAAGCTATATTTGCTGCTTGAGATAAGGGGGTTAGAACCCCATAATAATCTAGCTTAACAGAGCTTAGCATTTGAGGGTTTGCCTTACCCGCTCTTATTTTTGATAATGTAACTTCAAGTCTTGTAATAACATCATCCATTGCTTCTTTAGCAACATCTAAATTAAAATTAACTTCTTCTGTCATATCAATTTATTTTACAAGGGTACCAACATTATCTCCTTTACAAACCTTATAAAGATTGCTTTTAGGTTTCATATTAAATACTCTAATTGGTAATTTGTTTTCTTGACAAAGTGTAAATGCGGTTAAATCCATAACATTCAATTTTTTTTTAATTACTTCATCAAAGTTAATTTCATTAAACATTTTAGCATGTATATCTTTTTCTGGATCAGCAGAGTAAATCCCATCCACTCTAGTGCCTTTTAAAATTATATCTGCTTCAATTTCTATTGCGCGTAATACACCAGCAGTATCTGTTGTAAAATACGGATTTCCTGTTCCACCTCCAAAAATTACAACTCTTGATTTTTGTAAATGACGCATTGCTTTTCTTCTAATATAGGGTTCTGCAACTTGCTCCATTCTGATAGCTGTTAATAATCTAGTCTGTATATCTAAAGATTCTAATGCAGATTGTAAAGCCATTCCATTAATGATTGTTGCTAGCATACCCATATGATCTCCTTGTACCCTGTCAAATCCAGCTCCTTCTGACTGTACTCCTCTATAAATATTTCCTCCACCTATTACGATTGCAACCTCAACTCCTTTATCAACTATAGTACTTATTTCATTAGCAAAATGACTTAAAATATTAGAATCTATTCCATATCCTGAATCACCCATTAATGATTCACCGCTAAGTTTTAAAAGTATTCTTTTATATTTCATAATAAAACTTTCCAAAGATAAAATAAATGAACCAAACTAATAAAATTAAAACATAAAAAAACCACCTTAAAAAGGTGGTTAATTACTAAAAAAGATGAAATTATCCAAGTGAGACTTTTTTAAAGTCAGAAATAGCAATCTGATCGCCATAACTTAATATATATTCTGCAACATTCTTAGTTTCATCTTTAATAAATTTTTGATCTAACAAACACATTTCTTGATCTAATGTTGTATTGTCAGAAATAAATCTATCCATTTTACCTGGCACAATTTTATCCCAAATATGTTCAGGTTTTCCTTGATTTTTTAATTCTTCTTCTATAGTAGCTTTTGCTTTGTCTAGAACCTCTTGTGTCAGCTGAGCTTTAGAAATAAATTGTGGTACATTTTTTAGAGTTTTGCCCAGTCTTTTTAACTCAATATTATCTTTTTCTATAGCCGCTATTCTAGCTTCTGTTTCGGCATCAATAAATGATGAGTCTAAGTCCTTGTAAGATAGAGTAGTAGCCCCCATAGAAGCAACCTGCATAGAAATATCTTTGGATAAAATCTCAGCGTTTTCAAAAACATTATTTATACCTACCAATACAGCAATCTTACTTCCATGTGTGTAAGAACCAACATATTTTGCCTCAAGTTTCTCAAAAGCAGAGATTTCAAGTTTTTCTCCTATAACTCCTGTTTGCTCAATTAATTTTTCAGCTACCGTCATATTTCCATAATTAGCTGCTAAGAAATCTTCTTTGTTATCAAAATTTAGAGCTATTTCAACAAAAGATTCAGCTAAAGATTTATACGAGTCATTTTTAGCAACGAAATCAGTTTCGCAAGCTAAAACAATAGCGACTCCAGAAGTTTTATTATCATTGATTTTTACTATTGCAACACCTTCTTTTGCATCGCGATCAGCTCGCTTTGCTGCAACTTTTTGTCCTTTTTTTCTTAAAACATCAATTGCTGCATCAAAATCACCACTAGCTTCAATCAAAGCTTTTTTACAATCCATCATGCCAGCACCAGTTTGTTTTCTTAGCTTCGCTACGTCAGCTGCTTTAATACTTGTCATATCTTTTTGTTTAAATTATATATTTTCTTCTGATATCTTTTTTGCTTTTTCTTTCTTCTCTTTATCCTTTGCAGCTTGCTCCAAACCTCTTTCATCTAAACCCTCCATAATTGCTTTTTTTATTATTGACAGAATGCAAACTATGGATTTTGATGCATCATCATTTGATGGTATAGGAAAATCTATAAGCTTAGGATTAGTATTTGTATCCGTCATAGCGAATGAACGAATACCCAAGTGATTAGCCTCTGAAACTGCAATACGTTCTTTATTAATATCTACAACAAAAATTGCTTCAGGCATTCGATTCATTTTTACAATACTACCTAAATTTAATTCAAGTTTTGCTCTTTGTCTATCAATCTGCAGTCTTTCTCTTTTGGATAACGTTGCAAATGTGCCGTCTTCCTTCATCTTATCAATTGTTTGCATCTTTTTAATTGATTTTCTTATAGTCGAAAAGTTTGTTAACAAACCTCCTGGCCACCTTTCAGTTATATATGGCATATTAAGAGATAAGGCTGTTTCTGATACAATAGACTTGGCTTGTTTTTTTGTTGCAACAAATAAAATTTTTTTTCCAGATTTTGCAATTTGTTTCAATGCAGCTGCTGCATCTTCAATCATTGCGACAGTTTTGTTTAAATCAATTATATGTATACCATTTCTTTCCATAAATACATATGGAGCCATTGCAGGATTATACTTTTTCTTTAGATGTCCAAAATGGACGCCTGATTCTAATAATTCTTTGAAATTTGTTCTTGACATGTTTACTTTCTTTTTAAGTTAAGCAATTGCTTGGTAGAAGATTTAAAACTTGTCCAAGCAATTTAGATGCTAAACATTTGTTATTAATTTGATTTCTATCTTTTAACCCACTGGAACTTTTTTCTTGATTTTTTCTGCCCAGGTTTTTTACGCTCTACTACTCTAGCATCTCTTGTGAGTAAACCCTCAGATTTTAAAGAAGGTCTGTTATCAATATTTACTTCACATAATGCTCTTGAAATAGCTAAGCGAATTGCTTCAGATTGTCCTGTAGTACCTCCTCCGTTTACATTAACACTTACATCATACTTGGCAAGGACGTCTAATAATTTAAATGGCTGCACTAATTTATATTGCATAGTATCCACTGGAAAATAATCTTTAAAATCTTTGCCATTTACCAAAATATTTCCCTTACCTTTTGATAAATAAACTCTTGCTACAGCGGCCTTTCTTCTTCCTATTGCATGAATTGTATCCATATTTTATTTTAAATCGTTTAAATTAAGTTTAGTAGGTTTTTGAGCATCATGATTATGCGTGTTTCCAGAATAAATATAACAGTTTCTTAAAATAGCAGCACCTAGCTTATTTTTTGGAAGCATACCTTTTACTGCATGCCTAACAACAGATGTTTCATCTTTGGCTAACATCTTGCTTGGTGTAATACGTTTTTGCCCACCAGGATAACCCGTATATGAAAATAGCTCTCGATTTGACATTTTTTTACCAGTCATAACTATTTTACCTGCATTAATTATTATAACATAATCTCCACAATCAGCATGAGGAGTATAATTTGTTTTATATTTTCCTCTAAGAACTTTTGCAACTTTAGAAGCCATTCTTCCTAATACTTGTCCATTAGCGTCAACAATGAACCATTTCTTGTCCGCATTCTCTTTGTTGGCTGATAATGTTTTATAACTTAATGTATCCACTACTTTATATTTATTTAATTAAGGGCTGCAAAATTACACTTTTTTATTTTTCTGCAAAACTTTATTATTTATTATTCTAAATTACATTTAAATTTTTACCAACCTTTACAAAAGCATTAACTGCTAAATCTAATTCTTTTCTAGAATGTGCTGCTGAAATTTGAACTCTTATACGTGCTAGATCTTTGGGAACTACAGGAAAGAAAAAGCCAATTACATAAATTCCTTCTTCAAGCAATTTATCTGCCATAATTTGAGATAGTTTTGCGTCATATAGCATTACAGGAACTATAGCATGTGAGCCTTTCTTGATATCAAAACCTGCTTCTATCATTTTATTTCGAAAGTAGCTTGTGTTTTCTTGCAGCCTATTTATCAAAGATTTATCATCACTTAATAAATCGATTACTTTAATCGCGGCTCCAACGATAGATGGTGCTAATGAATTAGAAAACAAATATGGACGAGACCTTTGTCTCAACATATCTATAATTTCTTTTTTTCCTGAAGTAAAACCTCCCATAGCTCCACCTAAGGCTTTACCTAAAGTTGATGTTATAATGTCTACTCTACCCATCACATTACAATATTCGTGAGTTCCACGTCCATTTTTTCCCACAAATCCTGTAGCGTGACAATCATCAACCATAACAATCGCATCATATTTTTCAGCTAAATCACATATTTTATCTAGTTGCGCGATTGTTCCGTCCATAGAGAAAACACCATCAGTAACAATTAGCCTGTTTCTGTACTTTTGTGCGCTGGCTAATTGATGTTCTAAATCATTAATATTATTGTTCTCATATCTAAAACGAGCTGCTTTACATAAACGAACACCATCGATAATAGATGCATGGTTTAAAGAATCCGAAATAATTGCATCTTCCTTAGTTAAAAGTGGTTCAAATATACCTCCATTTGCATCAAAAGCTGCAGCATACAATATAGTATCCTCCATACCTAAAAATTTTGAAATTTTTTGTTCTAAATTCTTATGAATATCTTGTGTACCACATATAAAACGAACTGAAGACATCCCAAATCCATGAGTATCTAAGGTATCTTTAGCTGCCTTAACAACTTCTGGATGAGAAGATAATCCTAAATAATTATTAGCACAAAAATTCAATACTTTTTGTCCACTACTAACACGAATACTTGATCCTTGTGGAGAAGAAATTATTCTTTCTTTTTTGAATAATCCTGCATCTCTAATTTTTGTTAACTCTTTTTGTATTTGTTCATTAAATTTTACTAGCATAAGTTTATTTTTAGAATGTAAAAATACAAAATAAAAAAGGAGACAAATGCCTCCTTTTTTTATAATCTAATGATTTAGAGAAAAATTTAACTAACCTAAATTACTATACCAGACCTTGATCTAACATAGCGTCTGCAACTTTTACAAATCCTGCAATATTTGCTCCTTTAACATAGTCAATATAATCACCATTTTTACCATATTCAACGCATGAGTTATGAATATCTTTCATAATTTGCTTTAATTTTGCATCTACCTCTTTACTAGTCCAACTCATTCTAAGTGAATTTTGACTCATTTCTAAACCTGATGTTGCAACCCCACCTGCATTAGCCGCTTTTCCAGGAGCAAATAAAATTTTAGCTTTCTGAAAAACTTCTATGGCCTCAGGGGTTGAAGGCATGTTTGCCCCTTCTGAAACTAAAATACAACCATTATTTATTAATTGTATTGCTTCATCACGATTCAACTCGTTTTGAGTTGCACAAGGAAATGCAATATCACAGTTAACAGACCATGGTCTACCTTCTTGAAAGTCACATCCAAATTTATCAGCGTACTCTTTAATCCTTCCTCTTCTAGTGTTTTTTAAATCCATAATAAAAGAAAGCTTTTCTGCATCAATACCACTTGGATCATATATAAAGCCTGATGAATCTGATAATGCAACTACTTTTGCACCTAAATCAGTGGCTTTTTGACAAGCATATTGCGCAACATTTCCAGAGCCAGAAATAACAACAGTCTTGTTAGCTAAAGAATCATTTCTTGTCTCTAGCATATTTTGAGCAAAATATACTGTTCCATACCCTGTTGCTTCTGGACGAATTAGTGAGCCTCCCCATGTAATTCCTTTTCCAGTTAGCACGCCAGTAAATTCATTTCTTATTCTCTTATACTGACCAAACATGAAGCCTATTTCTCTTTTTCCCACACCAATATCACCAGCTGGAACATCTGTATTTGGCCCTATATGACGAAACAATTCAGTCATGTAAGATTGACAAAAACTCATCACCTCATTATCAGACTTACCCTTTGGATCAAAATCGGCACCTCCTTTTCCTCCACCCATTGGCAGTGTGGTAAGAGAATTTTTAAATACTTGCTCAAATCCTAAAAATTTTAAAATAGACAAGTTCACTGTTGGGTGAAATCTAAGACCGCCCTTATATGGGCCTATTGCAGAATTAAATTCAACTCTATAGCCTCTGTTAACTTGAGTTTTTCCATTATCATCTAGCCATGGGACTCTAAACATTATAACTCTTTCAGGCTCAATCATTCTTTCTAACAACATTTTATTATTGTATTTAGAACGATCTTGAATGAACGGAATAACTGCTTCAGCAACTTCTTCTACAGCTTGCAAAAACTCTTTTTCATTTGGATTCTTGCTTTTTACTTCATTAATAAAATCATGGATGTATTTTTCCATTTTATTTATATTTAAGTTAATGTGTTTAAAATTAAATTTGGACAAATGTAATTTTTTTTTTAATTAATGCGGAGTTTATATAAAAATCTTGTCTACATATTTTAAATAAAAAAAAGTGAATGATTTTTAAAATGAAAATACAAATAAAAAAGTATCATTCAAATTTTTATATTTGCTCCAACTTATCATTAACTTTTTATGAACAAAATTTGTAGCTTATTAATCTTAATTTTTCTTAACAGCCAACTTTTGAACGCCCAAATAATTAACGGAAAAATAACTGATCTTAATACTAAAGAGTCTTTAATAGGTGTTAATATTATATCAGAAGAAGGCTCAGGAACCGCAAGTGATATTGATGGAGAATATCAGTTAAAGTTAACTGAAGGAAATCAAAAAATTACTTTTAAATATATTGGATATGAAGAAATTACTAAAACATTTAATATAGCGAAAAATGAAATTCTTAATTTAAATATTGCTCTTTCTTCAACTTCTGAGGAGTTAAATACTATTGTTGTTTCTGCAGGAAGATTTGAACAAAAAATTGAAGAAATCACAGTTTCAATGGAAGTAATAAAACCATCACTTATAGAAAACAAAAACACAACTGATATTCAAACTGTTATGGATCAAATTCCTGGCGTAAATATCACAGATGGCCAGGCAAATATTAGGGGTGGAAGCGGGTGGAGCTTTGGAGCTGGAACTAGAGTTTTGGTATTAGTAGATGATATGCCTCTTATTTCTGGAGATGCTGGTCAAGTACAATGGAAACTGATTGCAACAGAAAATATTAACCAGGTTGAAGTTATTAAAGGAGCTTCTTCTGCTCTTTATGGGTCTTCTGCTTTGAATGGAGTTATAAATATTAGAACCGCCTTTCCCAGCCAAAATGATATTGATAAAAATAAATTTCCTGGATATACAAAAATAAATACTCATTTTGGTTTAATTGATAAACCAAAAAGAGAGGAGCTAAACTGGAATGGAGATAAAAGAAGAGCGTTTAAAGGAATAGAATTTTTACATGCTATGAAGATCAGTTCTTTAGACCTCTCTTTAGGAGGAAACATATTTTTAGACGATGGGTTTAGGCAAGGAGAGGTAACAGATAGAAAAAGATTTAATATCAATTCTACATATAAAAGCAAAAAAATTAATGGGTTGTCGTATGGTTTAAACGCAAACTTTTTGTTCCAAACAACTGGATCTGCAATAATTTGGGATAGTTACGATAGAGCTTATATTCCTCTAAACAATGAAATCACCACAACAGCTGGAGACACGTACAATATAGACCCATTTATTATATATATGTCCGGTAACAATAGGCATTCGTTAAGAACAAGATATTTAAAAGTTATTAATGATAACAGTACAAAAGGAAGAGATAATGAACAAGACAATAAATCCGAAACATATTATACAGATTATCAATGGCAAAAAAATATTGAGAAATATAATATTCGTATTACCTCTGGAACTACAAATGAAATAGTCTATGCAAAAGCTAACTTATTTAATGGAAAAAATACAAGAACAAATAATTCAATTTATACACAATTTGATAAAAAAATTGGAAAATTTAACTTATCATTTGGAGCTAGATATGAACAATTTACAATTAAATCAGATAAAAAATATGTAATTAACGGCGATTCAATTAATAAATTTTCAGCAGGCAAACCAGTTTTTAGAACCGGTGTTAATTACCAAGCTGCAGAAGCAACATTCGTTAGATCTTCTTGGGGCCAAGGATTTCGTTTTCCCTCAATGGCAGAGTTGTTTATTAGCGCTAACCAAGGAGGCCTAGAAATTTATCCAAATCCTGATTTAAAGCCAGAAAAAGGATGGAGTGCGGAATTAGGTATAAAGCAGGGAATAAAATATGGTAAATGGGTTGGGTTTATTGATATCGCAGGCTTTTTAATGCAATATGACGATATGATGGAATTTACTTTTAATCAATGGGGAGATCCCTCAACTGCTCCATTACTTGGTCTTGGCTTTAAAGCTGTAAATAGTGGAAACACTCAAATCAACGGCTTAGAAATTAGTATAAACGGTCAAGGTAAAATAAATAAAAATTTATCGCTTAATATTCTTGCAGGATATACTTACATGGATCATTTTTCACTTGATCCTGACAAAATATACGCATATGCAGGGGACAATCAAGGAGTAAGCTACACCAACAGTAGTTCAGATCCTACCGTATTAAAATACAGATATAAACATATAGCAAAATTTGATACAGAAATTACATACAAAAAAGTGTCGTTTGCAGCGAGCTATAGATATAATGACTTTATGAGCAACATTGACTACATTTTTACTACTCCGTTGGTAAACGAAGGAATTCCTGGAATTTTTGAAGGAATTCCTGGAATTAATGAATCAAGAGAAAATGCCAAAGATGGTGACTATGTAATAGACACTAGATTGGGATGGCAGATGAATGACGCTTTTAGATTTGGCTTTGTAGTTAATAATATTTTAAACAGAGAATACATGACAAGACCTGCTACCATGATGTCCCCAAGAACATTTGCTGTACAATGTAATATCAAAATCTGATGAAGGTTGTTGGAATTATTCCCGCTAGATATAGTTCAACTAGATTTCCTGGTAAACCTTTAGCAGTTATTAAAGACAAAAGCATGATTCAACGGGTATATGAACAATGTAAAAAATCTAAAGAATTATCCGAGGTTATTGTGGCTACTGATGATCAAAGAATATTTAATCATGTCAAATCATTTTCGGGAAAAGTAGTTATGACAAATAAAAATCACCTTACAGGAACTGAAAGATGTAATGAGGCGGTGAAAAACATGAAAATTAATGCTGAAATTATTTTAAATATACAGGGAGATGAGCCATTCATTAATCCAAATCAAATCAAAGAGCTTATTAAATTATTTAAAAATGAAAATACTGAAATTGGAACTTTAGCAAAAAAAATTACAGCTAATGAATTTTTAAATAATCCAAATAACCCAAAAGCAATTTTTGATAAGAATGGAAATGCTATCAATTTTTGTAGAAATATTAAAAATCCTGAAAAAAATACTATTTACTATAAACATATTGGAATATATGGCTACAGGATGGAAATACTAAATAAAATATGTGAACTAAAAGAAACTGATAATGAAAGAGAAGAAAAATTAGAGCAACTTAGATGGCTGGATAATAATTATAAAATAAAAATAGGTATTACTTCATATGAATCTCTATCAATTGACACTCCGGAGGATATTCTAAGAATTTAATGTAAAATAAGATAAAATGATTAATTTAGCAATATGAAAAAAAGTGTTTCTCAATATATTTCAGACCTTCTTTATACTAATGATTGTGTGATTGTTCCAAATTTTGGAGGTTTTGTAGGTAACAGAAAATCAGCAGAATTGAATAAAAAAACTGGTTCTTTGAGACCTCCTTCAAAACAAATTTTATTTAACAGGAACTTAACAACTAATGACGGATTGTTATTTAGTTACATAGCACAAAAGGAAGTAATCTCTCAAGAAGAAGCAAAATTAAAAGTAGACGATTTTGTAATCGAATGCAACAACAAACTTGATACCACAAAAGTATTGAGAATAGCAAAAGTTGGTTTATTTACTGTAGCTCAAGAAGGAAATATCATCTTTGTTCAAGATAACTCAATCAACTATTACATTGGTTGCTATGGTATGAAGCCTACATATAACAAATCAATAGTTCGGAAAGAAGAATTTAACATAGCCTCAGAAACAAACATAAAGTTTTTAACTCCTAACAAGCAAAAACCTAAAACTTTCTTAAGAGCTGCAGCAATAATTATTCCTTTAGTAGCTCTTTCGTATATTAGTTTGACTCAAGAAGAAAAAATTCTTGATGTATACAAAGAAATGGCAAGTCTAAATCTATTTAGTAATTCTGAAACAGTTAGTGAGCCTAAAAAAGGTAGTGAAAAAGGTACTGATAAAACAAACTACAATATTAGTTCTGATAACCAAGAAATGTATCTTGAAGATTTAGAAAATGAGAAAATATTGCCCAAGGTAAATGATCAAACCTTTTATTTAGTAGCAGGTGCTTTTGCGAAAAGAAAGAATGCTAACAAAATGTATGAAAAACTTAAAGGTTGGAACTACGACCCTCAGGTACTTGAGAGTGGTCAACTATTAAGAGTTACTTATAGCTCATTTAATAATAGAGAAGAAGCTATTTTAGCACTTGCCAAAATCAGAGAAGATAACCCGAGCGCTTGGATGCTTACAGAATAATAATATGAGTGCAAAAACACCAAAACAATCCAGAGCCAACTTAACAGAAATTGTTTTACCTAACGACACTAACAACTTAAACAATCTTATGGGAGGGCGTTTATTGCACTGGATGGATATAACCGCAGCAATAACAGCGAATAGACATGCACAAAGAACATGCGTTACCGCATCAGTAAACAACGTATCTTTTGAACATCCAATTCCACGAGGAAGTATTGTAACTTTAGAGGCAAATATTTCTAGAGCATTTAGCTCTTCAATGGAGATCTTTATTGATGTATGGATTGAAGACACATTATCAGGTGTGAAAACAAAATGTAATGAAGCTATATATACGTTTGTTGCTGTTGATGCAATGGGTAAGCCAGCAAAAGTGCCTAAAGTTACACCAGAGACAAAGTTAGAAAAAACAAGATATGATGGTGCTTTAAGAAGAAGACAATTGTCCTTAATATTAGCTGGTAAATTAAAGCCTGATGATGCAACTGAACTAAAAGCCTTATTTAAGTAAGCTTAGTACAGAATCATATATTAATTGAGGATCTATTTCTTTGATACAACCATTTTTGCCATACTTACAATGTCTCCCATGCTTAGAACATGGCTTAGCTGATCTTTTGGAAATTATTTTAATAGAGCTTGGATCTGTCATATAAGGAGTAAAACCCAATGAGGGCTTGGTACATCCCCAAAATGAAATAATTGGCATTTTCAAAGCTGATGCGATATGCATCATTCCGGTATCATTAGTCAAAAGCATCTTACTTTTTTTAATTAAATAAGAAGATTCTTGAACTGAAAGCTTACCACAAAAATTATACACTGATTTGCATTCTACATTATTTATTATCTCTTTTGCTATATCCAAATCATTATTACCCCCAAGCAATACTACAGGTATTTTTAATTTAGAAACTACTTGTGTTATCTGCTTAGCAGATAGTTTTTTGGGATTATGTGTTCCTCCTATACACCAAGCTATATAACTTTGGCTAGTATTAAATTCTGGCTTTATAGATGAAGAAACATTAAAATCTAAGCCTTGATTATCATTTACAACATTTAGACTAGCAACAGTTGCAAAATATCTATCAACTACATGGTTTTTTAATAGGTCTATTCCAAAATAAATCAGTAAATATCTCCTTAAACTTTTCTTATTAAAAACAAATGATTTAGTTTGGATTTTATTTCTGATTTTCCAAGATCTTAAATTGTTTTGTAGATCAACCACATAATCATATTTATTTTTTTGCAAAAAATCAACTTTATCATTTAATGAAAAGATTCTGTTAATATATGTATTACCTTCAAGTAAAGAAACATACTGGGGCTTTGTTAAGAAATCTATTTTTGCTTTAAGCTGTTGATTTAAAGCTCTAATCACAGGAGTAGTTAAAACTATGTCTCCCATTGCACTCAATCTTATAACTAATATTTTAGGTTTATTAGACACACTGTAAAATTATAATAAATAATCCTAATTTTGTACTAATGAAATTTATAGATACTCATAGTCATTTGTATAGTAGCAAATTTGATGAAGACAGACAGCAAGTTGTAAAAAATGCATTAAAATTAGGTGTAGAAACTATTTTACTACCCAACATATCTAGTAAATACACCAATAAAATGCTAAATCTATGTCACTTGTTTCCAAAAAATTGTTTTCCAATGATGGGTTTACATCCGTGTTATGTAACCAAAGAAAATTATGAAACAGAAATACTTCATGTTAATTCAGAATTAGAAAAAGGAACATACATTGCTTTAGGTGAAATAGGAATTGACTTGCATTGGGACAAAAGTAATTTAGAAATCCAAAAAGTTGCGTTTGAGCATCAAATAAAACTAGCAAAAAAATATAATTTACCTATTGCTATTCATATAAGAGAATCATTTAACGAGGCATTTGAAATTATCGTAAAACATAATGATGATAATTTAAATGGTGTATTCCATTGTTTCACTGGTGATTTAACACAAGCAAATGAAATAATTAATTTAGGTGGCTTTTATCTAGGAATTGGAGGGGTATTAACATTTAAAAATTCGGGACTAGCAGCCACAATACAAAATTTACCTTTAAAGCATTTAATTCTTGAAACTGACTCTCCTTATTTATCTCCAACCCCATACAGAGGAAAAAGAAATGAAAGTAAATATATTTTAAACATTGCAGAAAAATTAGCCGAAATTAAAAATGTAAGTTTAGAAAAAATAGCTAACATCACTACAAAAAACTCAAAAAAACTATTTAAATTATAGACTTTATATCAAAAAACATAGAATGAAGTATTTTAAGATTTGTTTACTTTTTGGTGAGGTGGCCGAGTGGCTTAAGGCGCACGCTTGGAAAGCGTGTAAACGGGAAACTGTTTCGGGGGTTCGAATCCCTTCCTCACCGCCAATAACAAACCCACTCAATTCAGTGGGTTTGTTATTGTTCATTTTTGCATAATTATTATAATTAGAATTACCTATTATAATCCTCAAATTTTTCTAATTCAATATCCCATCCTTCATCTGAAACAGAAATAATTCCTCTATCAAGTATCTTTAATTCTTTATTGTAAAAATATATGTATTTACCTTCAATACATTCATACCCTTGATCGCAACCAAACAAAACATACAACTCAATAAAATTATAATCATGATTTATGTCATTTACTAAAGATATTCCATAATAGTGTGATGCATAATTGGGATCCCAAATACTAGTAAGTTTATTTGTTAGTTGCTTTATGTTGTTAGACCTTACTGCCTGTACCCTTTCAGTTTTACTATCTGAAACAGGAAGTTTTATTTCTATAAATCCGTAGTCACTCATTACAACAAGCGTAACATTTTTATAATCCAAAACCTCAGAAACTGTATTCTTTTTCTTTATGAAAAAGTAAAAATCTTCTCTAATACCATCTTTATCCATGTCATAGCTAAGAGAGTAGCGATCTGAAAACACATTCAGGTTGTCTGAATTAATCTCAAAAGGGCCATCTCTATTTATTCTTTCTTCAAGAAAACGAATTATACTTATTGTTTTTTTTGCTCTTGATGAAAGACTCATTTCTGAATAATTAACATTCGGCTCGTACCAATCTTGAGAATTAAAATATTCTTTTAAATCATGTGATTTAAATTCTCTTCCATACATCGCATAAATAGTATTTCTCAATATTCTTAAAGAATCTTGATTAAGACGAGTTAAATTCTTGAGTTTAAATATGTCTCTTTGAATATTCATTTTTAAAGACATATTTTCCGGAACTAATAAGTACTCTGATGAATAGAAGCTACTTTGCGAAAAGCAAAAAGTTATGTTAGTAAAAAAAAAAAAAAGAAGTAGTTTTTTCATTTTAGTTTATTATTTATTCTATTACTATTCTTTTTTCTACTGACCCATCATCGTAAATAAATAGTGATGGTTGATTTGTTTGTTTTGTCTCCCTGCCCAATAAGTCTATTACTTTAAAAATTTCTTTTTTTGTTACGTGTTCTTTTATGATAGTTATATCATTATCACAATTTCCAGGGAAGTTTAAATCTAACCAATCTAAACGATTACTAATCCATTGTTTTAATACTGTGATTTCTTCAGAGTATGATTGTGGAATAGGACTAGGCTCAATCCAGATCTGCTGACCGATATGTGGCCACCTTGTAAAATTTCTATTCTTTGCATCACTAATTAATGATGTATCTAAGTTAATCCAATTAAAAACAGAATCTTCATGCAAAAAAGTTGTTCTAAAATTCTGCCACCTACACTTTAATCTATTTTGGAATATAGTATCTTGCATCATTGATTGCCACCACATTGGCATAGACATTAAATCTTCACAATCAGGTTGATTTTGCAAATAAGTCCATCCAGTAGGGTCGTAATTTGAACAAACTTCAGAGACACCATATGTTTGGTCGAAATCCCATATAGGGCCCATATTTAACTTCCCACCATTTTTGTCTCTATCTTTATGTAAGTACGAACTCAATTTGTAACCATCTGAATTTTTACTTAATTCGTTAATAATCAAAAAATCTACAAAAGAGTTCAAATTAATATAATCTGTGTACCGTATTCCTAAATTGTTGTGATAATCATTAGAAAACACCGCACTTTCAAAATAGCTAAACCAGTCCGCAATATAATCCTCCTGTTCTTGTTGAATATTTTCAGCTTTAGGATAATACCACTGATAAAAAAGTGGATAATAACCAGACTGTGAATTATAATTTGAGGAGAAACCCTGAGAGTAATATCCTAACCAGTCTAATCTTAAAATATATCCTCCTGTAAGTGAATCACCGTAAATATCATCTTCATCAAGCTTTGCAATATCAACTCGGTCGTCATCTCTTTTTATTTTTTCACATAAAATATACAAGCCTCTATAGTCATTATCTATAATTAATTCAACATAACGCCAATTCGAAGCATAGTGGCCCATTCTTTGAAACACATAAAAACTAAATGGAATTCTAACTTGACTTTTATCTATGACCATGGCATGAAGAATCCAGTCTTCTTCCTTACCCATGTCTAATAGTGATGCTGATGTATCTTCATCATCACTATTCCATAATTCAATGGAATAAGTTTTTTTTTGAAAACCCTGAGTAGAATTACCTCTTGTCTCTATACCACAGAATCCATCATAATGGTTAGGAAAATCATTGATGTTATTAATTAGACCAGAGCCATTATTAATAATCTGAAAACTGGCTGGTATTTTCGGCTCGTCAGGTATATTTGCTCCTCCAGTATTTATAATAATGATTGGTAAATTAGAGTTAGTAAGAGTTTGGCAATTAGCTATATTAAATTTTAAAATAAATATAGGAAGTAATGATAAGTAAAAATAATTCTTGATCGATATTTTCATTATTTTAGATTTAATAATTGCTAATTTAAATATTTAAAACTGAAAATATATAAACGGAACTATATCTTTTCCACTAACTTGAACAATTATCCAGCAAATCAAAGCAAGAAAAAATGCCTTAATATACAGCGGACTTTTCTCTATAAAATTAATCAAATGAGACTCAAATTTTCTTGGAATCATATGTAAAGTATATCCAATTATTATCATTAAAATGATGTAGGGGTATGATGAAGCTACTTGTAAACTATGAAGTAAATTAAAATTGTTTTTTATTTGAAAAATAATATCTAATGCCTTAGAATAACTATCAGCTCTAAAGAAAATCCAACAAAATGAAACAAAATGAAAGGTTAATAAAATTCCTAAAGCTCTTAAAATAATATTTTTTGGAATTGAAATAAGAGACTTAATAATTTTCTCTATTACAAGCATTAAACCGTGCATTATACCCCAAAGAACAAACTTCCAGTTTGCCCCATGCCATAATCCCCCTAGTATCATTGTGATAGATAAATTTATGTACGTCCGTATTAATCCTTTCCTATTGCCTCCTAATGAAATGTACAAATAATCTTTTAGCCAACTAGACAAAGAAATATGCCATCTTCTCCAAAATTCAGTTACGCTAGAAGATTGGTAAGGCGAATCAAAGTTTATTGGCAAACAAAAACCAAGTAATAAGGCCAGACCTATTGCTATGTCAGAATAGCCAGAAAAATCACAATATATTTGTAATGCATAAGCATAAACACCTATTAAATTTTCAATACCACTATAAAGAAGAGGATTATCAAAAACTCTGTCAACGTAATTAACACTAATATAATCTGAGATAATAGCTTTCTTAAATAACCCACTACCTATTAAAAATACTGCTTTACTCAAATTGTGATTAGATAATTTTAACTTTAATCTAATTTGGGGTAAAAATTCAGATGCACGAACGATTGGCCCTGCAACTAATTGTGGGAAAAATGTAACAAAAAAAGCAAAATTTAATATATTCTTTTCAGGAGTTAGCTTGCCCCTATATACATCAATTGAATAACTTAAAGTTTGAAATGTATAAAATGAGATCCCTACTGGCAAAAAAATGTCCAACGATTCATAATTTGTTCCAAAACTGTTTATTATTTCTATAAAAAAATTTGTATACTTAAAGTATGCTAGTATACCTAGGTTGGAGACAATGCCGATAATAAGATATATAAGTCTTTTGTTTTTTTTAGAGTTATATATATATATACCCAAAGTATAATCAACTATTGTTGAGAGAATAAGTATCCAAAAATAAAAGCCGCTAGATTTATAGTAAAAAAAAAGTGAAAATAATATCGTCCAAACAGCTCTAGCAATTCTTTGCTTTCTAAATAAAATAAAAACACCTAAAAAACCAAGAAAGAAAAACAAAAAAAGACCACTATTAAAAATTAATGGTTTTTCAATGTCATAATACAAATAATCCAGAAAATTAATCATATACTCTTTTTATATATTTTTTATATGCTTTTAAAAGAGCATGACTGAAATATCTACCTTGTAAACTATATCCTGTTGCAGTGAAATGAACCCTATCCTTTTTTGCTAATTTGTCTTTTTTTAGTGCTTTAAATGAGCCTACTCCTCCCAAAATGTTAAATAAATCAAAATAGGCTATATTATGATGTTCTGCATATAAAATTAATGAGTCAGCTATTATCTTAGACTCAAAAGATTTCTTTTCGCTTTCTGCTGGAATCCATAAAATACAAGGTAAATCTTTATCAATTGACTTCAGATTATCATAAAAAGTGCTAAAGCTACTTGTAATTTTTACACTGTCTTCAAATGATTCATTGGTTCCAAGTGAAGCAACTATCAAATCTGGTTTTAAGTAAGGTAACTGATTAAAAAAAATTTCAGTATTATTATAATCATCATACGTAGCTCCGTTAACACCAATCATGTGATATAACACTCCAGAATTAAAAGTATTCTCCAACACAATACCATGCCATCTCATCAAATTTTGGGTCTTATTAGTTTTGATATTCTTGAAAAATATATATTCAGTTAATGAATCTAACAAAGTAATTTCAGTGTAGTATTTATGAGTTGATTTCTTGTAATTAAGATCAAATAATGCGCTGTCAGGTATTGATGATATTTTAACCTCTTTTTCTTTAACAATTATTTTTTGTCCTGGAAAAATTAAATCATTTTTTAAATCGTTTAACTTTTTTATTTTACTAACCGATGTACTAAACTTAGTTGCTATTTTTCCTAAATAATCACCAGTAATAACTTGATATTTTATTTCTTCAATAGCAGTAGCTGTTTCTTCTAAAATATCTCTATCTTTTGAACTCATGATAGAAAAATCATAATAATCTTGTCCAAAAGGATGAAAAATTTTCAAATTATTAAAATGATAATTTAAGTCTGATTTTGGATTTAAAGAGAGCTTTAATACGGCATTTGAATCCTTTGTTTCAATTAAAAAACCACATATACCTATATTAGAATTATCTTGGTAATAGCTATTTCTACAACTAAGCCATTCAACATTACTAAAAGAATAAACGTCACTTGGACTATTTGAATTTGCAACCTTATAAGGAAAAACTAATCCTCTACCAGCGTTACCAAATCTGTTTTGTAAAATATTTCTTATCTCACCTGTTATAAAACCTGCTTGAGTATGTGAGTTTCCCACATGAATTATATTTAATCGGTCTATTTGACCTTTTTCTAATAAATCTAATTTTTTAAAAAAATTATTTAAGCTGCTATCATTTGATATGACCAAAACACTATCATTTTTAAAAGTTGTAACACTTTCTTGCTTATCTACTGTTTGAGCAAAAAGCGATATATTACAACAACTGAATACTGTAAATATTATAGTAAGTAATTTATTCATCAAGTGATTTTTTATACTCCTCATATTCATGCATTAAATATTCAAAAACTAAAGTGGATGCATATTTTGCCCCACTTGGGCTAAAATGAATATAATCCTTATTTGCATAATTAAGCTCTTCTACCCATCTAATCATACTATTTTCACCCCCCATTGCTTGATATAAATTAAAATATGCTACCTTACAAGCTCTTGCTGCCTCCCTTTGAGCTTTTACCACATGTTTAACAGAAGGGTTAGAAGACATATTTCCCTCTGGGTTTTTGTAAGATTGATCAGGAACACTTACAATTAAAATCGAAGCATAAGGTATTGCTTTTTTAAAATGTCTTACAACTCTCTCCATTTGTTTTTGATACCAAACAAAGTTTGACTTTCCACTTATCACATTTAATCCAAACTGTAATATTATCAAATCATAATTCATTTCTTGATTAAAACTAGTAAGCATATTTGATGAAATTTTAGTCATTGGCATACCACTATTTCCCCTAATTGCAAAATTATCTACTAAAACTCCTTTGTTGCTTTCAAAGGATAATCCATAAATTGGTACTGGAGATGAAAAGTTGAATTGAATACTCAATTCTTTTTGTGCATATTTTGATAAATATAATGTGTTTAAATGCTTCTCTTTATCGAGAAGAAATGTATCTTTTTTTACAAACAGTTTACTACTCTTTACTTTTGATGTGTCTACACCATAGAATAACTTTGTGGAAGGAAGTTCTTGCAAAAAACGATAATTACTTGATTTGTAAGAAACTCCATGATTCAAATATGTCATATCTGGCACAAAAACTTCTCCTGAAATACCAAGAGGAAAAATATTATTTGATTGGTTAACATTATAACTTTTCCATCCTTTTGAAAATCTGTGTTTAATGGTAGTCCTAAAAAAATTGGTGATTGAAGTTATAGGAACAAAACCTACTCCTCTACCCCCAAACCTTTCTTGAAGCATTGTTCTCAAAGTCATACTCATCAAATCTCCTTCAATCATAGAGTCACCATAGTAACCAATTCTTGAGGTTCCTTTTCCTTTGTTTTCTACATTTAAAAGTGATTGAAAAAAGTAAACAAGTGCAGTGTGATCGCCATCATAATTTTTAATTCTATCAATGCTGTCATTATACGCCTTGAATTTTTCTTTGTTTGCAATTATGTCTTTTAAAAAAATTATATTTTGTTTTAGCCTCGAGTTTTCTTGAATTATAGTGTTTCTAATAAGATGATTTTTTTTTATTGGTAAAATATTTGCCGGCCTATAGTTTTGCTTTAAATATTGAGAATTTTCATAAACTATGTCATAAATACACAAGAATATAAACACAAAAGAAATTAGAAAAAACCCTTTAAATAAACTATTGCCTTTGTTCATAAATTTTCTTAGATTCTAATGTTTTTACCCTGTTTTTAAGCTCTTGAATTGTATATTCTGTAAAATCTGGTAATGGCCCATAGCCAAACTCTTTTTCAAGATCATTAATCCTATAAATTTTTGATTTAAGCTCAGAATTAAGAAAGTAATAATTTAAACTTTCTTCCCATGGTTCATTAATGTTAAAATCCCATACTTTACTAATGAAAATTGAATCATCGTAAATAATAAAATCCACGTTTTCATATAACTTTTCGTTGATGTAAAAGTCTTTTTGTTTTAGTTTTTTTGTGTTAGCCTTTTGATTAATTTTATATAAGTCAGTCCAAAGCACATAAGTTTCTTTAAATATATTAAGTAGTCCTGGCGTATTTACATTTATCCTTTCAGAAAAGAAACAACTGTCATTAATTATAGCTTCAACTTTATATTCACCCGATTTAAGATTAATTTCTATTGTTCCAAAAGCAGGAATCTCATATTCTTTTTGATTGACTTTAACTTTTAAATCTTCTGATTTAGGATTATCAATAATAATATGATGAGTTTTATTTATGTTACAGGATAAAAAAAATAAAACAAGAAAATTAAGCAAATATTTTTTATCTCTAAAAAATTGAATTGATAAATTCATAAGTCAAGAAATAATTTAATTGAGCGTCAAATTACTGGTCTAATAGTTCATACAAGTCATCCAAATTTGGAGATAAAATCATTTCTATTCTTCTATTTGCGCTTCTTCCTTCTTTCGTCGCATTACTGGCTATAGGATAAAATTCTGCTCTTCCGGCAGCCGTAAATTGAGATGACAATAAATTAGAATTAGTTAAAAGAACTTTTACTACACTTGTTGCTCTTTTAACACTAAGATCCCAATTATCTTTAATTGCACCTTTACCATTTAAAGGAATACTATCTGTATGACCTTCAACTAAAATTTCTAAATTTTGCTGATTTTCTAAAGCATTGGAGAGCTTATTTAAAGCAGAAATTCCATTTTGGTTTATATTATATCTTCCAGAAGCAAACAACAAATCTTCCTCTAAAGAGATATATACTTTTCCATTTCTTTGTTCGATAGTTAACCCTTCTCCTTCAAGACCTGTTAAAGCTCTGGATATTGATTTTTTTAGTACTGAAACAAGACTATCTTTTTTATTAATAATTTCTTCTAGTTCTGAAACTCTAATGGATCTCTGTTTTAAATTTTCTTGAGCTATTTTTAGTTCATCCTCTTTTACTTTCAGTGATTTTAACACTTTATTTAGCTGATCTTCTTTTGTAAATATTTCATTTTCTGCTTGCTCTAATTGCTCCAAAAGATTTTTAATCTCTTTTGCTTTATTTGACATAAATCTACTATTCTTAGAAGCCAGTAAGTCATATGATTCACTTAAAGATTTGTATTTACTTCTAACCGAAGAAAGTGCTTCTGAGTTTTTCGCAGAATCATTTTTTAATCTATCAATATTTTGTGTTAACCTTTTAATTTTTGATTCTGATTCTTCTAAATTAGTTTGGAATACTAAGTTCTTTTTTTCTTCATTTGTTAAAGATTGTTTAACCTTTTCATGTTCTTCAATTAATGTGTTGTGAATCTTAGGTGTGACACATGAAGCAAGCAATGTTATTACTAATAATATGTACAGTAAACTTTTCATACTTAATGATATTTGGTTCTATACCAAAATTACAAAAAAGTATACTCTGTTAGAAAGATTAACAAATACTTTTCAACAAATAGAAAATATAAACATTAATAAACTAATTGCCAGTAGCCCTCAACCCAAAAAAAGCCATTAGGAGCTACGTGCCAGTAGCCTGGAATCCACTGGTGATTTCTTTTAATTTTTTTCCACTTTGCCTTTTTCCAAACATATTTTCTTTTAAAGCGATTCCACTTCCAGTAACCTTCAATCCAAACGTATCCTGGGCGATTATAATTTGGACGATTAACAATTACTTTGGGCCTATTGGGTTTATTTACTACTACTCTGTTTGTTTTAACAATAACTTTTTTGTTATTATTTCTATTATTATTAACAATAACTTTTTTGTTATTATTTCTATTATTTTTGACAATAACTTTTTTATTGGTGGTATTGGGCTTAACCTTTACTTGGCTATAAGAAGAAGTACCTAACAAAAGTAGAGTAATTAAAAATAGTTTGCTAAATATTGAGTTTTTCATGGTTATTATTTTTAAGATTATTATTTTTATGACTTAAAAATTAAAAGTATAAAAATATGAAAAAAATCATAAATTACTTTTTTCGAGGATTATTATACTCTGTACCTATAACGGTTACAGGCACGTTTGTAGTATGGGCCTTCAATAAAATTGATAAAATTATTCCGAGTATTTTTCCAGAAATAAAAACAATACCTGGTCTGTTTCCTGGTGTAGGTGTATTATTAATAATTGTATTAATAATACTAATTGGCTTTTTTGGGTCATTAGTAATCTCAAGTCCAATAAATAGATTTTTTAAACACATACTAAAGCAAGCACCGCTGTTAGAAACAATCTACACATCTGTAAAAGACTTAATGGGGACTTTCATAGGAAATAAAAAAGGATTTAAAAAAGCTGTGTTTGTTAAACTATTTGATAATTCAAATGTTGAAAGAATCGGATTCATTTCAAATGATGATTTAGCTTCATTAAATATCAACGAAGGAAGAGTATTAGTTTATATTCCTCATTCTTATAATTTTTCAGGTAACCTTTTCGTAGTCGAAAAAAAATATATAACACCAATTGATGCCCCTTCAAGCGAAGTCATGAAACTGATTGTTTCAGGAGGAGTAACTAACATAAACAATTAATGATATGAAAAAACTAAATTTGCTTTTAATATTTTTTGCATTTATACATAACGTTTTTGCAGGAGACACAACAACTATAAGAATTCACGACCAAACTGATATGACATGGTATGGAAATTATGATGAATGGGGAGTATTACCTGACGCAAGTAATAAATATAGAAAAATATATCTTCACTACACAATGGGATGCGCTACTGGAGGCTGCTCAGACTGGGACTATACCACTCAAATTTTTGTAAAACATCGAACTGGAGAAATTGATTCATCACTACAAATTACTCCACAGTTTACTGTCAATGGCAATACATTAGACACCATCATGTACTCTAATACTATAACACATATTAGTTCTTGGGATTCAACAACAAATAGTGTTGACTCAGTATTGTCTAACTTATTAGAGATTATTATATTTAATGATTCAAGTAATCCAACAATAGCAACAGATACAATATATGCTTATGAAGCAGGCTTTTATAATATGATTTATGATAGTATTGGTAATATCATTGGTCAAACTTATTGCACCCCAGATTCTACACTCATAAATTCTAACTACAACTGGTATCAGTCTTTTGATGTAATTGAAAATTATGAATTAGCAAGAGTTATAACACCTTATGGCAATGGATTATCAAATAATTGGAGTTTTACCACGACATTTGACATTACTGATTTCGAAAAAATATTAAGGGACTCAGTTGAGATTAGATGTCATTACAGCGGATGGTCTTCTGGATTTAGTGCTACACTCGACTTTGAGTTTATTGAAGGAATACCTGCTAGAGATGTTTTAACTGTTGAAAATATTTACACAGGCGGGCATAGTTATGTAACATCAACAGATTTTGAAGCAAATAAGTTAAATACTAAAAAGCTTCACATTAACTCAAATACGGAAAATGCAATGATTAAAATGACTACTACTGGTCACGGATTTGACAATAATCAAGTTGCTGCAGAATTTAAACCAATTAACTATTATTTAAATATTAATGGCATTCAAACTCATACACAATATAATTGGGATGCAGACTGTGGAGAAAACCCAATCTTCCCTCAAGGAGGAACATGGCTATATGACAGGGCAAATTGGTGCCCGGGAAAAAGAGCACAGGCCTTTGATCATGAAATAACTCCATATATAAGTCCAGGAGACTCAATAGAAATTGATATTGACTTTCAAGAGTATAGTTGGAGTGGAACTCAAACTCCTTCATATATAATTGAATGTCAACTTTTTGAATACACAAATCCAAATTTTACAAATTCTGCAGAAATAATTGACATAATCAAACCGTCAAAAAAAGATGAGCATAGCCGTAAGAATCCCATCTGTGGAAAACCATTAATAATTATCAAAAATTATGGAGAAAATGCTTTGACATCTCTCGATATTGAATATAATGTAAAGGGGGGGGTGTTACATACATTCAATTGGACCGGTAATTTAGGTTTCTTAGAAACAGAAGAAGTCGAACTTCCTAACTTGTCTTCTTGGGCAGGTTCTAACAATATTTTTGAAGTCAGTTTAAAAAATCCTAACGGTCAAACTGATGAATACAATGAAAACAACTTTATGAGTTCTGAATTTGATTTAGTGCCTGAATACCCTGAGACATTTGCTCTTTGGGTAAGTACCAACTCAGGTGTAATTAATACTTTATCGCAAGAATCAGAAACTAGTTGGGATTTTTATGATATTAATGGTAATAACATTTTCACCAGTGGAAGTTTGTATTCAAATACGCAATATAGAGATACTTTAACTTTTTCTCCTGGTTGCTATACTTTTGTTATGCAAGACACGGATGAAGATGGCTTAGATTTTTGGGCAAACAATGATGGAGGTGGAATAGTTAGATTTCGTGAAATTGGAGCTTCTTGGCTTAAAGCATTTAACGCTGACTTTGGAACAAATATTATTCATGAATTTATGATTGGAGGAAGTCAGAATATAGCTGAAAGTAACCGTAAATGGGAAATTTTTCCAATTCCAACTGAAGACTACATTGAAATAAGCGGATTTGCAAATAACTTTACAGAAATAAATATCGTAGATAGTTTTGGAAAAACTATTACTACCTTTCAACATAATAGTGCAGGTGAATTTCATAAAAAAATTGATATTAAAGATTATGCAAACGGAATTTATTTTATCCAAATTAAAGATGGCTTATCTCATATAACAAAGAAATTTGTAAAAAAGTAAATGAAATATTGTAATTCGTTAACTAAATATTCTCGCTTTTTCACAAGAGAAGTAATGGTTGGAAATGTTGGTATTGGTGGAAACAATCCAATTCGTATTCAGTCAATGACTACTACCAATACTATGGATACAGAAGCAACTGTAAATGAGTCTATAAGAATGATAAATGCAGGCTGCGAATTAGTGCGAATCACTGCCCCAAGTAGAAAAGAGGCTGAAAACTTACAAAATATAAAAAACGAACTATTGAAGAGGGGATACAACACTCCACTAGTTGCAGATATACACTACACTCCAAAAGCAGCTGAAATTGCTGCTAAAATTGTAGAAAAAGTTAGAGTTAACCCAGGCAATTATGCAGATAAAAAAAAGTTTGAAGAAATAGAATATACTGATGATAGCTACAAGATTGAACTCCAAAAAATAAAAGAAAAATTCACTCCACTCGTTAAAATTTGTAAAAAATACGGCACAGCTATGAGAATTGGAACTAATCATGGCTCTTTATCAGATAGGATCTTATCCAGATACGGTGACACACCGAAAGGCATGGTTGAATCGGCCATGGAGTTCTTGCGTATTTGTAAGGATGAAAATTATTTAGAAATTATCATATCTATGAAAGCCTCAAATACAAGAGTTATGGTGCAGGCTTACAGATTACTTGTGGCTGAAATGATAAAAGAAAAAATGAATTTTCCATTGCATTTAGGAGTTACAGAAGCAGGAGAAGGTGAAGATGGAAGAATTAAATCTGCTGTAGGTATTGGAACATTATTAGCTGATGGAATAGGAGATACAATCAGAGTTTCACTAACTGAAGCTCCAGAATTTGAAATGCCTGTTGCTAAAAAAATAATTAGACATATTAATGAGATAAAAAATCACCAAAAAATTTGTTCACTAATAAAAAATCCACTTCATAGTTTTGATTATAAAAAAAGAAAAACCAACACAGTAATGAATATTGGAGGAAAAAATCCTCCAATTGTCAAAGGAGATTTCAGTCTCAAAAAAAAGATAACACCAGCATCTTTTTTTGCTTTAGGTTACAGCTACTCTATTCCCTTAGACAAATGGCATATTTCTGAAATGGCTGCAGATTATGTGTTTGTTGGAGACCATAATTTAGATTTTGAAGTTCCTGGAACTTTAGGTGTAATTTATAATTATAAGAAATGGATACAAGATAAAAAAGGTTACCCTCTTTTAACAGTAAATGAATACATACAAGAAAAAGTTAAATCAGAAAAAATAAATATGATTTATACTTGTTTTTCTGATCTAAGTCAGGAACTAACAAACAAACTAAAAACAGACAAAACAGCAGTTCTTTTAATAGATACGAACAATAATAATGGAATTGCAGAACAAAGAAGGTTACTTGCAGAACTAATTAATAATAAAATAAAAACTCCTGTAGTAATCGGTAGAACTTATCAAAAGATGTCTGAACAACAATTACAAATTTCTAGTTCTGTAGATATTGGTGCTTTACTAATAGATGGATTAGGAGATGGCATCTTTATTTCTGCTTCAGAATGTATTTCTGATCAAAATAATAATTCTTTGTCATTTGGAATCTTACAAGCTACAAGAACTCGTATTTCTAAAACTGAATATATATCATGTCCAAGCTGTGGAAGAACTCTTTTTGATCTACAAGAAACTACTGCAAAAATAAGAAAAGAAACAGATCATTTAAAAGGAGTTAAAATAGGTATTATGGGCTGTATTGTTAATGGCCCAGGCGAAATGGCAGATGCTGATTATGGGTATGTAGGAACTGGTCCAGGAAAAATTACGTTATATAAAGAAAAAACTGTTGTGGAAAAAAACATAGCAGAGACCGAGGCTGTTAATGCTTTAATTAATCTTATCAAAAAACACGGAGATTGGATAGAAAAAAATTAGTCAACTTTAATTTTTAATGCAACCTCTTTGGCTTGTTCAACCAACTTTTTCACATTTTCTTCTCCGTATGCAAGAGCTACACCCATTCTTCTGTTTAGACTTGACTTTGGTTTTCCAAAAATCCTGAAGTCAGTATTTTTTATACTGGCAGCATTATCAAGCCCAGTTATTTTTGGGGTATCATTCGATTCTTTAGTTGCTAAAATAACTGCAGATGCACCATTTCTTGTTAATGTAATTTCAGTAACAGGTAAACCTAAAATTGCACGTGCATGTAGTTCAAATTCTGTAAAATTTTGAGTGCCTGCTAATGTTACCATTCCTGTATCATGTGGTCTTGGAGATAACTCAGAAAAATATACATCATCCTTTGCAATAAAAAACTCCACTCCCCATATACCATTGCCTGAAAGTTCTTTAGTTATTCTTCTTGCCATATTTTGAGCTAGTCTTAAATGTTTTTCTTTCATTTGAACAGGCTGCCAGCTCTCTTGATAATCACCCCTCTCTTGCCTATGACCAATTGGTGAACAAAATAATGTATTACCACTATTCTGTGTAAGTGTTAAAAGTGTAATCTCATATTCAAAATCAATAAATTCTTCAACAATAACCTCAATTAAATCACCTCTTGAGCCAGAGATAGCTGAATTCCATGAGCTTTTTATGTCTGATGTAGATTTGATAACTGATTGTCCCTTTCCAGAGCTTGACATTAATGGCTTTACAACGCAAGGTAGTCCAATAACCTCAACTGCTTGCTGAAGCTGATGTAAATTATTAGCATACTTATATTTTGCTGTAGTGAGTCCTAATTTAATAGCAGCTAAATCTCTAATAGCTTTTCTATTCATTGTGAAATTAGCTGCTTTTGCTGATGGAACTACATTATATCCCGCTTTTTCATATTCATAAAATTTTTCAGTTCTAATACTTTCTATTTCTGGAACAATGTAGTCTGGGTTATGTTTATCAACTATTCTGTCTAACTCATTTCCATCTAGCATGTCAATAACTTCAAATTCGTGTGAAACATGCATTGCCGGGGCGTTAGGGTAATTATCAACTGCTATAACATATTGACCCATTCTTTGAAATGATATTACCAATTCTTTACCTAGCTCCCCAGAACCTAATAAAAGTATTTTTTTCATTTTAATCCCAAAGTTCGTTCGGATAAATTCCGCTTTTTATAAATTTATTTATAGTAGAGACAGCAATTGGCTTATCTTCTTTGTAGGTAACCCCAAACCAATTATCAGATGTTGGAATCACTTTAACTTTCATTTTTTTGCTTTTTATCATTTCAGTAATAATATTAGGAATATAATACTCTGCTGTATTGTTTGAGGGATTTTCTTTAATAAACTTATAAAGTCCATTTTCTATTTCTTTAAAAATACTTGGGTGAAAACCCCAATAGTTCATTGATACATATAAATTTTTATTTAAACTTTTTTTCTCAGAATTATCATCGACATCATAATAAATTATATTGTTAATTCGAGAAATTTCAGTTCTCTCAACAACTTCAACTAAATTATTTTCTTTGTCTAACTTACATATTCCTCTATTAACTGTACCATGATCAGATAATGTTTTTTCTAATTTATAACCCACCATTGCCATATAGTTTTCAGCACATAAATCCTTTAAAAAACTTGAAATAAGTAAAAATGATTTTGGTCCGTAAAAATCATCTGCATTAATTACAGCAAATGGCTCTTGAATAACATCCTTTGCTACTAATACAGCATGAGCAGTTCCCCATGGTTTTTTCCGTTCAACAATTTCTATGTTTTCAATTTTTATATTAACCTCTTGATATACATACTGTATATTTATCATATCTTCAAACTTATTAAATTTTAAACGAAATGATTTATCAAATTCTTTTCTAATAACAAATACAATTTTACCGAAACCTGATTTAATTGCGTCATATATTGAATATTCAATAATTGGTTCATTGTTTGGGCCAATACCATCTATTTGTTTTAAACCACCATAGCGGCTCCCCATACCAGCAGCTAATATTAGTAATGTAGGCTTCATATTTATATTTTTTTATTTAAAATTTTTGCAATGTATTTTCCGAATATATCAAATTCTAAATTAACAACAGTTCCCTTTTTAATTTTATGAAAATTTGTATGTTGTAAGGTATATGGAATAATGGCTACAGAAAACTTGTTTGACTCTGAATTCACAACTGTTAGGCTTACTCCATTTACACTTATAGAGCCTTTTTCTACTGTTATATTACTTTGTTTTTCATATTCAAAAGTAAAAAACCAAGAGCCTTTTTCTTCTGAAACACTTGTACAGGTAGCAATTTGATCTACATGCCCTTGTACAATATGTCCGTCTATTCTAGATCCAAGCTTCATACTTCTTTCAAGATTAACTTTATCACCAATATTTAAACTATTTAAATTTGTTTTTTGTAAAGTTTCATCTATTGCAGTAACAGTATGTGTATTTTTATTTAAATCTACAACAGTTAAGCATATACCATTATGTGAAACAGACTGATCTATTTTTAGCTGATTAGACATATTAGATTTAATAGTGAAATGTTTATTTTTTTTATCTACTATTATTGATTCAACTTCTCCTAACTCTTCAATTATTCCTGTAAACATATATTTAATAATTTATCTCTTATTCATCTAACTTTGGTACGTTTCCTTATTGGTAATGTTGGTTTCACAGCTTAAAGAAAACCCTACAGTTCATAAAATATAGTTAGATTTGTCATGTCAAAATTACAAATTTATATGAAGACTTTAATTAAAAAGAAAACAACAATAAATAAAAAAGATAATCTTATAATTTTAACTGATAAGAAAGATAATCTTAAACAATATGGTATTTCCGAAAAAGAACATATTTATATAAAAAAAGTAAATGATGAAATTATTTCAATTAATCAATATGATCGATATATTTTTATTGTTAAGCCAAAAAAAAATAGAAACATCAATTTACATAGTGAAAACTGTAGATTAATTGGAGATAGATTAATCGAAAGACTTATTGATGTAAATTCTATCGTAATTATTGACACAATAATGAAAAATGATGATGCATTAAAAATAGCTGAGGGCATGGCGCTTTCAAACTACACATTTGATAAATATAAAAAAGAACAAATAAAAAAATTAAAAGAAATTCATATAGTTAGTAATACTCCATCTAAAGAAATTAATGAGCTAAATAAAGTTATTGAAGGTGTTTACTTTTCGAGAGATCTTATAAATGAGCCATTTTCTCATTTAAAAGCAATTGATTTAGCCGCAGCTGCAAAAAAATCCTCTAACAATAATGGTTTTAAAGTCAAAGTTCTTTTAAAAAAAGAAATAGAAAATTTAAAAATGGGGGGGCTTTTAGCTGTAAATCAAGGTAGTCTTGACGAGCCAACCTTTACAATTATGGAATGGAAACCTAAAAATGCAAAAAATAAACAACCAATTGTCTTAGTTGGGAAAGGAATAGTATATGATACTGGGGGATTAAGTTTAAAACCAACCAAAGACTCAATGGATTTAATGAAAGTTGATATGGGAGGCGCTGGTATCGTAATTGGCACTATGCAAGCTATATCAGCAAATAAATTACCTGTACATGTTATTGGACTAGCACCCGCAACTGACAATAGACCCTCTGGAAATGCATATGCCCCTGGCGATGTAATCACTATGTATGACAAAACAACAGTAGAAGTACTTAACACCGATGCAGAAGGACGCCTAATTCTCGCTGATGCGCTTAGCTACGCAAAAAAATATGATCCTCAATTGGTCATTGACTTAGCAACACTAACAGGTTCTGCTGCTAACTCAATAGGGCATTATGGGATTGTTAGTATGCATAAAGGAGCAAAAAGCGAACATGAAAAATTAAAGCAAGTTGGACATAAAGTACATGAAAGGTTAGCTGAAATGCCTTTTTGGTCGGAATATGATGATTTGATTAAATCTGATATAGCTGACATTAAAAATATTGGGGGGACACAAGCTGGAGCAATTACTGCAGGCAAGTTTCTTTCACACTTTGTTAACTATCCATGGATTCATCTTGACATTGCGGGACCAACATTTACCAAGGAAAAATATGGGTATCGAGGGAAAGGAGCGACAGGAATGGGAGTAAGATTACTTTATGAATTTATAAAAAATATTTATGAAAAAAATTAGATTGGGTATAACAATAGGAGATTCAAACGGTATTGGATTAGAAACGATAATCAAAACATTTAGTGATAATAGAATGATAGATTTTTGTACACCTATTGTTTTTGGATCATCAAAAATTGCACAAATACACAGAAGAGCTATTTCTAAACAAGATTTTACATTTAATATAATTAATAGTATTGATGAAATAAATCCAAAAAAACCTAATTTAATAAATATTGACAATAAAGAAATTGATGTAAATTTTGGTAAGGCGTCTATAGAATCAGCATCTTTATCTTATCTTTCCATTGAAAAAGCAACAGACGCATTCAAAAATAATCAAATTGATATTATAGTTACTGCTCCAATTAACAAAATATCTATTCAGAAAAAAGTAAATACCTTTATTGGTCATACCGAATTTTTTGAAGAAAAATTTAATTCAAAAGCTATAATGATTATGACTAGTGATATTATGAAAATTGCATTTGTTACAAGCCATATTCCATTATCAAAAATAAGCAAGCACATAACTGAAGAAAATATAATTTTAAAAGCAAAAAAATTTAACCACGCTTTAATTCAAGATTTTGGAATTAGAAAACCAAAAATTGCTGTACTCTCTTTAAATCCTCATGCAGGAGAAAATGGCCTTCTTGGAGCAGAAGAAAATGATATCATTTCTCCAGCAATTGATAAACTAAAAGAAAATAATATTTTGGCTTTTGGGCCTTACCCTACAGACAGTTTTTTTTCAAGTAATAACTTAAAAGCTTTTGATGGTATATTATCTATGTATCATGATCAGGGACTAACTCCCTTTAAAACTTTATCGTTTAATAAAGGAGTAAATTTCACTGCTGGACTTGAGGTAATAAGAACGTCACCTGTGCACGGTACTGCATACCAAATTGCTGGAGAAGGATTGGCAGATGAGTCTTCATTTAGAGAGGCTGTTTTTTTAGCTTGCAAAATTTTTAAAAAACGATTAGAATATAGTGAATTAAATAAAAATCCACTTTCATTTAAAGACGTATCAAAAAGCTAATAATGAAGTCACAATAAATTTATATATATTTGCCATCCTTTTGTTTCTAAGAAATGGATGATTTTATAATAAAGTTAGGTTCAGTAAGTAGTAATAAATCATCTTTTTTTTTTAAAATAAAAGATACGTTCTTTGAAGATTTTGTTTTTTTTGAATTTAAAAATGTTGATATTAATGTTAATGTAACTTTGTTTAAAGATTTAAATAAAATTTCTCTTAAATTATTGTTAGAGGGAAAGATTAACGACGTTCCATGTGATTTATGTAATCAACATTTATCAATAGATATAAATTGCTCGACGAAGTTAATTATAAAAAGAACTCAAAGAAATTTATCTTCAACTGAAGAGATAATTTATCTTCAAAAAAATGAAAATAGTATAAACTTAAAACAAATAATTTTTGAATTAATTGTTGTAAACATACCTGCAAAAAGAGAACACCCAGTAGATAAAAATGGAAATAGTACATGCGATAAAGGTATGATTGAATTATTAAATAAATATATGCCTGGCAAGTCAAAACTGTCTGACCCTAGATGGGATGCATTAAAAAACTTAAAATAAAAAAATGGCACATCCAAAACGAAAGATCTCTAAAACAAGAAGAGATAAAAGAAGAACACATTACAAAGCAAGTAGTCAAACTATCAAAGTTTGTCCTGAAACTGGCGTAGCTCACCTTTACCATAGAGCCTATGAGCATGATGGTAAAATGTACTACAGAGGAAAACTAATTTCAGAATCTAAAATTTAAAAATAAAAATCAAAGTCTTTTTACAATCAGTGTAATTAGATTATTTTTTTTTATTTAATTTTGATATGAGAATTGGAATAGATATTATGGGAGGAGACTTTGCTCCTGAAAAAACTGTTGCTGGGGCAGTATCTGCTCTAAAAAAATTATCAAAAAATACTAAGCTAATATTATTTGGGCACAAGGATGAAGTTTATTTACAACTAAAAAAAATTAACTGCTCATATAAATTCGAAATTGTTCATTGCGAAGAAATAATTTCTATGGATGAACATGCTACTAAAGGATTTAGATCTAAACCCAATTCAAGTATTGCCAAAGGATTTGAACATTTAAATGCTGGTAAAATCGATGGATTTGCGTCAGCTGGAAATACTGGTGCTATTTTTGTTGGAAGCTTTTATGCAATAAAAGCAATTGCTGGAGTCATGAGACCACCGCTGTCTGCAATACTTCCTAGAGCAAATGGAGGATCAACAGTTTTACTTGATGTTGGTGCAAATGTGGATTGCAAACCCGATGTGCTATATCAATTTGGTATATTGGGCTCTTTATTTTCAAAACATGTTTGTAATATAGAAAAACCAAAAGTAGCGCTTCTTAACGTGGGAGAAGAAAAATGCAAAGGTAACTTGGCAAGCCAAACTGCCTATAACTTAATGGAAAACAACGAAAATTTTGAGTTTATCGGAAACTGTGAAGGAAGAGATATTTTTAATTCACAGATAGATGTAATTGTGTGTGATGGATTTACTGGTAATATCGTATTGAAAGAAGCTGAAGGTATTTACGAAATAATGAAACAAAGAGGATTACTTGATGACTTTTTCAGTAGATTAAATTACGAAGATTACGGGGGTACTCCAATACTTGGACTTAATAAACCTGTAATTATTGGCCATGGAATATCAAATGAAGCAGCTATTAAAAATATGATATTATTAACAGAAAATATCACTAGAGCTGATTTAGCAAACAAGATAAAAAATAGTATTACCTTATGAAAAAAATAACTGCTGCAATTACTGGAATTGAAGGTTATGTTCCTGACTATATTTTAACAAATAAAGAGTTAGAGAGCTATGTTGACACAAATGACGAATGGATTGTTTCAAGAACAGGAATAAAAGAACGTAGAATTCTAAAAGAAGAGGGAAAGGGAACATCAGTTTTAGGTTCAAAAGCTGTAGAAGGTCTTTTAAAGAAAACAAATACTTCTGCCAAAGACATTGATCTAATTATTTGTGCAACTGCTACACCTGATATGATATTTCCTTCTACAGCGTGTTTAATTGCTGATAAAATTGGTGCATGCAATGCTTTTGCTTATGATTTGATGGCTGCTTGTTCAGGATTTTTATTTTCTTTATCAACTGCTGCTAAATTTATTGAAACAGGAACGTATAAAAAAATTATAGTAGTAGGAGCTGACAAAATGTCTTCAATAATAAACTACGAAGATCGAGCAACTTGTATTATTTTCGGTGATGGAGCGGGAGCTGTTTTACTTGAGCCTAATGAAAATGGATTAGGCATTCAAGATGCAATTCTAAAAAGCGATGGTTCAGGAGGAGAGTTTTTACACATGAAAGCAGGGGGTTCTGCTAGACCTGCAAGTCATGCTACAGTAGACGCCAAAGAACATTCAGTATACCAGGATGGACAAACAGTATTCAAAGCTGCAGTGACCTCTATGGCAGATGTATCAGAAGAGATAATGAAAAAAAACAATCTATCTTCTGAAGATGTTACATGGTTAGTTCCTCATCAAGCAAATCAAAGAATAATAGATGCAACTGCAAGAAGAATGGGAGTAGGAAATGAAAAAGTAATGATTAATATTGAAAAATATGGAAATACCACCAATGGCACTATTCCTTTGTGCTTATGGGAGTGGGAAGATAAATTAAAAAAAGGAGATAATTTAGTGCTTGCCGCTTTTGGGGGGGGCTTTACTTGGGGAGCAATGTATTTGAAATGGGCTTATGATTCAAATAAATAATTATTTTTGTAAAATATAAATATGAAAAAGATGAATTTAGAAGATATTCAAGAATTAATCAAATTTGTTGCAAAATCTGGAGCAACAGAGGTAGATCTAGAAATTGATAATATTAAAATTTCTATAAAATCTCCTGCTAAAAAAAGAAGAGGCAAAGAAGAAGTCACTGAAGTTATTCATCAAATACCTACACAAATTATAAATCCATCACAGGTGCCTGTTACAACTCCTGCTCCAGTAGCTGTACAAACTACAACTACGGATATGGATTCGGCTAATAAAGAAAAATCAACTCCGAAAAGTGAGGTAAATGATGACGACAAATACATCACCGTAAAAGCATCAATGATTGGCACCTTTTATAGATCATCTGCTCCTGACAAGCCTCCATTTGTAAATATTGGTGATACAATTAAAGAAGGAGACACAATCTGTATTATAGAAGCTATGAAATTATTTAATGAAATCGAATCTGAAATAAGTGGAAAAGTCATTAAAGTTTTAGTGGATGATAATACTCCTGTTGAATTTGATCAACCACTTTTCCTCATCGATCCATCATAATTTTATTTTATTATGTTTAAAAAAATTCTAATTGCCAACAGAGGTGAAATTGCCTTAAGAATCATTCGTACTTGTAAAGAAATGGGAATTAAAACTGTAGCGGTATATTCAAAAGCAGATGAAGCCAGTTTACACGTAAGGTTTGCAGATGAAGCGGTTTGTGTTGGCCCTGCAGCTAGTAGTGATTCTTATTTAAAAATATCAAATATTATAGCGGCTGCAGAAATAACAAACGCGGACGCAATTCATCCAGGTTATGGATTTTTAGCTGAAAACTCTAATTTTTCCAAAATATGTGCTGAAAATAATATAAAGTTTATTGGAGCCTCTCCTGAAATGATTGATGGTATGGGAGACAAGGCTGCAGCTAAAGAAACAATGAAAAAGGCAGGTGTACCAACAATTCCTGGATCAGACGGGCTAATTAAAAACTTTGAAGAATGTAAAAAACTAGCAAAAGAAGTAGTTGGCTATCCAATAATGCTAAAAGCAACTGCAGGAGGTGGTGGTAAAGGTATGAGACTAGTATGGAATGAAGAAAATTTAGAGGATGCTTGGAATAGTGCTAAGACAGAAGCTAAAGCAGCTTTTGGTGATGATGGGATGTACATGGAGAAGTTTATCGAAAATCCTCGTCATATTGAAATTCAAATAATTGGAGATAAAACAGGTAAGGCGGCGCACCTTTCAGAAAGAGACTGTTCAATACAAAGAAGACATCAAAAATTAGTAGAAGAAACACCTTCTCCTTTTATGACTGATCAACTTAGAGAAGATATGGGTAATGCTGCAATTAAAGCTGCAGAGTCTGTAAAATATGAAGGGGTCGGTACTGTTGAATTTTTAGTAGATAAACATCGAAATTTTTACTTTATGGAGATGAATACTAGAATTCAAGTGGAGCACCCTGTAACAGAGGAAGTAGTTGATTATGATCTAATTCGAGAACAAATAAAGGTTGCTGCAGGTATTAAAATATCTGGTAAAAATTATTCACCTCAGCTACATGCTATTGAATGTAGAATTAATGCAGAGGATCCTTATAATGACTTTAGACCATCTCCTGGATTGATTAACAACTTTCATGCTCCTGGGGGGCATGGAATAAGAATTGATACACATGCATATGCAAACTATATGATTCCTCCATATTATGATTCTATGATAGCTAAACTAATTACGGTTGCTCAAACCAGAGAGGAAGCAATTTCAAAAATGGAGAGAGCATTAGATGAATTTATTATTGAGGGTATTAAAACAACAATACCTTTTCACAAAAAACTAATGAGAAATAAAGACTTTCGCAAAGGAAACTATACCACAAAGTTTATGGAAGACTTTGAGCTTTAATTAAAAAATCAATTTTTTGATTAATTAATTTATAACTACTTTTTTTATCACAATACCCTCTTCAGAAAAGATCTTCAAAAAGTAAATACCTTGATTATCAATATCAATTGGAAAAGAATTATATCTAGCTAAATACTTACCACTAGCATCAAATAAACGAATAGAATATATTTCTATATCATTTAAAATATCTATACTTCTAGTTGAAGGATTAGGAAACACATCTATTTTTAAGTTTATTAAATTGCCTGTAGTATTTATATTACTTAACTCAGACCACCTTTTTTCAAATTCTTGTAAATAAATATTTGCAATAGTTGCGTCATAAATAATTAATGTGTTTTCATCAGAATTATTTTCTGCATTGTTACTCCAATTGTGAGAGCCAGTAATTAAAATTGGTTCTGAAGCAGTAACATTTGCGTCAGCTATTGCATATTTATGATGAAAAGAATTTGGCACTCCAGTATGGGATCGCATATTTACTCCATTAGTTTGTAAGTTAGCAAATTCACTACCTGTGGAGTTTTCATCTTCAATAATACCCCTAATGCTTATTCCAAACTCATTATTTTTATCTATAATAGTTTGTGCTAAATCGTCCCTAGTGAAACTTAATAAACCAAACTCAAAAGAATAGTCAACTGATTGAATAACTTTATTTATTTGAGATGTCGTTTGATCTGAGGGAGAAAAATATAATTCTATATGCTTGCCAGCAACATTAAATTTATGAGGAGTATTGTCACTTTTTTGACTTCCAAAATTTCCTGCCCACATCTCTTCAAACTCTAAAGTATAAGCTTTAGCTAAGGCTTGATCTTGAATAAAAATAATATTGTTGTAATCATTAAATAAATTAGATGGATTAGACCAATTAGTAGACCCACCCATTATCCATGAATTATTAGTAGAATTTGCATCTATAATAATAAACTTATTGTGCATAATGCCTGGAAGACTAGAATTTCTGTAAACGACAGGAATATTAGGATGTAAATTTGATAACATAGAGTTAACAACATCATCATCTGCAATATATCTAACTGAGACGCCTCTGTTATAAGCATCATTAATTGCATTTGCAATTGTTCCATCTGATGCATTATACACACAAATATCCAAACTTGTTTGCGCAAGGTCCATGTAAGCCTTTATAGTATCATTAAAATATGTTGTTATGTTTTGTGCATCTGTACCTGTAGAAAAAGAATTATCTACTGAATGATTAAAGTAGGGGCGGATAGCCCCAGTAGAATTAGAAGCAGTAGAAAATAATCCAACAGAGGAGAAAGCTGTATCATTTCCATTAATAGAAAAACATTCTACATAATAAAAAGTAGCAGGTGTAAGACCTGTTAAGCTTACTGTATGCATCATATTGCTACCTCCATTGTTAACTATAGTGCCTAAAGCTGAAGATGTACCGTAATTATAATTTGCTGAAGAAGAATCAGATACAGTCCACGACAAATCGAAACCTGTAGTAGTAATATTGGTTTGCTCAACCGCTGAGGTAAACAACAGTGCTCCTGAAGAAATAATATCTGAGCTATCTCGAGGCAGAATTTGATAGCCATCATTGGCAGGAACAATAAATGTATATTGAGATGATATACCAATTAATGTTACTGGCCCTATAGGTATCATTGAATTTTCAAGTGGACTTCCTGACTTTATATACACTTTTCCTTGTTGTCCGCCAGAGTTAAAATCATGCGTACCAACAGTAAAAATAGAACCTCCATTATTAAAAATTGTATTATTAATTTGTACCAATTCAGCCTCAGTGTCTTCTCCAATCATTGCAGGGGTTACTGATTGTGGTACTGGAAGAGGGTTGTTTGAAGAATGAATAATTGGGCTTCCTGCAACATAAACCTCAAGCAATCCATTATAATCAGCTAGCTCTCCAGTGATTGATATACTGTCTCCTCTTAAAACATTTGACAAATAGTTATTTGTGGTCAAGTCGTATAATGCTATTCCCGCTGTACCATCTTCAATATATCTAATTATACCCATTTCGTCACCATTTGTTACAATACCTGTGATTGTAACTGTTGAACCTAACACTTGAGTTCTTGCAGTTGCAATATCTTGTTGCGCAAATGTTATAAATGAAGTAAATGCCAAAATTATTAGTAGTGTTCTTTTCATATCAATTGTTTAATTAAAAAATATTAAAATATAAATCTTGCTGACAAAGTATACCTTCGGCCTAATCCAAAAAAGACTCCGGCAGATTTAGCATCAAAATCTTGATAATTTGAATTATATGGATCATTATTTTGAGAATCAGATATATATCTCTCATTAAATAAGTTTAATATACTTAATTTTAAATCTAGCTTATTGTTGTCCCATAACTTGAATTTGTATCCTGCATGTAAATCAATTAAGTTATATGAAGGTATTTTCCAACTTTGTCTTCCTGCATTTACTCCGTTCAACGATAATGGATCAAAATCAGAAAAATATCTTGAAAAATTAGTCCCTCTTATTTTTATGTAGGTGTTAGTGTTTGGTTCATATCTCAAACTAAATCCTTGTTGCGTTTGAGCTGCATCACCCACATGAACACCATCTGCATCAAAAGTCGCAACTATTTCATTTCCAAAATCGTCAGTAATTGGATTATTGTTGTCGTCCGTAAATCTAACTGTATCCGAAGATGCCCATTTCCAATTTCCAAATGAAACTAATGCTTCTAATGTAAGTTTTTGAGTTAATCTAATTGCCAAATCAAGCTCAGCTCCCTTATGTAATGCATCCATACCATTAATATTAGCCCTATATGGAATATCATCTACCAAGACTGTAACACCTCCATTAGATGGCTTATTTTCCCACTGTGTATAATAAACATTAAAGTTAGAGGAATATTTAGAGGACCTGAAAGAATGACCCCATTCAAAAGCTTTAACTATTTCATTTTTTATATCTCTAAACAAAGTATTATCGTAATAATATACGTTATTAAATCTTGGAGCTTTTGAGATATATCCAACATTAAAAAATATATTATTGTTTTCATCAACATTTAAATTTGCTCCTGTCTTTAAAGTATAGCCTCTAATCCATTTCCAATCTGTTTCAGCATTTTTTGCCTCTTTGGAATTCATTGTATAGGCAACACCATTATGAATAATAGTGTCCTCTACCATTTCTTTTGTAGCTCCAGTTAAATTGCCATTTTCATCATATGTCGGCTGGGTCATAACAGATGTTCCCAAAGCTTCATAATATGTAGTGTCTGCTAAAACTAAATCCTTCTTTTTAAAATAATCTATTCTCTTATATGCAGAATTTGAAGCAGAAATATTAAAGAATGTACTTAGCATGCCATTACTGTACTCAGCTTGAGAAAAAACTCCACTCCATTTAACTATTCCATCATTGTGATAACCAACCTTATCTCCCTCTCTTTTAATTTCTGAATCCTGGAGTCCATTTGCTCCATCGAGGGCATAATCTGCACCTAACAAATCATAAACTTCTCTATAATGCTCTCCTCTATAATACCTCATATCTACGCCTCCAGAAAGATTAATTTCATCACTTACTTGAAAATTTAAAGTTGATAATCCCCCATACCAGTAATGATTATTTATTGAACTCCTCAGATAGGTTCCTGCTTTATTTTCGTTGAGAGAATAAAGTCCGTCAATATTATTTTTATTTGCATTATATGCCTCTTGAAGATTATACTGACCTTCATCATCATAATTATTTGTATTGCCACTTAAACCTGTTCCTCCACCATTACCTAATGAAACATATAAAATATTAGATAGATAAAATTTTTCAGAAGCAGTCCAAAAATGTCGTAATGAAAATTGAGGTTTATGATAATAATTTTGTTTGGTATTTAGCCTACTTCTGTCATGTATTGTGTCTCCATTTATGTTTACACTCCACCGATCTAAATATCCCCAATGTTTATTATATTGAATTCCTTTATTTACAATTCTATTTGTAAAATCTGATGTGTCACCCAAAGCTCTAGCAAAAGTGGTATCATAGGTCGCTATGTCACTTTTATAAGATCTTTGTCCATGCTTTTGCGGAGCACCCATAGCTGATAGACTTAAAACATGCTTGCCTAGTTGCTTTTGAACCTTTAGGTAATAAAAATATCCCTGAGTCCATGTCTCATCAACAAACCCCATGCCATTTTTATACGAACCGGCAAGTGTGTATCCCCAATCACCTTTCAACTTACCTGAATTATAACCAATTGAGGTTGTTGTTCTTCCAAAACTTCCAACTGATTGCTTAATAACACCAGAAGATTTATTTCCTGTGCCTTTTGTTAAAATATTCATTGTCCCTCCAACAGATGGAATGGCAATTTTCGAAGCTCCTAACCCTCTTTGTACCTGAATGTTAGATGTTACTGCATCTAAACCAAACCAATTACTCCAGTATACCCAGCCATTCTCCATATCATTAACAGGTATTCCGTCAATCATTACAGCGACATTTCGTTGGTTGAATCCTCTAATTGTAATTCTTGCATCACCATCACCACCTCCACTTTGTGTAGCGTAAACTCCAGGTGTTGAGTTTAAAACCATTGGAATATCTTGAGAAGCTAACTCCTCACTTATTTTTTTCATAGGTATTGTTGAAAATGCAACTGGAGTCTTTCTTTCTCTAGCAACATCAGAAACAACTTGTACTTCATTTAATAGTTTGGTTTCTAATTTAAAGTTAATTATTTGAGGATCTTTAGAAATTAAAACTTTACGATTTATTACTTTGTAACCGACATATGAAACTTGAATACTTCTTTCTCCTGGTTGAGTATAAAATAAGAAATTACCCTCAAAATCTGTCGCAGTTCCCAAACCCTTGCCAAAAACTATTGTAGCCCCTATTAGCGGCTCACCTGTATTTGCATCTGTAATTTTTCCACTTACAGCAACCTGGGAAAAGGAACTAAAAAAACTAAATAATAAAAAATAAAAAATAAGTTTTCTCATGAAAAAATCTTATTCAACAACTAACTTAGCTACAGAACTTTTACCATTCAAAAAACTAATGTGTACAATGTATACACCAGAGGATAGATCCTCTGTGTAAATTGTATTTTTAAAAGATAAATTCTTTCCAATTACATTTTTTAATGAAATTTCTTTAATCTCAAAATTCGAGTTTATTGTGACTTGAGAACCCTCACTAGCAGGGTTTGGGTAGAGAACAAAAGATGGTTCTGTTAAATTTTCTGATAAATTTGATGTACCAAAACAATCACAATTATGAGCTCCTAAGCTTGTGTATGTAGCGTCAGGTAAAGAATCATATTCTAAAGTAGGGTCAAATAAGATTGGATTTTGAGTAACGCCGTTTTGTACAGATGATTTTCTAATTAATGTTTGCCTTTTTGTCCACCAGGTCCCTCCGTTTGCGTCAGTGTATCCTGCGGAAATATCATCTGTCCATGCTGCACCAGGATCTTCTCCAACTTTACCAAAAATATCAATGATATTTCCGTTTTTCTCAATAGTCATAGCGTCGTCACCATTGAAATAAAATGTATTATTAGCACTGTAGTCTCCACTACAATGATCGTTCAATAAGGCAAAAAAAGCTGGATCTACAGGAAGAGACCAGTAGGTTGAAACCCAAACAGAATCTTGTTGCCCATTACCAACCACTACAACATCTCCAGAATTAATCGTTCCTGAAAGCTGCCATACTTCTGGATTAGAACTTGATCCATTACCATATCTGTTAATTGTATAGTCGGATAAATCTATATCAAAACTTGTAGGATTATAAATTTCAATTGCATTGTTGTTGCCAGGTCCTTCGACATATTCAGAAATAAATAAATCTGAACACATGGTGTTTTGAGCACTTAAGCTAAGAGTAAAAATCATTGATAACAAAAACAGATATTTTTTCATTTTTTTTTTTTTTGATTTGTGCTGCTAAACTACAAAAAGTAAAATAGAAAATATTATCAAAATATTAAATATATTTGAAATTATATAAGACTGTAATGAAAAATAAAATCGACTCATTTAAAAAATATAAAGATGAATACAAAAAAAGTGTTCAAAATCCTGAATTGTTCTGGAAAAAACAAGCTGATCAATTTAGTTGGGAAAAAAAATGGGATACAGTTCTAAAATGGGACTTTAATAAAGCTGATGTAAAGTGGTTTGAAGGAGGAAAGTTAAACATTACCACTAACTGTATTGACAGACATCTAAATAAAAACGCTAACAAAACTGCAATTAAATGGATTCCAAATAACACCAAAGAAGACACTATAAATATAAATTATTCTCAATTGCATAAACAGGTATGTAAATTTTCTAATGTACTTAAAAAAAATAATATTAAAATAGGTGATCGTGTATGTATTTATATGCCTATGGTACCTGAACTTGTGATTGCAGTCTTAGCATGTGCACGTATTGGTGCAATTCACTCTGTTGTTTTTGCTGGTTTTTCTGCAACCTCTTTAAAAGACAGAATTAATGACGCCAGCTGTAGTCTTTTAATTACATCTGACGGAGGATTTAGGGGCAATAAAATTATTCCCTTAAAAAATATTTCTGATGAAGCTATGAAAGAAACACCCTCAATAAAAAAATGTATTGTCTTAAAAAGAACAAAAACAACAGTAAATATGCATAAAGATAGAGATGTTTGGTGGCATAAAGAAATGTTAGGCGCCAGTGAAAAATTTAATGCAGAGACAATGGATTCTGAAGATCCTCTTTTTATATTGTATACGTCTGGGTCTACTGGAAAACCAAAAGGAATCCTACATACTATAGCTGGATATATGGTATATACAGCATATACTTTTAAAAATGTTTTTCAGTATGATAATGAAGATATTTATTGGTGTACAGCAGATATTGGATGGATAACGGGGCATTCCTACGTTATATACGGCCCTTTGCTAAATGCAGCTACATCTGTAATGTTTGAAGGTGTTCCTTCTTACCCTCATGAGGGAAGATTTTGGGAGATTATTGAAAAAGAAAAAATTAATATATTCTATACCGCCCCAACTGCAATAAGAGCCTTACAAGCCAAAGGAACAAAATTTGTTACACCTTTTGATTTAAAGTCTCTGAAAGTTTTAGGAACTGTTGGAGAACCTATAAATGATGATGCCTGGAAATGGTATAACAAACATGTTGGAAACAATATGTGTCCAATTGTAGACAGTTGGTGGCAAACAGAAACTGGAGGAATAATGATTTCTAATTTAGCAGGCGTGACCCCTTCTAGGGCTACATATGCTACACTTCCTCTTCCTGGTATCCAGCCTTGTATTGTAGATAATAAAGGTAATGAAATTAATGATTCCAATACCAAAGGAAATCTTTGTATTAAGTTCCCATGGCCATCTATAGCACGTACTATATATGGTGATCACAGAAGATTTAAAGACACTTATTTTAAAAAATTTAAAAATAAATATTTTACAGGAGATGGTGCATTAAAAGACAAAGATGGAATGTATAAAATTACAGGCAGAGTGGATGATGTTATTATTGTCTCCGGACATAACTTAGGTACGGCAGAGATTGAAAGTGCCATTAATCAACATAAAAATATTTGCGAAAGCGCAGTTGTAGAATTTCCACATAAAATTAAGGGTAACGGAATTTATGCATTTGTCATATCCCGTGAACTACCAAAAAATCTAGATCAACAGAAAAAAGAAATCAATAATTTGATATCTTCTAATATTGGTCCAATTGCAAAAGCTGATAAAATACAATTTGTAGAAGGCTTGCCAAAAACAAGATCTGGCAAAATTATGAGGCGTATATTAAGAAAAATTGCTAGTGGTAAAACTCATTCTTTAGGTGACACTAGTACTTTGCTTGACTCTTCAATTGTTGATAAAATTAAATCAAATAGAGAATAATTATTTAGATTATATACTTTTGCAGCGTGTCAGATAGCTTAATCATCATACCAACCTTTAATGAAAAAGAAAATATTGAGAGTATCATAAAAAAAGTATTTTCTCTAAAAAAGCAGTTTAACATACTAATTGTCGATGATAATTCTCTTGATGGCACAGCCAATATTGTTAAAACACTACAAAAAACATACCCTAAAAAATTATTCATAGAAGAACGAAGCAAAAAGTTAGGTCTAGGTACCGCTTATATTCATGGTTTTAAGTGGGCCCTTAAAAAAGACTATGAATTCATTTTTGAAATGGATGCAGATTTTTCACACAACCCCGATGATTTAATTAAGCTGTATGATGTAGTAAAAAACAACAATGGAGATTTAGCTATTGGATCAAGATATGTGAAGGGGGTAAATATTGTTAATTGGCCCATGAGTAGATTGCTTTTATCTTTTTTTGCTTCAAAATATGTTAAAATAATAACTGGCATGCCAATTCATGACTCTACCGCAGGCTTTAAATGTTACAAAAAGAAAATTTTACAAACAATAGAACTTGATAAGATCCAATTTGTAGGTTATGCATTTCAAATTGAAATGAAGTTTAAAGCGTGGAAGTATGGCTTTAGAATCGTCGAGGTACCTGTGATTTTTACTGACAGAAAGGAAGGCGTATCTAAAATGTCAGGAGGAATATTTTTTGAAGCAGTGTTTGGTGTATTACAAATGAAGATAAAAAGTATATTTAAAAACTGGAAAAAATAAAATGCAAATATTGATAAAAAATGCTTGCGTAGTAAATGAAAATAAAATTTTTTCTTATGATGTTCTTATACGAAATGAAAAAATTTATAAAATTGCCAAAAATATTGATTCTTATGCTGAGAAAGTAATAGATGCAGATGGCTTATTTTTAATTCCTGGTGTTATTGATGATCAAGTTCATTTTAGAGAGCCAGGTTTAACACACAAAGCCACTATTGGTACTGAAAGTAGAGCTGCAATTGCAGGTGGCATTACGTCATTTATGGAAATGCCAAACACAAAACCCCAAGCTTTGACACAAAAGCTTTTAGAAGATAAATTTAAAATAGCATCAGAGAATTCTTTAGCAAACTTTTCATTTTTTATGGGTGCCAGTAACGACAATCTTGATGAAATACTAAAAACAAACCCAAAAAATGTAGGTGCTATAAAAATATTTATGGGTTCATCAACAGGAAACATGCTGGTAGATAATAAAAAAGTTTTAGAAGAAATTTTTTCTAAATCTAAAATGCCAATTGCTGTGCATTGTGAAGATGAAGAAACGATTCAGCATAATTTAAATATTGCAATAAAAAAATACGGAAAAAAAATCCCAATAGAAGAGCATCCAAAAATAAGAAGTGTTGAAGCGTGCTATAAATCAAGCAAACTAGCTGTTGATTTAGCAAAAAAACACAATACTCGTCTTCACATATTTCATGTTTCAACAGAAAAAGAATTAGAGTTGTTTGAGAATAATAATGACTTAATTAATAAAAAAATAACGTCAGAAGTGTGTATTCACCACTTGTATTTTGATGAAAAAGATTATAAATCAAAAGGGAATTTAATAAAGTGGAACCCTTCAGTAAAAAAATCTAGTGATCGTAAAGCTTTATTTCGCGCATTACTAAATGACAAAATAGACGTTATTGCTACCGATCATGCTCCTCACACTTTAGAAGAAAAAAATAAAAATTATTTAGACGCTCCATCTGGGGGGCCACTAGTTCAACATGCTCTTAATGTCATGCTTGATTTTTATCACAAAGGTGAAATCTCTTTAGAAAAGATTGTAGAAAAAATGTGTCATAACCCTGCAATTTGTTTCAGTATTGAAAAAAGAGGGTTTATAAAAGAAGGGTACTATGCAGACCTAGTTCTATTAGATTTGAACAAATCTTGGCAAGTAAGTAAAAATAACATTCTTTATAAATGTAAATGGTCTCCGTTTGAGGGCAAAATTTTTAATAGTAAAGTAACTCATACAATAGTAAACGGAAATATCGTTTATGAAAACGGTATTTTTAATGAAAATAAAAAAGGAATGCGTCTAATGTTTGACAGGTCATAGCGAATAATAAATCTCAATTTTTTTGTTCAGATTTACATACTCTGTAGTTGTTCTTTTTAGCTAGAATTTTAAACTCTTTTAACGATATACCCTTAGCTAATGCTTCACAACACGGCATGGATCCGTCTTCTAAAAAAATACATTTGGTCGGACCTTCAGTAGCATAACATCCGAGTGAACACCATTTTTCGCAAGCATCTTGACATACAATATTTTGTTTTTGTGATGAAGAGCATGCAGTAAAAACAACTAGAGCAAAAAGAGTTAGTATCTTTGAAAAAATATTCATATAATTAGTACTATAATTTTATATTGCAAAGTTAATAATATATTTGCAGAATGAGAGTTTTTATAATTTGTCTTTTAATTCTTTTTGGTTGCCAAAAAAACATGCAAAATAACGATCTTGGTGTTTTATCAAAAAAAAAATTCACAACGGTTTTTAAAGAAATTCATTTGGTAGAAGCTGAGTTTGAAATTAATAAACGAAATGGTGTCAAAAATGCCTATGACATTTTATTAAGTAATTATAATGATATTTATCAAAGAAATCAAGTGAATGAAAAAGACTTTAAAAAGGCACTAGACTACTATGCACAGAGTCCAGAAAAACTAGAACAAATATACATTGATATTTTAGGTGATTTAAAGCAAGAAAAAACTATTCTTGATCAGCAAGAAACCAACTAACATATTTACGTATTGTGCTATCAAAATCTGTAAACTCAAAAGATAAAAAACTCTTTATTTTTTTTGAATCATAAGCTTTGCTACTCATAGCAGAATTAGCCGTTTCTCTTGTAATAAGAGGGCTTTTGCCAGTCACAAAAGATCTTAAAGCTTCTATTCGCCATGCAACTTCTTTTAAAAAAGGTGTTACTTTAATTCTAGCTTTTGGCTTACTCATAGCCTCGGCTATCTTATTAAAACAATCTTGGTATTTTAAGTTAATACCGTTAACAATATATCTTTCGTTTTTTGCAGAGGAAAAAAGAAGTTGTACTAATATATCTGCAACATCAACCACATCAACATAGCCTGTAGATCCTGTGGAGTAAAAATTTAAACCATTATATATTTTTTCAAAAATTTGAGAGCTCCCTTTTTGCCAATCTCCTGGCCCAAGAATCACTGATGGATTAATAATTATTACATCAATTCCTTCTGCAGCTGCTCTCCAGACTTCTTGTTCTGCAAAATATTTAGTTATAGAATAATTACTTATGTTTTTTGTAAATTTAAAATCACAAGATTCATTGATAATAGTGTTATTTTTGGTTGTCCCCAGTGTTGCTATTGAACTGACATAGCCAATTTTTTGAACTCCCGCATCTAATGCAACATTCACGACATTAGCAGTTCCTTCAGTATTTACTTTTTTCATTAAATCAACATCGTAAGGAGAAAAAGAAACAATAGCTGCACAATGTAATACCATGGTACACCCTTGAATTGCATCTTCTAAAGAGCCAATATCATTGATATCTCCTTCTACCCAACTAATTTTTTCAAATAATTCAATTTCGTTATAATAACTAAAAACCTTTTGGCAAATTTTTAGTGATGAGGATGATCTTTTAAGAGCTCTAAAATTATTTCCTTGTTGAGATAATTTTAACAAAACATGTGAGCCTACCAAACCTGTTCCTCCTGTAACAAAAATCATATAACAAAGATAAATGTTTAAATTTTAAGCCCCAAAAAATACGTCTCAGATTTAATTATTTATATATTTTTGAAAAAAAAACACGTGAATTTTATTACTGAATTAAAATGGCGAGGTCTTGTTCATGATATTATGCCAGGTACAGAAGAGCAGTTTGAAAACAACATGACTTCTGCTTATATTGGTTTTGACCCCACAGCTGACAGTTTACACATAGGAAACTTAGTGCAAATCATGACTTTAGTTCACCTTCAAAAATGTGGCCACAAACCTTTTATTTTAGTAGGTGGTGCAACAGGAATGGTAGGCGACCCTTCAGGAAAAAGCAAAGAAAGAAACTTACTCGACTTAGAAACAATTAACCATAATTTAAAATGCATTAAAAATCAACTTCAAAAATTTTTACATTTTGATAATAGTAAAAATAGCGCTGAAATTGTTAATAATTATAATTGGTTTGAGGAATTCAATTTTCTTGATTTCATCAGAGATGTTGGTAAACACATTTCAATAAACTATATGATGTCAAAGGACTCTGTCAAAAGTCGTTTAGAATCAGGAATGAGTTTTACTGAATTTTCGTATCAATTGGTGCAGGGTTATGATTTCTACTGGCTATGGAAAAATAAAAACTGTAAAGTGCAGTTAGGAGGTTCTGATCAGTGGGGAAATATTGTAACTGGCACAGAACTAATTAGAAGGAAAGAAAATGGCAAGGCATTTGCTGTGACAACTCCATTAATTCAAAAATCCGACGGAGGCAAGTTTGGAAAAACAGAAAACGGAAATGTGTGGCTAGATAAAAGCAAAACTTCTGTATATAAGTTTTATCAATTTTGGCTCAATGCCTCTGATGAAGATTCAAAAAAATATATTTATATTTTTACTTTATATTCTAAAGACCAAATTGTGGAGATTATTGCAAAACATGAAGAGAGTCCACACTTAAGGCTACTCCAAAAATCTATTGCTGATGAAATTACAAAAAGAGTCCACAGTAATGAGGAACTTGAAATAGCTAAAAAGGCATCTAATATTCTTTTTGGCAACTCTACAGAAAAGGATTTAAAATCTTTAGATGAAGAAACTTTTTTATCTGTTTTTGAAGGTGTTTCAACAACAAAAATAAAAATTAAAGATCTTGAAAATAATTTATTAGATATTCTTGTAGATAAGGCTAATGTTTTTACAAGTAAAGGTGAAGCAAGAAGAATGTTAAAAGCGAATGCAATAAGTATAAACAAAGAAAAAATAAATGAAGACTTTAGATTTTCTGAAAAAATCTTAATTAATAATAAGTATATTATTATACAAAAAGGTAAAAAAAATTATTACTTAATTATTGCTTCATAGCGTTCTTTAAAACCTCTTCAAATTTTTTGTATTTCTTACTTCCAAATAAAATATTTTTACCGTTTGACAAATATATTTTTACTCCAAAATTACCGCTGACATTATAGGCCTTTCCATTAAAACCATGCTTTATTCCCCACCCTCCATAATCAATAATTGGTCTATATTTTACTGCCTCTATTTTTTTAATCTCACTAAAATTAATTACATGCTTTTTAATATGAATTGGAAAAAACTGATAGTATAAACCCTCTTCTGTTATAAAAACTCTGAGTTCTAAAAAATAGAAGAAAACAAGTATCGCAATGCTGACAACAATATAACTAAGATTAAGATTATTTACATCAAAAGGATAAACAGCGAAAACCGGAAGAGAAAATAAAATTAACCACAGCCACCACTGGCTAAATTTTTGATTCTCGTTAAATAAAACCTTCATAAATTTATTTTGAACTTAATAATTCCGCATAATTTTGGAAAAAATAAGATATTGTTTCAATTCCCTTTAAATAATTAAAAATGCCATAATGTTCATTTGGAGAATGTATTGCGTCTGAATCTAAACCAAAGCCAAGAAGTATAGATTTCACTCCTAATTCTTTTTCAAAAAGAGCAACTATAGGTATTGAGCCCCCACTTCTCACTGGCACTGGTGTTTTTCCATAAGTTGTTTGCATAGCTAAACTAGCTGCTTTATATGCTGGAATATCTGTTGGAGAAACATAAGGTTCTCCACCATGATGAGGCTTTACCTTTACTGTTACTGATTTTGGGGCAATTTTTAAGAAATAATCTGTAAACAATTGTGTTATTTCTTCATCAGATTGATTAGGTACTAACCTCATAGATATTTTAGCAAATGCTTTAGATGGTATAACTGTTTTAGCGCCCTCACCAGTGTACCCCCCCCAAATTCCATTTACATCTAAGGTTGGTCTTATACCTGTTCGCTCCATTGTCGTAAATCCTTTCTCGCCGTGAATATCGGACAAATCTAATGCCTCCTTATACTTTTTTAAAGAAAATGGTGCTCTTGCAATATCAGCTCTTTCCTCATCAGACAAAATTTGAACTTTATCATAAAAACCAGGAATTGCAATCTGATTATTCTCGTTTTTCATTTTGCTAATCATTTCACACAAAATATTAATCGGATTTGCTACTGCACCACCGTATAGTCCGGAATGTAAATCTCTATTAGGTCCCGTAATTTCAACTTCAAGATAACTTAAGCCCTTAAGGCCAGTAGTTATTGAAGGAGTATCATTAGCAATAATTCCTGTATCAGAAATAAGTATAGCATCACTTTGCAATTTATCTTTATTTTCTTTTACAAAAGAAGATAAATTCTCTGAACCTACCTCTTCTTCTCCCTCAATCATAAACTTAATATTGCAAGTTAATTTATCTAAATTGTTCATTAACTCAAATGCTTTTACATGCATGTAGAACTGACCTTTATCATCACATGCACCTCTTGCAAAAATAGCTCCGCTAGGGTGTATTTTTGTTGTTTTTATAACAGGATCAAAGGGGCCGCTTTCCCACAGATCCAAAGGGTCAGCAGGCTGGACATCATAATGACCATAAATTAAAACTGTTGGTAAGTTTGGGTCAATTATCTTTTCTGCATAAACTACTGGATAACCAGCGGTTTCACATATTTCAACATTATCTGCACCCGCACTTTTAATGCTCTTTGCAACTGCATTAGCACAATTTAAAACATCCTTACTATAGCTTGGGTCAGCAGAAATAGATGGTATTTTTAACAAATCTATCAATTCGTCAACAAATCTGTCTTTATGTTTTTCTATATAATCTTTTATTTTACTCATATTTTATTGTGTTAAAATTTTACCTTTCATTTCATTTGGAATCTCAATACCCATTAAATTTAAAATTGTGGGTGCAATATCAGCTAATATACCATCATTTACTTGTTTATGCTCTGTATTTATAATAAAGCATGGGACCGGATTTGTAGTGTGTGCTGTATTTGGCGACCCATCTGAATTAAGTATATATTCTGCATTTCCATGATCCGCAATAACTACAAATACATATCCATTTTTAGTTCCTGTCTCAACAACTTTTTTTAAACAACAATCTACCGATTCAATTGCTTTAACTACCGATTTATAATTTCCAGTATGCCCAACCATATCAGGATTTGCAAAATTAATACAAATAAAATCAGCTTTTTTATTTTTAAATTCTTGAATTGTTTTCAAAGTAAGTTCTTCAGAACTCATTTCTGGTAGCAAGTCATATGTAGCTACTTTTGGAGAATCCACCATAATTCTTTTTTCAAAATTAAACTTTTCTTCACGACCACCTGATAAAAAAAATGTAACATGTGGGTATTTTTCTGTCTCTGCTATTCTAATTTGATGTTTATTATTTAATTCTAAAACTTCACCTAAAGTATTTTTTAAAACCTCTTTTTCATAAAGAACATTGATGTTCGAAAAAGAAGGGTTATAGTTCGTCATGGTAGAAAAATGTAAATCAAGTTTTTGCATTTTAAATTCGTCTAAATCCCTTTGTGATAAGACCTCAGTAATTTGCCTACACCTATCTGTTCTAAAATTAAAGCAAATAACAGCATCTTTACTCTTTATTTTAGTAATGGGTTTTCCATCATCATTAACTAAAACAATTGGCTTTATGAATTCATCAGTAATTCCACTATCATATGATTTTTCTATACTTTCAATTAAATTTTTTGACTTCTTCCCTTTACCTTGAGTTAACAAATCATATGCAATTTTTATTCTTTTCCACCTATTATCTCTGTCCATAGCATAATATCTTCCGCAAATAGATGCTATTTTTGCTCCAAATAAATTTTTCTCTAGTTGTCTTAAAAAATTAGTTCCACTTTTTGGATCAGTGTCTCTACCGTCAGTAAACACATGAACAAATACATTTTTCACTTTCATTTTATTTGCTAACTCACAAAGTTTGTATAGATGATTTTGATGCGAATGTATACCTCCATCTGAAACTAATCCAATTAAATGAAGAGCTTTATTATATTGATTTACATAGTTAAATGCTTTTAATAGATTCTTATTTTTTGCAATTAAATTATTATTACATTCTTTATTTATTCTTTCTAATTGCTGAAAAATAATTCTTCCAGCTCCAATGTTAAGGTGTCCAACTTCAGAGTTTCCCATTTGACTTTTTGGTAACCCAACATGCTCACCATGGGTCATCAGCTGAGAATTAGGATAATTCTCATACAATGAGTCTACAAATGGAGTTTCTGCATTATATATTGCATTTGATTTGTTAAGAGCTCCGTGTCCCCAGCCATCTAAAATCACTAATGCTACTTTTTTTTCTGTCATTTATAACAAAGATAATAGTATTGTTAGAAAAAAAAGATAATTTCCTTGTGTTTATAACTAAAAGAAAACATTAGCTAATCAAAAATTCTTTCGAATAAATTATCTCTGATTATAAGATGAATTTGATGATTAGCTCCTAAACGCTCGGGGTGAAACTGAACACCAATCATAAAAGGATGTACAGCAGTGTCCATAACAACAGCCTCTGGTAATCCATCGAATGAACTTGCAACAATATTAATATTAGGAGCTATGTCTTTCAGGCCTTGGTGATGCCAGGAATTAACTAAAAACGTGTCTAAATCTGAAGGAAAAATAAATGTTCTATATTTACTATTTGTTATAGCAATTTGATGCATAACTTCACCATTATTTCTATGAATAACATCATTACCCAACTGTGTAGGAATATCTCCAAAT
>JAYZXD010000041.1:0-22015 GCA_036141595.1 Bacteroidota bacterium
TATATTTTCTAAAGTGAAGCAGTTAATAAATTCTATTGAAATTAAGATGAATAAATTAATTGATAAGTATAATCAATTAAAAATTGAGAATACAAATTTACTAAAGAATAATAATGATTTACAACTTGTTTTGGATGAAAAAAATAATAAAATTTTAGATTTACAAAATAAGGTGAAACTCATGAATATCACTAAGAATGTTGATAGAGATAAAGATGAAATTAGATCAACAAGATTAAAGATTAATGAGTATGTACGGGAGATAGATAAATGTATTGCATTATTAAATAATTAATTAGGTTGAAAAGCGAAAAGTTATCAATTAAGTTACACATAGCAAATAGAATTTATCCTCTAAAGATTGATCGTAGTTCTGAGGAGTTTATTAGAAATGCTGTTAAAAAAATCGAAGAGAGACTTAAATTTTATGAAAACAACTATGCTATTAAAGATAAACAAGATTTATTAGCAATGTGTCTAATAGAATATGCTTCAAAATCTGAATCTATGGATAACAAAACAATTGTAGAAGATAATGGTTTAACTGAAAAGTTAACAAATATTCATACAGTTTTAAATAATACATTATAATAGCTCTTTTTATAAACTATCCCGTATTAATTTTTGTTAAACTCAACACTATTATAATTAGGGTTTGACTTGAAATTTTAAAAACAGGCCTCAATCCTTGTGGATTCTATTAAGACAGTGGAAGTTTGCAATTTTTCAGCTACCTTATAAATGTTTTTTTGGAGTTTATCCAACGTTTAATACGGGATTTTTAGTAATTAAAAATTGATAATATGGAAATAGTTATTGGAATTATAGGAGCTCTTGTAGGTGCTTTTTCTTGTTTTCTTTTGATTAACATTAAAAATAAATCAAAATCTAATTTGATAATTGAAGATGCTAAAAAAGAAGCAGAGCAAATACGCAAAGAGAAAATTTTACAAGCCAAAGAAAAATTTATAGAATTAAAAGCTGAACATGAGAAGGAAATAGTAAAAAAGAATAATGATATTAATAACGCTTCTCAAAGAGTTAAACAAAAAGAAAATACATTAAATCAAAAATTAGCTGAAGTAAATAAGAAAGATGCTAAAATAAAACAAATACAGACTAGCTTACAAGTTCAAAAATCAATTTTAGAGAAGAAAGAAGATGAGCTTGATAAACTTCATAAAAGGCAAGTTGAAGACTTAGAACAAATTTCTAATTTATCAGCTAAGCAAGCTAAAGAGCAGTTAATTGAAACATTAAAAGACAAGGCAAAAACTGAAGCTTTGGATATTATTCAAAAAACCATTGAAGAAGCAAAATTAACAGCGAAGCAAGACGCTCGTAAAATTGTTATTCAGACAATACAAAGAATTGCAACTGAAGAAGCTATTGAGAATTCAGTTTCTGTTTTTAATATTGATAATGATGCCGTTAAAGGTAGAATTATAGGAAGAGAAGGAAGAAATATAAGAGCGTTAGAGGCAGCTACAGGTGTAGATATTATTGTCGATGATACCCCTGGAGCAATTATCATATCTTGCTTTGATTCTGTAAGAAGAGAAATTGCTCGTCTATCTTTGCATAAATTAGTAACTGATGGAAGGATTCATCCTGCAAGGATTGAAGAGGTTGTAAGAAAAACTAAAAATGAAATTGAAGACGAAATTATTCAAATTGGTAAGAAAACGACTATAGATTTAGGTATTCATGGTTTACATCCAGAACTAATTAGAATGGTGGGAAGAATGCGTTACAGATCTTCATACGGTCAAAATTTATTACAACACTCAAGAGAAACTGCTAATTTATGCGCTACCATGGCGGCAGAACTTGGGTTAAATACTCAGTATGCTAAAAGAGCTGGTTTATTACATGATATCGGAAAAGTTTCAGCAGATGATGCTGAAACTCCTCATGCAATAATTGGAATGAAATTGGCAGAAAAATTTGGAGAAAAAAATGAGGTTTGTAATGCAATCGGTGCTCATCATGATGAAATTGAAATGACTTCTCTAATATCACCTTTAGTACAAGTTTGCGATGGTGTTTCTGGAGCACGACCAGGAGCACGTAGAGCAATTGTTGATGAATATATCAAGAGAATAAAGGAATTAGAGGAAACTGCTATGGGATATCCTGGAGTTTTAAATTCTTATGCAATTCAAGCCGGAAGAGAATTAAGAGTTGTTGTTGAAAGTGAAAAAGTTAATGATGACATGGCATCAAAATTATCTTTTCAAATTTCAGATAAGATTCAGAATGAAATGACATATCCGGGCCAGGTTAAAGTTACCGTAATTAGAGAGACACGCGCAGTGAGTTATGCCAAATAAATTGAATTGTAGTGCTATAATTTAATGATGCTATAATCCGTTTTAATATTTTTAATCCACTGATTTGCTTCTTCTTTACTATCATAAGGACCAATAAATACTACAAACACTTTTTCTTTACTGTCTGACTTGTTTGGTAAATAAAAGTAGCTTGATCTAAATCCTTTAATATTAAGATCATTGACATATGCTTTGGCAGAATTTTCATTTTTAAATTTTTCTAATAGTACAATATTATCTCCTTTGTAGTCGAAATTATATTGAATTATAGATTTAAAATCATTGACAACATTATTGTCTTTGTTTGTTGTATTTTCTACTTGAGATAGTTTGTCTTTGTTTTTGAGAATGAAGATGCATGTGACAATTAAAGGGATTAATAAAATCCAAAACCATATTTTTTTACCATATCTCTTTTGCTCTAAATTGTTATTATTATTATCTGAATTTATATCTTCAGCTGGTTTCTTTTGAGTTTCTTTTTTTTCAGTATTCTTTTCTTTTATTTCTGCCAATCTTCCGTGAAGAATATTTAATTTTTCTTCTTTTGTTTTCTTACTCATAATATAATAAAATTAGTAATACAAATATATTATTTTAATTAATGTTGATTAAACATAGTGAGAAAAAATCTTTAAGACTAATATTTGCATGTCTCAATTGTTGAGGTATTATACTGTTTTCAGATAAACCAGGAATTGTGTTGATTTCAATAACATGCGGAATGCTATTTTGTATAATATAATCTATTCTACAAAATCCTGTTAACTTCATTTTAGAGTATATGTTTCTTGTGATATTTTGTACCTCTAAATATATTTTATCTGGTAATCTTGCAGGAGTAATCTCTTCAGATTTGCCTAAGTATTTTGCTTCATAGTCAAAAAAATCATTGTGGCTAATTATTTCAGTTACTGGTAGAGAAACTATTTCTTTTTTATCTTTAAATACCCCACAACTAACTTCAATTCCATTAATACTTTCCTCAATCATGACCTCAGAATCATATTTTTTTGCAAGGCTAATAGCGCTTTTAAATTCATTTATATTTTTGACTTTAGTAATTCCATAACTTGATCCACATTGATTAGGCTTTACAAAACAAGGCAGGTTAATATTATTTTCTAAATCAAGTTCATTTTCGGAACTTATCAGTAAAGATCTGGCTGTTTTAAAACCATATTCATTTAATTTTTTATTGCATTCATATTTGTTAAAAGTAATTGCAGAAATATTTGCGTTGCATGATGTATATGGAATATTTATTTTGTCAAAATAATTTTGAATCAATCCGTTTTCGGCAGGTGGGCCATGAAGAGCAACAAAAATTTTATCAAATTTTATTTTTCGATTATTTAGTTTAAAGGAAAAATCTGATAATTCAAGTTTAATTTCTTTACAACTATATTTATTATCACTTAAATTTACTATGTAGCCACTATACTTTTTTTTATCTAAGTGTTTCAATACAGTTTCCGCACTTTTTAGAGAAATACTTTGTTCAGCAGAATCTCCACCAGTTAAAATTGCTATTGTCTCCATTTTTAATTTTAACAAACTTAATTTATTTTTATAATTAAATTTATTTATTGAAGTATTTTTTAAATTTTTATTATTTGAGATTCTATTTTATTTCTTTGTATGTTTGCGTTTCATGAGTAAAATATTTAAAAATATAATTGATTTAATTTATCCATATAGGATTTTTTTAAAACATTTATCTTGTTCAATTTTAACACTTTTTTTATTATTTTTTTTGTGGTATAAATATTTAGATTTTTATACAAATAAAGGTGATGTTGTGAAAGTTCCTAATTTTGAAAATAAGTATTACAATGACCTTAATCAAATAGTTGGTGATATTGATATTCAATTTGAAATCACAGACACTGGTTACAATAGAGCTAAACAAAGAGGTGTAATACTTAGTCAATATCCTTTGCCAAATTCAGAAGTTAAGCCTGGAAGAAAGATTAAGTTAAAAATTAATTCTCTATATAATAGAACTGTTAATTTTCCCAACATAATTGATTTGCCATATTCTCAAGCTATAAATGAGCTAAAAAATAAAGGGTTTAACATTGGAGATTTAAATTTTCAACCCAATATGGCTGAAGGTAGAGTTCTTGCTGCTGTAATTAAAGGGACAAACAATAAAGTTACATTTGATCAAAAACTATATGAAGGAACAATAATAGATTTAACTATTGGCTCCGGTTTAGGAACTAAAAGCGTTAATATGCCAAATCTTATCGGTTTATTTAGAAATGAAGCTGAGTTACAAGTTAAAACTAATAGACTTAATATTGGTTTAGTGCAATTATTTGATGGAGAAAACTTCTCAGTTATTAATGATACTTTAATGTTTGCATCAGATTCAATTATTATATATGATCAAGATCCAAAGTTTGGTAAAAAAGTAAAAATTGGTGATTATGTTGACTTGTACTTTACATTTTATTCGTTAGAAAATGATACTACTTTTAACAGTTATTTAGATAAAAATGATTAAACAATTATTTTTTTGTTATGTTTTTTTAATTAGTTTTTCTTTAGTTTCTCAAGAAGTAATAACAGATTTAGCTCATAACCCATATCTTAAAAATTTTAAATTTACACACAAAAATAGTAAGTCAAGTTTATCCCTTCCTTTTATTGACGATTTTTCATACGATTCTAATATTGTTAGTTCAGATTTATGGCAGTATAGTACAGTATATGTGAATAGAACATATCCAATAAATCCTCCTACAATTGGAGTAATTACGTTTGATGGTTTGGATGAAAATGGATTTGCCAGAGATTTTTCCTCAAATTCTTCAGAGCCCTCTGATACTTTACTTTCTAAAAAAATTGATTTATCTAGTGTTTCTTCTGCATATTTTTTATTTTTTTTCCAAGCCAAGGGTTTAGGTGACGCCCCTGAACCTTTAGATAAGCTAATTTTAGAATTTAAGAACGATAGCTTGCAATGGGAAACTGTTTGGATTTCTGAAGACACAATATTAGAAGATTTTACTAAAGTTATTAAAGTTATTAATCAGAATAGATTTTTGTTTGATGAATTTCAGTTTAGATTTGTTAATTATGCAACTGTTTCAGGCAATTTTGATCATTGGCATGTGGATTATATTAAAATTGATGAGTTGCAATCAGTTTCAGATACCTCGCAGTTAAATGATGTATCTTTTGTTTATAATTCTCCATCTTTTTTAAAGCGATATCAAGAAATGCCTTGGTCTCATTTTTTAAATAATGAAGCTGATGAATTGAAAGACTCAATTGATATCTTATTAAGAAATAATGATGCTGCATCAAATATTGATTATCAATTCAATGTTTTTAATAATGGTAATCAAGTTTATCATTATCCGTTAATTGGAGTTAGCAGAAATGTAACAGTTTTAGATTATGATCAAGTTGGTAATTTTTCCTTTACAGACCCTCCAATACTTCTTCAAAGCAATATTTTTACTTCTTTTGAAATTGATAGTGCAAGTTTTTTAGTTGAAAATATTTTGGGTACTAATTCATCCGATAATAAATTAAATGACACACTATTTTATGTTCAGAATTTTCATTCACATTTTGCATATGACGATGGAACTGCCGAGTCTGCGTATGGAATTAATGTGAGTGGTGCTCAAATAGCATATGAGTTTAAATTAAATAGACCTGATACTTTGCGAGCGATACAAATGTATTTTCCTCAGATGTTGGATTCAGTTAATGATATACCGTTTAAATTAACAGTATGGGATGATTTATCTTCTACAGGAAATATATTATATCAGCAGGAAGTTTTTCCATATCACACACAAAATGGTAACTATTATACATATTTAATTGATGAACCTTTTAAGTTGGTTGGAACCTTTTATGTTGGATGGGAGCAAAGTACTGAAGATTTATTAAATATTGGTCTGGATAAAAACAATGTATCAAATTCTTACATGTTTTACAATATTGGTTCTGGATGGAATCAATCTTCTTATCTTGGTAGTTGGATGATTAGACCTGTACTTAGTATGAAGCCAATTGTTTCATCAGTTGATTATGTTTCTTTTGACACTAAAATATATCCCAACCCTGTTGATACATATTGTTTTGTTAAAACTTCAGAAAATAATTGTATAATTAAAGTGTTTTCCGTTCATGGTGTTATGCAAAAACAAATATTTTCTAAAAATTCATTAACAAAATTAGATTTAAAAGATTTTTCTTCTGGTATATATTTTATTGAAATCCTTCAAAATAACAAAAGAGAGTATAAAAAAATTATTTTGCAATAATGTCTGAAAAGAAAGGATTTGAACATTATAAATTTATTGCTGATAAAGGACAAAACCCACTTAGAATTGATCTCTTTTTATTAAATTTTATAGAATTTGCAACAAGAAGTAAAATTCAGCAATCAATTAAAGAAGGTAATGTATTAGTAAATGACAAAATAATTAAGGCAAATTACAAAGTAAAACCTGCAGATGTCGTAACAGTCTTATATAATTACCCAAAAGAGGAAAAAGAACTAGTTCCACAAGATATTCCTTTAAATATTATATATGAAGATGATGTTTTTTTAATTATAAATAAAGTATCTGGAATGGTGGTTCACCCTGGCTTTGGAAACAGGGATGGAACTTTAGTAAATGCTTTAAAATTTCATTTTGATAACTTACCTAATATTGGTGAAGAAGAACGTCCTGGATTAGTTCACAGACTAGATAAAAACACATCAGGTATTTTAGTTGTTGCCAAAACTGATATTGCAATGAACAATCTAACAAAGCAATTTTCAAATAGGACTATAAAGCGTAAGTATATTGCACTTGTTTGGGGTGATTTAAAAGATGATTCCGGTACTATTACTGGTAACATAGGAAGAAGCTTGAAAAACAGGAAAATAATGAGTGTGTTTACAGAAGAAAATTATGGGAAGCATGCAATTACTCACTATAAGGTTTTAAAAAGATATGGATATACTACATTGGTTGAATGTAGATTAGAAACAGGTCGTACTCATCAAATCAGAACACATTTTAAACATTTGGGACATCCAATATTTAATGATGTTGATTATGGGGGAGATGTAATTTTAAAAGGTACAACATTTAATAAGTATAAGCAGTTTGTTCAAAATTGCTTTAAAGTTTGCGATAGACAGGCTTTACACGCAAAGTCTCTTGCATTTCAACACCCAACGACTGGTAATTTTGTTAGTTTCGATTCCGATTTACCCAAAGATATGCAACAATTAATAGATAAATGGCAACATTATTCCTTGCATAAGCTTTCCTAATAATTATCTATACTATTGTACTGAATATACTTTATAACTTTTGAAATGATATACTGTTATTGCTTGTTTTCATTTGTACTTTGAAATATTTAGCATTATTTTGAAAGAATAATTTTGTGCAAGCTGGATTCGTAATTTGTTGTAATGATTTTAATAAAGTATAATCCATTTTTTAAATTACTAATATCAATTTGATTATTTTTTATTGTATTTATTTCCATTAATTCTTCATGTAAAATATCATAAATAAATACTTTTAATATCTTTTTTTCTGATTTAAATTTTATTTTTCCACGACTGGGATTTGGAAATATTTCTAATTTGTTTTTATTTACATAATTAACATTTGAAATAGTACCACTACAATTAGTAGATACTGTTGAGTTTTGTAAATTTAGTCTGCCTCCTAGCCAGTCTTGTCTATTTAATGTTGATCTCATTACATCAACTTGCTTTTGGGAAAACATCCATGTGTTATATGCATACGACATATAATTTTCATCCATATCAATTTGATCATTGCTAAAACCGTAAAGTAAATCATTACATGTATTGTTATTAGTATTTGAAGAGACAACGCCAAAATATATATCTTTTGCAGCAGGTGTATCATCAACATATCCTCCCCAGTTTGTATTATCATTATCACAGCATACCCAATTTCCTGTAGCGTCCATATCTTCACAAAAAGTATGCATAAGACCCAAATAATGACCAATTTCGTGTGTTGCTGTTCTTCCATCTGACTGAGGTGTTGCAATTCCTGTACTACCAAACCATCTGTAATCTACAACCAAACCGTCTTTATAATCATTAGAACTATTAAAATCTGCTAACAGACCAGGTAGATAGGCATAGCCAAGAGTCATTCCGTTACTTTGAGAGTTGGTTAAATCACATACCCAAATGTTAAGATATCTTGAAGGGTCCCATCCATCTTTGCCTCCGCAGATTGTTTTTTTCATTCCATTTGCTTCGTGGCATGTTGAATTACTATTATCATCAGCATCCCAATTAACTTGAGATGTTGAAGTTCTAGTTATTCCATTTGATGAGTTTCCATTTGGATCCTCTGTTGCTAAGCAAAATTTTATATTTGCATTTCCACTAATGCTTAAAAAATTATTTCTTGGTGGATTTGGAAATTCAGAATTAGTTTTACTGTAATCTTCATTTAAAATTCTTATTTGATCTTCAATCTGTGCATCTGAAATATTTGTTCCAGAACCAATATTAGAATGTGAATTTCTATGAACTATGTGAACTACTACTGGTATTTCTATTATTGTTTTATCTTGATGACTTTTGATTTCTTTGTAAGAGTTCAGAATTTCTAAATAATTTTTAGAGAAAATTGTTTCATCCTTTGTCAATTTTGTTGATAAACATTTAAACATATTCTCTTGAGAAAACGAAAAATTTGTTGACAATAACAAAATTAGGAAAATGATCTTTTTGTTCATTTTAATTTTTTCACAAATATATACTATCGTTAAGTATTACTAATATAAAGTCTAAGCTTTATTTATTAATAAAATCTGTATCAGATAATGTTTTTAAAAAGGCGATTAGATCTTCTTTTTCTTGGTTTGTTAATTGAAGTCCCACTCCAATTTTTTTCATTAAAGGGTCAACAGTTGAAGAGTATTTTCCTCCTGAATTATAATGATCAATTACTTCTTCCAAAGTAAAAAATCTACCATCATGCATATATGGAGCAGAAAATTCAATATTTCTTAAAGTTGGAGTTTTGAATTTTCCATAGTCATTAGGGTCATTAGTTACTTTTCCTCTTCCAAGATCATTAAATGGTTCAGAGTCTAGACCATTATTATGAAATAAATTATCCATAAACATTTGTGATCCATGGCAATGAAAACAATCTCCTTTTTCTGAGTTAAAAATTGCATATCCATTTAGTTCGGAAGGATTAAGTTGCACTTCCCCTCTTAAAAATCTATCATATTTACTGTTAGTAGAAATAAGACTTCTTTCAAATTGTGCGATTGCCATTACAACATGTGTTGAATCTATGTAATCTATGTTAAAAGCGTTTTTAAATAATTGAGGGTACACTGCGTGGTTGTTTAAGGTTATTTCAACATTTTGCCAAGTATTATGCATTTCGATTGGGTTAATTATAGGCTCAAATGCTTGTTCTTCTAAGCTAAGAACACTTCCGTCCCAATTAAAGCTAGTATTCCATCCCAAGTTGATAAGAGCTGATGCATTTCTATTTCCTGCAATGTTATCAATACCTACACTAACAGGATTAGGATCTGAAAATGAAGAATTCGTTTGATGACAGTTAATACATGCGAGTGAATTGTCTGCGCTCAAAATAGGATCATTAAATAACTTTTCTCCTAAAGATATACCTTCCATAGTTAGTGGATTATTTTCAGGAATGTTCATGTTTGGAAAACCATATGGATTCTGAAAAATATAAGGTGTTGTATTAAAGTATATGCAATCATCATTACTAATAATTGCATTTGGGTTATAGTTTGTTGCTGACATATCAGTACATCCACTAATTGGAGCTGGATCTTTTTTACAGCCATAAGAAATAAACACGATAAAAAAAATTAAGTTAGATAGCCTCATTATTTGCTGATATCAATTGAAAAAACGTCTGTAATTCCGTTTTCTTGTAGTTGTGCTTGAATGTTTGAATTATCCATAATACCATCATATAAATTAACAGTATTTGGGTTTGAATACCAATTATTTATTTCCATATTAATAGTAATGGAACTTCCATCTTGAATGTTTGTAGATATATTAAAATTTTTAGTAAAGGAGTAATCAATGCCATTAGTTGGACCCGTATGAGTTGCATAACCTAGAAATAAATTGTTGTAATCTCCTTCAAGCTGCATGTAGTGATATCCTCCACCCAAAAATTCAGGCCAAACAAATGACGGAAAAAAAACTTCATTTAAATATAAGTTAGTTTGATTTTCATTTTCAATTAATCCCATTGTAAATGAAATTTGTGTATAGTTTTTATCTATTATATCATTTACAATTATGGAACTACTTTCTGGATTATCTATATCAATAAAGTGTACATTTTTAATTAAAACACTAGTGTCAGTAGCATGTAAATAAATATTTGATATTAAGTATCTTACGGTTTGAATGCTATAATTGTCATTCGCTTCATTTGTGTAAATCATTTCATTCAATACTAAAGGATTTTGATTTACTGTTTGTGAAAAATTAATATTTATAGATATTGGATTATATGTGCAGTCACCATTTTCAACAGTAGCGTCACTATTGTAATTAGTTGCTAATGGGTCCATGCACCCTTCTTCTTTTTTGCAGGAAAAAAGTAATATAATTGTTATGTGTAGAAAATATTTTTTCATAAGATTAATGCAAATTTATGTAATTAATAACAAACAGTATATTATTTGTTTCAATTGATTTCTGTTTATGCTAAGGTTATTTTTTTTTTAGATTTAAAATAATCATATTTGCTATTTATGAATAAAACAACAAAATATTTAGATGTTATTATCCCTTTACCCTTAAAGGATTGTTACACATATTCTACTAATTATGATAATATAAAAATAGGTCAACTTGTTGTTGTTCAATTTGGTAATCGTAAATTTTATTCAGCGGTTATTAAATCTATTCATTATAATAAGCCTAAAAATTATGAAGTAAAAAGTATTATTACAGTTTTAGATGAATCCTCTATTGTTGATTCTACTCAACTTGAATTTTGGGATTGGATGGCCAATTATTACATGTGTTCACTAGGTGAAATTATGAGTGCTGCATTACCAGCTTATTTTAGATTAGCTAGTGAAACTCAAATTGTTATTCATCCTAAATTTGATGGTGAACTAAATTATTTATCAGATAATGAAATTAAATTATTGGACTTATTGAGTTTTCATGACAAACTAAATCTAAAAGAAATTTCTAAACTTTTAAATCAAAAACAAGTTTTTAAATTTATAAATAATTTACTCAGAAGGGAGGTTATCCAAATTCAAGAAAATCTAAACACTAAGTATAAACAAAAAATAGTTAAGGCTATAAATTTAAATATTTCAAAAAGTGAAATTGAAAGTTTATCTTTAACTACAAAACAAATTAAACTCGTTTATAAATATTTAGAACTAATTGAAGATGATATAAGTTTTGTTACTGTTTCTACTCTTTTACAAAAAACAGGTTTTAGTCGTTCTGTGTTAAATACTTTAGTTAAAAAGAAGATTTTTAATGTTTACCAAAAAAAAGTAAATAGATTTTTGGAAACGGAAAACAAAATACTAAACATCAATACACTTACTGATTTTCAAAGCAATGCTTATTCAAAAATAAAACGTGAATTTGAAGACAAGAATGTCTGTCTACTTTATGGAGTAACATCATCTGGTAAAACAGAAGTGTATATTAAGATGATCAAGGATCAATTGAAATTAGGCAAACAAGTTTTATATTTACTTCCTGAAATAGCTCTAACAAATCAAATTATTAAGCGTTTAAAAAAATATTTTGGAAATAAAATCAGTATAGCTAATTCCTATTTAAATTCTTCTGAAAAAGTTGAAATTTGGAAATCTGTTCAATCAAGTAAAAATGCAAGAAAGTCATTGCAAATTATACTTGGAACTAGATCGTCGATATTTATGCCATTTTATAATTTAGGACTAATTATAGTAGATGAAGAACACGATTCATCATTTAAACAGCATCAAAGAAATCCAAGATATAATGCTAGAGATTCGGTTATATATTTAGCTAATTTACACAATGCAAAAGTATTATTAGGTACTGCTACTCCATCTTTAGAATCCTTTTTAAATGCAAAAAATGGTAAGTATGGCTTAGTTGAAATGCATAAAAGATATTCAGGTGTCGAATTACCAAAGATTGAAATTATTGATATTAATAAAGCTTTTTTAAAAAAGGAAATGGTTAATCATTTTTCTTTTAAGATGATTAAAGAAATAAAAAATGCTTTAATAGATGGTAAACAAATTATATTGTTTCAGAATAGAAGAGGATTCTCCTCTTATTTATCATGTTCGTGCTGTGCATATACGCCTAAGTGTAAAAAATGTGATGTTTCACTAACATATCATAAAAAACAAAATATTTTGAAATGTCATTATTGTGGTTATTTTGAGTCAAAGCAAAATTCATGTCCTGAATGTAATAATCAAACATTTATTAGTCCATCGTTTGGCACAGAACAAATTGAAGAATGTTTAAAGAATTTGTTTCCAGATGCAGTTACACGCCGTATGGATTATGATACTACTAGAGGAAAATATGCTTATAAATACATTATTGATGATTTTGAAAAAGGTATCATAGATATTTTAGTTGGTACACAAATGGTTACTAAGGGTTTAGATTTTGATAATGTATCTTTGGTTGGAGTATTAAATGCAGATAGTATGTTACACTTTCCTGATTTCAGATCTTATGAAAGAGCTTTTCAGCTTATGACACAAGTAGCAGGTAGAGCAGGTAGAAAAGGAAAAAGCGGAAAAGTATTAATTCAAACTTTTGATGAAAATAATGACATATTTAAAAAAATAAAAGATAATGATTTTTATAATTTTGTTAAACAGCAAGCTAAGGAAAGAAAATTATTTTCATATCCACCTTTTACAAGAGCAATAACTATTGTAGTCAAAAATAAAAACAAAAGTAAATTAGATATTTCTGCATCTATTTTATCAAAAATGCTAATAAAGAGTTTTGGTACTAGGGTATTAGGCCCTGAGTATCCAATGATTAGCAAAATACGTAATTATTATCAAAAGAATATATTTATTAAAGTTGAGCTTGAATCCTCTGTGAAAGCTGCAAAAAAAATTTTAAATGAAATTTTAGACAAAACTTACACTAGTAAAGATTTTAAATCAACACGTATTTTTGTTGATGTTGACCCCTACTAAACAATCCTTCCATACTCCTATATTTGGAATCTTTGCTTTTATTTCAATTATTTCTTTAGAAACAGGATGTTTAAATTTAATTTTATATGCTAAAAGAGAAATGCTACCATCTTGATTACTTCTCTCAGCCCCATATTTTAAATCACCTTTAATTGTACAATTAATATTTGATAATTGCACTCGTATTTGATGATGTCTTCCGGTTTGAGGTAAAATTTCTAAATGATAGTATTTATGTAATTTATTTAGTATTTTATATTCGAGAATAGCGTATTTACCATCCTCCTTTTTAGAAATATAAGACTTATTAAGTTTTTGATTTTTTTTTAAATAGTTTTCAAGTGTTTCTTGTATTTTTGGAGGACGATTTTTAACTAATGCCCAGTATGTTTTTTGGACTTTGTTTTCACGAAATTCTTTATTCATTCTTGAAAGAGCTTTACTAGTTTTTGCAAAAATTATTACTCCTGATGTTGGCCTATCTAATCTATGTATTGTACCAAGAAACACATTGCCGGGCTTATTATATTTTTTTTTTAAATATAATTTAATATAATGTGTTAGAGGTAAATCTCCAGTTCTGTCAGCTTGTACAATATCTCCAGATTTTTTATTAACTGCAATAAGATGATTATCTTCATATAAGATTTTAAAATTAATATTGTTCATCTTTATTTGGAAATTTCTGAGATTTAACATCTGAAATATAATTTTTTACAGCTTCTTTAATATCAGTGTATAAATCTAAATACCTTCTTAAAAAACGAGGATTGAATTTGTGTGTCATTCCTAGCATGTCATGCAGTACTAAGACTTGTCCGTCTACACCATCACCTGCTCCAATGCCAATTACAGGAATTGAGATATTTTTTGCTACTTTTTCTGCAAGTTTAGAAGGTACCTTTTCTAAAACTAATGCAAAGCATCCGACTTGTTCTAACATTTTTGCATCTTTAACAAGTTTTTCCGCTTCTGCTTTTTCTTTGGCTCTTACAGTGTATGTCCCAAACTTGTAGATAGATTGAGGAGTAAGCCCTAAATGTCCCATGACAGGAATACCTGCTTTGAAGATCCTTTGTACTGATTCAATAATTTCACTACCTCCTTCAACTTTGATACAGTGTCCTCCAGTTTCTTTCATTATTTTTATGGCGGAACTTAGAGCTTTTTTAGAATTACCTTGGTATGATCCAAATGGCATATCTACAACTACTAAAGCTCTTTTAGTAGCTCTTACAACAGATTTAGCGTGGTATACCATTTCTTCTAAAGTAATGGGCAAAGTAGTTTCATGCCCTGCCATAACATTTGAAGCTGAATCTCCAACTAATATGATATCTATACCAGCGGAATCAATAATTTTTGCTAAGGTAAAATCATATGCCGTAAGCATTGATATCTTTTCTCCACTAAGTTTCATTTCTAATAGACTATGTGTAGTAACTCTTTTATATTCTTTTTTATTGATCTGCATTTTATTTTTCTTTTGTTACAATATAACTATTCTTAAAATTTAGTAATTTGATATTATTTAAATGATTTTTTGCATCAATTGGGTTATCAAATTCACCAGAGTAATATACATAACTTCCATCTTCTGTTTGTTCATACCAAATTTGACTTACATTTTTAAGTTGATCATTTGAAAGGATTTTCATGTATACTCCAATTTTCACTGTGTAAAAAATATTTGATGCTATCTTTGATTTTTTATAGTTATTATCTTCTATTTCTAAAACTTTTTCTGAGCTTATACCATTAACTTCAAAATTTTTGTCTACAAAGAGATTTTTAAGTTCTGTAATTGCAGTATTTAATCTTAAATTTTCCTCACTTAATGCAATCATACTATCTGTAAGTGTGGCGTTTAATTTATTAATAGAGTCATTCGTATTATAGTATTTTTTCTGTATTTTATTCAAAGAATTTAATTCGTTATTAGTTTTAGTTAATTGAGAAGATAAGTTTTGAATTTGTTTAATTTGTTTTTCAATTTCGTTTTTATTTTTTGTGTTCTTTTTAATTAATTCTTCAATGTTCTTGTTGACCTGAATGTTTAATTTTGTAATTTCTTTATTTTTTGCTTCTAAATTTTTAATTTTTTTATCTGATTCTTTTTTTATTTTTTTAAGAGAATTTTCTGATTTTTCTAAATTTTTGTTTAGATTGTTTTTTGATGATTTTAAAATTGTAGTTTCTGCTTTTAATTTTTCTAATTCAATTGTATTCTTTTCTAATTCTTTTTTTAATAATAAATTAGACTTGCTTAATTCAAGTATTTGATTTTCTTTTTCTTTAATATTTTTTGTGTAATTATCTGATAGATCAATGTTTAAATTTCTTTCATCAGTTAATATTGAATTTAGTTCATTAATTTTATTATTCAAATCGCTAGCTATTGACTTGCTTAATGAATCAATTTTTAACTTTTCGATTTCATGTTTAGAATTAATGTTGAGTAATTGGTTTTTATACTTTATTATTTCTGCACTTAATGATGTGTTTTCTTCAATCAATTTTTTGTATTTAAGCTCTATGTCGAGGTATCTTTGGGATGCTTCGGTATTTTGTAAACTACAGATTTCTAATTTTTTTTGAATTATGTTAACTTCTTTATTTTTGTTAACCAAACTATCATTTAAATAATTTATAGAAGCTTCTAAATTATCAATGTTTTTAACAAAATCTTGACTCTTTTTGTTTAGTTTTTTTAATGAAGCATCTTTGTCTTTAATTTCTAACTTTAGTTCTTGATTTAATAATTTTATTTTTTCAATTTCAGCACTTAAAATACTTAGATCGGAAATTTTACTTTCTATGTTGTTTATTTTATTTTTAAATTCATTAATAAGATTTTCTTTAATATTAATTGATTCTTGCAAACTTTTATTTTTGTTTTGAAGTTTAATAATTTTCTCATTTTCTGATTTAGTAGACGATTCTATTTTAATATTAATTTCATTGATTTTGTTTTTTAAATTTAAAATTTCTTGATTTTTATCATTGATAGAATTTTCAAGTATTGAGTTACTGTTTCTTAACTCTTCAATTTCTTTATTTAATTTTTGCTGTATGTTGCTGTTAAATTCATTTAATTGCTGATTTTTATTTTGAAGATTTTGAATTTTTTTATTTAAGTCATCATAATTTAAGTTATTATTAGAATTCTCTAATATATTAGAGCTTAAATTATTCTTTTTAGTTCCTTTAGTATTTATATAAAAATATGAAATTCGAGCTTTTGTGGCTTCGCTAATAATTAACCCGCATGAACCTGAATTATAGTCCGGAACAAAGAATGTAGATAAATAATTACTATTAATATAAATATCGTAAACGTTATTTTCAGATCTTATTTCCAAATAATTGATTTCATCAATTCCATTTAACAGTTTTGTTCTTACCCAACCGTCATTTTTATTACTTCCACTTAATATCTGGTATTTATCTTCAATTACTTGTTTTATTCTATACTCTTTCTGCTTATTAATCTCAAAAATAATTGCACCTTTTGCATTTTTTTGTGCCTTTAGGATTAGTCCTATACTTGCTTTTTTATTTGATGAAGGTCCTATTCTAATTGCTGTTTTTAAAATAAAGTCAGATACCTCAGAGTTATTTGCAAAAATTGCATATTCGCTTTCATTATTATTTCTACTTAAAAAGTAATCACCATTATCTAAAATAAAGTAATTATCAGATGTTGTAACTATTTTAAAATTATTGACATTTTGATTAAAGTCTTCTTTTATAAATTGATTATGATATTTATTAGATGAAATATTTTGCGCATTAATCTTGTTACTGATTATTACAACCAACATTAATATTAATAATTTTTTCATAGTTTTATGTTTAATAAGGCAAATTTACAAATATTGTACGTAAATATAATTTAAATGGATAACTTTGCTGACATGAAAATTTTTTTTAGTTTAATTAGTTTAATTAGTTTTATCGTTTTATTTAAATCTTGTGATACTGATTTTGATGTTAATGCAGAAGCTAAAGAGATAATTGTAGTGTATGCATTATTAGATAAAAGTAGAGATACACAATATGTAAAAATTAATAAAGCATTTTTAGGAGAAAATAATGCTTTGACTATGGCTCAAAATTCAGAGTCCACTAACTTCTTACCAAGTGATCTGGAAGTTAAAATATATAAATCAACAAGCAATGAGGTTATAGATTCAGTTTATTTAGTTGATACGGTTTTAGTCAAGGAAGAGGGTATTTTTCCTGATGATGAAAACATAATTTATTATTTTGTTAATAATAATTTTTTAAATGGTAATAGCAACTATTCTCTAAACGTCAAGAATTTTAACACACAAAATTCAGTTAATTCAAACACAAACATAATTAATAGTTTTAGTTTTAATAATTTTAATTCTAATGCTTTTCTTTTTGGCTTTTATAACCCTAGTCAACCTGATACATTAAAATTTCTGTCTAAAACTATGGAATGGAACAAAGTTACTAATGGAGAAATATATCAGCTAGATTTAAGATTTAATTATAATGAAGATGACGGTAACAATTTAACTAATAAAAGTCTTCTTTTTAGTCAACCATTAGAAGAATTTACTGGAGGTGTTATGACTTCTACAATTGAGGGAAGTAAGTTTTTTAATTTTTTACAACAAAATATTCAGGAAAATGAAAATGTTATAAGAAGATTTTTATCAATAGATATTATTATGACAATAGGGACACCAGAGTTGAATACATACATTAAAGTAAATGAGCCAATTACAGGAATTGTTCAGCATAGACCACAATATTCAAACATTGATAATGGGATAGGTCTTTTTTCATCAAGATATACTCACATAGAATACAATATAGGATTAACAACTGACTCAAGAAATTATCTTAAAAATGAGCTAAATAGAAGTTTTGAATAAAACGACTTTTTGTCAGTCTTTTCATTAATTTTTTTTTGTAAAACTGAATTTTTGGCAGTTTAATATGATTTTATTTAATGGTATGCTTATTGCACGGTTATTATATTGTAAACAATTTTAAAACTAAAAATTAAATAAAATGAGTAAAATTATTGGAATTGATTTAGGAACAACAAATTCATGCGTTTCTGTAATGGAAGGAAATGAGCCTGTTGTTATTCCTAATGCTGAAGGAACACGTACAACGCCATCAATTGTTGCATTTATCGATGGGGGAGAACGTAAAGTTGGAGATAGTGCAAAGCGTCAAGCTATAACAAACCCTACAAAAACTATTGCATCTATTAAGAGATTTATGGGAGAAAGTTTTTCTGCTATGTCTAAAGAAATTAAAAACGTTTCATACAAGGTTGTAAAGGGAGATAATAATACACCAAGAGTTGATATTGATGGAAGACTTTACACTCCTCAGGAAATCTCTGCTATGGTTTTACAAAAGATGAAAAAAACTGCAGAGGATTATTTAGGTACTACTGTTAGTCAAGCTGTAATTACTGTTCCTGCTTATTTTAATGATGCCCAAAGACAGGCGACTAAAGAGGCAGGTGAGATAGCAGGTTTAAAGGTAGAAAGAATTATTAACGAACCAACAGCTGCTGCATTAGCTTATGGGCTTGATAAATCTACAGAAGATAAAACAATTGCAGTTTTTGATTTAGGTGGGGGAACTTTTGATATTTCTATTTTAGATCTTGGGGATGGCGTTTTTGAGGTAAAGTCAACAAACGGTGATACACATTTAGGAGGTGATGATTTTGACCAAGTAATTATAGATTGGCTTGCTGAAGAGTTTAAAAAAGATGAAAAAATGGATTTACGAGAGGATCCTATGGCTTTACAAAGATTAAAAGAGGCTGCAGAAAAGGCTAAAGTAGAGTTGTCTTCTTCTTCTCAAACAGAAATTAATTTACCATATGTTACAGCCACGGCATCTGGCCCAAAGCATTTAGTAAGAACGTTAACTAGATCACAATTTGAACAATTAGCTGATAAATTGATTCAAGCAACAATTACACCATGTAAAAAAGCAGTAGAGGATGCTGGATTAAGCACATCAGATATTGATGAGGTTATTCTTGTGGGTGGGTCTACAAGAATTCCTGCTATACAAACTGTAGTCGAAAAGTTTTTCGGTAAATCTCCTTCAAAAGGAGTAAATCCTGATGAAGTTGTTGCTGTAGGAGCTGCGATTCAAGGAGGAGTTCTAACTGGTGACGTTACAGATGTCTTATTACTTGATGTCACCCCACTTTCACTAGGTATAGAAACTATGGGTAGTGTTATGACTAAACTAATAGAAGCAAACACTACTATTCCAACAAAAAAATCAGAAGTTTTTTCTACAGCTGCTGACAATCAGCCTGCAGTAGATATTCATGTGCTTCAAGGTGAACGTCCTATGGCTAATGATAATAAATCAATTGGTCGTTTCCAGCTATCTGATATACCACCTGCCCCTAGAGGTGTTCCTCAGATTGAAGTGACTTTTGATATTGATGCAAATGGAATATTAAATGTTTCTGCAAAAGATAAAGCAACAGGAAAGGAGCAAAATATTAAAATAGAAGCTTCTTCTGGATTATCTGAAGATGAAATCGAAAAAATGAAAAAGGAGGCTGAAGCTAACTCTGACGCTGATAAAAAAGCAAAAGAAACAGTAGATAAAGTCAATGGTGCTGATGCTATGATTTTCCAGACAGAAAAACAATTAAAAGAATTTGGGGATAAATTGTCTGATGAAAAAAAGAAGCCGATTGAGGATGCTTTAGTTACACTAAAGTCAGCTCATGAAAGTAAAGATTTGTCTTCTATTGATAATGCAATGGAAAAAATAAATGAGGCTTGGAAAGCAGCATCTGAAGAAATGTATAAAGCAACACAACAATCCCAAGACAATACAAATTCTCAAAATCAAGAATCTTCTACTGACGATAGTGATGATGTGACTGATGTTGAATTTGAAGAAGTTAAAGAAGATAAATAATCTTTAGTTTGTTTTATTTTAGGCCTTTCAAATTTGAAAGGCCTTTTTTTTTATCTTTATTTGATGTATGTTATGAAAAAAAAAAAATTAACTTTGAAGCTGATACTAAAAAATAATTTTTAGAACTTACAATTTAAAAATCAATTTAATAAGATAAATAATGAGTCAATTACTAAAATCAAAAAATATTATAATTACTGGCGCATCAAGGGGGATTGGTAAAAGAATTGCTAGCTTATTTGCTCAACAAGGTGCTAATATTGCATTTACGCATATTTCTTCTGAAGAAGAAGTCAGAAAGTTAGAGCAAGAATTAGAAAAATTTGGTACCAAAGTTAAGGCTTATAATTCTGATGCATCAAGTTTTGAAGCAGCACATAAATTGGCTGATGATGTTTTGAAAGAGTTTGGAAGTATTGATGTACTAGTAAATAATGCCGGAATTACAAAAGATAATTTGCTTATGCGTATTACAGAAGAGGATTTTGATAGAGTTATGAATGTAAATATGAAATCAGTTTTTAATCTTACTAAATCAGTGTTAAAGCCAATGTTAAAAGCAAGAAAGGGATCAATTATCAATATGAGTTCAGTTGTAGGCGTTAAAGGTAATTCTGGTCAGTCCAACTATTCTGCATCTAAAGCAGCAATAATTGGATTTACAAAATCTATTGCATTAGAACTAGGTTCTAGAAATATAAGATGTAATGCTATTGCACCAGGATTTATTGAAACAGAAATGACACAAGCTCTACCATCAGAAACTGTTCAGCAGTGGAGAAGTCAAATACCACTACAAAGAGGAGGTAGTGTAGATGATGTTGCAAATACTTCATTGTTTTTAGCCTCAGATTTATCATCATACGTCACTGGTCAAGTAATAAATGTTTGTGGGGGTATGCTAACTTAGTTTAATGCATTCATTAGCTTTTGATTTCCCAATATATTATTTATTAATTTGCTTAATTGTAGCATTCGGCTATGCTTTTGTTCTTTACAGATATGAGAAAAATATAAGGTCATTAAATATAATTAGATTTTTGTTTTTTTTTCGTTTTATGTTTATTGCTCTAATATCCATCTTATTATTAAACCCAAAATATGATTCGGAAATAAGTTTTAAAGAAAAGCCTGTAGTAATTATTGCAAAAGATAACTCTCAATCGGTAAAACAAGATGTTACTAAAAAGTTAAAATCAATAGCAAATTTACTTAATGAGTTCGATGTTTACTTTTTTTCTTTCTCTGATGATGTATACAACGATATTGATAAAGAATTTGACGGTCTAAGCACTAATTATTCTAATTTTTTTTCATCAATAAAAACACAGTTTGAAAATAAAAATATTACTGCTTTAATTTTAGCTTCTGATGGTTGTTATAATTCAGGACTAAATCCTGAGTACATAACTTATGATTTTCCAGTTTATAGTATTGCTTTAGGTGATACTAATTTTTATGAAGATATTAGAATTGATAACGTATTAAATAAT